>JAOPUZ010000008.1 GCA_025966315.1 Frankiales bacterium | reverse complement strand
CAGGCGGATTCCGGAGCCGAACAGCACGGGTGAGAGCGCGATCGTGAACTCGTCGATCAGGCCGGCGTTCACGTACTCCAGGATCGTTGCGCCGCCGCCCGCGATGCGGACGTCCCGGTCGCCGGCGACCTCGCGGGCCTGGTCGAGCGCGGTCTCGATGCCGTCGTTGACGAAGTGGAAGGTGGTTCCACCCGGCCGCTCCCAGGGGTCACGCTTCTCGTGCGTCACGACGAATACCGGCGTGTGGAACGGCGCCTCCGCCGGCCACATCTGCTCGCCGGCGTCGAACATGCGCTTGCCCATCACGCTCGCGCCGGTGCGTTCGAACGTCTGCCGCACGATGTCGTTGTCGCGCCCTTCCTCACCGCCCCCGCCGAGCTTCAGGTTCTCCCGGAAGAAACGCTGCGGGAAGATCCACCGCTGCAGCTCCATCCACTGCTGGCCCATCAAGTCCCCGAGGGACCCGGGCGCGATGAACCCGTCCAGCGACATCGATACGCTGAAGAACACCTTTCCTGTCATCAGTCCTCAACTCCCTTGCCAACGATCTCGGTGACGTAGGCCGCCAGGTTGCTCAGGGTCTGCTGGCCGCCCTCGATCGCGTGGTACTTCTCGACCGCCTGGTCGCGCAGCTCCTTGCTGGGGAACACCGTGCGCATCTCGATCCGGGTCGCCGCGCCGTCGGGCGCGAACGTCAAGACCGACTCGAAGGCGTTGGGGTCGCCGCGGGACTCACCGTGCAGCAGCGCGATCCGCTCCGGCGGGGTGATCTCGGTCCAGCAGATCCACTCCTGGTAGTCCGTCCCGTCCGGTCCGTGCATCACGAAGTCCCACTCCCCGCCGACGCGGAACTCGAACGCCCGCGTGGTGGTGGTGAACCCCTGCGGTCCCCACCATCGCGACACGTGCCGCAACTCGGTGAACGCCTCGAACACCAGCTCCGGTGGGGCACTGATGACCCGGGAGATCACGATCTCGCGGTCGGCCGTCGCGGACTGCGCCGGCGCTTCTCGTCCTGTCGCGCTCATCAGCTACTCCTCCTGCCTTGCCTGCTTGAGGTCCTGCACGTACTCGTCCAGCCGGTCGAAGCTCTCGTTCCAGAACCGCTCGAAGCCGCCGGTCCACTCGTGAACCGGTCGCAGCCCGCGGACGTCGAGGCCGTACAGCCGTTGCTTGCCTGCTTTGCGGTCCCGCACCAGTCCGACTTCCCGGAGCACCCGCAGGTGTTTGGACGCCCCCGGCTGGGTCATCCCCAGCTCCTGGGCCAGCTCGGTCACCGCACGCTCACCTGCCTGCAGCAGAACCAGGATCTCGCGCCGCTGCGGCTCGGCGATCGCGTTGAAGACGTCCGACGTCGTCGCTGCCCGTGCCATGGCGCAATCATATTCCGATATAAGCATACGTCAAGCCAAGTGGAATCGCAGGTAACAAGGCTTCGCGAAACGACTATGGATTCCCTAGACGCCATCACGGTTGTCACGGGCCACGCTGGGTCGAGCGGCCAGCGTCAACCAGCGTTCTGAAGCCAGACCGTCATCGTCGGCGATACCCCGTCCACCGGCGAGATTCGATCGCACGGATGCGCCTGTCTGTGCCGGCCCGTGAGGAAACGAATGACCACCCAAGCCACTAGCTCGCTGCCCGACTACGCACCGGTTCCCGAATCGTCGCTCGGGCCCGCCCTCAACGAGCACGGCTATCACTTCGGCCGGGTCGAACGGAACCTGTTCTGGGTCACCGACGGCACCTACCAATCGGCCTTCCTCGCCACCGGCGACGGGGTCGTCCTCTTCGACGCACCGCCAACCATCGGTCACAACCTGCGTCGCGCCGTAGACGCCGCCACCGCCGAGGAAGGCACCACAAGCACCGTTACCCACATCGTTTACTCCCACCACCACGCCGACCACAGTGGCGCAGCCAACCTGTTCGGCGACGACGTCATCCGCATCGGCCACGAGGAGACCCGACGTCTGCTGCTGCGGGACAACGACCCGACTCGACCCGCCCCGGAGGTCACCTTCAGCGACACCTACACATTGCGGATCGGCGGGGAGCGGGTGGAACTGGCTTTTCATGGGCCCAACCACTCCCCCGACAACATCTTCATCCACTTCCCCGACCACGCCGCCCTCATGCTCATCGACATCGTCAATTCCGGCTGGGTGCCGATCTACAACTGCAACCTCAGCGAGGACATCCCCGGATACATCGACGCTCCGGCCACAGCGCTGACGTATCCGTGGAAGACCTACATCGGCGGCCACCTCGGCCGCCTTGGTACCCGCGACGACATCGAATTGCACCAGCAGTACATCAACGACATCGTCGAGAGCTCAAAGGAAGCACTCGGCAAAGTCGACCCCACTCCGTACTACCTGAAATACGGAACGAACGTGTGGGCGGCGGTGAAGGGATACCTCGACGAGGTCACCGAACTCGCCACCAAACCGGTCGTTGCCAAGTACACCGGCGTGCTGGCCTCCGCTGACATCGAAGAATTCACTTACAGCACCACGTTCATGATCATGCAGTCGATGCGCCTCGACCTCGGCGCCGGCTCGCAGGTCCATCCGTGACCGAGCCTGCGAGGTCAGGTAGCGGCACAGCACCGCCTCGCCCAGTCGACTCCTTTGCGGAAACGGACGAGGAACTACCCAGCCATCGGTGGTGGGCCCTGGCGGTAATCGCGATCGCGCAGCTGATGGTGGTACTCGACGGCACCGTCGTAACCATCGCGCTACCTTCGGCGCAACGCGACCTGCATATCTCCAACGCTGACCGGCAGTGGGCGATCACCGCGTACACCCTCGCGTTCGGTGGCCTGCTGCTGCTGGGCGGACGGATCGCCGACTACCTCGGCCGTAAGCGGATCTTCCTGGTCGGGCTGATCGGGTTCGCGGCGGCGTCGGCGCTTGGCGGTGCGGCACAGAACGGTGCGATGCTTTTCGGCGCCCGGGCGCTCCAGGGTTTGTTCGCGGCGCTACTCGCCCCCGCTGCCTTGTCACTGATCTCGGTGACCTTCACCGAGGTCAAGGAGCGGGCTCAGGCGTTCGCGGTGTACGGCGCGATCTCGGGCGGTGGCGCGGCGATCGGCTTAATTCTGGGCGGCACGCTGACCGAGTACGCCTCCTGGCGCTGGTGCCTGTTCATCAACATCCCGATCGCGGTCGTGGCGTTCATCGCCGGCACAATTCTGGTCACCGAGAGCAAATCCGGCGGCGGGACTTCGTACGACATCCCGGGCGCGATCCTCGGCACGGCCGGGCTGGTCGCCCTCGTGTACGGCTTCACCCAAGCGGCCAAGACCGGGGTCGGCTGGCTCTCGGTCGAGGCCATCAGCTACCTGGTCGGCGCGGCGATCTTGCTGGTCGCATTCGTGCTCGTCGAGCTGCGCTCGGCCAGTCCGCTGCTGCCGATGCGAGTGGTGCTCGATCGCAATCGCGGCGGCACGTATGTCGCCTCGCTGCTGGTCTTCGCGGGACTGTTCGCGATGTTCTTGTTCCTGAGCTACTACTTCCAAGCCAACCTGGGCTACAGCGCTCTCAAGGCGGGCATTGCGGTACTGCCGTTCAGCGGCGGCGTCGTCGTCACCTCGGCGGCGGTGTCGGCGCTGTTGCCGCGCACCGGGCCCAAGCCGCTCATGCTGGTCGGGCTCGCCATGGCCACAATCGGGCTCGCCACCTTCACCTCGATCTCTGACACCAGCAGCTGGGCGGCCACCGTTCTGCCCGGCGAGTTATTGATAAGCATCGGCTTGGCGCTGGTGTTAGTGCCGCTGTCAAGCCTTGCTCTGACCGGCGTGAGTGACAACGATGCCGGCGTCGCCAGCGCGGTGCTCAACTCGACGCAGCAGATCGGCGGTTCCCTGGGCACCTCACTGTTGAACACGTTCTATGCGAGCGCGGTCTCGTCCTACGTCATCGCGCATCACCTCAACCCGTCCACGTTCAATCCACTCGCCGCGATCCACGGCTACCACGTCGCGTTCTGGATCGGAGTCGGGCTGATGGCCGCCGCGTTCGTCGCCATCCTGGTCCTGGTCAAGGCCGGTAAGGACGACATCGCCGCCCAGCCCGGCGTACCGGCCGGCGCCTAACCCAACGATCGGAGACGTAGCGATGAGCAAAGCCCAGCAACTCCAGCTGGACGCCATCTTGCGGCAGGGCGGGCTCGACACCGCCGGCGATGTCCAGAAACTACGAGCCGCGTTCAACGAACTCATGGCCCAGGTGCCGGTGGCACCCGATATCCAGCAGCGTCGCCTCGAAGTCGGCGGTGTGACTGGCATCGAGGTCACCGTCTTGGGCAACGGTGCAGAGAATGTGATTCTCTATTTTCACGGCGGCGTATACGTCATCGGCACGGCAGTGGCGTCGGTTCCGCTCGTGGGTGATCTGGTTCGACGATCAGGCACACGAGCTATCACGCTCGAGTACCGGCTGGGCCCCGAAGACCCGTATCCGGCCGCGGTCCAAGACGCTCGCGCCGCCTACGAGGGACTACTGGCACAGGGCATTGCCCCTGACCGGATCGTCCTCGCCGGCGAGTCGGCCGGAGGCGGGCTGGTGGTAGCAACGCTGCTCGCTTTGCGAGACGCGGGCACGCCCTTGCCGTCCTGTGGATATTTGATGTCGCCGTACGCAGATCTGACCTTGTCGGGCCAGACACTGGCCGAGAAACAGGAACTCGACCCCGTCCTCACACCGGACGGGCTCCGTGCCCGGGTTCCCGACTATGTCGGCGGGGCCGACGCCGCTGACCCGCGTATCAGCCCGATCTTCGGCGATCTCAGCGGATTGCCTCCGCTTCTCATCCAGGTCGGTTCGCACGAGGTCCTGCTGAGCGACGCTCTCCGGCTCGCCGGACGGGCCGCCCGCTCCGATGTCGCGGTCACCCTCGAGGTCACCCCCGGGGTTCCGCACGTCTTTCAAGGTTTTGCGGGCCTGCTCGATGAGGCCGGAGTGGCGCTCGATCGGGCCGCCGAATTCTTGAAGGCTCAGCTCGCACACCCGTAGCGGAAGCCTCATCGCAGGGAAAGGGAGAGCTCGCGGCCGGCGTGGTTTTCGATGACGCAGCGCCCGCGGAACCTTCCGAGCGGTTCCCACCATGAGTGATCAGGACCGCAGGCCACCGAGCACGAGTTCATAGAGCTCGGTGGCGGTCGCCTTCCAGTCCGAGTTGGGATCGATCTCCCACAGGCCAGCCAGGGCGAGAATTACCATGTCGGGTTTGAGGCCGGGTCGGATGGCGCCGCTACGGGTCGCCGCATCGAGCAACCGCCCCAGCGCCCCCACGATCTGGTCGTAGGTCTCAGCGAAAAGCGCCGTGCCGGGTCCGGTCGCGGTACGCAGGGCAGCGGCCAGACCGTGTTTGGTCATCGCGTACTGGGCCAGGCGCTGAACCCAGGCGCGCAGCGCGTCCTCCGGTTCCAGGGAGTCGAGAAACTCATCGGCGCCCGCGACCAATTGCTGGACTTCGTAGCGGTACACCTGGAGCACGAGGCTTTCGCGCGTCGGGAAATGGCGGTACAAGGTCGCGTTGGCCACGCCTGCTCGAGCGGCGATCGAGTTCAACGACGCCTCGCTTGACTCGCTCAAGGCCGCCAGTGCGGCGGCCAGGATCAGCCGGCGGTTCTCAGCCGCGTCTGCTCGCTGCCGAGGCTGCCGAGGCTGCCGACCGGCCATCCAACACCTGCTCTTGATAAGAGGGGATCTCCGCGGTTAGGCTGGCGTCGACCAAGCGGGGACTTCCCCGGCACGTCCTGGATTGTACGGGCGACACGCAGCGACGCCCGATACGTTCGCCAAGATCGACGGGGCCTGGTATTTCGCCGAGCGCCACCTCATTCTCGACAGGAGCGAGACTCGCCCATCCAGTCAGTGACCTGAGGGGGCTTCAGTGGTGCTGCTTGGACGGAAAAACGAGCGCGAGCTAATCGACCGGCTGCTTAGCGCGACGCGCTTGGGGCACGGCGGCACGGTCGTGATCCATGGCGAGCCGGGAATTGGGAAGTCCGCTCTATTGGCCTACGCGACCGAGTCGGCGCCAGGTTTTCAGGTGCTCGGCGCGGTCGGGAACGAAGCCGAGAGAGAACTCCCCTACGCCACCGCTCAGCAGCTGTGCGCCTCGAACTTGGGCGCTCTTGAACATCTGCCCGCGCCGCAGCGGGATGCGCTTGACGTGGCGTTCGGACACGTCAACGGTGCGCCGCCCGACCGACTCTTCGTAGGCCTTGCCCTGCTTGGGCTGCTGTCCCAGATAGCGTCAAAGACCCCTGTCCTGTGCCTTGTTGACGACGCCCAGTGGCTTGATCACGAATCGGCGCACGCGTTCGCGATCGCGGCACGTCGAGTGAGGTCGGAGCGAATCGCGTTCGTGTTCGGCGCCCGAACCGTTCCGGAGGTTCTCACAGGTTTCCCGGACCTCCGGCTTGATGGCCTCGGCCCAGCGGACGCTCGCGCCCTCCTGCGCTCGGCCCTTCCAGACCCCTTCGACCAGAGCGTTGCCGAGCGCATCCTCGCCGAGACACGTGGCAACCCGCTTGCCCTGCTCGAACTGCCGCGCGGGATGACAGCCGTCGAACTGGCCGGCGGATTCGCACTGCCGTCGTCGGTCCCCCTGGCGGGTCGGCTGCACTCGAGCTTCCGACGCCGGATAGCGCAGCTCCCGGCAACCTCGCGTCGCCTGCTCCTTGTGGCGGCCGCCGAGCCCACCGGTGATCCGGCACTGGTGTGGCCCGCCGCTCAGCGCCTCGGGGTTGACGAGTCGGCGGCTACCGCTGTTGAAGCCGACGGTCTGCTGCAGATGTCGCCGCGAGTCTGTTTCCGCCACCCGCTTGTCCGTTCGGCTGTCTACGAGTCGGCGTCTCCGGCTGAGCGACGCGACGCGCACCGAGTCCTTGCCGAGGTCACCGACCCGGCCGCCGACCCGGACCGGCGCGCCTGGCACCGCTCGCAGGCCACCTGGCATCCCGACGACGACGTGGCAGCGGAATTGGAGGTGTCGGCCGGTCGAGCCGAGGCGCGCGGGGGTATCGCCGCCTCGGCGGCATTTCTGGAACGAGCAGCGGAACTAACAGTCGACCCGAAGCAGCGCGTTGCCCGAACGCTGGCGGCCGCTGAAGCTAAGCGGCAGGCAGGCGCACTCGAGGCCGCATTGGAACTCGCCGCTCGCGCCGAACGAAGTCCGTTGGACGACCATCAACGCGCCCAGCTCGACGCGCTCCGGGGCGAGATTTCGTTTGCCTCTCAACGAGGGCGGGACGCGCCGCGGCTTCTGCTCGCCGCAGCCCAGCGACTCGAACTCCATGATCCCAGGAGAGCCTGGGACACCTACCTCGACGCGATGACGGCAGCACTATTCGCCGGGAATCTAACCAATGAAGTCGACGCTCGGGATGTCGCACGGGCAGTACTCGCCGCCCCGCCGCCACTTGAGCCTCCCGCCGCCTCAGACCTGTTGCTGCAAGGTCTCGCACTCCTGGTCGTCGAGGGACCGGCGGCCGGGACTCCGCTGGCCCGGCAGGCACTCGAGAAATTCCGCGGGAATTCCATCACCACCGACGAGCGCCTGCGCTGGTCGTGGCTGGCTGGGCGCACCGCGGCCTTCATCTGGGACTACGAAGCCTGGGATGCGCTCACCAGTCGTCAAGTTGACATGGCACTGGCAACCGGGGCATTGAGCGTCCTTCCCTTGACCCTCAGCACGACGGCGGGCGTCCAACTCTTTGCCGGGCGACTGTCGGAGGCGGAATCGCTGTTCCAGCAAGCAGAAGCGGTGGCCGACGCGACAGATACGAGGACCGCCGCATACGCAGCCGTGCTGGTGGCTGCGTTCCGCGGTTACGAGCAGGAAGCCCGAGAATTCATAGACGCCGCCGCAACAGACTTCGCCGCCCGAGGGGAAGGCATGGGAGTGACCCTGACCCGATGCGCCTCGGCGGCGTTGTGTAACGGGCTCGCCCGATACGACGAGGCCTACATCGCGGCGGAAAGTGCCCTGCAAGACCCTTACGAACTGTGGTTTTGGCCATGGGCGACGGTTGAACTGATCGAAGCGGCCAGCCGAACTTCCCGGGCCGACGAGGCCATGCCGGCCTTCGAGCGGCTGACCGAGAGCACCACGTCGAGCGGAACGGTGTGGGGAGCTGCCGTCGAAGATCGGTGCCGCGCCCTGCTCAGCGATGGCCCGCTCGCCGACGGGCTTTACCGCAGCGCCATCGACCGGCTCTCACCTACGCCGTTGCGCCTGGATCTTGCCCGCACCCACCTGCTCTTCGGTGAGTGGCTGCGCCGCGAGAACCGTCCGGCGGAGGCTCGCGACCAACTGCGTGTCGCCCACACACTGTTCACGGATTTCGGCAGCGACAGCTACGCGGAGCGAGCCCGAATCGAACTGCGCGCAGCCGGAGAACGCACCCACACGCGGTCCCCGGACGCCCCAGGGCACCTGGGTCAGCTGGCGCCTCAAGAGGCGCGCGTAGCAGAACTCGTCGCGCAGGGGGGCACCAACGGCGAGATCGCCGCGCAAATGTTCATCAGCCCGAGCACGGTCGAGTACCACCTTCACAAAGTGTTTCGCAAGCTTGGAGTCAAGTCTCGGACACAGTTGGCGAAGCGCGTACTCGAGGCTGCGCAGGCGAACGAGAACGGGTAGCGATCTCGCGTTGCGCCAAGGAGACGAAAGGTGTCATTCAATTGCTTGCGATGCGCCGCCGTATTCGGCGTGGTCACAAGACCCCTCCCCGGACGATCGACGCGGGAACGTCGTCGTCATGGCGCCTGTCGTAGGCCATCGCGAGCGCGGCAGCACCAGCGATGAGGCTGAACAGCGCGTAGGTCTGGGCGATCGTGATCGTTGAGGCGTTTGGGCTAATCGCGCAGACGAGTCCGAGCGCGATCGGTATCAGACCGTCCAGAGCCAGCAGCGAGCGTTCGCTGGACCCGTGACGACCACCGACGGCAAATCCCAATTCCAGGATTCCGGTCACCAACGCCCACGCTGCGATGATGACGATGGCAACGTGGGTCGTGACCTCGGGCCACCTGAGGGCGGCGAATCCGGCGATCGCGTCCAACACGATTAGGAGCAACCGTCCCAGTACTGCCAACGCGGAGCGAGCAGCGGCCAGTCGAATGGCCTCAGCGGCGGCGGCCGTGAAGGCGTAGACGGCAAAGATGATCACGAAGACATGAACGGTGACGTGCGGCCACGCGACCGCGACAACCCCGATCACGATCGACACAAGCCCCTTGCACGTCAACGCGAGCGGCACGGCCTTCATGGCTCTCCTCAACTCGTGCTGATTCGATCACGTCGCGAGCTGCCTAGCCGCCCGGCGGTCGCCCACGTTGGCGGCCATCACCAGCGCTGAAACGCCGGCCACGATGCTGAATAGGCCATAAATCTGAGCGATTGATACCGCGCCGATGTCAGGCCGCAGCGCGAAGACGACACCCAAGGCGATCGACACCAGGCCTCCCAAACCGAGCAGTGCGCGTTCCCCGGTCGAATCCCCGGCGACAAAGGCCATGACGACCTCGGTGAGACCACCGGCAAAGGCCCAGATCGCGACCAGCCAGACCAGCGCGAGCGCGGTTATCCCCGGCCAGGCCAGCGCCGCGATACCGGCTCCGACATCTACAACAGCGAGCAGGAGTCGGCCTGCCACCGCGCCGGCGCCGGCGCCGTCGGAACGAAACGCCCGGGCGGCCTCGGATCCGGCGGCGATGAAGGCATAGATGGCGAACAAGATGACGAACGCTCCGACGGTGATTCCGGGCCACACGACGGCGATGACGCCGACGCCGAGAGCAAGGATTCCACGCCATACGAGGGCACCGCTGATGTTGTTCATGAGATATCTCCGATCAGGAGGTTTCTGTGTTGGAGCGGGCGGTGTCCTGGCGGAATCGAGCGTTCCGCCAGGACACCCGACGAAGTCGACGAGTCCGCGAACTATGCGGTGGACGACAGTTCGTCAGCGTCTGCTCGTGTGATGGCGGCGTCGACGATGGCGTACTCGGCCTGATCCAGGACGTACAGCGCCAGATCGACAGCCTCGGAGGCCTCTTGCTCGGCGACCTCGGCATGGTGCTCGGCCTTCTTGACGTCACGCTCGGCGTGCCGCTGCTCGATGTGAGCGTGCATCGCGGCGAACCGTTCCTCGATCGCGGCGCGAGCCGCATCCCGTTTGTCGTCGGCTTTGGTTCTGGCGGCGGCGGCGTGCTCCTTCGCCGACGTCGCCTTCGACTCGGCTGACGCCTTGAGCGAATCACGCTTCGCGTCGAGATTGGCGCGGTCGTTGGCGCGCACCGCGGCGACGGTGTCTTCGGTCTTCTTCGTGCGATCCGATAGTGCACTGAGTTGCTCAGAGAGCTTTTTCATGTTGTGTCTACTTTCTTTTCTCGCTCGTGGATGGTCGTTGCTCGCGGAACCGGTCAACCGGTGACGATGAGGTCGTCGCTGACGTAATAGACCCCATCGGTCCGCCATGCGGCGTCGATGACGGCGTCGTGTTCGGCCCAGGTGCGCACGTTCCCGGACAGGGTCACTGTGGCCTCATCGGTATTGACGACGACGTCGCTGTCATCGAGTATCAGCGCGTTGCGGTCCAGTGCGCTCTGGACCCGGGCGAGCACGTCGAGGGGGTCGGCCGTGCTCCACACTTCGATGTCGTTCTTGATGTTTCGGACGCCGTACAGGTAGGTGACCGCGGCGGCCGCCGCGGCGCGCTGGCTGCCGTAGGACACAGAGCCGGTCAGCGTCACATTGCCGTCCTTCGCACGGGCCTCGACTCCGGCCGGTACCGTGACCGCGAAAGCCAGTGCATTGTTCGCGGCTGTGGTGAGCATCGTGTCGTCGCGGTAATCGCTATCTGGCAGTACCACTTCGAGGTGGTTGTGTACCCGCGTCACGCCGTCGATGCGTCGCGCCGCCGCGGCTGCCTCCAGGTACTGCGGATAGCTACCCACAACGCCGTTAAGAGCCACGTTACCTTCCACGTTCTGGACCGTGATGCCGCTGTCGTCGATCAACGGATCGAAGTCCAGCTCAGCCTCGACCGCCTGCCTGATGTCCTTGTTCTTGCCCATCGTCGAATTTTCCTTTCAAATGATGCACCGTGGCGATTGCCACGGTGTGGCCGGTGAAACCACGCTCGTTTAGCCGTCTAGAAGTAGTTCGGACCCGTCGATCGTCGGATGACACCACCGCCCACCGCATCGGTGTCGCAACTGAGCGGCTGCGGAATTCACGAATCATCAACTAGGACGTTCGGCGGGCGCTTCGGTCCGCGACCACGACGCGGAGCATCTGGATCAGTCACGGCCGCCCCTGGAACGTCGGCAACACACGATGCTGGTGCCGTCGTGGTCCCTGTTGAAGGCTGACCGTTGCCTGCCGACCGGCGACCATCGTCACCCATAAGCCGTCGATGGCCACCGGGGTGACGACGGTCCGGAGCAAGCGCCGGTCCCGAAGCCTGCTCGTGAACGTGACGGAAGGCTGGGGATCAAGGTTTGCGTGCCCGATTGCCAGCGTCCACCAGCGCGGGTCGGCGCCTGCATCCCGGGTAAGTCCCCGCCATGCAGCACCGACAGACACGAGCGGTTGATCTGTACTGGCGACGAAGCCGACCAGGGCGCCGGAGACGTCGTAGATCTGGATGAGGCGTCTCCCTCTCGCTTTCATGTGGTGCTGAAGACACCAGCCGCCGGGCAGCTCAAGGTTGCTTGGACAGTCGAGCGTCGGCGGTGTTTGCAATAGCCCAGCCTCGATCAGGTCATGAATCGCGTTGTTCACCAGGGTCGTTTGCTTTTCTGCCAATGCCATCTCGGGCTTCAGCTCGCCTGGATCGAGCACACGAATTCAGCGGATGCGGGACGGGCGAAGATCACGATCCCGCCCCGAAAACGAAAGTCGTTAAAGCCGATGACCCATCGCATTTTGGTGAACTGAGTGATAGTCGCTTTTACAGTGCGAGTGATTAGTGAGCTCATTGATTGCCTCCGAGTATTACTGACCTCCTTACTCTCGCGGCCAGGTCGTGAGGACGAATCGGATCGAGAACGGATTGTGTGCAGAAGATCCGCATTGCTCTCAGAGATCGTGACGCTTGACGTTCGTCATCCCGGATCAGGATCGTGCCGTGTGCTTGCGGATACTTCGCACCCCGTCGGTGGCGTCACGGAGGCGGGAGCCGGGCGGCGGTGTGGATGCTCGAATCAGTTAGCACTGCGACGGAGGTAACCGCATGAAGTCAATCGTGGCACCGAGTCAAGGGATGGCCACCGCGCGGACGATAGGCGCGTTATCGCCGGTCGATCCTCGACGTTCGAGCCCGCTCGCGTTAACCGACTCCGCACCGGACGTGATCATGCTCGATTTGGGCAGACTGAACCTCAGCGTGCGCGAGTTGCTCGCTTGGTTGCGAGCAGCCCAGCAACGAGCCACTACAGCCAGCGTCCCGTTGAACGTCACGATCGGTGATATGCAGATCAATCTCGCTGCCAAAACGATCACGAACAACACCGGCGAAGGTGTTCGCCTGACGCCGACCGAATGGCAACTCCTCGAACAGCTAGTGCGTCGGCCCGGCGAGCTGGTGAGCCGAAGCACCCTGCTCACGGACTTGCGTGGCGGAGCAGATCACGTCGACCCAAGCTACCTACGCGTCTACATTGCGCAGCTGCGTCGCAAGCTCGAGCCCGAACCTCGCCGACCCCGCTTCCTGATCACTGAACCCGGATTGGGATATAGATTCCAGCCGAGTGTGAGCCACGCCGAACCCAGTCAGGCAAGGTGCCTGCCATCCGCCAGCGGTCGCGGGGAAATCTGTGGCCACGCAAGCGCCGGAGCAAGAAGGCGACCATACCGCCCACGGCCGAAGCCATGAGGTTCTCAACTGTCGCTCGACGGACCAACGCGCGGCTTCACCCCGCCAGACAGTTGGTAGCGGACACGCAGCAACAAACCATGGATCGGCAACTCGTGCTGAGCGCGCTGCGGACCCTCTCGACCGAGCATCGGCAGGTGCTGTTCGAGTGTCACCTCCGCGGCGCCTCGGTGGCCGAGGCCGCCGTGACCCTTGGCGTGCCACCAGGCACAGTGAAGTCCCGAACCCATTACGCCCTGCACGCCCTAGGACAGGCAATTGACGCCGAGCGCGGCCGGCGTGAGACCACCAATGTTGCAACCGGCTCTGGAGCGTGTTCGCCGACCGCTAACGTACGCTGAAGCCCCCTACATCGCGCGGGGGCGCGGCAGGACTTCGTCGCGGACGTTAGGACGTCGAGCCCAGCCAAGGTGACCGCGCAAATCGGCCGGCCCTACATAGAGGTCAACTGCCTGGTCCACCCCGGTTACGCGTCCATGACGCGCTCGCTCACCGCCTCCCCGGCAGCGCTGCCGGGAGGCGGTCGCACTGGCCGGCGATCCGGTTGGGGCGCCGAATCATTCATCACACCGGCGCCGTAACCCCTCGCCCACCCAATGATCTGGGTGGGCGAGTTCGACGAAGGCGAGCGGTGGCTGCATCGCGCAACGGAAACGCTACGGAGCGACTCCGCACCGGCCATCGGAGTGGCGATGCATCTCGTGAGCGCAATGCTGCACGCCGGTCGCGGCCTCAACGACGACGCGCTCGCGGAGTTCACGTCAGCGGAACGTCTGCAATCCCAGTTGATCGGAACGCACCGCGTGACGTCCTGCACGGCGCGCCCATGACTACCAGAGACCTTGAACCGTTACCGCCGACAGAAGCGCTCACTCCCAGCGAGCTCAGGGTCCTGCGTTATCTCCCCACCAATCTGTCGACGCCCCAAATCGCGGGAGAGCTATCCGTATCGGTGAACACGGTCAATACGCACACCCGCAGCATTTACGCCAAACTGCAGGCCAGTGACCGCGCGTCTGCCGTACAGCGGGCCCGCGAGCTGCGGCTACTTTCACCCGGCACGCGCTGACCGGCACCTGGCACGCGCTGACCGGACGGTCACCGGATCCTGGTGATGCGGGTTCACCCGCCCGCACCCAACCATGGCGTCATGGATCCCAGACTTGCCACGTACCGCATCCCGACGTCCGCCGCCAGCGCCGCAGACCTCCGCAGCGAAGGAATTACGTTCATGAGCACGATCAGCAGCAACTGTGAGATCGGGGAGCGCGCGCAGCCTCCGGTCACGCCGGCTCCTAGGGACCGAGCTAGCAGCGGCGTCACGGCCGTCACGCTAGACCGCATGGAACAGTCGAGCCTTCGAGTTCCCGGCCGGCACCCCAGCGCGACCGCAGAACAACTCGCGGAGCACGCGGCCCGGCTTGCCCGGGAGAACGAGGCACTTGAGGGTCTGACGGGACTCATCGCGCACGAGGTGAAATCGGCACTGCTGCACGCACTGCTCGATGACGAGCCCAGGGCTGGTTTGATGCGGGCCCTGGAAGTAGTCGACACGATCCTCGAAACGGTTCGGGCGAGTCATGCCGACGGCAATGGCGTAGCCGTACCTGAAGTCGTGCACCAGACCCTTTCCGACCTCGAAGGGATCGATGCCAACGTCGTCACGAGCGCCGCCGGTGTATTTCCGCTGCCCCGCGCCGCGCTACGTCTCGTGCTGCGCAATCTGCTGGCAAACGCCATCGCCGCCGGCGCGGGCAACATCCATATCTCGACCCTCACCTGCGGCGAGGGGCGACAGCTGATTGTCGAGGACGACGGAGTCGGGCTCTATTCCCAGGACGGTTACGCCACTGGCGATCAGCTAGGGCTCGCCTTGTGCCGCCGGCTCGTCGCGCGATTCGCCGGGGTGATCGAACTAAGGCCGCGGCCGGCGGCTGGAACCCGCGCCGTGATCTCGATCTACGGAGCCGACAGATGATCCGCGTTCTCCTCGTCGACGACCATGCGATGTTCCGGTCATCGCTGCATGTACGGCTAGATCGCGAGGACGACATAACCACTATCGGCGAAGCCGGAACAGCGGAGCAGGCCATTGCCAAGACTCGCGCATTGCAGCCTGATGTGGTTCTGCTCGATCTCGTCCTCCCGCGGCAGGACGGCTACGTGGCCATTCCCGAACTCGTGACAGCGAGCCCTTCGACGAAGGTGCTGGTCGTCTCTTCCCAAACCCAACCGACATCTGTGCGGCAGGCGATCGGCGCCGGGGCCTGCGGCTATGTGTCGAAGCGGTCGTCGGACACGGAGCTGATCGAAGCAATCCGGCGCGTCGCTGCAGGTCAGCAATACGTCGAGCCCAACCTCGGCGCGCGACTCGTCGTCGATGACTCATTCCCGGAACTCATCGCGCTCTCGGAGCGAGAACGCGACGCGCTTCATCTCCTTGCGCTGGGCTACACCAATCAGGAAATCGGCAAAAGGCTTTACGTCTCGGTACGCACAGTCGATTCCCATCGCGCCAATATCATGCGAAAGCTCAGGCTCGAGACGCGCGCCGAACTCGTGCTGTTCGCGCTCGCAAATGGCCTGATCGGGGCATCATGATCCGTCCCGGCTTCCATTCGTTCGCTCTGCCAGGTGCGCGAGTCATCGCCCATTCCGCTTCGCCGGTATCAGCTGACGATCCGCAGGGCGAGCACCGGCGGACAGCCGCGCTGCACCAGCCAGGCGACGTCGCGCCAGTCGACGCGACGCGCGTATACCCGGCTCGTCGGCGATGGGATGCCCAGACGTTGGAGTTGCGATACGCGCCAGTAGTTCACGCCCATGTCGTCGTGATCGATGGCGTAATGCCCGGTCGTGACGGATTCCATCGTCCCTCCTTCTTGTTCCGTGCATAGAGCCTCGGACCGACGAAGGTGAGTTGGCGTCGTCAAATCCAGGTGATTCCGCGGCGGCTCGGTCTAGCTGCGGCTGCTCGGCGGCTCGCTGCGTTACGCGTTGGTCGAGCCGCTGCTACCGGGTCCCGACCCCACTGGGGTTATCCCGCTCGGCCCGGACTACTTCTTATTCATCCTGCCGCTCGTGATGGACCCGTTGGTCTACCCGCACAAGTAAGCCATCGCAATCAATGATGTTTCCGTAGTCGCGCAGAACGCGTAAGACCCCTACCCACCCGATGGTCAGGCCTTGGAGTTCAAGGCTGGCCTGCGACATCTCCGACGACGCGACGAAGGAATTACCACGCGGTCCTCCGAAGGAACGGTTGGGACCCCGGGCCTAGACGTTGATCGGTTCCATCGCCGCCGCCATCTCATGAGCCAGATTGCGCGGGACCGGCTCCGATCGACCAGCTCCGCTGGAGACTTCAACTTCGAGCTGAGCGGCTCGGTGTTCGAACGCCGGTCAACCCGGTTCCGCTCATCGGCGAAAACGGACCACTCGGCGTCACCGGCGATCCTTCGGGCGCAACACTCTGACCACTGGAAGCTGTCGTCCCGAGAGCCCTTGGCCCGGGCATCGGCTCGGCGCATGGTCTGCCTCGGATGCACATCGCCACCCACAAGATCCAAGGAGCAAAGCCCATGCTGCTCGCACTGAGCCGTTGGCTAACCGATCTGGAGCGGTCATGACCGCTACCACGGCAGTAAACCCTTTGACGCTCGACGATTACCGGGCCGAGCCGATCCTGAGGCCGACGGCAATACGCGTGGACGTCACCTCTGCTGAGGGCTTCATTGTCGATGTGGTGCACGAGCACGGTGCGGCGATGCTGGCCTACGCCACCCGGTTGACTGGTGACCATTACGCCGCCGAGGATGTCGTGCAAGAGGCATTGTTGCGCTCGTGGCGCCATCCCGACGTCTTCAGCAACGGCCGCGGATCGATTCGCGGCTGGTTGCTCACGGTGATCCGCCACATCGTGATCGATCAGGTTCGGGCCCGCAGCGCCCGTCCAACAGAAGTCGCGGACACGGGCGCGCCAGACTGTACTGTCGATGATCACGCCGACTCGGTGATCGATGGTGCCACCGTCGACGCGATGCTGCAGGTGCTGTCCGCCGATCAGCGTCGGGTCATCGAGCAGCTCTACTTTTCTGGGCACACGGTGAACGAAGCGGCCGCCGAACTCGCGATTCCGCCAGGCACGGTCAAATCCCGAACCCACTATGCCCTTCGGGCGTTACGGAATTCGCCCCACACATCATGCTTTCGAGCCGCCACCGCGAGCTGACCGGAAAGTCCTACGCAGACGTTGTTATGACATCGCCGGCGTAGGACTGTTCGGGCAAGGCGTGCGAGCGGTCCACACGAATAGGGCAGACTGCCAAGCGTGAATATGATCGCCCTCATCGCAGCTAGCCTCGCCGCTGCTCTGCACGTCGGCATTTTCTACCTCGAGGCCCTCGCTTTCAGCCAGCCGAAGGTGTATCGCCGATTCATGATCCAAAACGACGCCGAGGCACAGATCATCAAGCCCTGGGCGCTCAACCAAGGCTGGTACAACCTTTTGATAGCGGTCGGTACCGGTGCCGGCGTAGCGCTGTTTGCCGCCGGACACCATGACCCGGCCCGCTCGCTCATCGCCTTCGGATGCGCCATCATGCTGGGCGCCGCCCTCGTCCTGATCATCAGCGACAAACGTATGGCCCGCGCAGCAGCAACTCAAGGACTCCTCCCGCTGATCGCACTGGTTCTGCTCTGGTAACGGTCCGAGATTCTCGCGACGACGGGTCCATATCTTCTGCAACTGCCCGGCACTGATCCTCATCGCCCATCCTTGAAGCGGCGCCGAAAATCACCGTTTGCGCGATGGGCCTACCGCGCTCTGAGCCTGCAGTCGGTGAGCCGTTGATCGGTGCGAACCGACCGTTCGGCGTCAGCGGCCAGCCATCCGGCGCGCCCCTCTCACCACTGGAAGCAGCCAACCCGCGCGCCCTTGGCGCCGGCTTCGGTTCGGCGCATGGTCTCCCAACGTACTTGATATCGCCGACCCGAGATCCAAGGAGCAACGTCCATGCCGCTCATGAAGGGCCGTTGGTTAGCTGATTCGGATGAGTCATGACTACCGCACTGGCTGATCGCATTCCGACGTTTCCGCGTTACCGGGCCGGGATCCAGTCGAACTCGGCACCGGTGAAGGTCCGGGCGGTATCGGCGGCGGATCACGAGTTCATCGAAGACATTGTCGCCGAGCACGGTGCCTCGATGATGGCCTACGCCAGCCGGCTATTGCGCGATCATCATGCGGCCGAGGATGTCGTACAAGAAGCGCTGGTGCGCGCTTGGCGGCACCCCGACGTGTTCGCCAACGGCCGTGGGTCGGTTCGTGGCTGGTTGCTCACGGTGATTCGCAATATCGTGATCGACCAAACTCGGGCCCGCAAGGCGCGGTTGTCCGAGGTTGCCGGCGCCACCGCGCCTGAGCCCGCGGTGGCGGACCACGCCGACTCGGTCAGCGATGCGGTGACGGTGGCCGCCTTGCTGGCTGGACTTCCAGAGCCACACCGTCAGGTAATCGACGAGCTGTATTACCGCGGTCGCACGGTGGATCAAGCCGCCGCGCGACTGGGTGTTTCGGCCAGCACGGTCAAGTCTCGCGCTTACTACGCCCTGCGGGCGTTGCGGACTTCGCCGCATGCGTCAACGTTCAGACCGCACTCCGCATTAGGTCCCGGTGCCCTGGTCTCCGGCTGGACAGTGCTGAAGATTCGAGGCTGAATTCTGCCCCGGAATCCGGACCCGTCATAGCTTGTCATCCGGGCTGAATCCGTTGGTCGGACCGAACGCTGTGGCGAATCGAGAAGATGACATGGCTGGTGACGCACGGGCGGTACGTCCGGACGACGACCACGTCCGACCGCTTCGGCTGCTCCGGGTCGTTGACCAGGACGCCCAGCCCGCCACCATTCAAGCCGATCACCCAAGTCAGCCCGGCTGGGCGAATCCGGCATTGCCATCACTGCGTGTTCTCGTGGTCGACGACGAAGCGCCGGCGCTGGCCGAAATGGTCTATCTTCTTTCCCGCGACGACCGAATCGGCGAGATCCACTCCGCCGCCAGCGGTTCCGCCGCGTTGAAGGCACTGCAGGACATGACCTTCGACGTCGTATTCTCTGACATCCAGATGCCCGGTCTGGATGGACTCGATCTGGCGCGAGTGTTGAGTCGCTTCACCACCCGGCCGCAGGTCGTATTCGTGACCGCCTTCGACGAACATGCCGTTGTCGCCTTCGAATTACAAGCCACCGACTACGTGATGAAGCCGGTTCGTTTCGAACGCCTGGCCGAGGCCGTTCGCCGAGTCGTGACGGTGGCCGCTGAACGCAATGCCGGCACCACCAACACCGACGAGGTAATCCCCGTCGAATTGGGCGGGACGACACAGTTCGTGTTGCGTTCCACGGTTCGGTACGTCGAGGCGCAGGGCGATTATGCCCGGCTGCATTGCGACGGCGCCTCCCACCTAGTGCGCATCCCGGTCCGTGAGCTGGCCGAGCGCTGGGCCGAGGCCGGTTTCGCACGGATCCACCGCAGCACCCTGGTCGCTTTGGCCTACGTGGACGAGATGCGGGTCGATGATGGTCATTGCGCCGTCCGGCTCGGCGGGGTGTGGCTGTCGGTCAGCCGCCGTCACACTCGTGAACTTCGCGACCGGCTAGTTCGCGCGACCGCGGCGCACCGTCGACCATGCCCGTAGCCGACCCGGTGCCACCGGACCGCGTAGAGACACCGCGCCGGGTACGAGTGACCCGGACGACTAGCCCCAGCCCCACCGCGCGCCGTCAATCATCACGGCTGGCGACGGTTGAGATCGTTGAGCAGGCCCGAATCGATGACATTCAGGTCACCTCCCTGATCAAGGCGCAGTTTCGGCTCGCGCTGCAGATGGTTGCCAGCCTGGTCGTCGGCCTCGGCGGCCTACCTCTGATGTTTGCTCTGGTGCCCGCGACCAGAACGTACCGAATCTTGCAGGTACCGCTGCCCTGGCTGCTGCTCGGTTTTGTCGTGTATCCACTCACGTATCTGGCCGGCCGACTCTATGTAAATCGGGCCGAACGTGTCGAGGACGCATTCAGCGAATACATCGCGCGGCGCTGATGTCAACGGCATTGAGCCTTGCCGCTATCGGTGGGGTAAGCGTCGCGACTCTCGGAATCGGCATGTTCGGCTTGCGGATCTCGCGGACCACGAGCGACTTCTACGTCGCCAGTCGAGCCGTATCGCCACGGTGGAACGCAGCCGCCATCAGCGGCGAATATCTGTCCGCGGCGTCCTTTCTGGGCGTCGCGGGCTTGATCCTGGCCCAAGGCGTCGACGCGCTCTGGTTCTCGGTGGGCTATACGGTCGGCTATCTCATGTTGCTTTTCTTCATCGCCGCCCCGCTACGTCGCTCCGGGGTTTACACCTTGCCTGATTTCGCCGAAGCCCGGTTCGAGTCGACGTTGGTACGGCTGATCTGTTCGGTGCTCGTGTTCGGCATCGGCACGCTTTACATGCTGCCGCAGTTGCAGGGTGCCGGGCTCACGCTGGCGACCATTGTCGGGGCTCCGACCTGGGTCGGCGCGATCCTGGTGGTCGTCATCGTGGTCACCAACGTCGCGGCCGGCGGCATGCGTTCGATCACCTTCGTGCAGGCGTTTCAGTACTGGCTGAAGCTCACTGCGCTGGCCACTCCGATTTTCGTAATCCTGATTGCTTGGCGCGCCGGGCATCACCCCGATGTCCGGGTGCTGGACTCGTTGAAAGGCACCGGGTCGCACTGGGCCCGGCCGCTGTCCACCGCGCCCGGGCGTGAACACCCTTTGTACTCAACCTATTCTTTGCTGCTGGCATTGTGTTTCGGTGTCATGGGCCTGCCGCATGTTCTGGTGCGCTTCTACGCCAACCCCGACGGTCGCGCTGCCCGCCGTACGACCGTTGTTGTGCTGGGTTTACTGGGAATTTTTTATCTGTTCCCGCCGATCTATGCCGTGCTCGGTCGCGCCATCACGCCTGACTTGATCCCGGCCGGATCAGACAGTGTGGTGCTTCAGCTTCCTGGTCGAATCTTTGGCGGCGTGCTGGGCGATTTGCTGGGGGCACTCGTCGCCGCTGGTGCGTTCGCCGCGTTTTTGTCGACGGCGTCGGGTCTCACGATTTCAATTGCCGGGGTGCTGGTCCAGGACATCCTCGGGCCTCGACTGCCGCGGTTGGCCAACAGCGATCGCGGAACGGTGCAGAGCTTCCGCCTGGCCAGCGTACTGGCGGTGTGCGTGCCTTTCTTCGTCTGGCGCTTCACTGGGTCGCTCAGCCTAGCCGACAGCGTCGGCTTGACCTTCGCGGTCGCGGCCTCCACGTTCTGCCCGATGTTGTTACTGGGAATTTGGTGGCGCCGGGTGTCAACGGTGGGTGCCGCGGCGGGGCTCATCGTCGGCGGATGCACGGCGATCGGCGCCGTCTTGGTCAACGACTTGGTGCCGCCCATCCACGGTTGGCTGGGCACGCTGATAGCGCAGCCCGCGGCCTGGACGATGCCGCTAGCGTTCGCCACGGTCATCGTCGTCTCCAAGCTGTGGCCCGGAAGCATTCCGGCCGGCACGGAGCGGAGCATGATCCGTCTGCATCTTCCCGAATCAGTCCGACGCGACAACGTGCGGCCATGATATGGCTTCATTCTCACTCGCACGGTCAGGGTCCGCTACTGACCGTCCAGGTCCAGGTCGAGGCGTAGGTACCGGCGTACGAAGCCGCCGGCACCGTCAGCTGGAAAGTCGGATGGACGGTCTGGTTGCCCATTCCGGTGTTGCTGTTGGCGCTGAACAGTTTGGTCGCGGTCGGCGCGGTCGTACCAGCCGGCACGATATAGGGATAGGTCTGACCGGTGACTGCCGCCGTGCAGGTGGTGTCGCAACTGACGGTCGGCGTGCTGAGCACCGCGGTCGCGGCGATCGGCAACACGTGACCCGATCCCGCATTCCATCTCGTTGAGGTCAGCGAAATGTTCCAGCCGGCCAACGCCTGATTCGTGATGTCCAGTGGAACCGCCGCCGTGGGGTGCTGATCGGGACCGGTCAGCGTCGCGGTGAAGGCGGGGCCACTGGGCACCGATACGAAGCCCAACGTGTTCGAAATGGTCACCCCGCGACTGGCCGTGGCGACCGCGCTGCCGTTGCGCAAAACGGTTTGGCCGGTGAACACCTGCGTGGTGCTGGTGCCGACCGTGTCGGTCGCGGTCACCGTGGCGGTGTAGCTCGCGGCATAGGTGTAGCTGTGCGTCGTGGTCGCGGTGGTTCCGGTATCGGAGGTGTTTCCGTCACCGAAGTCCCAGTGGTAGTTAGCGATTGCCGTCGATGTACCGGTCGAGGCCGAGGCATCGAAGCTGGCCGAGGCACCGGCTGCCACGCTCGACACCGCCGCCAGCGACGCGACCGGCGCCTGGTCCGGCACCATCGCAATCCCGTACG
>JAOPUZ010000070.1 GCA_025966315.1 Frankiales bacterium | reverse complement strand
GCAGCATAAAGCCCCTGCTGACTCAACTTAGGCCAAAGCGCCCCCGCACCAAAAATCGACAGGAGATTCATCAACCCCGCCCCGAAATCAGAATCATCAGAACCAGCCACTACATACTCACCCCCGTTCCTAATCAATCGAGAAGTCGGTGGGTTCGGATTCGCACCGGCCCCACCGACCTCTTTAGGTTTACCTAGATTTATGGCTTATTTATGTACCGGATCCAATCAGTTTGGCACCGCCACGCGACAGGTCCTCGGGGACTACCCTCAGTTCGTCAGCCATGTGGTTGGTCTCCTGTCGTTCCGAACCTTGGCAGCGGAACGTCGGCAAGTGCTGAGTCTCCGGTCAGGCGTCCGAAGCGGGAACCGAAATCACTCGACAGCAATGCACTAAAGTCGGCCTTGCCGCTAAGTAGATCTGCCGTATTGATTCCGCCGAGCATCGTAGTCGGCAGCTGGTCCGTCAGTTGTTTACGCGCTCGCTCCTGCGCGGACGAGATGGCCGTCATGATCAAATCTGCCAGCTCAGCAGGCGCCATCTCGCGATAGCGCTGCGACATGAATTTCAACTCGGAGATGTTCCCGGCCACGCCGACAGTGACACTCACGGTGCCTTTGCCGTCGGTGAATGTCTCGCTCAACGCGGCCAGGGTCTCGTTGCGTTCGATAGCGCGCTGACGAATGCCGTCGTACTCATTGGTGATTTGGTTAAGCTGTTCCTGTAATTCATCCCTTGGTGAAGTCATGCTGAAGTCGCCTCCGTAACGCGGGTCGGCTGGGTCTGTGTAGGTACAACTTCGGGGCTGGACGGTACCTCTGGGTCGAACTCGGTCGGAACGAACTCTGGCTCGTACGCATCTCCGCTGGCACCGGCTCGCACGACCGCCGTTGACAGTTGGGAATTGGAACCCCAAACGTCGCGGTCCTCGCTCAGCCAAGTGGTGCGCTCGCGGTCCCCGTTTTGCTTTCCGGCACCCGCCCCGCCACCGCCCATTCCACCCATCGGCATGTACGGCATTCCCCCCGAGCCAGCGGCTTGTGCTGCGGTTGCTGCTGTTCCAGCTGCCCCGGCCCCGGCCAGCTCGCTGGCAGTACCGGAAGCCGGCCCGCCGCTCGCTTCAACGCTGGACGATCCAGCGCCAGACTGCCCTGGGCCACCCGCGGAAAACTGCCCTGGGCCACCCGCGGATACGCCGCCGCTCGCGGCGCTACCCACACCGGAAAACGCGGCACCGCCGCCATCGGTTCCGCTGGGTAGCGGAATCGTCCCGCTGCCCGAGGCGCCACCGCCACCCGCGCCGCCGAGGAATGAACCGGGCGGGGCGGCCACGAGCTTGGCGAACTGAGCGGCCGCCTGCGGCGACGTGCCTGACTTGAGCGTTGGCAATGCCGGTAGAGCAGTGTCGCTCCCGGGTAATCCGCCGGCAACACTACGTCCGGTCAGACCGCCACCGACTCCGCCGATGGCGCCCCCACCACCCCCACCAGAACTCCTGGTCAACGAAGCCAAGGCTGGGAATGCCGGTAACGGTGTCGGGGTAAAAGATGTCGGGGTAAACGATGATGCCCCGGCCGGCGTGATGGTCGAGAGCGCCGCGGGAGCGAACGAAGGTATTGGAGGCAAAGTCGACAGATCCCCAGCAGTTGGCACCGGGGAAATATCAGAAGGTATCGCTGTCGCTGCCGAGGGAATAGCGCCGAGCGAGGGAATAGCGCCGAGCGAATTCACGTCAGCGGCCGTCGGCGAGGACAACGACGGATTTCCTAGGGCACTGACATCGGCCGCGGTCGGCGCCGCTAAATCTGGAATGGTGGAACCACCGGTTGGATTGGCCGACAGAGCCGCGGCCGAGTCCACCGAGGGGATCGGAATGTCCGCATTCGGTAAATTGCTAGCGCTCGGGAGATTGGACGGCAGCGCACCAGCGCCAGCCGCGGCGCCACCGGCGCCCGCACCACCGGCGGCCGCACCGAACTCTGATGCGATCGCCTTAAGCTCGGTTGCGACCGCCTCGTACTGATTCTCCAGCACGGTCCCAACCTGCTTCATCAACTGCGTAACCACGTTGGCGATCTCCGGGTATGCGTTGATATTCCACTGGCCGTCGGCGTTACTCGGGGAGACAGCCGCAGCTTTGCCAGCCGCAGCCGCAGCTGCCCCGTGTGCCAGCCACCACATCTGGGTTGCATTCTGACCCCAGATATTTGCGGTAATGATATCCGCGACCGCGTTATTCAGCGCGTTGGCGGCCTTTTGCACCTGCACGGCGACTCGGCCAGCAGCCGTGCCGATATTCTGACTAGCCTGGGTGATGGACTGCGCCTGCGTGCTGAACGCGCCAGCCGACACCCCCTGCCATACCTCTTTCTGGGTCAAAGCGTTGGCGATCGCGGTGGCGTCGGCCGTCATCTGCTCCGTCGTGGTGAGCAAGGCGAGAAACTTCTCGGCGGCGTGGAGCAAAGATCCGGGATTACTGACCCAATTCTGATTCATACCTGGCCCGGGGACACCACCCATGACCGCATTCTGAATATCGACCCAGCTGCCGGCTTGAGCGAGAATAACGTTGCTAGCCATGAAGGTTCCTTACCGTGAACCGCTCGTGATTCTGCTACAGCGACAGGCGCGAATTCTAAGTCGATCAGGATTTGCTCGTCGTCGTGGCATCCTGCTCAGCGCCGCTGAGCGCATCGGCGGTGTGCACTACGCTCTGGCCGGTCTGCGTGACGCCAGTCTCCCAGGACGTCACGCCGGCATTCGCCGCATTGACAGTTGACGCTAGTTGAGCTGCGAGCGCATCAGCCTGCGCAAAATTGCCGGGCTGCACAGTGATGCCGACCGTGGTTCCGCGGGCGTGCTCGGCCAGTGGGGCCACGTCGCTCTGCATGGCGGCCCCGTATTGCCTGATCCTGGCCGGGTCAGCCGTGAGGTTCGTCTTGTCGAGAACAACGGCAGCCACCGTGGTGGAAGGTGTGTGGTAAATCTGTGGGGTGGGTATAGCAGCCTCGTGCAACCCGATATTGCTAAAGGCCGCATGAGCGTCCGCTGAGGTGGGCACCCCCGCCGTAGCATCCGACGCGCTAGGCGTTACCGGATGGCCAGCACTATCGACCGGAACGGCGAAACCGTCGGCCCCAACGCCAAAATGCTTGTCGGGCTCTACAGCCCCGGGATGGTCTGCCATATCAGCCTCTCTCATCGAAAACCGTGCCTGGACCTACACGGCCCGGGCCAAGTCATTGGCCCGGGCCGACGTGAACTGATTTAGCGACCGAATGTTTTTGCCTGTCCAGCATCGGTCGCCTGGTAGTTATCGCCCATGATTACGTGGACCTGACCAATTTTACTGGTCAGACGTCCCTGCAGGCTCAGGACGCCCTGATTAATCTGGCTTTGAGCCAACTGGTACGACGTGGCGCTGTCACCGACGAAGTTCGATGCCGCGGCGGCGACCTGTTTCATCAGGTCCGTGATTGCAGTTTCAATCGTGGTCGCTTGCGTGGTCATCGTGGACAGAACGTCCTCGACCGGACCGTACTGTGCGCTAAAGGCAGTCATGAATTCCCTTTCTATTGGCCGAACTGAAATGTGGATTCGGAGCGACGCGACAGAGCTAGCTTTGCGACGCTGCCGCTGCGGCCGCTGCTGCTTCGGCCGCAGCGAAGCTTGAACCGGCGGTCGAGATGGCGTCCTCTAGCTCGGTCAGGCCCGACGTGACCTGCGCCAAGTCCGTATTCCATTCACTCAACGCGTTTTGACAGGCCGTCGCCGCAGCGCCTGTCCACACGGTCTCAGCCTGGACGGCTGCCTGGGCGACCGCAGCCGCTGCACCCGTCACGGCGCTGTGCGCCGCCTCGATGTCAGTGCTGAGCTTGTTCAGTACGTCCCAGTCGATCTTGATTTGCGATTGAGTCATGTGCGGCCTTTCCGGCTAAAATTGTCTACGGTTGAGGCGTACCGGTCGGATGCTCGACGCGGTAAACCCGTGTCGAGACGGATGACGAACGCCGCGTCATCCGATGCGTACAGGCTCGCTTGCGATGGCGGGGCAACGCTAGAGCCTGCAGGCCTAAGCGATACGGCGCGTTTACACGTGTACGGTCCCCGGGCGGGAACACGCCGGGTGGCGTTGAGGCGGCCCCGCCCAGCCCATCAACCCCGCCCAGTACCCGCCCGTTCACTAACCGTCACTACGGGTCATCCCTTGACGGCACCGGCGATCACGCCGTCGATAATGTGCCGGCCCAATAATGCAAAGACCACCACGACCGGTGCGGTGCCCACCAGCGTGCCGGCCATAATGATCGATTGGTCCGGAACGTAACCTCCGCCGAGGTTGTTCAGCGCAACCTGCACCGTGGGGTTGTTCGACGTCAGGACGAGCACCGGCCAGAAAAAATCGTTCCAAGCCTGCAAAAAAGTAAGCATGCCGAGGACGGCCATGGCCGGCCGGGCGATGGGCAGCACGACTGACCGAAAGATTCGAAACGACGTGGCCCCGTCGAGCAGGGCGGCCTCGATCAACTCGATTGGCAGTGCGCGTATCAGGTACTGCCGCATGAAAAACACGCCGAAGGCTGAAACGAGGGTCGGCAGGATCACTGACTGCAACCGGTCGACCCAATGCAGGTCGGCGATCAGCATGAACATCGGGATGACGCCGAGCTGCGAAGGAATCATCATGGTGGCGATTACCAGCCCGAGCAGCACACTCCGGCCGCGAAAGCGAAGCCGGGCAAACGCATAGCCCGCGAGCGTACAAAAGAACACCGTCGCGACAGTTATCGAGCCCGACACGATAACCGAGTTGACGATGGCCTTGTACATGTCGACCTGGTCCAGCGACTTGCGAACATTGCCCAGCAGGTTCGGCCCGGGAAGCAATGCCGGCGGGGACCCGGCAATCTCGGCGTTGGTTCGGGATCCGGCCACCACGGTCCAGTACAGCGGCAGCAGCGCGAGGATGGTCACGACGACGAGGACGGCATAGGTGAGCGGCGTTCCGCGCCGGCCCCAGGACGGTCTCGCCCGGGCAGCGTCCATGACTGCGCGCCGACGAACAGTGGTGGTCACGGACGCACTAGCGCACTAGGGCGTCGCCGCGCCCGAACGGTGTCCCCCGGCTGATTCGGCGAATGATCAGCGCCGCAATACCGACCAGAATCACGATCAAAGCAAACATCAACCACGCTATGGCTGCGGCCTGACCGAGTTTTTGGTTGAACCAGCCGGTGTCGTAAAGCAATAGCCCGAGGGTCTGGTATTGGCGGCCGGCACCGCCAAGGTGACCAGATACCCCACCGAACAGCAAAGGTTCGCCGAAGAGCTGGGTTGCGCCGATCGAAGACACCACCGCGGTGAAGAGGATAGTCGGACGCAGGCCAGGAATGGTGACATGCCGGAACCGCTGCCACTCCGACGCCCCGTCGATTGCGGCGGCTTCAAGCAGATCCGAGTCGATGGTCTGCATAGCGGCGAGATAGATGAGGGCGTTGTAGCCGGTCCAGCGCCACGTCACGATCGTCGAAATAGCCAATTGGCTGGTCCACCGGCCAGACTCCCACGCAATCGGATGCACACCCAGTAAATGTAGAACCCAATTGATTAAACCGAAGTCACGTCCGAACAGGTTGGCAAAGACCAGCGTCGCCGCAGCCACCGAGGTCGCGTTGGGGAGCAACATCGCCACCCGGAAGAACGTCCGCCCCCGCAATCGTGAATTCAGCAGGTGAGCCAGGCCCAGGGCCAGGCAGAGTTGCGGAACTGTCGACAGCAGGCCCAACGTGATCGTATTGCGCAGCGCATTCCAGAAAAACTCGTTATGCAAGAGGGCGCTGTAGTTATGGAAGCCGACCCAGTCCATTTGTTGGGGAGAACTCAGCGAGACCCGGTGCAACGATACCCAGGCGGTATACACCAGCGGGAAAAGGCCAAAGGCGAAGAAAATTACAAAGAACGGCGCGACGTAGAGATACGGTGCGGTCGTGCGATCCAGACGACGAGCCCAACCTCGCCGAGGTCCGCTCGGGTCCTCGTTCATTGGTCCCGTCGCCTGCCGTCGCACCGAGTCCGGCTGCCGTCGCAACACGGATGCAATGAAGAGTTCAGTTTCCGATGGCGTTCTTGATGCCCGCCAAGGCGGCCGCCCAAGCCGCAGCCGGGGACTTGTGCTGAACTTCAATGGTGAGCAGTGCGCTGCCGAACTGATTCCGGATCGGGCCGTCTTCCGGACCGAGAATCTGGACCGGTAGATCATTGGCGGACTGGTTGAAGAGTTTTCCGATCGGCGCGTTGTTGAAGTACGCATCGGTGGCCGCCGCGACAGCGGGATCGGCGGCAGCGACGGAACTGGACGGGAAATGCTGGGCTTTGGTCCACATCGCTAGTTGCTGGGCCGGCGCGGTGAGCCACCGGATGAGATCGTAAGCCGCCTGCTGGTGCTTCGACGCCTTGGTGATAGCCAGGTAGGAGCCCCCTTGGTTGCCTCCGCCGCCCGGAATGCTCGCGATATTCCAATGGTCCTTGCTCTTCTGACCGGCCTGCCCCTTGATATAACCGATCATCCAGGCCGGGCAGGCGAGCGTCGCGAAGGAGCCGGACGCGATGCCGGTATTCCACGAAGGGTCGAATTGCTGCAGGCCGGCGGTCAGACCCTGGGTCGCAGCGGCGCTTGCGAGTTGCCAGGCCGCGGTGATAGCCGGGTTGCTGTCGTAGACGGTCTGGCCGCTGGCATCGTAGAACTGGGTCTGCGATTGGCCCATGATGGCGTTGAAGATTCCGCCAGCGCTGTCCGTAAAGGCTGTCTTGCCCTTGGACGCCGCTTTGTATCGCTCGCCGGTAGCAAGAAAATCCGCCCAGCTGGGCCACAAGCGGCTGACGGCATCGCGGTCCGTAGGCAACCCGGCGGCGGCAAACAAGTCCGTGCGGTAGCAGATCTGCAGCGGTCCGGTATCGGTACCGAGACCGAGCGTTTTTCCGTCCTTGGTTGTAGCGGCTTGCCACTTCCACGAATAGAACGTCGACTTGACCGAGTTTGCGCCCAGGTCGTTGAGGTTCACGAATTGGCTCGCGTGGTTGGAGGTTACGTCCGCGATCCGGCCGATCTCGATCCCCTGGACGTCGTCGAGCCCACTGCCCGCGGCCAGGTGGGTTTGCAAAGCTTGATAATAGGAGTTTTCTTGCTCGACCGCGTCCTCCACGATGGTGACGTTCGGATGCTGCTTCATGTAGTCGTCGTACAGACCGGCTTCTTTGTAACCGAAGGTGCCAAAAAGACCAACATGCAGAGTTACCTTGGCGGCGGTGGCGGTTGTGTCGGGCCCCGCACTCTTATTCGAAGAACACGCAGCCAAGGCAGTGACGCACAACAAGCTCACGAGCAAGCTGAGCAAACGCAACAGCGTTCGCGGCGGGTGACTCATTCCATCCTCCTGTTTAGATGTGCGTGACGGGATGTCACCTGCGAAAAAAAGCGACGGTTGAGGACTGCTGGCTCAGGCATAGCTAGAGATGTCGCCGGTGCCATTCCGTATCCGAAATGAGCACGTCGCGGCGACATCGGACCGGTCCGGGCGTCTTGGGCTGGCTGGCTCGGTCAAGGCTCGCCCGGTCGAGACTTGGCCGGTCGAGACTTGGCCGGTCGAGACTTGGCCGCCGACCGGCGACGGGCCGGATGCCAATAGATTCGATACGGGCCCGGCTGCGCCGCTGATCCCATTGAGCGCCCAAGGCGGCATAGAGGTCGAGTGCCTCATCAAGGGCCGCCCACGCGGCCCGCCGGTCGACATTGACCAGGCAGACGGCGGCGTCTTCGAGCGTCAGCGCCAGTTCGACGACACGGCCGACGTCGCGGTAACGGCCGGCTGCAGCAAGCAACAGATCCGGATCGTTGGTCAGCAATCCGCGACAGCGCTGGCTAGCCGTGAATGCCCGGGCCGGCACCGTCTCTGTCGACGCCTCGGATTCAGACACGTCGAGCGCCGACCGGGCCCGGTTGTGATCGCCCACGCTCAGTGCGATTCGCACGACCTCGGGCAGCCATTGGTGCCGAAGCATCATCGGCGCGAAACGCGTGTCGAGAATTGGTTCGACCACCGTGAGGGCGTCAGTTGGCTGGCCACGCCGTTCCGCCGCCAATGACTGCGCCATCAACAGAAAATCACAATTGGCACGATCAGCACTCAAGCGGAGCGGGTAACTGTCGGCGGCGGTCAAATGCCGGTGGACCGAGACTTCGTCATCGCGATGTACCGCGATGAGCGCGGCGATACCGTGCATCAACAGCATGGCTGCGCTTCGCTCGCGAAAACCACCGTAAGTGAGCGCTGGACCTTCCTCGACCACCGCGGCCAATTGGGCCAATGCTTGGTCCCATTCGCCGGTCCAGTAGTAATGAACCGCCGCCGGAACTTCGAGCCCGCTCGGCACCTGGCACTTGGCGGCAAGCTCGGTAGCCGTATTCAAGGTCGCCGTGGCCTCTGCCAGCCGATCTAAGTTCTGCAGGCAGAACATCCGGGTGTCGAGCAGGTTGAAATGCAAGTCGATCAGGTCAGGTTCGTCGCGGACCAAAGCGATCGCGCGATCCACGTACTCCAGAGACTTGCCATGATCGCGCCGGACAGCATTGATTTGCCATAGCGTCTGAAGGCCATCGGCGCCGGCAAGCGGATCGTGTGCGTGCTCAGCCATAGCGATGGCCTGCCGAGCGTTGACGTCGGCGGCCTCCAGGTCCTGCAGGCCGCTGCACAAGTAGCCCGCAAGCAACGCTTGCAGGCGGGCGCGCCAGGTATCAGGTACCCGTGGATCTTGGGTCGCCTCCCTCAGGGTCTGGACCGCGCTCTCCGGATTGCCGCCACGGTAGAGCGCGCTAGCGAGCAAGAACCGCATCTCAGCGGCTCGCTGCGGATCAACGGTCTGCGCGAGCACACGTCGGGCGGGAGACTCTGGGTTAGCGCCAAGCCGGAACAGCACCGAACCCAGCCCGGCAGTGAGTTCTTCCCAGCTGCCCGCATCCAGCTCGGCCTTTGTCAGCGTTTGCTGGAACAATTCCAGAGCGACGGCGGGGGCGCGGCTGATTAGCTCGCTTCGGTGCCCGGTGAGCCAGGCCACCAGCCAACCATCAATCGTGACCGGCTCCATGACAAGGAGCTGGGCCACCCGATCGATCGGCGCGCCGGCGCCCGCAAGCGCCTCGGCCGCTTCACGCTGCAAAGCCACGCGCATGGCAACGGAGATACCGTCATACAACGCCTGCCGGAGCAGCGGATGTCTGAAGGCCAGCCGCGCGCCGGCCTCGACGAGCACCGTCGCCTCGACCGCTTCGTCAATCGAATCCAGTAACGACGACGAGGGACGTCCAAGAATGAGGGCAACGTCGGCGACCGCGAACTCGCCTCCGAGGACGGCCGCAACCCGCAGCACCTCGCGGGCACCGGCCGACAACGGGCCGAGCCTTCGGCGCAGCGCCGCTATCAGCGACAGCGGAGCCTGGTAGCCGGAGGCCGCGTCGACATCGACCGCGCCATGCTTGACGTCAAGATGACCGGCCAGCAATACCGAGTCGATCATTTCCCGCAGATAGAGCGGGTTACCGGCCGCCCGCTCGGCGAGCCGTATCAGACCCGGGCCCGGCAGAGCGCCGAGAATGTTCGACATCAGCTGATTGGTGTGCTCGGACGAGAGCGCTCCCAACGAAATGACCGATGCGCCTCGGGCCTCGAGACTGTTTCTCAGCTGTGCGAGTTCGACCCTCCTGGCCGCCAAACGGCTGGCCGCGACCAGCAGCAGCGGCAAGCGCTGGGTCAACCCGACGAGACGATGCCACACCAGCAGGCTCGTCTCGTCCGCCCATTGCACATCGTCGATCACCAACATGAGCGGGCATTCGGTGCACAGGTCACCGATGAAGGTCAGCAGCCGATCGATCGCGGCCAACGTGGGGTTGGTCGGGTCCCAGTGCCGCGGAATGGCCTCGGGCTCGAGCAGATTCTTGGCTAGCTGCGCCAGCCGGGGATCTGGCGTCACGGCCTGGTTGCCGAGGCTCTCCAGGATGACGTGCAGCGGGAAGCGCTGGCTGAGTTCGTCCGCGACCGCCCAAGTGATGTGGCACCCGGTGGTCTGGGCGCCGGCCAAACCAACGGTCAGCAACGCCGACTTGCCGATGCCAGAGTCACCCTCGATCCACACGGCACGACCGTGTCCGCTGGCCAGCTCGGCCACGAACCTTTGCAAAGCGGCGACCTCGTCGTCACGGCCGAGCAAGGTAACCGGTCCGCTGGCCCAGCCGTTGGCGACGTGCGACGGCACAACGCGCAACGGCTCGAAACGAGGCAACGGCAGTTGCGGCGGGCTGACTTCAATGCGCGCTTCAAGATTCAAGGCGGCATCGCGAGAAAGAATCTTCTGGTGCAGGCTTTGCATTTCGGGGCCAGGTTCAATGCCTATTTCTTCAGTCAAAAGCTGCCGGGCCGCCCGAAATACTTCAAGGGCCTCAACGATGCGACCCGATCGGTACAACGCCAGCATCTGCAGGCATCGCAGACTCTCGCGTAGCGGCTCGTCATTGATCAATTCGCTCAGTTCAGCGACGACCTCACTGTGGGTGCCCTTTGCCAGCCGAATCTCGCATCGGCGTTCCTGCATCGACAGCCGCAGATCGTGCAAAAGGTTACGCTGAGTCGCCGCGTAGCTTCCCGGCAACCCGGACAACGCCTCACCATGCCATAGTTCGAGCGCCGAATTCAGCATTTTTAATTCGTGCTCGTAGTCGCCGGCAGCCTTACGCTCCTGGGCTGAATCCCGCAGCTCAATGAAGACGTGGACGTCGACATTGGCCCGCGGCAGACGCAGCGAGTAGCCAGATCCCAGCGAAACCAGGAGCTGGTCCTTACGACTACCGGTCGGTCGATGCGGCTCGAGGGCCTGCCGCAGGCTGGAGATGTAGGTGTACAGGTTGCTCTCGATGCTGGCGGGCACCCGATCGCCCCAGACCGCGTCGATGAGTTCTGATCGTGATACCACCGCATTCGCGCGCATTGCCAGCACCGCGAACAATGCTCGCTGCCGAGGTGCCCCCAGCTTAATCTCGACACCATTAAGACGAGCGCAGACCGGACCCATTAATTCGACCGTCAAAGATTCCAATCGCTCCGTCATTTCACCGAGCCCCGAAATTGGTGTAAGTGGTTCTTGTACCGATAGCAAGACGCCCTAATAGTTTCAGGCATTACTCAACTCTTAATTGAATGCTTGCCAGTATGCGTCAATAGGGTCCAGTCGAACAGGGTCCAGGGGCCCTGCAGCGCGCACGGGTCAACACGGGTCGGCGGGCACGGGCCCTGGAGCACTGGCACGTACATGCCCGTCGGCGATGATCCTTAACAGCTTTCGTTGGTCTTCGCAATCGTTCGCGGAATACGGCTTACTGGACATATCTGTTACTGCGCCCGAGCCGGGCCAGCGGAAAGGGACACCATGCAAGGGAACAGCATGCACCGGTCAGAAGGCACGACCGAGTCACCAGACCGGTTCAGGATCCTGTGCTTGCACGGCTACCACGGCAACGCAAACTTGCTGTCCCGCCAGCTGGCCCACCTGGCCTCGGCGATTCCCGGTGCGGAGTTCATGCCGGTCAACGCCCCGTCGCTGGCCGAGCAGGACTTCGGCTGGTGGCATTCGCCATCCCGCGGCTGGGCTCGTACCCGAGCCTGGGTGACCGAACTCTTCACCAGTCAGCCTCGCTTCGATGGGGTTTTCGGATTCAGCCAAGGGGGCGCTATGACAGGGCTGCTGTGCGGGATGCGAGCCCAGCCCGACAATCCGGTGGACTTCGATTTCGCGATCATGGTCGGTGGCTTCAAGAACGATGCGCCCGAGCACGCCGAGTTGTACCGAACGACGTTCGCGCTGCCATCCCTGCACATCATCGGCGAGGCCGACCGCGTGATTCCGCCGCACGAGTCACTGGCATTGGCCGCGCAGTTCGAGAATCCCATCGTGCTCAAGCACCAGGGCGGTCACATCATCCCGCCCGACCGGCCGATCGTTGCGGGCCTGCGGCAATTCATCGGCTCGATGCCGCGGTTGCCCGCTGTGTCGGGGTCGGGGCCGGACGACAGCATCGGTGGCGTACCCGTCGCCGATTCACCAACTGCCCGACGATCACCATGAGCCCGATTCGCCCGGTGAGCCCGGTGAGCCCGGTGAGCCCGGTGAGCCCGGTCCGGCGGCAACACCTGGACACACCTGTCGGAGCGGCCGCGATCGACTGGCATGACGCGCCCGGACGGCCTCGGGCGATCGTGGCCCTCGGGCACGGTTCGGCCACTGGCGTCGATGCACCCGATTTACAAGCATTGGCAGCCGCGTTGCCGCCGTCCGGCATCACCGTCGCTCTAGTGACCCAACCGTATCGCCTCGCCCGCAGCCGCGATGGCCACCGAGGCATTCGATCGGACGAGCAATCGCTCGATGCGGCCTGGCGCGCCCTCTGGCCACAGATCGCCAGCGCCGGCGGACCGATCATCGCCGGCGGCCGCAGCGCTGGATCGCAGGTAGCCTGCCGTACCGCTCGTGGGCTGGGAGCGTCGGCGGTCATCGCGTTGTCCTATCCGCTGCTCGGCCCGGGGAGCCCGGTGGAACTGCTCGCCACCGGCCTACCGATGCTCATCGTCCAAGGAGGCCACGATCCGTACGGCATACCGAGCCAATTCCCATCATTGCCGACCGCCACCACCCTGGTCGAGGTGCCTTTCGCCAATCACACCTTCGGCGTTTCGGGACCGCGCGATACGACCATGCTCGATGCGCTGGCAACGGTCACCGCCGCGGTGGCCAATTGGCTCGAGTCCCTGCTGTCCTAGCGACACGCACAGTTTGCGTGCCGACCTGGTCCGCCGCGATTGGGTGCGTCCGTGTCCGTTCGGGCAAGTTCTGACCAAACTTCGGGCCATCTTGCCGACCGGCTTTCCCTTGGGCCCATGGCCTGAGCTTCAATGTCTTGAAGCTGCTCATCGACACGAGCGAAGGGCGGTCAGCAATGCCAGCACAAAATGTCGGCGACTTAACCTCCGAGTTGGAAGACCACGCGGATGTCCTGGCCGAGCTGGCGTCCTACGTATTCGGTGCCCTCGAGGCCGATGACGCCCTCGCTATCGAACACCACGTGAAGTACTGCCAAATCTGCCGACGCGAACTACCGCTGCTGCAGGACGCCGCCCGCTCGCTGGAGGGCATGCCGCCCGAAGCCTTTCTCGATGGTCCGCCCGAGGATGCCGAGCTACTGATTGCCAAGACGCTCCGCCGCGCCCGCGATGCCGGCATCGGACGTCAAAGCCGCGGTCCAGCCCGGACGGTGCGATGGCTGGGCGTAGCCGCCGCGCTGGTCGGGTTGTCGGTGGCCGGCGGCTTCCTACTCGGCCATACCGCTGAGCGCACCAACGTCGCCGGACCCGGGCCGCAGGCAACCGTGACCGTGAGTGCCGCGGCACCAACCGCCGCCGGCAGCCGAACCTTCGACGTACTCGATCAGCAGACCGGAGCCGAGCTAGCCGGTCTGATCACGCCGGCCAAGGGATGGCTACGACTTTCGGTCACCGCCAAGGGCATTCCCGCCGGGCAGCGCTGCGTACTATATGTAACCCCGAAACATGGCTCACCGGTGGTGGCCGGCAGTTGGCTGGTTTCAGCCGCGGGCTCCCGGTCCGGCACTCAGTTGCAAGGCACCGCGTTGGTCGACCTCACTGCCGTCGGCAGCATCTCGGTCAAGAGCACAAGCGGCAAGACCTACGCGACGGTGACCCTGTGACTATTCCGCTACGCGGCCTGCGGGCACGTCCGGGTCGAGCGTCGGAATCAGGCCCGGAATCAGCTGCCGGCGGCGACGATATCGCATCGGCGATCGAAGAATTGGTAAACGAGCACGGCCGCGCCCTGCTGACGTTCACGCAGCGGCTGACCGGCGATCGATTCGCGGCTGAGGATGTCGTGCAAGAAACATTGTTACGCGCCTGGCAACGGCCGGAAGTGATGACGAACGGCCGCGGATCGATGAGAGGCTGGTTGCTCACCGTGGCCCGTAACATCGTTATCGATCAGGCTCGAGCCAGCAAGGCCCGAGCGATCGAAGTGGGCGAGGAGAAAGTAGTCGAACCGCACGTGGCTGACCACGCCGAACAGACCGTGACCAACCTCGACATGCTTGATCTACTCGATGAGTTGACCGTGGAACAACGCCAAGTTCTGGTTGAGCTGTACTACCGAGGCAGCACGGTCAACGAGGCGGCCGAACATCTTGGAATCCCGCCCGGCACGGTCAAATCTCGCTCGTACTATGCCTTGCGTGCGCTGCGGCGGCGAATCCCGAACACCGTCACCGTCTGACCTCCCGCTTCCCGCCGCGCGGTCCCGATTCCTACCCGGCCCAGGCCCGCCGGCCCTAAGTTTCGAAGCGTCGATGACCTACCCTTCGGCCAGGCGGCGCAGGCGCCGAAGGACGAAGGACGAAGGACGAAGGACGAAGGACGAAGGACGAAGGACGAAGGACGAAGGACGAAGGACGAAGGACTGGTCGATGAGAAAGTACTGGCGCAGTACCGATCCTACGCCCGTCTCGCTCAGTTCGTGGCTGGAGCTCTCGGTGCCTAGCTCGTGGCGCCGGGACACACCAAGCACTGAGCCACCGACGCCTACAAAACCAACCGGTGAGAAACCCGCGAACGATCCGCCGGCATTGCCGGAAACTACGCGAATGATCTATGAATGGTTGCTGGCCAACGGCACCGGCGAACTCTGACGCCACGACCGCCTATGCGAATACCGCTGCGGTCGTTGCTGATTCTGGGCGTAGTGCTCAGTTCATGCGCGAGGCCAGTATCGCCATGGCCGCACCCGCCAGTCGCACCGATGAATGCGGCCACGAAAGAGATCGCAATGCAACTCGTTTCCAGCGCCGAGAATTCGACCCTGGACTGGCGCTCGCAGTACGGCTACATCCAAGATATCCACGATGGCCGCGGGTACACCGGCGGGATCATCGGATTCTGTTCGGGCACCTCAGACATGCTCGCCGCGATAAGGATTTATACCAGAGCCCGGCCCGGCAATCGGTTGGCTGCGTTCCTACCCGCTCTCACGGCCATCGAAACCACCCGCGCCGCCGGGCACCTTGCTATGACCGCCTCGCATGCCGGGCTCGACCCAGGATTCGTCTCGGCCTGGCGAGCTGCGGCCGCCGATCCCTTGTTCAGATCGGCCCAGGACACCGAGCGCGACCAGGAGTATTTCGATCCGGCGGTCAGCCTCGCAGTAGCCGACGGCCTTGATGCGCTCGGCCAATTCGCCTACTTCGACGCGATCGTGATGCACGGCGCCGGCGGCCTGGCGGCGATCCGGGGCCGGGCTCAGCACCAGGCCCGGACGCCGGCTGAAGGCGGCGACGAAACTCGGTACCTGCACGCATTTCTCGAGGAACGAAAAGTGGCGATGAAGCAGGAAGCCGCTCACCTGGATACGAGCCGGGTCGACGACGAGCAGCTCGTCTTTCTCGATAAGCGGAATCTCACCCTCACCCCGCCACTGGCCTGGCACACCTATGGTGACGCCTACCGCATCTGACCCACCCACCAATCCCCCACATTGTGCGGCCCGAGCTCCCGCCGGACGTCTGAAAACCGGGAAGTCAGGCCGCACAATGCATTCGCCTCGCGGCTGGTTAGGTGGGTACCGGGTGCCGGTCGGCGTCGTCTTGCTTGCTGGCGAAGATCCGGTGCAGTCGCAGCGCCACCAGGATCTCGGTCCGCCGAGAATGCGGCTGTCCGAGCAATTCCTCAATCTTCTGCAGGCGATTCCGCACGGTGTGCTCGTGAAGTTGCAGGTGTTCGGCGGTCCGGACGTGACTGCCGAATCGCAGCGATGCCTCCAGCGTCTCGCGCAGCCGCGCGGCGCCGACCGTTCGCAAGGCCAGCGGGCCCAGCTCCTCGTCGATGAATCGGCGAGCCAGTCCGGCATCCTGCAGCAGCAGGATCTCCAGTCGCACGTCGGCGTATTTGAGCACGCGGGGATTAGCGGCGTAGCCCATCCCGCGCCGGATCGCGGCCACCTGCTGGGCGTCCTCATAGGCAGCCCGGAATCCCTCGAGGCCCGGATAGGGTCCGCCGATACAGACGATCTGGCCAGCCCGCTCGAACCCGGCGCCCACGGCATCGAGCTTGGCCGCCGTCCAGCCGCTGGGCATAGCGAGCCAGACCACGCAACTCTGGAACGTAGTCGCCAACCCGATGGAATAGCGCGAACCGGTGGCCTCACGGACCGACGCCAGTAGTTTGCTGGCGGTGACCTGCGATGTCTCGGGCAAGAGGACCGCGACGTGCGCAGCGTCGAAGGTGTAGCCAAGAATCGCCAGGTCGGCCGGCGTTATCTCCGCCTCGTGCCCAGACAGCAGATTACGAAGCAGCCGCTGGCGCAGGTGTTCCCTGGACCCGCTGAGTGCCTCTTCCGATCGGGCGAACTTCGCGGCCACGCTGGACACGACAAAATCCGAATACGCCTGCACCAGGCAGCTCAGCGACCCGAGGACCGCACGAACCTCGCCGGTGCACGCCCCACGGGCCTCGGCCGCGGCACCGATGATCGTCGCCCAGTATTCCCATTGCGTGAAGAAGCTGACTCGATACGAGCGCTGCCACACCGCCTGCGGGCTCTGCAACGCTGCGTGGACCGTGGCGAAGGCCAGGGTCTGCTGAAGCGGGCTTTCGGATATCGTCAACTCACCCTGAAGCACCGCACGCAACGATTGCGCATTCTCGCGAACGATGCCGTGCAGAACCGTTATGAACTCCGTGTCGCCGGCATATTCCGGGAATACCGCAGAAAGGCACCGTTCAACGACGAGAGTTCTGATCCTCGCCATATCGCCGAACTCGAGAGCATCGCGGGCCCAGTCCGGCAGGGACCGCGGGAACTCCTCGAACATGAATTCGGACGCGGAAATCTCGATTGTCATTCGCTGGTAACCCCCTCATCACGGAGTCAGGCACCTACCACCCAGGCAGGCCAGCTCGTCTTTTTCGAGTACCGACCCGTATAAGATCAGTGACGTTTCGTGTCAGAGATAGGCATTTCCAGAACCCCGTGCCATCCCTAGCCTGAGCTTTCTCTCGCGATGGGTCTCCGGACCAGGGCCGCTAGACCCAGATGCTGACGTTAATTCGTTGGTCGCTGAGGCCTCCGCACACGGGATACGTCACTACGCGGCGCGGAAGCTGGCGTAAAGGAGCAGTGCCACAGTCCTAGCCGCCGCGGTGTACTTGTCGCAACTTGGCGTATTTCGCTCGCCGTGGCGCCGACGTCGGAGGCACCTTCATGAACCCTGATGAGCTATTGGCCTGTCAACCAGTCGCCGTACGCTGCCCTTACCCGTACTACGAGGAGCTCCGAAACAGCCCGGGAATCACCTACAGCGAGGAAGGTGGCTTCTTTCTGGTCAGCCGCTACTCCGAGATTGAGGACGTTCTTCGTCATCCGGAGGTCTTTTCCAGCGAGCGCCCGCTGGGTCCGATCATGGCCAGAACGGAGGCGGCCGTACGCCAGGCCCTGGCCGATGAGCCGGAGCTAGCCGAACGATCGAGCGTGGTACTGCAACGCGGCGGGATTCTCTTTTCCGCCGACCCACCAGTACACACCCGGCATCGCCGGCTCGTGGGCAGCGCGTTCTCGCCCAAGATGCTGGCCCAGCTCGAACCTGGTATCCGGCAAGTGTGCCAGGATCTCGTGCCGAACCTTCAGCGACGGGCCAACGTCGATCTGGTCACCGAGTACACCGCCCGAGTACCGATTCTGGCCCTGGCCATGCTGCTGGGCGTCCCGCCGGAACAGTCGGACCGGTTCCGTCGTTGGGCCGATGCACTCAACCCACAGCATCGTCCGGCTGCGGCGGCGTTCGACAGGGGCGCCGTGCTCGAAATGGTCAATCGGCAACTCGAATTCTGGCAGTATTTCCAGCAACAGGTCACCGAACGGCAGGCCACCGATCGGCCACCGTCGGCGGCGGATCTGCTGGACCGCATCGCGCACGCTGCCGCTGATGGCGATACACCGCTCACCACTCGGGAAACCCTCGGGCTGATCTCCCAATTCGTCGCCGCCGGCGCATCGACGACCCGCGGCCTGCTGTCCTCCGGTGCCTGGATCCTCAGCCGGAATCCTGCCTTGGCCGGCAGATTACGGCGGACGCCGAGCGAGATCCCACACTTCGTGGAAGAGATTCTTCGAGCTGAGTCGCCGGTCCAAGGCATGTTCCGTACGGCACTCGTCGACGTCGAAATCTCGGGCGTCGCCATCCCCGCCGGTTCGGCGCTCTGGCTGATGTACGGCTCGGCCAACCGCGACGAAGATGTGTTCGACCACCCGGGCGAATTCAACATCGAACGTCAGAACCGACGAGCTCACCTGGCCTTCGGCGGCGGTCCGCACCTATGTCTGGGCGCGGGACTCGCTCGACTGGAAGGAATAATCGCGTTCGAAACCCTGCTCGACGGCATCGACTTTTTCGAGATGGTCGACGAAAATTCCGACCTCGACTATGAGCCGACCTTTCTCAACCACATACCCAACCGAGTGATCGTCCGAACGTCGAGTGGTCCGCAAACCTCCGGCGAGCGTCGAATCGGCGAGCGCGTTGCGCAATCGACCTGAGCCGCTGTCGATCGGCATCGTCGGCGCCGGCATCGGCGGCATCGCCATGGGTGTGGCGCTAACCCGGGCCGGATTCGGCAACTTCACGATTTTCGAAGCCGAGCCGGGCGTAGGTGGCACGTGGCGAGTCAACAACTATCCTGGGTCGTCGGTCGACCTACCCTCAATGGGCTATTCGTTCAGCTTCAACAACCGCAATTGGACCGGCACCCACGCGAATCAACCGGAGCTGCTCGAGTACCTGGAAGACAGCGCCCGGCGGTTCGGCCTGTACGGGCACCTCCGGCTCAACACCACGGTCCAAGAGACCGTGTGGGACGAGCAAACACACGGCTACGTCCTCATCACCGAGGCGGACGAGCGATTCCGCTTCGACGTGGTAGTGAGCGCGGTGGGCTTGTTCAGCGACCCGAATTATCCGCAGTGGCCCGGCCTCAATGTCTTTGCTGGTGTCGCGTTCCACTCCGCTCGGTGGCGACACGACGTGAGTCTGACCGGCCAGCGCGTCGCCATCGTCGGTGCCGGATCGAGTTCGGCTCAGATCATCCCGTCGATTGCCGGCCAGGTCTCTCAGCTGTACGTGTTCCAGCGGGAGCCGGGCTGGGTGATTCCACGAAATGCCGTCACCTATTCTTCGCTGCAAATGGCCCGTTACGAGAACCGGCGCCGCCGGGTGTGGCGACGTCGCAAGTTCTTCCTCAGGTTTGAGTGGGGATTTCTATCCGGCGCGATCCATGTGGCCGGGAGCAAGCGGAACCGAGCCGGCGAACAGACCGCGCTGGACTACATCGACCGCGTCTTTCGGGATCGTCCCGACCTGCGGGCCGCGGTGACACCGCAATATATCTTCTCCGGAAAACGGCGGGTCCTTTCCGATGATTATTACCAGACACTCACGAAGCCCAATGTCGAGCTCATTCCGCATTCAGTAACCGAACTGACTCGCACCGGCGTCATTGACGCGACCGGCACCGAACGTGAAATCGACGTCCTCATACTGGCCACGGGCTTCAAAGCAGCCCACTACCTGTCTCGAATGAAGGTAGTCGGCCGCGGCGGTCGCGATCTGCAAACCGCCTGGCAGAACGGCGCCTACGCGCTGCTCGGGATGGCCGTGCCCGGTTTTCCGAATTTCTACTTGAGCTACGGGCCGGGCACCAACGGAGGCGCGCCAATTACCTACAACGCCGAACTGCAAGCGGCCTACGTGGTCCGAAATCTCCGGCGCATGCAGCGCACCGGCGCTACCGCGCTGGACGTGCGTCCCGGCTTCGTCCGCGCCTACAACCGGTGGCTGGCCCGCCGCAACGCTCGAACGGCTTGGGCCCGGGCCAACAATTACATGAAGGGCCCGAACGGGAACATCATCACGCAGTGGCCCGATGACATGCTGACGATGAACCTGCTGTTGCGGCTGCTGCGCCGGCCTGCGACTCGACGCGACCGTTAATCGGCTCGGCCGATCAGGGCCTTGCTCGTCAGCCGCTGATCAGCCTTTGTCAGCTTCAGCCCTTGCCTTGCGCGTACACCCACTTGCCGGCGTCGAATTTCGCGATGAGCAGGGACCTTCCGTCGTCGATGCCGGCGGTTATGCCGGGCCCGAACTGGAACGTCCCGCCGGCGCCGATCACGGTACCCATCTTTGCGAAAGCGGCCTGCAGATCCGAACTCTTGGTCGATCCTGCGGCCGCCGCGGCCGCCAGCTGGTTCACCGCGTCGTAGCCGCCGGTCGACAACGCCCCGGGGGGAACGCCGTATTTTTGTGTGTACGCCGCAGTGAACTCGGTGGCGGTTGCATCCTCTGCGGCAGCGGGCAGCTGATCGGCCAAGATGGCCGGGAAGCAGGTCGAATAGACGATCTGCCGCGCGGATTGAACGCCGGCAATCAGTTTGCCGGTCACCGAGTCACAATTGATGAGCTGAATCAAGAGCGGGACCGGCGAGGCCTCGGCCCCTTCGGCTGAAATCAAGGACGGAACGGGCTGGCCAAAGGACGGTGTGTAGATCACGTCCGGGTGATGCTGGGCGATGTCGGCAATCGCGACCTGAGCATCGCTGCCATCGGGGGCCAGGGCGTAACTGCCCACCTCGGACATGCCGGCGTATTTCGCGACGACGTTCTGCACGTTCTGCGCGAAGTTCTTGCCGGAAACGTTGCGCGTAGTGATGACGTATACCTTCTTCCAACCCTGGCTGTTCGCGAATTCCATGCTGCGGCCGATGATCGCGTTGTCGGTTGGATAGACGTTGAACCGGCCCGGTTCCTCCTTAGCCGCAGTTGCCACTTCGGACGAGGTCAGCGCCGTCAGCGCGTACTGGAAGACGTCGTCCTTGCTCGCAAGTTTTTGCACCGCAGCCGCATTCGCGCTGCCAAGCGGACCCACCACCACATCGACGTGCTGTTGCTGCTTGAGCTTCTGATAACAACTGACGTCAAGATCAAGGGTGAACTGGTCATCGCAAGTCTGGATCGAGATCGAACCACCCTTGCTGTTGAGCTGGGCCGCGGCCAGCTGAGCCCCCTGCAGTACGGGCACGACCAGACTTGAGATCGCACCGCTGAGTGGGCCGATGAAACCGATCTTCAGGGCCACCCGCGCTGACGCACCGGAGCTGGCGCCACCGGGTGTGGTGCCACTTGACGTGCTGCCCACCGACTTCGACGAGCTACACCCGGCCAGCAACAGGGTAAACGCGATACCCAGCGCTGCCACCTTGACGCCCGGACGGCGCATGCTGGAATGACGAATGCCAATGCGAATGCCCATGTCTGCCACTCCCGGGGTCGAGGCGATACGCAGTCAGAATGCGCAACGCTGCGTCCGGACGCAGTGCCGCCGGCCGTGAAGTTAGCCGCTCCGGATAACGCATTCCGTGAGTGGCCAGTAACCGCACACGCGCTGCAATCCCGGGTGAACGGCGCCGCCACCACTGCGTGGTAGGCGTGGTGGGCGTGGAGTGTTCAGTTCAGGAAAGCCGCGCGAAGCTCATCGGACCGGGCCAATTCCGCCCGGTCACCGGCCGCCACGATCCGGCCCTGGTTCAGTACGTAGGCAAAGTCGGCGATGTCTAGCGCGCGCTCGGAGTTCTGCTCGAGCAGCAGGATGCTGACCCCGCTCGACCGTAGTTCCTCGATCGCCGCCCACAGCTCGGTTATCACCTTGGGCGCCAGGCCCAGTGTCGGTTCGTCCATCACGATCACGCGCGGGCTGGCCGCCATCGCGCGGCCGATCGCCAGCATCTGCTGTTCGCCGCCGCTCAGCGTGCCGGCCACTTGCCCGCGTCGTGCCGCCAGCCCAGCGAAGCGATCGAAAACCGCCGCTTCTTGCGCGCGAAGCCGGCGCCGGCTGCAGCCGGCCCCGAGCAGCAAATTCTCGGCGACGGTGAGCTCGGGTACGGTCCCACGACCTTCGGGCACCATCGCGATGCCGCGTCTGGCGGTACGCCAACTCTGGCGCGGTAAGTCGATCCCGTCCAACGTCCTGGTTCCGGCTCGCGGCCGTAACTCGCCCATCACCACCCGGGCCAAGGTCGATTTACCGGCCCCGTTGCGCCCGAGCACCGCGCAGATCTGAGCATCGGACAACTCGATGTCCACGTCGCGGAGCACGAGATGAGCGGTGTACCCGGCCGAAACCGAACTCAGTCGCAACCCACGGTCACCGGTCATGCCGGGCCGCCGGCTGGCCGAGGTAGCTTGACACCACGGACTCGTCGGCCAGTACGTGCTCCGGCGTTCCGTCGGCGATGACGCGACCGCCGGACAACGCGATCATCGTGGTCGAAAGGTCGGCCACGAACCGTACATTGTGATCGACAACGACGAGACCGATGCCGCGTTGCGCAATATCGGCCAGCAACCCGCTCATCAATAAGACCTCATCCGAACCTAGCCCGGCGGCCGGCTCGTCGAGCAGCACGAAGCGCGGCGCGCCGGCCATCGCTCGGGCCAGTTCGACCAAGCGCCGCAGGCCATACGGCAGATCCCGTACCCGTCGCCGCAGGGTGGCCTGGTTCTCAATGCCAAGTGATGCAAGCAACGCCGCCGAAAGCGCCGCCCCGGCCGAGTGATCGCGCGACATCCGCGATCCGGCCCGGGGCCGGCGCTCGGTTGCGACCCGGACATTGTCGATGGCGTTCAGGTCTTCGGCGAGTACCGGTTGCTGAAACGTACGGCGAATCCCGGCCCGGGCAAACCGCAGCGGGGATCCACCCGACAGGTCATCCGCACCGAGCTGAACCTGACCGAGGTCAGCCCGGATTACGCCACTCAGCATTCCCAGCAAGGTACTTTTGCCCGCCCCATTGGGACCGATCACGCCCAAGATCGTCCCGCTGTCCACGCGCACGTTCACGTCCAGGACCGCCTGCACGCCGCCGAAGGTCTTCGTTATGCCGGTGCCCCGCAGTGCGACGGCCTCGGGCGCCCCGTTCAGCCGCGTCATGACGACCCGCCCGAACCGCGTTCGCGAGCGAACCGGCGCCGGAGGCGGCTAATTGTGCTCCGCCAGGCAATCTTGGGAAGAAACAGGAAGACGATCAGCGCACCGCCGTACACCAGCTGAGCCAGCTGGGGGTAGCTGGCGAGCTGGTCGTTGATGAAAACGTAGCCGATCGCGGCCAGCGTCGTTCCGAACATCGACCGGGTGCCGCCGGCCGCCACGATCACGATGAGCGCGAACGAGAGGGAGACCCCAGTGCCGTCCGGGGTGATGTAGCCGGTTATCGCCGAATGCAGCATCCCGGACAGCCCGATCAAGATGGCTCCGACGACCATAATGACGGCCCGGATCCGTCCGACCGGAACACCGGCGCCGGCTGCGACCGCGGTGTCCTGCCGCATAAGGGCCAGCGAGCGACCGTACCGGCCGCTGAGCATTGCCGCCAGCAGCGTCACCACGACACCAACCACGATCCATCCGGCGATCGCCTGGCGTCCCGCCGTGGTCAGGGACAGCCGGCCGAACGAGATCGGCGGCACCGACGACCCGAGCTGGCCGCCGGTAAGCCCGGACAAGCTATTGGCCAGATCTTGCACCACATAGGCAATCGCCACACTGGCGATGGCCTGATAGAAAAGCTGCAACCGCTCTAGCAGCAGGTCCAGCAGCAAACCGGCAGCCGCGACCAGGGCCACGCTGATCAGAATCGCCGCTGCCGACGGGAGGCCGTGATCGACCAGCGCAACCATCGCGTACGCGCTGAGGCCGAAATAGACGGAGGGCCCGAGCAGGGTGATCCCGCCGAAGCCGAAGACCAGCGTCAAGCCCAACGCGCCGATCGCATACGACGATGCCTGAGCAAGTAGCAACACGTGATATGCGTCGCCCGCGGCTTGCCACCCGAGCACCGCGACAAGCGCGGCCACCGAAAGCAGCACCGGCGGCAATCCGAGGCGGGCAAACTTCGCCCTGGGCCACCCCCACGACTGACTGCCTGCCTCGTCACGTCGCGAGCGTGACTTCAGTTCGGTGGCGAGCAGGTCCATTCATACTCCTGAGCTGAGAGCGAGCAATCAGAAACGGCTGCAGTCAGATACGGATTAGTCAACGCAGCGCGATGGAATGCCGGGGGGCAAGCATTCCGTTCGGCCGGAGGATGAGAACGACCACTAGCAATGAGAGCGCCAGAACCTGGCCGTACCCGGCGTGGGCGTAGGCCGACCCGACGCTGGTCACTAGTCCCATCAAAAAGCCGGCCAGCACCGGGCCGGCCGGACGCTCGAGGCCGCCCGCTACCGCGGCCATCACGCCGAAGAAGGCGATTTCGGTGCCACCGGAAAACGACGCCGCCATCGCGGGCACGTTGATCACTCCCGCGATACCACCGAGCACGCCGCACAGCGTGTACCCGAGCAGCACCACATTGGTCACGTTGATCCCGTGCGCGGCGGCGACCGTGGGCGCATATCCCGCCGCCCGGATCTTGACCCCCAAGCCGTTGTCCCCGAACAGAAACACCACCAGAACCAGGCAGACGGCGGTGAAGCCCAGGATATAAAAAGCTTGCCCCGGTATGCCCACACCCGAGGTCAGCGAGATCGGTCGGCTGCCGGGAAATGCCGGGATGTTGTGCGGGTTGATGCCCCAGATCAGGCCCGTTACCCCCTCCAGCACAAAGAGCGCGCCGAATGTCGCCACCACCACTTCTACATTGCTGGCCAGCCGCTCCACCGGCCAGACCAGCAGGCGCAGGGCCACGCCGCCGATCCCGCCCACCGCCGCACCGAGCAGGATCGCTTCAATCACGCCCAGCGCCGAGAGCCCGCCGTGCACGCGAGGTATCCACCGCGCCGCCGCCAAACCACCGATCATGAAGAACTGGCCTTGGGCCAGGTTGAGCACTCGGCTAGGCCGGTACCCAACCGTGACGGTCAACCCGGCCAGTCCGTAGATCGAGCCGAGCAGCACGCCCTGGATGAGGGCCGCGACGAGGATCTTCACGCCATTCTCCCGGATTGAGATGCCGGCCGGCCCGACCCGGGGATGTCAAGCGGCCGGCCCAACTACGGTGTCAGGCCGTCGCTCACCAGTCACTGGCGGCCTCCGTGAAGTTGGCAACCGGACATGACGCTTTCCGTACCGGGCCAGGCCGAACGGTCGCGCTACGTTGGCCGGGAGATTGCTGGCCGGCGTCCTTGCCGGCGACATCGAAAGGTGAGCCATGGATCGGCAGCAACTACTCCCCCACCTCATCAGGGCACGTGCGCTAGCCGAACCGAACCGGGTGTATATCCAGGAGGTCGGTGGCCGCGAATGCAGCTACGGGGACTTCTACGATCTGACGCTCAGCTGGGCTAATGCGTTCGATCGTCTCGGCGTGCGGCCCGGTGATCGGGTGCTGTCCATTACGGCGAACAATATCGAGAGCTACTTGTGCTGGATCGGCTTGTCCTGGTTGCCCGCGGTCAATGTGGCAATAAACGACGAATACCGTGGCCAGCTGCTCATCCACACGATCAACACCAGCGGGGCCAGCGTGATCGTGGCTCATGCGGCTGATCTGACGCCGGTGATCTCTGAGCTCGCCGCTTTGCCACACTTACGCACGATGGTCGTCCTCGACGAGGACCATCCCGCTCCGCTCGACGGCCTCCGGGTAATCGGACGATCCGAGTTCTTTGCCGAGGCCCGGCCGATCAGCTACCCGGGCCCGAACAGTTCCGATGCGTACGGGATTACCTTTACTTCCGGCACCACCGGGCGGTCGAAGGGCGTGCTCGGCACCTGGGGCCAATTGAGCTGCGCACTGGAAGGCACCTTTCCCGCTGAACAAGTAGGCCGATATCCGGGCGGCGGCTACTACAGCCCCTGGCGTTCGAGTCATCTATCCTCGCGGGCCGTCATTGATGTGGCCACCCGGGCCGGGCTACGCCTGGTGCTGCGCGACGGATTGAGCGTCAGTAATTTCTGGAACGATCTGCGCGCGTATGACTGCACGCACGCCCTGTTGCTGTTCACCGCACCGTGGATCTGGGCCCAACCGACGCAGGCCAACGATGACGATAATCCCTTGCGCCGACTGTGCATTGTGCCGCTCGTGCCCGAGTTCCGGGACTTCGAACGGCGATTCGACGTCGAGGTGTGCACGAGCTGGGGATCATCCGAAGCCGCGTGGCCACTGGCCATCGAGAAACCCGAGAATCACCGCTCCTGCGGACGGCGGGTCGACGGTTTCGAGTTGCGCGTGGTCGATACCAACGGTGCGGACGTGACCAACGGCGAAGCCGGCGAATTGCTGGTGCGGGCGGTCGATCCGGACCAGCGATTCGCAGGCTACGTCGACCTTCCCGAAGCCACGGCGTCGGTCATGACCGATGACTGGTATCACACCGGCGACAGTTTCCTCCGCGATGACGCCGGCAACTATTTCTTCGTCGACCGGATAAAGGACTACATCAAGCGCCGCGGCCAGGGCATCTCCGCGTTCGAGGTTGAGACCTACGTTCAAGCCCACCCGGACGTGCGGGACTGTGCGGGCATCGGCGTAAAGTCGGACAGTGCCGCGACCGATGTGCTCGGGGATGAAGAGGTCAAAATCGTGGTCGAGCGGGTTCCCGGAGCATTGCTGCAGGAATCCGAATTAGCGAGATTTCTGCAGGCATCCATGCCGAGATTCATGATTCCTCGCTATATCGAATTCGTCGACCTGATACCACGCAATCACGTGAACAAGGTCGTCAAGGTCGAGCTTCGCAAGCAAGGGCTCACGGCCACCACCTGGGATTCCCGAACGGCCGAGTACGTCCTGATCCAAGACCGCACCGCGACGTCCACCGAGCCGTTGGCCGCCGCCGACGGGGCGGGCCACTGACCATGGACTTTGCCCTGACCGAGCCCCAGCTCCGGCTGGTCACCAGCACCCGGGAGCTGGCCCGGAGGTACCTGAAGCCGAGGGCGGCTGACTGGGATCGCGACGATCGGACGCCGCTCGTTCACCTGCCCGTGCTGGCCCAGGCCGGGCTGCTGGGCCTCACCCTGCCGGAGCAATACGGCGGCGGCGGCGGATCAGTGCTGGACCTAATCCTCACCCTGCAAGAGGTCGCGAAGGTCTGTCGTCCCAGTGCGCTCATCATGTGCTCGCAAACCGGTCTCGGGGCTAAAACCGTGCTGCAGCACGGATCGGCGGATCTGCGCGCGCAGTGGCTGCCTTCGTTCTGCACCGGTGCGAAGATCGTCGCCTGGGCAATGTCCGAACCCGATGCCGGCACGGACCTGGCCGCGATCCGGACGCAGACGCGCCCGGACGGCGCCGGTTACCGGCTGTCCGGCGAGAAGACCTGGATCAGCCTGGCCATGGACGCCGACGTCTTCATCGTGATCACTCGCTTCGGCGCCATTCCCGGCCTCAAGGGCCTCGGCGCCGTGCTGGTGGAACGAAACCAGCCCGGTGTGCGTATCGGCAAGAAGATCAGCATGATGGGCATGCGCGGTACCGGGATGGCCGGCGTCAATTTCCACGAGTGCGCGGTGCCGAACGAGAACGTGCTGCTCGGCCCGGGTGATTTCAAGCAATTGCTGCACATCATGAGCGACGCCCGGGTTTCGGGTAACCCGCCTCTCTCACTGGGCATTGCTGAGGCCGCGCTCGAAGCGATGAAGCAGTACGCCGCCAGTCGTGAGGTCTCCGGAGCGAAACTCGCGCATCACCAGGGAATACGCTGGCGTATCGCCGATCTGACGGTGAAGTTCGAAGCGGCGAAAATGCTCGTCTACCGCGCTGCGGCCAACGCCGGGGCAGGTACCCCCTCGATAGCCGATGCCGCGACGGCAAAGCTGGCGGCCAACGATGCTGCGGTCGTGATCGCCGACGCGGCCGTGCAAATGTGCGGCGCCGCGGGCTACTCAGCCGATCTGCCGTTCGAGCGGCTGGCCCGTGATGCCCGCGGTCTCTGCATCGGCGACGGTGCTACCGACGTCATGCGAAACCTGCTAGCCAACGAAGTGCTCGGCCGTGCGTCGGCGTGACATCGCACCGGGCAACGGGAAGCTAGACCGTCCGTCCCGGTGACTGAACCGTTCTGTGGATCGTCCCCGTGTAGATAGCAAGCAATTGCACCAGCGGTCTCGATCCAATGGGGAGCAGAACGAAACGTGAACGAACGCAATAATCACCGATCCGATTACGCACCCATTATGCTGGATACGCTGGTCGAAGGTTCCGATCAGGCCACGTTCGCCCGGGCCCTCGAGGCTCACGACCTGGCGGCGGTCTTCGACGAACTGGGCATGCGTACTGAGGCCAGTGGGATGCGGCAGCAGGCGCTGCAGCAGCTGGATCAGGCCAGCTGACGTGCCGGTCGGGGCCACGTCCGGCAGGCTGTTCCGCGACGCCGACCTCGACGGGCCGACCTCGACGCCACCCGAGCCGACTGAGCCGTCGATGCCACCCGGGTCGCCGGCATGAGCCAGCCGCAGGTGGACGAGCCGGCCGACGTAAGGACCGGAATTCGCACTTTTCCGGCATCTTTGTCAAGAACCCAGCAGGCATAACGCTGGCGAATGCGAGCCTATGAACGTCCTCGATCGCCCGTGACGCGTGGATAGCGTGGATAGCGTGGATAGCGTGGATAGCGTACAAATCATCGTTGGCGTTGCAGCTCGTCCTCGACCTGGCGTGCCAGCGCTACGGGAGTAAGCCCCAATTCTTCCAGTATCTCGGCCCGGGTGCCGGCTTGCAGAAATCCCAGCGGTATCCCGTACTCCCGGACTGGGGTACAGATGCCCGCCCGGCGCAGCAGCTCGGCGACCGCCGTCCCGATGCCGCCGACCACAGTGTTGTCCTCGACCGTCACAACCAGCTCATAGCTGGCGGCCAGTTCCGACAGTGCCGGGTTGATCGGGCACACCCAACGCGGATCGATCACCGTGGCGGCGATGCCCGTTCGGGCCAGCTCATCGGCGAGGCCCACGCATCTCGAAGCCAGTGCGCCCACCGACAGGATCAGCACCCGGGGCGCCACCGGTCCGCGAAGCACGTCCATACCGGCGATGCTGCCGACCGCCTCAATATCGCTGCCGACGGCGGCTTTGGGGAAGCGGATGGCGGTGGGCCCAGATCTGGTGGCGATCGCCTCGGCAAGTTCGCTGCGCAGTGTGGGGGCATCGCGAGGCGCCGCAATTCGGATGCCGGGCACCAGTTGCAGCACGGACAGATCCCACATGCCGTTGTGGCTCGGGCCGTCCTCCCCCGTGATGCCAGCCCGGTCCAGCACGAAGGTGACACCTAGCCCGAGCAACGCCACATCCATCAGCGTCTGGTCGACGGCTCGGTTGAGGAAGGTGGCATAGATGGCCACGACCGGATGCAGGCCGCCGAGGGCCAGTCCGGCCGCCGATGTCACAGCGTGTTGCTCGGCGATGCCCACGTCGAAGACGCGATCCGGGTACGCCTGGGCGAAGCCGGCCAGCCCAACCGGCTGCAGCATTGCCGCCGTGACGGCTACGACCTCGGGCCGACGCGCGGCGAGCTTGATCAGCTCATCGCCGAACACCTCGGTCCAGGTTTGGCTCGCTATGCCCGGACGGGGACTGGAACCGGACGAGCCCGCCCCCACGGCGTGCATGCGATCGGCCTCATGCTGCTCGGCCGGGGCGTAGCCGCGTCCCTTCTGGGTCACACAATGTACGACGGCGCTGCCACCGCACAGCTGCGCGTGACGCAGCGCCGCCTCCACTGCGGGCTCGTCGTGACCGTCGATCGGACCTAGGTAACAGAAGCCGAGCTGACTGAACAACGAGGCCTCGCCGTCGATGTCGTGCGCGCGCAGCTCGGCCAAGTGGTTCGCCAGGGCACCGACGGTGGGTGCGTAGGAGCGGCCGTTGTCATTGAGCACTACGACAACCGGCCGGTGCGGCGCCGCACCGATATTGTTCAATGCTTCCCAGCACATTCCACCGGTCAACGCCCCGTCACCGACCACCGCGACCACCTTGCGATCATGTTCGCCCCGCAGCCACAAGGCCTTGGCGACACCGTCAGCGTAAGATAGCGCGGCCGACGCATGCGAACTTTCGGTGACGTCGTGCACCGACTCGACCCGCCTCGGATAACCGGAAATGCCATCCTTTTGCCGAAGCCGGCCGAAGCCGGAGGCCCGACCGGTCAACAACTTGTGGACGTAGGCCTGGTGCCCGGTGTCCCACAGGATCACGTCGGTGGGCGAATCAAAAACCCGGTGAATGGCGATACTCAGCTCGACCACACCCAGGTTGGGCCCGAGATGACCACCGGTCCGCAGGACCGTGTCGACCAGGAACTCCCTGATCTCTTGCGCGAGCGTGACCAACTCGTTCGCGTCCAACCGTTTGAGGTCGCGCGGTTCGTTGATCGAGTCGAGCACCCCCGCCCGGCGCGACGCCTGGTAGTCAGTGACCGGGTGGTCGGCGAGTAGCGGCGAGCCGGTTGCGCCGCTGACGTACGGCAAGGGGCTCATGTCGTACTCACCGGGGCAGGCAGGCCAAAGTGAATGGATTCCTTGGTCACCTCGCGTTCAATGAGCGTGACCGATCGCTGCGAGCGCAGCAGATCGACGACCTCGGTGACTCGATCCTCCGAAGCGGACGCGCCTGCGGTCAGCCCGATCACGCGCGAGTTCTGAAACCAGGCCGGGTCGATGTCGCCAGCATCCTCGACGAGAAACGCCGCCGCGCCGGACTGGCGGGCAATGTCGACCAAGCGATTCGAATTCGCCGAATTGGGCGAGCCGACCACCAGCACGACCTCGGCGTCCTGGGCTACGGCTTGTACCGCCTTCTGCCGGTTCGTGGTGGCATAACAGATGTCCTCCGTCGGCGGAGACTGCAAAAGCGGGAACCTTTGGCGCAACGCGTCGATGACCTCGTCTGATTCCTCTGCGGCCAGAGTTGTCT
>JAOPUZ010000055.1 GCA_025966315.1 Frankiales bacterium | reverse complement strand
AAACGGAGTCCCGACTCGCGCCGGCAACCCCAGACGGAGTCCCGACTCGCGCCGGCAACGCCAAACGGGGTCCCGACTCGCGGCAATCCCAAACGGAGTCCGGACTCGCGGTAACCCCAGACGGAGTCCGGACTCGCGGTAACCCCAAACGGAGTCCCGACTCGCGCCGGCAACCCCAGACGGAGTCCCGACTCGCGCCGGCAACGCCAAACGGGGTCCCGACTCGCGCCGGTAACCCCAAACGCAATCGGGACCCGGCCTAGTTAGATGGACTCGCCTTCGAGTGGGCAACCATGCTGCCGAGCCGGGTCAGCAGCGGAGGCGCGTCGTCGGGCAGCGCATGTAACTCGATGAGTACCAGTCGATCCTGGGCATTCGCGGCTTGTTGCAAGGCGGACCGCAACTCGTCCGGAGTCGTGGCCGTCACGGCGAGCACGGGGATGCCCGGTGCCAGCGCAGCGGGCAACGCGGCCCAGTCCCAGCCGGTGACGTCTTGGTATACCGCCCGCGGGCTCTGGATCACACGCTCGATGGTGTACCCGGCGTTGTTGATGAGCACGATGATCGGCGTGAGACCGCGGTGCAGGATGGTGGCCAGCTCCGAGGCGGTCAGCTGAGCAGCACCGTCGCCGATGAACAGGATGCTGCGCCGATCTGGTCCAGCCAACGACGTTCCCAATGCCGCCGGCAGGGTGTAACCGATCGAAGACCAGATCGGTTGGGCGAGCAGCTCGGTGCCGGGCGGCATCTGAAGTTCCAGCGCGCCATACAGTGCGGTTCCCGCGTCGGCGATGGCAATCGCGTTGCTGGGCAGCCATTCCTGCACGATCGTCCACAGCGCTTGTTGACTGAGGACGGCAGCGCCCTGGTCTCGTAGCGCCTTTCGGTAGGGCCAGGTCGGTTGGACCGGATCGATCTCGACCAGGTCGAGGGTGGCGACGATCTCATTGAGCACCGTCAGGCTGTCCACCAACTGCACGTCATGAAAGGTCACCGGCCCGATCCGGGCGTCTGAGATTCCCAATTCGATGGCCTTACTGAGATCGAAGCCCTGCGTGAAGAAGCCGGTCAATACATCACTGAGTACGGTGCCAGCCAGAATCAGCTGCGGAGCCTGATCGACAACCTTGCGGGTGGCGTCGGCCGGGGTCATCTCGCCCATGTAAATCCCCAGGCTGGCGCGGTGAGATTCGGCCAGCATTGCCTTGGCGCTGGCCTGGGTTGCGACCTGCACCCCCCGATGACCGGCGATCTCTTCGAGCAGGTGTTCGGCTTTGCGCCGATGGATTCGCGGACCGGCCAGCATTGTGACCGCGGACTGGTCATGCAGAGCCTCGGCCAGGGTTGTCCGGAAGTCCGCGAGCGCAACGGCGTCACTCGGTGTGGCCCGCAACTTGCGCGTCAACGGCGCCGACGAGATCGGCGCGCCCGCTACATCCATCGGAACTCCGAGGTACACCGGCTTGGACTCATCGAGCGCGGCCCGCAGGACGCGGTCAATCTCCAGGGCCGCATCGGCGGCCCTGAGAATGGCACCAGCCGCGGTGACCTCCTTATACGCGCGGAAGAAATGGTCGTAATCACCATCGACGAGCGTGTGGTGCAACAGGGTTCCCTGCGCCCGCGCGGTCGTGCTGGGCATCCCAGTGATCTGCAAGACCGGGACGTCCTCGGCGAAGCTGCCGGCGATCCCGTTCATCGCCGACAGCTCGCCGACACCGTACGTCGTGACCAGCGCGGCCACGCCACGAGTGACCCGCGCGTAACCGTCCGCGGCGTAGGCGGCATTCAACTCGTTGGTGTTGCCGACCCAAGTCAGCTCGGGATTGGTGAGCATCTCGTCCAGCAGACTCAGGTTGAAGTCCCCGGGCAGGCCGAAAAGGTGTTTGCCGCCCAGCTCGATCAGCCGGTAGGCCAAGTACTGGCCCACCGTGACGACCTCAGGGAACGCGTTGTTAGTCGCTGCATCAGTCATGAGTACCACTCCAGCACAGTTCACAGCTCGCTCTTCGCCGGGCAACCGTCGATAGGGACGGATTGCGGCCTACGGTCCGCGGCTGCAGATCCGTCGTGGCATTTGGACGCAACGCGAGCTTGATGAAGGACGCCTGGGTTACCTCGCGGGCGAGCTGCCGGTCAGCCCTCCTGCTCGGTCGGACGAATGAGCACCTCGTTGATCGCGACGCGGCGGCTCCGGGTCACGATGTAGGCGATCAGCTCGGCGATGTCCTGGGCTTCGAGTCGCTCGATGTCTCCGAACCGGCCGCGGATACTCTCCTGAATTTCCGGCCGGTTGTGGCTGCGAAGTTCGGTGTCGACCGCACCCGGTTCAACCAGGCTGACCCGGACATGTCGCTTGGTCACCTCCTGCCGCAACGCCTCCCCGAAAGCACCGACCGCATGCTTGGTCGCGTTGTAGACACCGGATCCGTTGCGCGGCACCCGACCCGCGACGCTACTGATCAAGACCAGATCCGCGACGTTGCGCGGTGGTTGCTCGGCGGCAGAGATCAGATGCGGAAGGCTGGCGTGTGCCGTGTACAGCAGCCCTGACACATTGATGTTGATCATGCGTTCCCACTCGTCCACCGGGGCCTCGACGACGGGACCGAGCAGCATCACCCCGGCGTTGGCGATGACCGTGTCCAGCCGGCCGAACTCCCCCACCGTTGCGGTGACGGCCTGCTCGATCTCTTCGCGTGAGGATGCGTCCGCCTCCAGGACGAGCGCCCGCCCGCCAGCCCGGATGATCCTGGCCGCCAGCTCTTCCAGCCGGTCGCGACGGCGGGCGACCAGTGCGACTGAGGCGCCCTGTTCGGCCAGCGCCAATGCGGTCGCGGCCCCGATTCCGCTGCTCGCTCCGGTGATGAGTGCTGAGGTGCCGTCGAGTCTCGTCATGCGTCAGTTGTACCCGATGTTTGGTATCCCCGATGAGGTACGCGGGTAGCTGACTATCCCGCGCTCCCGCGCGCACGTAAGGCGCGGGTGTGCAGCAGATTGCGGATACGCACGACCAGGTCGGCGTTGTCGAACGGTTTGGTGACGAAATCATGCGCTCCTTCGCGCATGGCACGTTCGCCCGCGGCCCGGGTTGCGTCGGCGGTGAGCACGAGTACGGGTAGGTAACCTCCGTCGGCGTAGGCCGCGATCTCGCTCAACAGCTGGTAACCGTCGACGTGGGGCATCCGCAAGTCGAGTACTACGAGATCGGGGTCGATCGACGCCAGCCGCGCCGGGACCTGCCGGGGATCCGATTCCGCCGACACCTGGGTGGCGCCGGCTCGAGCCAACACCGCCTCAATGAGCGAGAGGTTGTCGGCGTTGTCGTCAACGACGAGAATGCTGACGTCGGCAAAGGGAAACAATAGTTCAGCCATCGAGATCCTCGTCGTTCGTGGCGTGCGTGTCGAGCAGGGCGAGAACGTCCGAGACGTTCAGGGGTTTGGTCATGTAGTGAGCCGCACCGGCATCACGCAGCCGGGCTATCTGCCGCGGGTTGGCGTCCGCGCTGACGATGACCAACGGAATCAATCTGGTCCGTGGATCGGAGTGCAGCTCTTTCAGGACATCGAGGCCGTTCATATCTGGTAGATGCAAATCCAACAGGATGAGGTTGGGTTGGGTGACGCCGGCCAATTCCCGTCCGAGCGCCCCGTGCCCGGCATGCACCAGCTGCCAGCCCGGTCGCCGCTTCAGAATTTGTTCCACCAATTGGACGTTGGAGGTGTTGTCTTCGATGTACAGCAGGGTAGAAAGTCTGATTGGGCCGGCGCGTTCGACGTTGCCTTGCGGCGCGAGATCCACCCTCGGCGGATCGGAGGCCGGCATGCGCACGATGAATGTGCTGCCGGTGCCGGGCGACGACTCCACTGACAGCGAACCGTGCATCAAGGTGACCAGGCGTTGTGACAAAGCCAGACCTATTCCGGTTCCTTCGATCTCGACCGCGTCGCCAAGCCGGTCGAACGGCGTGAAGAGGCGAGGCAGATCTTCCGGTCGAATACCGATACCGGTATCGGTGATCAAGATTTGGGGCCAACCGAGCGAATCCCTTTCGACTCGAATGATCACCTGTCCGGACCGCTTGTTGTATTTGATCGCATTGGACAGCAGGTTGAGCAGGACCTGACGCAGTCGGCGCCGGTCGGCCCACACATAGCTGGCCAACAGCGGGTCGAGCACATCGAGGTCTATTTCGATTTCCTCCGCGCTGGCGATCTGACGCATCAGCTCCACTGTCTCGGTCAGCACGTCCGCCAACTGAACGGGCTCCATCGACAATTCGAGCTGGTCCGTCTCGATGCGCGAGATGTCCAACACGTCGTTGATCAGCTCGAGCAAGTGCCGCCCACCACGCAGAATGTGGCGCACCGCATCCGTCTGACCTTGGGTCAGCTCGTCGAGCTCCAGCAGCTGCGCGAAGCCGAGCACCGCGTTCAACGGGGTCCGCAACTCATGACTCATCCGGGAGAGAAACTCGCTCTTAGCCCGGTTCGCTCGGTCAGCCTCGCTTCTGGCTGCGTACAACTCGGTTTGTGCCGCGCGCCTATCGGTGATGTCTTCAACCGTCGTAGCGACCCGACGAACCGACCCGTCGACGTCCTGCACCGGGCTGATCATCACGCGCAACCAGCGATGCTCCCCGTCCGGGCGGACGATCCGCAGCTCCGTCTCGGTCGTCGCGCCGGCTTCGGGCGCCTGCCACTGATCGGGTATCAGGCGAGACAGATCCTCGGGGTGGACCATGGCCAGCGCGTCGCTCAATGACAGCCGTCCAGCACCGGGAGCGATGCCCATGATGGCGAGATAAGCGGGGCTTGTATAGAGAAACTCGGGCGGATCTACCTGATGCAGTGTGAATCCGACGCTGCTGCTGTCGGCCATCTGACGGAACCGCTCCTCGCTCTTACGCAGCGCTGATTCCGACTCTCGGCGTTCGGTGACGTCTTCGATAGTGCCCGCAATTCTGAAGATCTCGCCCTGCACGTCCCGGACTGGTCGGCTCGACGCTCTGACCCACCGCACAGTTCCGTCCGCCCGCACAATGCGCAATTCCAGTTCATCGTCATCACTGTGACCTGACCTGGTTCGCTCGGCCGCCGCGATGGCCATCGCTCGGTCATCGGGATGCACGAAAGTCAGTGCGTCGGATGGCGTCGGCATCGGACCGGCGGGATCGAGGCCCAAGATATCGAGGTAGGTCTGATTGAGGTAGATGTATTCATCGGGATTCAAGCCCCGCAGCGAAATCCCTACCTTGACATTGGCCACAACTTGGCGAAACTGCTCCTCGCTGTCGTGCAGCGCGGCCTGGACGGCGTGCCGGGCCGTGACGTCACGGATCGCGGCGATCACGGTCTGGCCCTCGGACCCCTCAATCGCCGCCAAGCTGATGTCGGCCGGGAACGTTGAACCGTCCCGGCGCCGCCCATACAGTTGTCGCCCATCGCCCACTGGGCGCGGCTTCGGTTCCAGCGCGTCGCTCGCCGGCGGATCGACGGGGGCGTCACGAGCGCCTTCGGGCAACAATGATTCGATTGGTAACCCTACGATTTCAGCCGACGGGTACCCGAACATCCGCTCGACTTGGGCGTTGACCAGGCTGATGATTCCGGCCTCGTTCATGCACACCATTGCGTCCGGTGCGGCATCGACAATCCGTTGGAACGTGTCCTCGCTTCGACGGCGCTCACCGGCGTCGCGCGACGATGCGGCAACGCCGACAATATGGCCCTGCTCGTCGAACACCGGTGACAGGGACAGCGACACGTCGATCGTCGAGCCGTCCTTGTGCCGGCGCGGCAACTCGATCGCCTCGACCCGCTGACCGGCCAGCGCGAGCGCGAACAATTCGTCCTCACGCGGCCGGGCAGTTTCCGAAACGAGCAGATCAACGTAACGCCCGATCGCCTCGGCCGCGGTGAAGCCGTAGAGACGTTCGGCGGCGGCATTCCAGGTCAGGATCTCGCCGGCCAAGCTCTTGCCAATGATCGCGTCGTGAGAGGACGCGACGATAGCTGCCAATAGGGCGGCATCGCCCGCACTGCCGTGCGGGAAATTGAACGGAGTCGCACTCATTCGGTCGGTCCAGGGACTTTCAGCAACAATTGCCCGCGGCGATTGTCAGCCTCGCGGGTCCCGCGTCGTTCTGGACGTCATCGAAAGAGGTGGCTGTAACTGTCATGTCTCGCCGAACACCCGCACTTTGCTGGATCTGCCCGTGTGATGGTCCCCGCCCGTGAAGTCATTATGCTAGCGATGTCAAGTCAGTGTAAGTCTGACTCCGGCGGGTCGGGTGGGTCGACGGGCGGACCGGACTGCGGGAGCACGACGGCGTTCGCAGTGACGGTCCGGAACGACACGTAGTCGTCCGGGCCGTCGACGGCCCGCTGCGCGGCACGCTGTGGGAGTGCCCAGAAGGTGCCTATGGCAAGCCGCCGCCAACCCACGTGGTCCATCTGGGCGGCATGAAATACGTCTACGCACTTAGCTACGACACCGGCCTGGCCTGTGTGTGGACCTATGAATTCGTAGAATCCGAATCCGGTCTCGACCCGGCTTGGTCGACTTAGGGCACCGCTCGATCAGGCCTCATGGCCGTGCAGGTACGGCGCTCACTTGTACGGCGTTGGCAGCGCGACTCGGACCATTTTGGATGTTTCACCGTTCACCGCCGCGCCGAGGCCAGCTTGCGCCGCGGCCGCAATCAGCTCGCCCTCAACCGTCCGCAGCATCACTTTGCCTGACCGGCCGCAACGTGTCGCCAGCTTTCAGCGGCAGCCGAACGGATGCGACAAAGGCAATGAGTAGTAGGGCGGCAATCATGAGAAAGGAGAATCGATACGGCCCCACGCCCGACCACAACTGAGTGCCCAGCCGCAGCGTAACCACCGCGTACGCGACACCAAGTCCCTGCGCGAGTTGCTGCGCCGTCGCCGCCAACGTGCTGGCGTCATTCATCTCTGGTTGCTCCACGTCGGCGAACGCGATGGTGTTGTAAGCCGAGAAGCCGATCGAGCGAAACGCCCCCCCGAGCATGATGACGAGCGCGATCACCGCCAGCGGTGTGTCGTCGCTGAACAACGCACACAGGGCGATGGTCGTGGCCGCGAAAAATGTTGCCACCATCAAGACCGCGCGAAAGCCGTAACGATGCAAGGATGGCGTGGTAATAGGCTTGATGACCAAATTGCCGACGAAGACGAACAACACCATTGTCCCCGCTTTTGCTGCGCTCCAGCCGAACTGATCCTGAAACAGCAGCGGCAGCAGAAATGGAATCGAGTTCACGGCAATGCGAAACGCCCCGCCGCCGGCGTGCGCAGTGCGAAATGTACCGATGCGAAACAGGTCGAGGCGTAATAATGGGTCCGCTGCTCGGCGAAGGTGATGCACGGTTGCCGCCGCGGAAAGACCTGCGATCGCCGTTGCCGTCACGATCACCGCGATGTTCAAGCGCGGTTCGCCGAGCGCCGCCGCCACCACCACGGCACCGCCCAGGGCCAGCGCCGATCCGACGAAACCCACCCAGTCCATCGGTCTTCGAACCGGACCGAGGTCCACGGCGGGCATCAGTCGCAGCGCCAAGATCGCCGCGATGACGCCCAGCGGCACGTTGATGATGAAGATCCAGCGCCAGCTCGTGTACGTGGAGAGCAAGCCACCGGCAACGGGCGCTACCACCGGCGCCAGCAACGCCGGCCAGGTCAGGTAGGCGACCGCACGAATCATGTCCTGCCTGTCCACCGCGCGAAGTACAACCAGGCGCCCGACCGGAACCATCATCGCGCCGCCCACACCCTGCAGGACCCGGGCCGCGATCAGCGTGGTGAGATTCGCGCTGATGGCGCAGAACACCGAGGCCGCGGTAAACGTGATGATCGCAGTGACATAGATCTTGCGGGCGCCGTATCGGTCGGTCGCCCAGCCGCTCAGCGGAATCAGCACGGCCAGGGTCAGCACATAGGCCGTGACGCAGACGCCGATCTGGGTCGATTCGACCCCGAACGTTCGAGCGATGCTAGGCGCCGCGGTCGCCAGGATTGTGCCGTCGAGAATTTCCATGAACAGGGTGCCGGCTACGAGTAGCGCGAGCGCAACGGGCATGCCTTGACTCTCTCATAACCGGAGAAAGTCCTATGCAAGCGTTGCCATGACCACGTCAGGGTAGGACTTTCCGGTCTGCGGGCCAGTCCGCGTTGGGCTCGTGAAATCTCATTCCGATTCGGTCCAAGAGGGAAATGCTCGAGTCGCCGACGTTGTAGAACAGGCCGGTCAGGTGCAGCCGGTCAGCGGTGATCGCGTCGCGGACGACCGGAAAGGCTTCGATCCGGTCGAGTTGCGTGGCGACGTTGACCATGGCCAAGGTGTCACAGTCCGCCACGCCGCCACGAACCAGCGGGTGTCCCGCGCGCCAGGCCACCAGACTGTCCTCGCCTTCGCCCAGCCACCTCGACACTGCGCCGTCCGAGCGCGCCGGGCCCTGGAGCAGCGCGCGCATCCCGCCGCAATCTGAATGACCGCAGACCACAATGCTTCCTACGTTCAGGACTTCGATGGCGTATTCGATCGCGGCGAGCACGGAGTCGTCCCGCGCGACGAGGTTTCCGACGTTGCGCACGGTGAACAGATCGCCCGGTCCGCTGCTCGTGATCACGTTGGGCACGATGCGCGAGTCCGCGCAGGTGAAGAACAGCGTGGTGGGACGCTGCACGCCGGCGAGGTTGGTCATGACGGGTTGCAAGAGCGGCACGGTGCGGCTTTGGTATTCGTGCAGGCCATTGAGGAGCGGAGCGATCGGCGCAAACTCAGGTCGCCGCCGGAGCAACTGATCGGCAACGTGCTTACCGTGGTTGTCTTCGCTCTGCCAGCTGTTCCACGGGGCGATGTGCCGCGGCGTATGAGGTTCTCCGCGCCGCTCAGGCCCGCCTACCGAGAATCCGGCCGGGCTGATCTCGTCGATGGTGACGGTGCCTCCCGCCGCCTCGTGTTGGGTTCGCCAGTTGTCGAGGTGATCGAAGGCCGCGTGGTCGAGATGGGCGAGGTCAACCGTGACGACCGTTGTCGTACCGGACGGAACCTTGTCGAGTAAACGCGCCAGCTTGGGAATGGAGGCGAAACTGAGAATGCCGGTCAGGGTCACCGTCCAGTGATCGTGTCCGCGGGTCGGCGACGACTCGACGACGATCTGCGCTCGCAGCGCTCGACCGACGACGAGCAGCCCGGCCAGCGATACGCCGATGAGCACGCCTTCGAGCGGGTTCAGCACCAGCACGCCGGCGGCGGCGGACAGGTAGACCACCAGCTCGCCGTGGCGCTGGGCTTGCCGGAGGTCAGCGCCCTTCACAAGACCGACACCCATCACGATCAGCAGCCCGGCCAGTGCGGCCATCGGCACCAATTCGATCACCGACACGAGGGCAAGCGCGGAGAGCAATACCCAGAAGCCATGCAAGATCGTCGACATCCGGGTGCGCGCGCCCGCAGCGATGTTGGTCGAACTACGCACGATGACCCCGGTGATCGGGAGCCCGCCGAGCAGGCCCGAGGCGGTATTCGCTACGCCTTGTCCGATGAGTTCGCGGTCAAGGCTCGACCGGCGCCCGTCGGCAGCAAGCCGATCGCTGGCGAGTGAGGACAGCAGGCTCTCTACGCTGCCGATGATCGCCAACGTCACGACGCCGATGGCCATCGCGCCCCACTTTCCCTGCGGAAGCTGCGGCAGCACGACTGAGCTCAACAGCGATCCCGGCACGTCGACGCGAGCGACGTCAAGCTCCAGGAAAACGGACAGTGCCGTGACACCGACGATCGCAATCAACGGCCCGGGCACGACGGCGAACCGGGACGGCAGCCGTCGCCAGACCAGCAGGATCGCAATCATGATCGTGCCCGCGGCGACCGCGCCCAGTTCGCCCTCGGCGAGCTGATGGGGTAGTCGACGCAGGTTGCTGACCGCATCGGCGCCGGGCGCGCCGCCCAACAGCACGTGAAGCTGGCTGAGCACGATCGTGATGCCAATGCCGGCCAGCATCGCGTGCAGCACGGCCGGTGAGATCGCCAGCGCGACTCGGGCGATCCGACTGAGGCCGAGTATGACCTGCAGTACGCCGGCGCCCGCGGTGATCGCGCAAGTCACCGCGAAACCGAACTGATCGATCAAGCCGGCCACTACCACGGTCAGCCCGGCGGCCGGCCCGCTGACGGTCAACGGTGATCCGCCGAGACTTCCGGCCGCGATACCGCCGACGATCGCCGCGATCAACCCAGCGGTGGTCGGGGCGTTCGACGCCGCCGCGATCCCGATCGACAGGGGCAGCGCGACCAGAAAGACCACCAGGGAAGCCACCAGATCAGCTCGCGCGTCGCGATGCAGCCAGCGGCGCACTGATCCGTTCGATGGTCGGCGGTCGGTGATCGTCACGCTCATGTTGGCCTTTCGGTCGTTCGGCGCAGATGGACTGTAAACGTCGATAGTCATATATTACCGACATATGCGCTTTCTATAAGCCTCGCGACCGGTGCCGGGGAACGGGACCACGCAACGTGTCGCCGGGCCGGGCACCGCGCCTAGAGTGCCGACATGGCCCGTTACGTCATCGACGCCCCGACGCTGCTGCACGTGATCGCCCGCGATGTCCGGATCAATCCGGGACATCAGATCGTGGCTCCGAACATCATCCGTTCCCAAGCGCTGTCGCTGCTCTTCGAAGCCGCGCAACGCGGCGACCTCACCGAAGAGGTGGCGTTGCACCGTCTCGTGCGCGTCACCGAGCTGAAGATGCGGCTGCTCGGGGACCGGGTTTCGCGCCGTACGGCTTGGAAAATCGCACGGGCGCACGGTTGGGAGTCGACCTATGACGCGGAGTATCTCGCGGTCACCCAGCTCCAAGCCGACGCACTGATCACCGTCGATTCCGCCTTGGCGAAGAAGGCCGAAGGCGTCGTGCCACTAGCCGAGCTGGACGCACTTACCAGCTGATTTCCCATCGATTGTGGAAGGAATTGGCGCGCAGGGCGGCAATTCCTTCCACAGTCCGGGTGCTTTCATGAGGTGGGCGCACCCGAATCGGTCTCTTGCCCATCCTGCGCCAGGATCAAATACAGCGCACGGCGAGCCTGAGCCAACACCTCTTGTGCGGCCTCGACCTGCTGGCTCGTCCCGCCTAAGGCCACCGCGCGAGCCGCAACCTGAAGTTGCTCCACGTCGCCACGCAGGTTATGCCCGTCCGGCTGGACTGGGTAATCGCGCTAAAAGGATCGGCCATTACCCATGATGCGATCGTGACTGTCAACGAAGGAGTACTGACGGATCAAAAAGAAAGCGGATCAGACCGGGAAGTCCTCTCGTTCGAGCCGCCGGAACTTGCTGGCATGAAAGACCAAGGGCGCCACGTCGTGGTCGGCCTGCACGTCGTGAACACGGAGCAAGATGATGTCGTGGTCACCGGCCCGGATCTGTTGTTCGATGCTGCATTCGAACCAGGCGCTGGCGCCCGTGACCAGAACCGCACCGTCGATGCCGGTATGCCATGCCAGATCGAGGAATCGATCCTGACCGGCGGCGCTCAACTGGCGACCAGCTCGTTCCTGATGGGCACCCAGGACGCTGACCCCGAGGCGATCACGGCCTCGCAACGCCGGCCAAGTGGTGGACGTATGGGCGACGCACACCGACACCAGAGGGGGCTCGAGCGAGACGGACGTGAACGAGCTGGCCGCCAACCCAACCGGCCGGCCGTCCTCGCCGAGAGCGGCGATTGCCGTGACGCCGGTGGGGAACGCGCCGAGTACCCGCCGCAGTTCGCCCGACTCGAGGGTGTTCGTCATCGGGCGGCCCACTCCTGGGCCAGGAGTTCGTAGGAACGGATCCGGTCGGCGTGATCGTGGGTGATGGTGGTGACGATGAGCTCGTCCGCTCCGGTGGCGTCCCGCAACCGTTCGAGGTGGTCCGCGACCTGCGCCGCGGAACCGACGAACTGCGTCTCGACGCGGTCCTCGACCAGCGCCCGGTCCTCGTCGGTCCAGGCGTGGGCTCGGGCCTGCGCCGGAGTCGGGAACTCGATGGCGCCTTCGGCGGTGCGAATGCTACGAACCCACAGGCCGTAGCCGGTAGCCAATTCACGCGCCGCTGCTTCGTCTTCGGCGACAACGACGTCGGCCGACACACTGACGTGTGGTCTGGCGAGTCCGGGCGACGGGACGAAGGCCGCTCGGTAGCCTTCGACTGCTTCAAGCACGGTGGCGGGACTGACGTGATAGTTCGCGGCAAACCGCAGGCCGTTGGAACCGGCAACTTGCGCGCTTTCGCCGCCGCTGCTGCCCAGGATCCACACTTGCAGATCGGCGTGCTCACCTGGGATCACGTGTGCCTCCACCCCGTCGGCTGAGCGGTACGTCCCGTCGATGAGCTCGAGGATGTCGTTGATCTGCTCGGTGTAATTCTGCGGCGTGGCGTTGGGTTGTGCGAGCAATGCTTTCTGCATGGCGAATCGTGGGGAGCCGAGCAGGTGCTGGAAGCTGAACTTGGCTGGGATCCGCAGCCCGTTCGCGGTGCGACCGTCGGCAACGGCTGGTGCCCCCACGAGCGCGGGAACCTTGGCCGGCTCAGCCGGACGCCCACCGGAGCGGCCCAGTCCCAGGTCGAAGCGACCCGGGTGCAGCGCATCGAGCAAGCCGAACTCCTCGACGGTGGACAAGGCGGTGCGGTGCCCGAGCTGAACAGCTCCCGCGCCGAGCCGGATGGTCGAGGTCGCGCCCGCGGTCAGCGCCAGCAGCACAGCCGGCGAGGTACCGGCAACACCTGGATTGAGATGGTGTTCGGCAAACCAGTATCGGCGGTAGCCGAAACGCTCGGCCTGTTGAGCGAGATCGATGCTGTTACGCAACGCTTCGGTGGCGTTGGATCCGGACGAGATCGGCACCAGGTCCAGCACGGTCAACGGTGTATTGGTCATCGGCTTGTCCTCTTCAGACGGTCGCGGGAACGGAATCACCTGCGGCCGCGCGAATCGCGGTCCCGCTGCCCTGGCTGGCTCCCCATGGTGGGTCGGCGATCGTGCGGCGCAGCTCCGGGGCGATGTCGGACTGGAACAGCTCCAGCGCTTCGCGGTGCTGATCGTCGGTCAGGCCACCGGCATCGGCGTGCAGGTGCAACACCGTGTGGCCGAACTGCTCGTGGTAGCGGTGCACCTTCTCGATCACCTGTTGTGGGCTGCCGATCAGTGCAGAACTGCGTTCCACGAAGTCCTCGAGAGTATGGAAAACGGGTTCCAGTCCGAGCCGCTTCTGGAAGGCAAGCTGGTCCTGGAACACGGGTCGATACGTGTCGATCGCGTCCTGGGAGTTGCGGGTCGAGTAATACCCCGCGGTACCGGCGCCGACCACGGCCGACGCCGGGTCGTTGCCGTAATGGACCCAGCGCTCGCGGTAATAGCGGATCAATTCCGCGTACGGCTCGATGGGATTCGTGACGTTGGCCGAGAACAGCGGGTCACCGTAACGAGCGGCCAGGTCGACCGATTCGCGGCTGGTGGCGCTGCCGTGCCAGATCCGGATGGGCGTCTGCAATGGGCGCGGCCACACCTCGGCGTCCTGCAGTGACGGCCGGAACTTCGGCGTGGCACTGACCTTGTCGTTGCGCCAGATCTGGCGGAACAGTTCATAGCTTTCGGCGTTGCGTTCCCACTGATCCTCGGGCGTGACGTGGAACAGTTCCCGCTGCGCGGCGCCGTTCCCCTTGCCGATGATCAACTCCAGCCGTCCGCCCGACACGTGATCCAGCGTCGCATAGTCCTCATAGGCCCGGACCGGGTCGAGCAGGCTCAGCGTCGTGACGGCCGTGAACAGCCGAATGGTCTTGGTGAGCGCGGCAATGTGACTCAAGACCACCGGCGGCGATGAGGAGATGAACGGCCGCTCATGGCGTTCCCCGACACCGAAGCCGTCGAAGCCCAGGTCCTCGGCCAAAATGGCATTGTCGATCACTTCCTGGAACCGGTCGTAGGTCGGTTTCTGGATACCGGTAATCGGATCCGGCGCATGGACGATCAGCGTTATGGCCAGGAATTTCACGATGCCGCCCGTTCGGCCGAGGCCCGCCCGGATTCCGGCCGGCTGAGCCCGAGATGATCACGCAGGGTCGACCCTTCGTACTCGGTCCGGAAAACGCCCTGCTCCTGCAGGAGCGGGACGACGCGGTCGGCGAAGCCGTCCAGACCGCCCGGGGTGATATGCGGGACGAGAATGAAGCCGTCACTGGCATCGGCTTGGACGAAGCGATTGATCTGCTCGGCGATCGTGCTGGCCGAGCCGACGAACGACTGCCGTCCGGTCAGCTCGATCATCAGCTCGCGGATGGACAGTTTCTTGGACTCGGCAATGGCGCGCCACTCGGCCGCGGTGGCCAGCCGGTCGGTGAACTGCCGGGCCCGGGCCGTGCCCCGTGCGATCTTGGGCTCGCCCAGTTCCGGATCGATGTCCGGCAAGGGGCCGTCCGGGTCGTAGGCCGACAGGTCCCGGTTCCACAGCTGCTCGAGGAAATTGATCGCGGTCTGTCCACTGACCTGCTGCAGACGCACCTCGTGCGCCAGTTCCGCGGCGTCGGCGTCGGTGTCACCGAGCGTGAACGTCGCGGCCGGCAAGATCAACAGCTGCTCGGACCGGCGACCGTAGCGGGTCAATCGCCTTTTCACGTCGGCATAAAATGCCTGTCCGTCGTCGAACGTCGAGTGCCGGCTGAAGATCGCGTCGGCGGTGGCGGCCGCGAACTCGCGTCCCTGTTCGGAGTCACCGGCCTGGAAGATCACCGGACGACCCTGCGGGCTGCGCGGCACGCTGAACTGCCCGGCGATGTCGAAGTGCGCATCGTGGTGCGAGAACGCGCCGACGTCGGGATGGCTCAAGAACTGACCGCTCTGCTTGTCGGCGACGATGTCACCCTCGTGCCACGAGTCGAACAGCTCCCAGGTCGTACGCATGAACTGTTCAGCGCGGGAATAGCGGTCGTCCTGAGCGAGGTATCCGCCGCGACGGAAGTTCTCGCCGGTGTACGCATCCCACGACGTGACGACGTTCCACGCCGCTCGCCCGGTGGACAGGTGATCCAGGCTGGCGAACTGTCGGGCCACCTCGTACGGCTCGTTGAAGGTGGAATTGATCGTGCCGGCCAGGCCGAGCCGATCGGTTACCGCGGCCAGCGCCGCCAGCACCGTGAAGGTGTCCGGGCGACCGACCACGTCGAGGTCGTAGATCTTTCCACTCTGTTCGCGCAATCTCAGGCCTTCGGCCAGAAACAGGAAGTCGAACTTCGCCCGCTCTGCGGTCTGAGCCAGGTGCGCGAAAGAACTGAATTCGATATGGCTGCCAGCGGCCGGATCGCTCCACACGGTGGTGTTGTTGACGCCCGGGAAATGCGCGGCGAGGTGGATCTGCTTGATGGGCTTGCTCATGGTCGAGAATCCTTTGCTGGCTCAGGCGGCGGCATAGCGGTTGGTGGGTCGGGGCAGCCCGAGGTTTCCGCGCAGGGTGGCAGCTTCGTACTCCGTACGGAACGCGCCGCGACGCTGTAACTCCGGTACCAGCAGACGCGTGATCGACTCCAGATCGTCGGGCAGCGCGCCGGGGCGCAGCCGGAATCCGGTCAGGCCGGCCCGCTGCCAGTCCAGCAACAGATCGGCCAGCTGCGACGGCGAACCGGTGAAGATGAGCGCATCGCTGGTGTACTCGGTCCCCGCGGTCTCGTCCAGACGTTTTTTGCGCGCCACGGCCGCAGCTTCGATTTCGTCGAGAAACACGACGAGGTCACCGAAAACGTGCACGGCTTCTTCCGAGCGACCGGCGGCGTCCTGCCGCGTCCGGATTTCGTTCACGATCTCGGCGGCGTGTGCGGCGTCGCGCGGAGTGACGTACCCGACGTCGGCTGAGGTGGCCACCAGTTCGAACGGACGGCTCTGATGGGCCAGCGCACTCACGATCGGCTGGCCCTGCGGTGGACGTGGAGTTATCGACGGCCCTTTGACGCTGAACCGGGATCCTTCGAAGTCGATGTAATGCAGCTTGTTGCGGTCGACGAAACGACCCGGTGCGAAATCGCGGATCTCGGCGTCGTCCTCCCAGCTGTCCCAGAGTCGACGGAGCACCTCGACGTAGTCGGTGGCTTCGGAGAACAGTTCCTCGATCAGCACCTGCACCGCTGGTTGCTGTAGTTCGGCGAGCTTGATCGGCGCAATGGTGCGACGCCCGAACAGGGCGGCCTCGTCCGCTCGGGCCGAGACCTTGACCTGCAGGCCGGCTCGCCCGCTGCTGACGTAGTCCAGGGTGGCGATGGCTTTGGATAGGTGGAATGGCTCTGTGTGGGTGACGATGGCGGTCGGAATCAGACCGAGATGCCGGGTGAGTGGCGCGATCCGGGCCGCGACCAGGACAGCGTCGAGCCGACCTCGGACCTGGTCGGTGCGCTGGTCGGATTCGGTTAGCGGCGCGGCCTGCAAGCCGAGGGAGTCCTCGAGCGTGATGAAGTCGAGCAAGCCGCGTTCGGCCTCGGCGGCCAGGTCGGCCCAGTAGCGCGCGTGCAGAAGCTCGGTCGGCCGCGCGGTCGGCTCGCGCCAGGCGGCGGGATGCCAGCCGGCGCCGTCCAGCGCGACGGCAAGATGAAGGGGTGGAGTGGGTACGGGCATGTCGAGATCAACTCTCTGAGTGGGGGAACAGTGCGGGTCCGGACGCGATGGCCGGGCGCAGGCGGCGAGTCGCTATCGGCGACGGCCGGGACACAGCGCGCCGGAGACGCGCTGCAAATCGATATGCCGGCGGGAGAACGCCACGTAGCGGAGCGTCATTTCTCGCCACCTCATTCCTGCCAGTCGGGCCGCAGCCCGCCGACGTCCACGCTTGCGAACCGGGGAAGCGATCCGCCTGGTCGTCACCTGGAGCACCCCGCCGATGGAGGAGGGTTGCCGGTCAGCAAGCCAGGGCTTGACGCTGACACTCATAACCAGATCCGACCCTAACGCGACTCATGGGATGCATGCAATCCCTATAGATGTGATGGACATAGCAACGGAATACGTTCGCCTACCATTCCGCTACACCCAGAACTGACAACCGAGAGTGGTGCCTGGTGAATTCGGTGTTCCATTGGTTCTTGCCCACCGGCGGTGACGGCCGCCAGTTGGGTGGCGCCGTCCATGGCCTTGGTATCGGTGCCGGCGCCACGCCGACCGCGACACCAAGCTCCGCCCAGACCTCGACACCACGCCCCGGTCTGACGGAGCGTCCGGCGACGCTGGAGTATCTCGGCCAGCTCGCGCGGGCGGCGGACCAGCTCGGCTACGAAGCGGTGCTAACGCCGACCGGTGCCCATTGCGAGGACGCGTGGGTGGTGACCTCGGCCCTGATGGCCCAGACGACCCGACTGAAGTTCCTGGTGGCATTCCGGCCCGGACTCATCGAGCCGGCGCTCGCCGCGCACATGTCAGCGACCTTCCAACGGTTGTCGGGCGGGCGGTTGCTGCTCAACGTGGTGGCCGGCAGCAGCGACGCCGAGCAACGCGCCTTCGGCGACCCGCTCTCCCACGATGCGCGTTACGCCCGCGCCGAGGAGTTCCTCGATGTCGTCCGCCAATCCTGGACGGGAGCTTCGTTCAGCCATAGGGGTGAACACTTCACGCTGGACGACTCACTGCTGCGTCACCCACCCGAGCCGATACCGCGGGTGTACCTGGGCGGGTCGTCCGATCCCGCTTTCGAGCTGGCCGCGCGGCACGCCGACACCTATTTGACCTGGGGCGAGCCGCCCGGCCTGGTCGCCGAGAAGCTGTCCCAGGTACGTGATCGAGCGTTGCAGCAGGGCCGCTCGGTGCGTTTCGGGCTGCGCATCCACGTGATCAGCCGGGACACGGCCGAGCAGGCCTGGCGAGACGCCGACGCCCTGATTGCCGGCTTGGACGACGCCGAGATCGCCGCCGGCCAGCGTCGGCTTCGGGCGCTGGAGTCGGTCGGGCAGAGCCGAATGCTCGACCTGCACGGTGGATCACGCGAGCGACTAGTGGTCGCGCCCAACCTCTGGGCCGGCATCGGTCTGGTTCGCGGCGGCGCCGGGACGGCCCTGGTCGGTAGCCACGAGCAGGTTGCCGAACGCATTGCTGATTATCGGGCGGTCGGCATCGACGAGTTCATCCTGTCCGGATATCCACATCTGGAAGAGGCGTACCGCTTCGCCGAGGAAGTGCGACCACTTGTGCCGACGAAAACGGTGCCGACGAAAACGGTGCCGACGAAAACGCAATCCCTATCACAGCACTAGACATTGTCTCTGAGCTCGGGAGCGGATAACGTGGAGGGCGGTTATGAGCGTCAGCGTCAAGCCCTGGCTTGCTGACCGGCAACCCTCCGCGCGGTGGGGTGCTCCAGGTGACGACCAGACACCGGCAATCGTCGGTGTAAGCGCGAGGCCCGCATGGTAGTCAGCGGGCCGAGACACTGCCGAGGCGGACAGACATGAAAGCGCACTACGACCATAGTTCGCGCACTCACTGCACCTCATTGCGGGTCCTGCGGCGTCACGTGGATTTGTTGCGCGTCAGCAGCGCGCTGTGTCCGAGCCAACTTCGCCCGTCAGCTGCCGTCCACTTCGCGCCCGCTCCGTTCGCGTAACCACCGTTCCGCGTAATGGCTATTTCGGGGTAACCGCGGTTTCGAGGCCACGACCGAGCTTGTGCCGCTGCTGCACCGGTATCTGAGGCGGTCGCGCTACCGACCTAGCCGCCCGACATGGCGGGCCGCGAGCTGACGCGCTGCGCATTGAATGACATCTCGCACACCCGATGACGATTCTCGAGAACGGACACGAGGATTCATGACTCGCTCCCAGGCTGCCGAACCAGCCACCGAACCACCGGACACCCAGGTATTGGTCGAGCCGCCCGGCAGCAATATCAGCACCGCGGCCCTGGACCAGCGTGCCTCGGACGCCGAACTGCTCGCGGCGAAGTTGGTCCCGCTGCGCCGGCCCGGGCAGTGGATCTGTGCCGCCGCTGTCTTGGTCCTGATCGCGATGCTCATCCACACATTGCTGACGAACAAACGCTTTCAGTGGGACGTGGTGGGCGATTACTTCACCCGCGGCTCGATCATGCACGGGTTACTGCTCACCCTCTGGCTGACCGCGGCCGTCATGGTGTGCGGATATCTGCTGGGTATCGGGCTCGCGGCAATGCGCCTGTCGACCAACCCGATCCTGCGCACGCTGAGTTTCGGCTACGTGTGGTTGATCCGATCGGTACCGCCGTTGGTGCAACTGCTGTTCTGGTTCGAGTTGGCTTCGCTGTACCCCACCCTGTCACTGGGCATCCCGTTCGGCCACGAGTTCGTGACCGTGAAGACCGCGCACCTGTTCACCGGCCTGCTCGCGGCCTTCGTCGGGCTGACCCTCGATGTGGCGGCGTTCTCGGCCGAGATCGTGCGCGGCGGCATCCTCGCCGTCGAGCACGGCCAGACCGAGGCCGCTCAAGCGCTCGGCCTCAGCCGCGGACGGATCTTTCGCCGGATCGTGCTACCGCAGGCGATGCCGGCGATCATTCCCGCCTCGGGCAACCTGCTCATCGGGATGCTCAAGGCGACCTCCATTGTCAGCGTGATCGCCGTGACCGATCTGCTGTATTCGGTGCAACTGATCTACAACCAGAACTACCTGATCATGCCGCTGCTGCTGGTCGCGACGATCTGGTACATCATTCTCACCACGCTGCTGTCGATCGGCCAGTATTACGTGGAACGGCACTACGCGCGTGGCAGCAATCGCCATAGCTCGCCGGGCTTCTGGGAACTCACCCGAGGGAATCTGCCGTTATTCGGACGGACCCGACACGACCTGGCCGGGCTCGCATGAGCGAGCCGATTCCGGTGAGTGAGCCGATTCCGGTGAGTGAGCCGGTTCCGGCGGGCCAGGTCGCGGCTCCGTTGGTGCGGATCCGTGGGCTGCGCAAGAGCTTCGGCACTAACGTCGTACTCGACGGCGTCGATCTGGACATCGGCCACGGTGAGGTGACGGTCCTGCTCGGCCCGTCCGGCTCAGGAAAGTCCACGCTGCTGCGCTGCATCAATCATCTGGAACGACCGGACGGCGGCTTCGTCGAGCTGGCCGGCGAGATCGTCGGCTACCGGCACGATCACAACAAGCTGCATGAGCTGCACGCAAAGGCTATTACCAAGCAGCGCACCAAAGTCGGCATGGTGTTCCAGCAATTCAATCTGTTCCCGCATCTGACCGTCCTGGAAAACATCATCGAAGCTCCAGTGGCGGTTCGCCGGGAATCCAAGAAGGACGCCACCGCCCGCGCGCTGGCCTTGCTCGAGCGGGTTGGCCTGGGCGGGCGCGAGCGGTCCTATCCCCGGCAGCTGTCCGGCGGCCAGCAGCAGCGGGTGGCCATCGCCCGCGCCCTGGCGATGGAACCGCAGCTCCTGCTGTTCGACGAACCCACCAGCGCCCTCGACCCTGAGCTGGTCGGCGAGGTGCTGGCGGTCATGCGCGACCTGGCCTTGGACGGCATGACGATGATCGTGGTCACCCACGAAATCGGCTTCGCCCGCGAGGTCGCGGACACCGTGGTGTTCCTCGACGGCGGCCGAATCGTCGAATCCGGCGCGCCGGCTGAAGTACTGACCAATCCACGCCATGAACGTGCCCGCGCGTTCCTCTCCGCCGTTCTTTGATCGCTCTTTGATCGGCCCTCACCCACCCACCGATTGGCCCACCCTGGGCTGACCCGCTGACCCTCGAAAGGATCAGTTGTGACCACCGACGGCCACGCTGGCCATCCCGCCCGCCGCATGAGACGCACCACCGGATTCGTCGCCGCGATCGCAGCAGTCGTCCTGCTCGCCGCGTGCAGTTCGTCCGCGACCCCCACCACTGGCGCCAACGTGCCGGGCGGTGGTTCAGGCTCGCCCAGCACCGCGTCATCCGCGATACCGACGCTGGACGTCGTGAGCGCGATCCAGGCCGACCCGAAGCTGAAGGCCGAGCTACCGGCCGCCGTCCAGAGCAGCGGATCGATCACCCTCGGGACGACGCTGACTCCAGGAGTCTCCGGATTGCCCCACGGCGGCCAGGTCGACGGCAAGGACATCGGCCTCGACGTCGACCTGCGCAACGCGATCGCCAAGGTGCTCGGCGTCACCTGGGACGTGCAGAACGGTACCTTCGCCACCATCATCCCGGGCGTGCAGAACGGCAAGTACGCCGTCGGGCAAGACAACTTCGGGGTGACCAAGGCACGTGAAGAGGTGGTCGACTTCGCTTCCTACCTGACCGACGGTCAGGCGTTCCTGGGGGCGGCGAGCGTCAAACTCGACAAGGTCAGCGACATCAGCGACGTCTGCGGGCTGACCGTGGCCACCAGCCCGGGTTCGACCTTCCAGCAGATCCTCACCGGCGCCGCGGGCAAGTGCGCCGCGGCCGGTAAGAAGGACTTCAGCGTCCAGTACTTCGCCGACAGCGCGCCGATCTTCTTGGGGCTGGCCAACGGCAAGGTCGACCTCTACTTCGGGCCGACGCTGAGCCTGCAGTACGACGCCACCCACGTTCCGAACACCAAGTTCCTCGGACAGATCAGCTCGACCGTCGTCGGTTTCGTCACGACCAAGGGATCACCGATCGCCAAGGCGATCAGCGATGCCGTGAACGAACTGATCGCCAATGGCGACTACACCAAGATCCTCAACAAGTGGGGTGTGCTGACGAGTTCGGGTATCCCGAAGTCCGAGGTCAATCCGACGCCAAGCTTCTAACGAACTCGGCAGCGGCCAAGTTCTCAGCGGTGAGCCGTCGACGGATTCAACCTGCTCCCGTACGTGATTCCGTCGTCGTTGTCGGACGTGTCGACGAGCTAAGGCAACACGTTGCGAGAGCATGTCGCCTTGCCGACGCTCTGAATCCAGAGCGCGATAAGTAGGTGATGCGCGGTGGATTGTGAGCGTTTCACATCAACTGGGTACATGAGTTAATATCGTTCCGCTGTCACGAGCGCCAGCGCAAAGCCCCGGCTTGCTGGCCGGCAACCCTCCTCCGCGGTGGGGTGCCCCGGGTGACGACACGGCCCGCTCCAACCGGAGCAGGCAAGCGCGGGATCCGATTGCGGATCCCCGTCAGGGATCTGGAGTTTCATAAGCAATGACAACAACTATCGGTCACGAAGCCACCGCGGCAAGTCGGGCCGCGGGCAGCCTGCCGATCGCCGCCTTGGTCGGCGCCGGCCAGTGCGTTCCCCTCGTCCAAGGCAGCGACGTCCGGTACACGAACCTCGACTACGCTGCCAGCGCTCCCGCCCTGCAGTCCGTGGCCGACGAGGTGACGGCGCTGTTGCCGCTGTATTCGAGCGTGCACCGCGGTGCCGGTTACAACTCCCAGGTCTGCACCGCCGCATACGAAGCCGCGCGGTCAACCGTGGCCGCATTCGTCGGCGCCCGGTCGTCCGACGTGGTGATCTTCACCCGGAACACCACTGATGCGCTCAACCTGCTGGCGACGGCCGCGCCCGGCCCGGTGGTCTACCTGGACATCGAACATCATGCGAATCTCCTTCCGTGGCAGGCCCGAGACGGCCGGGTAGTCGTCGCCCGCGATACTCTGGCCGGGACGATTGCCGCGCTGGAAAGTGAGTTGGCTCGCGAACCGGCGCAGCTGCTGGCGGTGACCGGAGCGTCGAACGTGACCGGCGAGCTGCTGCCGCTGCCGGAATTGGCCGAGCTGGCGCACCGCCATGGAGCGCGGATCGCAGTGGACGGAGCACAACTCGTGCCCCATCGGCGCGTCGACATCGGCGCGCTGGGCATCGACTATCTCGCGTTCTCCGGCCACAAGCTCTACGCGCCCTTCGGTGCCGGGGTCCTGATCGGGCGACGTGACTGGTTGGACGCCGCCCCGCCGTACCTGGCCGGCGGCGGCGCAGTGCGCGACGTGACGATCACCGCGACGTCCTGGACGAGCGCTCCGGCCCGGCACGAGGCGGGAACACCCAATGTCATCGGGGCAATCGCGATCGCCGCAGCCTGTCGAGCCATCCAGGCCCTCCCGGATGACGCAATCCCGACCCACGAATCGTGCCTGCTCCGCCAGCTCGAGACGGGACTCCGTCGGGCTGGCGCGGACATCTTGCGGCTCTGGCCCGATGAGACCGAGCGCATCGGGGTGGTGAGCTTCACGGTGCCCGGCTACTCGGCTGAAGCGGTCGCGCAGTACCTGTCGGCCGAGCATGGCATCGGTGTTCGAGACGGCCGATTCTGCGCTCATCCGCTGCTTGCCCGCTTCGACGCCAATGATGGTGCGGTTCGCGCCAGCATCGGACTCGGCAGTTGCGGCGCTGACATCGATCGGCTGGTCGACGCCGTCGGACGGCTACGGGTCGAAGGACCGGAGTGGACGTATTCGGCGAGCGAGCACGGGTTGGTGCCCTCGCCCGATCCCCGCGACTGGCCGGATTGGCTGGCGGCCAGCTCGTCGACGGCACCGGCCTCGCCGTGCCGGACGGATTGAGACGACCAACGCGGCCACGTGCCGTGCGCCACGTGGCCGGTCCGGCTAGTACTCAGCTGGATGGGGAACCCTTTTCGAAACCGGTTTGCGGAGGCACCGAATCGCTTCGGTGCGCACGGCGCCTCGTTGGATTGCCAGGTGCAGTTCACAAAGCACGTCGTCGCTTCCTTCGGTATGCGGCAACGGATTGAACAGCACCCGTATCCGCTTGCCGGTCCGGCTGACGTCGGGGCCGACCCGAAGTGCTCCGACAATGCGATCGCCGCGTGTCGCCCGTCGATAGGCGATGGTGCAGTCATAGAGCTCGTTGGCGTCGTCGACCGCGCGGCCGGTGCCGCGGTGCAGAGTTGTCGTGGGACTTCGCAACCGTTCGGGCACCGGTGTGATGAGGTACTGGACGCAGAGGTGGCCGTCGACCAGGGACGTATCGGTGATCGCGATACGGTGCATTCGCTGCCGTCCGAACGTTGCCGCCGAGACCACGCTCACTGAACTCATCGGTCGCCAACCTCTCGGCGAGTCAGCTCACTCATCGTCTCGCGTCGAACCAGGGTTCGAACCGTGCCGTTCTCGACGCCGATCAGCGGTTGCCGGGGCGTCATGTTGTAGTTGGACGCCATGCTGTGGTGATAGGCGCCGGTCGCCGGCACGACCAGCAAATCGCCGGGGTGAATGTCTTCGGGAAGCAGCGCATCGGCGATCAGGACGTCGCCGGATTCGCAATGTTGCCCAGCGATCGTCAGGTGTTCCTCGTTCGCCCCGGACAGTCGTCCGAGCAATCTGGCCGTGTAGCCCGCGCCGTACAGGCAGGGACGCGGGTTGTCGGCCATCCCGCCGTTGACCATCACCCACCGCCGGTCACCGCTATGCTTGACGGTGACGACTTGGTAGATGGTGATTCCGGCCGGGCCGGCAATCGATCGGCCCGGCTCGACCGCTAATCTCGGAGGCCGGATCATATGGCGATCGCAGGCGTTACGGACGGCGTGCCGAATGTCGGCGGCCGTTTCAGAGATGCTCAATGGCACCTCACCACCGCGATAGGCGATCGAGAATCCACCGCCCAGATCTAATTCTGGCAATGTCACGCCGAAGCGGCTCTGAATCCGTGCCATTTCGGCGACCATGGTGCCAGCGGCGCGCACGAAGGGCTCAGCATTTGAAATCTGGGAACCCAGGTGACAATGCAGGCCACTCAGCTCCAGCTGCGGATGGTTCAGTATCTTGGTTACCGCTCGATCAACCGAACCGTCCAGCAGGGACAATCCGAATTTCTGTCCTTCGATGCCGGTCGCGATCGCCGGATGGGTGCCGGCGTCCACGCCCGGAATGACCCGCAACATGATCTTCTGACGTCCCTGGCCGAAGGCCAACTCGGCGAGCTGATCTAGCTCATCGACGCTGTCCACGATGATCCGGCCGATCCCGGCCGGCATCGCGGTACGCAGCAGATCGGTCGACTTTGCGTTGCCGTGCAAGCTGATTCGATCCATCGGAAAGTTCGCTCGTCGAGCGACGAACAACTCGCCGGCCGAGCAGACATCCAGCCGGAGGCCGGCGTCCTCGACCCACCGGCACACAGCCTGAGTCAGTAGCGCCTTGCTGGCGTACGACACGTCCGCATCGTAGAAGGCATGCCGAAATTCGTCAGCGCGAGCGCGAAACTCACCGATGTCGATGACCTGCGTACCCGAACCATGCTCAGCGACGATCCGCATCAGGCTCACCCCACCCACGCTCAAATCACCGGCGGGAAGATGATGGGTCGAGGCCGGCCAAAGCCACGGCTCAATGGGATGCGGCAGTGAACTTCGCAACGACGGAAGCAACTTTTCAAGCGTCATGGCCTGTCTACCTTCGGCTAGGAATGGAACGTCTCTAGCCTGATCACTCGCCGCCGCAATTGCTCTGGAAAAAGGCGATCTTCACGAGCCTCTCTCGCGATTATCACGGCATTGAATCAAATCCTCACAGCACCGGTGACGGCCAACACTTTCGACGGCAAACCCTGCTACACCTGGTATCGCCGAGCGATCACCGGTAGCCAGGAGTTGCCGCCGGTAGCGACCTAATCGACACCCATACGGCGACGGACGGCGGATGTCCGATGGGCCTTAAATATACGCATAGTGACATTCTGCGCTCTTTCGGCTACTGTGCGTAACAGTCGCTTCACTTCGGGCCTCCGTTTGTCCTAACCGAAAGGCATCTGATGAGCATGACTCGCCTCAACCATTCCCGCCACGGGATGGCCGCACGATCCCGGCTAGGCTCAGCGTTGGCTCTCGTCTGCGCACTGAGCGTCCTGATTGGCGTGATCGGGCCGCCCAGCGCGGATGCAGCCACCGCCAGAATCCCCTTGGGCACCGCCGCGCAGTTCGCGGTACTCGCCGGATCGACCATCACCAATACCGGACCAACCACGATCACGGGCGATGTCGGCCTGAGCCCAGGTACAGCGATAACAGGCTTCCCACCCGGGCAGGTAACTGGAACTGTCCACGCGGCTGACGCCGTCGCGTTGCAGGCCAAGAACGACCTCACCGCCGCCTACAACGACGCCGCGAGCCGCGCGACGACCGCCACCGTCCCCGTAGAACTTGGCGGGACCACGAAGACCGCAGGTGTGTACGACTCACCAGCCGGAACATTCGGGATCACCGGAACGCTGACTCTCGACGGACAGGGCGACACGAGCTCAGTCTTCATCTTCAAGGCCGCGTCCACCCTCATTACGGCCTCTGCCAGCAAAGTTGTACTGATCAACGGTGCCCGCGCCGCCAACGTGTACTGGAAGGTCGGCAGCTCGGCAACCCTCGGTACGTACTCCACGATGCGCGGCAACATCCTCGCTCTCGCCTCGATCACCGTCACTACGGGCGTCACCGTGAAGGGCCGAGTTCTGACCCAAACGGCAGCCGTCACGTTGGACACCGACACGATCACTCGCTAACCCGCCAGCCCGAAGTCACGTGATCCTGAGTGCATGAATCCCCGACAGGTTCGGGGGTTCATGCCTTTGGTGGCGGCGCTTACGCATCGTCGCCGCACGACCTCAACTGCGCCTGGTGCAGGACGGACAGCCTAGGAGATCCTGCGGCGGTAGCTGACCATGGCGAAGCTGTACGCGACGATGAGGATGCCGACACACCAGGCGAGGGCGGTCCAGATGCCGGTGCAGACCGGCTGTTGGGCAAACAGGTCGCGGACGGCGTTGACGATAGACGTCACCGGCTGGTGCTCGGCGAAAGCGCGTACCGGGCCGGGCATGGTGTCGGTGGGCACGAACGCCGAACTGATGAACGGCAGGAAGATGAGCGGGTACGAGAACGCGCTCGCGCCGTCCGCGGACGACGCGGAGAGCCCGGGGATCACGGCGATCCACGTCAACACCAGGGTGAACAGGATCCACTTTGCGGCCATGACTACTCTCCTTCTTCCTGTGGGCGTTCGATGCGGTCGCGGAGCTGTTCTAGTCGTTCGGTGAGGAAGCTCCAGGTCCTCCAGAAATCATCGAGATAAAGCTGTCCCTGGGCGTTGAGGGAGTACACCTTGCGCGGCGGCCCTTTCTCGGACGGGATCTTCTGCACGTCGACGAGGCCGCGCTGCTCGATCCTGACGAGCAGCGCGTAGATGGTGCCCTCGGCGATGTCGGTGAAGCCCTGGTCTCGCAGCCACGCCGTGATCTCATAGCCGTACGCGGGCCGGACGGACAGGATCGCGAGCACGATGCCCTCCAGCGTTCCCTTGAGCATCTCCGTCACTTGCTTGACCATGAAACGGCCCCTCCGGCTACTCAGTGATATGACTACCGGTAGGTAGTATCACTGAATAGCGGCGTCGCAAGCTTCACGTGGGGGCGATTGTCGGGTCGTACCGCGCGACGGTTTCCCCATATCCGGACAGGCCAAACTGCCCGCGACAGCGTCTCGGTCAGGTGGCTTCGTTCGGCGAGCGACGCGCAGCCGACTGATCTATCCGTTCGAGTTCGTGCCCACGGCGGAGCCAACGAGGTCGCGCCCGAAGGACGCCCAACATCTCTGGTGGCGGGACGACGAGAGCGGGACACCTCGCCTGGGCCACGCAGTAGCGGGTGACCGAGGGTTGGAGCAGCAGGCTGATGCGGCCGCGAGTTGCAGATCCCAGCACCAGCAGGTCGGACTCTCGATTGGCCACCCGAAGCAGCGCGTCTTCCGGTGCCGCGCAGCTCACCACCGGATCGACACGTACGAAGGCTGGATGACCACCGAAAGCTTCTTCGAACGCATTGTTGAGCCGATCGTGGGCAGCTTCTTCACACACCCTGAGCACCGCGCGAGAGGGGCCAGGCACATTCCGCCCACCCCCGACCTGGCCGTCCACCGGAACCCACGCCAATACCGGAACCAGCAAGGCGTCGCTCACCCGGGCGTGCGCAACGGCGACGCGAAGCGCGGCCAGATTTGCGATCGACCCGTTGACTCCCACGACGACCCGCTCTTGTCCGGGGCTCAGCATCGCTAGCTCCTCTCTGCGAACCAGTAAACGGCGCCCCGCACCCGGTGTCTCCAACGCGGGCGAACTCTCACGCCATCATCACGGATCCTCACGGAATCGAGATCGCGGCTCAAGCGGTGTGGTCGGCCTGGTCGGCGGCCTCCACCAGCCGCCAGCTGGGAGCTGAATGTGAGCCCGGACGCACCAAAACCGCGGACTCGTATGGATGGCGAGAGGAAAGCGTGATGGTCCCGTGAGGATCATTTGTTTCGTGCGGTTGGTACTCACAGCTGGGTGTTCACTCTTGCTGTCCGGTGGCTTTCCACCGGAACCGGTTTGGGGTTCCGAAGCAATCCCCTGTCAGTGGAGTCACCGTGGCAGACGTCATCTTCGTCGTGATCACCCTCGCGCTCTTCGGCCTGCTCGGCTTGATCTCTAAGGGAGCTGAGCGGCTGTGAGCACCGCCAACGTCATCGGCTTGGTGCTGGCCATCATCCTGACCGGCTACCTCGTCGTTGCACTGATCTTTCCGGAGAAATTCTGATGAGTTCAAGCTGGGCGGTCATAGTCTTCATCGCCACCCTGATCGCGGCATTGGCCCTCGTGCACAAGCCGCTGGGCGATTACATGGCACACACCCTGGAGAGCACCCGCCACGCCAGGGTCGAGCGAGTTCTGTACCGCACCGGCGGCGTGGATCCAGACGCCGAACAAAGCTGGGGCCGTTACCTTCGGGCCGTCCTCGCCTTCAGCGGCGTCTCACTCGTGTTCTTGTACATCTTCATGCGCGTCCAACACCACTTCTGGCCGCCGTACGACGTGCCGGGAATGAGTGCCGACCAAGCCTGGAACACCGCAACAAGCTTTGTCACCAACACGAACTGGCAAAGCTATTCGGGTGAGAATGCGCTCGGCTATGTCGTTCAAATGGCCGGCCTCGCCGTCCAGAACTTCCTGTCGGCGGCCGTCGGTATTGCGGTGGCCATTGCGTTGGTACGCGGCTTCGCCCGCTCGAACACCAATCGATTGGGAAACTTCTGGGTCGACCTCACCAGAATTTCGCTGCGCGTATTGCTGCCGATCTCGATCTTGTTCGCGATCGTCTTCGTCGGCGCGGGAATGGTGCAGAACCTTCACCACTACGCCGACCTGCAAACCCTGACCGGCGGCACCCAGACCTTGACCGGCGGCCCAGTCGCCAGCCAGGAGGTCATCAAGGAACTGGGAACCAACGGCGGTGGGTTCTACAACGTCAACTCGGCCCACCCGTTCGAGAACCCGACCACCTGGACCAACTGGCTGCAGATCTTCCTGTTGCTGGCAATCTCCTTTTCGCTACCGCGCACCTTCGGCAAGATCGTCGGCGACAAGCGGCAGGGCTACGCCATCGTCTCGGTCATGGCACTGCTGTTCGTCCTGAGCCTGGGCTTGAACGTCGCGGCCCAGACGGTGCATCACGGGACGGTGCCAACCGCGGTCGGATCGTCGGCCGAAGGGACCGATACCAGGTTTGGGGTCCCTGATTCCGCCGTCTTCGCGACCGGCACCACGTTGACCTCGACGGGAGCGGTGGACAGCTTCCATGACAGCTACACCAGCTTGGGCGGCGCCACATTGCTGCTGAACATGATGCTGGGCGAGATCGCTCCCGGCGGAACCGGCTCGGGTTTGTACGGAATGCTCGTGCTGGCCGTCCTGTCCGTATTCATCGCCGGTCTCATGGTCGGTCGAACACCGGAATATCTCGGGAAAAAACTCGCCGCGAGGGAGATGAAGTTTGCCTCCCTGTACATCCTGACCACGCCGCTGGTTGCACTCGTCGGTACGGCGGCCGCAATGGCCTTGCCGGGCGAACGGGCCAGCATGCTCAACAGCGGTGCCCACGGATTGTCCGAGGTGCTCTACGCATTCACCTCCGCGGCCAACAACAATGGCAGCGCGTTCGCCGGTATCTCGGTGAACACCGTTTGGTACAACACCGCGCTGGGCCTGGCGATGTTGATCGGGCGGTTCCTGCCCATGGTGTTCGTGTTGGGCCTGGCCGGCTCGTTGGCTCGCCAGAAACCAGTCCCGGCCTCTGAGGGCACCCTGCCTACCCACCGGTTGCTCTTCGTCGGACTACTCACGAGCGTCACGTTGATCGTGGTCGCGCTCACCTACTTCCCAGCGCTGGCGCTGGGTCCGCTCGCAGAAGGACTCCACTGATGTCAGTCATTGATTCGCCGCCCAGCCGTCGTTCGACGACTCCGGAGCCCGACAGCGGTCCGCGCCGGATCCAGGGCGGGTTGCTGGACCCCGCGATGCTGTGGACATCGCTGCCCGCCGCAGTGGGAAAGCTAAACCCGGCGACGCTCTACAAGAACCCGGTGATGTTCCTGGTCGAGATCGGCGCGGTGTTCACCACCGTCGAGGCCATCGCCAACAGTTCGGTATTCGCCTGGTTGATCGTGATCTGGCTGTGGCTGACGGTCGTTTTCGCCAACCTCGCCGAAGCAGTCGCCGAAGGCCGTGGCAAGGCTCAGGCCGAGGCCCTGCGGCGAGCAAAGACCGACACCGTCGCCCGCCGGCTGATCGACAAGACCGCCACCGGCGGCGCGGAGGAAGCAGTCCCCGCCCCGCTGTTGCAACAAGGCGACCGCGTGGTGTGTGAAGCAGGTGACACCATCCCCGGCGACGGCGACGTGATCGACGGCGTAGCCAGCGTCGACGAGAGTGCCATCACCGGCGAGAGTGCCCCGGTCATTCGCGAGAGCGGCGGCGATCGAAGCTCGGTCACCGGCGGCACCAAAGTGCTCAGCGACCGGATCGTCGTGCAGATCACCCAGAAACCCGGTGAGAGTTTCATCGATCGGATGATTGCCCTGGTCGAAGGCGCCACTCGCCAGAAGACGCCGAATGAGATTGCGCTCAACATTCTGCTCGCCTCGCTGACCATCATCTTCATGCTGGCCACCGTGACCCTGCAGCCGCTGGCCATCTTCTCCAAGGGAATCCAGCCCGGCATCCCCGACACCGCCGCGCTCGACCACAACGGCCTGACCGGCATCGTGCTGGTCTCGCTGCTGGTCTGCCTGATCCCGACAACCATCGGCGCCCTGCTGTCCGCGATCGGAATCGCCGGCATGGACCGGCTGGTGCAACGCAACGTGCTCGCCATGAGTGGGCGCGCGGTGGAAGCAGCCGGGGACGTCAATACGCTGCTGCTGGACAAGACCGGCACCATCACGCTGGGCAACCGGCAGGCCAGCGAATTCGTCCCGGTCGGCAGCGTCGCGGTCAGCGACCTCGCCGATGCCGCACAATTGTCGTCCCTGGCCGATGAAACGCCAGAAGGGCGCTCGGTCGTCGTGCTGGCCAAAACCGAGTACGGGCTACGAGAACGTGCGGCCGGCGAGCTGACCCACGCAACCTTCATCCCGTTCACTGCCCAGACCCGAATGAGCGGCGTGGAATTGACGGCACTCGACGGGCACCCGGCGCGCACCGTGCGCAAGGGAGCGGCGGGTTCGGTGGCGGACTGGGTCCGCGAACACGGTGGTCAGACACCGCCGGAGCTGGGCCAGATCGTCGACGGCATCAGCGCGGCCGGCGGCACGCCCCTCGTGGTGGCCGAGCAGGCGGCGGGATCAGCGGCCCGAGCCCTCGGCGTCATCCACCTGAAGGATGTCGTCAAGCAGGGCATGGCCGAACGCTTCGACGAACTCCGCCGGATGGGCATCCGGACCGTGATGATCACCGGTGACAACCCGATGACGGCCCGGGCCATCGCCGCCGAAGCCGGCGTCGACGACTTCCTGGCCGAGGCGACGCCAGAGGACAAGATGGCGTTGATCAAGCGCGAGCAGGAAGGCGGCAAACTCGTCGCGATGACCGGCGACGGTACCAACGACGCACCGGCACTGGCCCAGGCTGATGTCGGCGTGGCCATGAACACCGGTACGTCGGCGGCGAAAGAAGCCGGGAATATGGTCGACCTCGACTCAGATCCGACCAAATTGATCGAGATTGTCGAAATCGGAAAGCAATTGTTGATCACCCGCGGATCGCTCACCACGTTCTCGATCGCCAATGATGTGGCCAAGTATTTCGCGATCATTCCGGCCATGTTCGCGGCGCTGTATCCCGGGCTGGACAAGCTCAACATCATGCGGCTCTATTCACCGCAGTCGGCGATCCTGTCGGCGGTCATCTTCAACGCCCTCGTCATCATCGCGCTGATACCGCTGGCCCTGCGAGGCGTCCGCTACAAGCCGAGCTCAGCCAGCCAGATGCTGCGGCGCAACCTGTACATCTATGGACTTGGCGGGATCATCGTGCCCTTCATCGGTATCAAAGTGATCGACCTCCTCATCCAGTTCATCCCCGGAATCCGGTAACAATCATGCGATCAATGATCATCTCGCTGCGCACACTGCTTGCGTCTCTGCGGATGCTGCTCCTTTTCACGGTCATACTCGGCATCGCCTACCCCCTCGCGATCACCGCCGTCGCCCAGATTCCCGGCCTCAAGAGCCGAGCCGATGGGTCCCTGCTGACCAGTCAGGGCAAGGTCGTCGGCTCGAAGTTGCTGGGACAGAACTTCCTGGACGACAAGGGTGCTCCGCTTCCGCAGTACTTCCAGTCCCGACCCTCGGCCGCCGGTGACGGTTACGACCCGACCGCCACCAGCGCCAGCAACCTCGGCCCCGAATCCATCGTCGACACCTTGCCCGATCCGTCGGTGAAGGACGACACCGGTACCCAGAGCCTGTTAACCCAGGTCTGCAGCCGCAGCCTCGCGGTGGGCGAACTCGACGGTGTCAGCGGTGCCCGGCCGTTCTGTACCCCCGACGGGGTCGGCGCGGTGCTGGGGGTCTTCTGGTCCGGGCCCGGTTACCACGGCACGGTCACCCGGGTGGTCAGCCTCGACCAGAGCGGGACGGCCACGCCATTCCTGGCCACCTATCGTGGCGTCAAAGTCGAGCTCGCGAAGTTCGGCGAGAATTACGCCAAGGCTCAGGTCGTGCCGATCCGCGGCACTGCCCCGGCCCATCCTGCCGTTCCGGCGGACGCGGTCACGGCCTCGGGATCCGGCTTGGACCCAGAGATCAGCCCCGCGTACGCCAGCATTCAGTTGGCCCGGGTGGCCAGCGCCCGAGGCATCAGTGTCGCCCAGGTACAAGCTGTCGTGGCCAAATTCAGCAAAGGCCGCGACCTGGGCTTTCTCGGTGAGCCGCGGGTGAATGTCCTGCAACTCAACGCCGCCCTCGACGCCCAATACCCGACTAAGTAAGCGCAGACCAGGGTGATGTACTGATGGGACGACGCGGCCAGCTTCGGGTGTATCTCGGCGCGGCGCCCGGTGTCGGCAAGACCTTCAAGATGCTCGATGAAGGCAACCGGCGCCGAGCGCGCGGCACCGACGTCGTGGTCGCGTTCGTCGAGACCCACGGACGCGAGCACACCGCGGACCGGATCGGCGACCTGCCGGTCCTGCCGCGGGCGGTATTCCGCTACCGCGACACCGAGTTCGAAGAGATGGATCTGGAGGCGGTACTGGCGCGGCGCCCAGAGGTCGCGCTGGTCGACGAGCTGGCCCACACCAACATCCCGGGCACCGGCTACGACAAGCGCTGGCAGGCCGTCGAAGTGCTCCTCGAAGGCGGCATCGACGTGATCAGCACCGTCAACGTCCAGCACCTGGAATCGCTCAACGACGTCGTGCAGTCGATCACCGGTGTGCCGCAACGCGAAACCGTGCCGGACTCCGTGGTCCGAGCGGCCGAACAGATCGAACTCGTCGACATGACACCCGAGGCCCTGCGGCGCCGAATGGCACACGGCAACATCTACAAGTCGGACAAGACCGAAGCGGCTCTGGCGAATTACTTCCGTCCGGGCAACCTCACCGCCCTGCGGGAACTGGCGTTGCTGTGGCTTGCCGACAGCGTCGAAGAAGGCATGCAGCGCTACCGCGAACAGCACGGAATCGCCGCCACCTGGGAAACCAAGGAACGTGTCGTCGTCGCCGTCACCGGCGGCCCGGAAGGCGAGGCCTTGATCCGCCGCGCGGCCCGAATCGTGGACCGCACCGTGGGCGGCGAACTGCTCGCCGTCCACATCGCCCGCTCCGATGGGCTGGCCGGATCCTCCGTGGCCGCGCTCGATCAGCAGCGGCTGCTGGTCGAATCTCTCGGCGGCAGCTACCACTCGATCATCGGTGACAACATTCCGCGGGCCGTGCTCGAGTTCGCTCGCGCCAAGAACGCGACTCAGATCGTCATCGGCGCGAGCCGGCGCAACCCCGTTCTCGCGGCCCTGACCGGGCCCGGCACCGGCATGACCATCACGCGACGGTCCGAAACGATCGACGTCCACGTGGTCAGCCACGACTACATCGGCAAGGGCCGAGTACTTCCCAAACTCACGGGCGGTCTCACCGTCCGGCGCCGGCTCACCGGTTTAGTGGTCGCGGCGCTGCTGATGGCGATGCTGGTGCCGATCTGCGCCCTTTACCGATCCGATCTCAGCCTGGCCAGCGACATGTTGCTGTTCCTGCTCGTGGTCGTCATCGCTAGCTTGGTGGGGGGCTTCTACCCCGCGCTCACCGCTGCGATCGTGGCCAGCCTGCTGATCAACTACTACTTCATCCGACCTATCCACCGGTTCACGATCACCTCGTCCGAGAACGTCCTCGCGCTAATCGTCTTTATCGTGATTGCCGCACTCGTGTCACGGGTTGTGGACCTTGCGGCGCGCCGGACGGCCGAAGCCGCCCGCTCCAACGCCGAAGCCGAAACGCTGTCCACCTTGGCCGGCAGCCTGCTCCGCGGCGAACAGGCGCTGCCGGCCCTGATGGATAGGGTCAAGGAGACGTTCGCGGTCGACAGCGTCGCCCTGCTGCGACGAGACACCTCGGCACCGACCAGTGCGCCGCAACGAGGCGAGGCAACTGCGGCCGACCTGCGGGGCAGCTGGTCACCGATCGCCAGCGTGGGCGTCGATCCATGCCTCAATCCAACCGACAGCGATACCGAGATCTCGGTGGGCGACAATCTGGTACTCGTCCTTCGCGGACGCAAACTCGCCGCGGAAGACCAACGGGTGCTGGCCGCGTTCGCCACCGAAGTCGCGGTGGCCTATCAACAACGGCGGCTGACCGAAGCGGCGGACTCCGCCTCGAAGCTGGCCGAATCGGACCGCACTCGCACCACGTTGCTCAACGCGGTCAGTCACGATCTGCGCACGCCCATTGCCACCGCGAAGGCGGCCGTATCGACGTTGCTCAGTGAGGAGATTTCCTGGAGCCCGGAGAATGAACGCGAACTCTTGCAGTCGGCCAACGGTGCCCTCGATCGGCTGACCGCACTGGTCACCAACCTGCTCGACCTGTCCCGGCTGCAGGCCGACGCCCTGGTTCTCGCGTGCCGGCCGGTCGGCATCGATGACGTCGTCAGCCGGGCACTGACCAGCATTGCCGACAACGACCGCGTCCTGAGCGACGTCTCGCCACACCTACCTGAGGTGCTCGCCGACGCCGGGCTGCTCGAACGGGTCATCGCCAACGTCGTCGAGAACGCGCTTCGCTACAGCCCGGACGGACAAGCCGTGCGGGTGACGGCCGCGAGCAGCGGCCAAATGATCGAATTGGATATTGCCGATCACGGCCCGGGAATACCGGTTGACAGCCGGGATGCGGTGTTCGAGGCGTTCCAGCGCCGCGACGATCACGCCATCAGCACCGGTCCCGGCGTCGGCCTCGGCCTGGCGATTGCCCGAGGTTTCATCCAGGCCATGCACGGCACGATCGAATTGCACGACAGCGACGGTGGCGGCCTCACCGTCCGGCTGACGCTGCCCCTCGCCGCCTCAGGGATCTCAGAGAATCGTGCAACATATGGG
>JAOPUZ010000051.1 GCA_025966315.1 Frankiales bacterium | reverse complement strand
TATTCCGGCGGTGCGAGGCCTCCGATGGCCGCGCACCCGATGAATACGTCCGTCGCGGGCACCGTCGAGACCCGACATACATACGCCACTGCTTACCGATTGTTCCTGCTGGCTCCGGCCAGCCGGCAGTCGGCCGATCTGGAGGATCTACCCTCATGGCCAAGCTGATCGCTTTCAACGAGGAAGCGCGTCGCGGGCTCGAGCGCGGGATGAACATCCTCGCCGACGCCGTCAAGGTGACGTTGGGGCCGCGCGGCCGCAACGTCGTCCTGGAAAAGAAGTGGGGCGCGCCCACCATCACCAACGATGGCGTGTCCATCGCCAAGGAAATCGAGCTCGAGGACCCGTACGAGAAGATCGGTGCCGAGCTCGTCAAGGAAGTTGCCAAGAAGACCGACGACGTCGCCGGTGACGGCACCACCACCGCCACGGTGCTGGCCCAGGCGCTCGTCCGCGAAGGCCTGCGCAACGTTGCGGCCGGCGCGAACCCGCTCGGCCTCAAGCGCGGCATCGAGAAGGCCGTCGAGGCCATCTCCGCCCAGCTGCTGGCTGACGCCAAGGAGGTCGAGACCAAGGAGCAGATCGCTGCCACCGCCTCGATCTCTGCCGCTGACCCCGTGATCGGCGAGCTCATCGCCGAGGCCATGGACAAGGTCGGCAAGGAAGGCGTCATCACCGTCGAGGAGAGCAACACCTTCGGCCTCGAGCTGGAGCTCACCGAGGGCATGCGCTTCGACAAGGGCTACGTCTCGCTGTACTTCGCGACCGACGCCGAGCGCCAGGAAGCCGTCCTGGAGGATCCCTACATCCTGCTGTACGGCTCGAAGATCTCCGCCGTCAAGGACCTGCTGCCGATCCTCGAGAAGATCATGCAGTCCGGCAAGCCGCTGCTGATCATCGCCGAGGACGTCGACGGCGAAGCGCTGGCGACCCTGGTCGTCAACAAGATCCGTGGCACCTTCAAGTCCGTCGCCGTCAAGGCTCCGGGCTTCGGTGACCGCCGCAAGGCCATGCTGCAGGACATCGCGATCCTGACCGGTGGCCAGGTCATCTCCGAGACCGTCGGTCTCAAGCTGGAGACGGCCGGACTCGACCTGCTCGGCCGGGCCCGCAAGGTTGTCATCAGCAAGGACGAGACCACGGTCATCGAGGGTTCTGGCGACGCCGATCAGATCAATGGTCGGGTCAACCAGATCCGCGCCGAGATCGAGAACTCCGACTCGGACTACGACCGCGAGAAGCTGCAGGAGCGACTGGCCAAGCTGGCCGGTGGCGTTGCGGTCATCAAGGTCGGAGCCGCGACCGAGGTCGAGCTCAAGGAGCGCAAGCACCGCATCGAGGACGCCGTTCGCAACGCGAAGGCGGCCGTCGAAGAAGGTCTGCTCCCGGGTGGTGGCGTGGCGCTGGCCAACGCCGCTGCGACGGCGTTCGACAAGCTCGACCTGTCGGGTGACGAGGCCACCGGTGCGAACATCGTTCGCGTCGCGCTGACCGCGCCGTTGAAGCAGATCGCGATCAACGCCGGCCTCGAAGGCGGCGTTGTGGCTGAGAAGGTTGCCGGACTCGAGCCGGGTTGGGGCCTCAACGCCGCGACCGGCGAGTACGTCGACATGGTCAAGGCCGGCGTTGTCGAGCCCGCCAAGGTGACGCGGTCGGCGCTGCAGAACGCCGCTTCGATTGCCGCGCTGTTCCTGACCACCGAGGCCGTTGTGGCCGATAAGCCGGAAAAGGCTCCCGCTGGGGGCATGCCCGGCGGCGACGGCGGCATGGGCGGCATGGACTTCTAAGTCCCGCTCGGTACCACTGAGTGACGGCTGGCCGGCTGACTGCCGGTCCGGTCCGAAACATCGCCGAAGGGCGGCTCCGAAACCGGAGCCGCCCTTTCGTCGTCTTCGCCGAGCGCACGGCAGCACGGTCTGAGTCTCATTTATCGAGGCCGGCCTCAACGTCGGCTGATGTCGGACGAAGTTATAGGCGTGCTCAGTTGCCCGGAATGCGCCGAGGAGTTGGTCCGGGCTGCACCGGGGACCCACTGGTGTGCCGAGTGCGAATGGAATCTCGGGCACTACGAGCCGGTTGTGCCGCGGCACGGTAGCCGGGGCAAGCTGAGATTGGCCCAGCGCCTGCGGGCCTGGGAACGTCGGGCAGCGTTCCGGCTGAACCAACGCTCGTTCCGCGAGCTCAGCCAGGCGCAGCCCACCAAACCGGTGTGGACGCGAGCGCGCGGTGTGCTGGTGCTGACGTCCATCGCGTTGTTCACCGGCACGCTCGAGCTTCTGTGGCTGGGCTGCGAGCTGGTCCGCACGTTTCCGGCGTTGTCGTTTCTGCTCGGGGTGTTGCTTCTGGGACTGGGCTTCGAGTTGTTGCCGCGACTTCCACGCCGGCCCACGGCATACGCCGAGTTGACCCGGGACGAGGCCCCCGCCCTGCACGCCATCGTTGACGCGGTCGCCGAGCGGCTCGGGGCTCGTCCGGTGGATGTGCTGACCATCGACCCCGACTTCAACGCCTCGTGCGGACGGCTGGGCTGGCGCCGTCGCCGGGTACTCACGCTGGGACTGCCGCTCTGGGCCGCGCTCAGTCCGCCGGCGCGCCTCGCCCTGATCGGGCATGAGATCGGGCACCTGGTCAACGGCGATCCGGGCCGCGCGATCATTACTCAACCGGCGTTGACGACCTTCGCCCGGCTGGCTCGGATCGCCAACCCGCACCGGAGCACCTTTCGGTACAACAGCCGGAGTCAGTTGACGTTGCTCGATCGGATGGCTGAGCGATTGGTTCGATTGCTGCTGGCGCCGCTGTTCTACCTCGCGTTGCTACTGCAGAGCATCCTGGCCTGGGTCGGCAGCCGGGATTCGCAGCGCGCCGAGTACCTGGCCGACTCCATTGCCGCTGAACTTGCCGGCAGCGCCGGGGCGCTCGAGCTGATGACGACCATCCTGCGATCGGACGAGGTCCGGGTGGCCGTGCGGCGCGCGGCGCGAGTCAGCGCCGACCCCGCCGATTGGCGTGCCGCGGCTGAGCGGGCGAGTTCGACCGAATCGGTGAAGCTCCGTCGCCTGGAGCAGCATTCGATCCGCGAGGACGTCTTGCTGTGGATGTCGCACCCGCCCAACGGCCTGCGGCTACGCATGCTGCGGGCTTGGTTCGGCGCGGCGGTTCAGCCACCCACCTTGACCATCGACCCCGAGCGCTGGCATGCCGCGGACGCTGAGTTGTCCAGCTACTACCGGCGAGTGGCCAAAGCGCTTCAGAACGGCTGACCGACGCGGCGCACGTTCTGCGATCGCGGCGCGCGGCCCGTTCGCGACGAACCTCGACGGGGTCACCTTGCGACCGGGGCGTCAGATCCCGAAGCGGGCCAGCGCAGGTGGTAGTTCATGAAAGCTTCGCCGGTGCACCACCCGACGCGGCCGCAGCGGGCATCGGCCATGATCTGAGGATGAGATTCTTCCGGGAGCATCAATCCGTGGGCACCGTCGCCGAGCTGTTCGAGGCTCGGTGTCGCCAGGATCTGCGTGAGCAGGCCGCCGCCGAATCCGGTGCCACGAGCTGGCTCGTCAACATCGAAGCAGCGGCCGACGGCGGTGCCACGGTGCGGGTAGAGCGGTCGCTGCCCCCGGACGTCCCCGACGCGTACAAGAAGTTCGTCGGACGGAGCATCGAGATTGCCCAGGTCGAGCGCTGGGCGCCGGCCGCGCCCGACGGCAGCCGCTCGGCGACGATTGACCTGCACATCAAAGGGCAGCCGGCGTCAATGATCGGCACCATCGAGCTGGTGCCGGTCGCGAATGGGGGTGCGACCGAGCGCATCGAGGGCGAACTCCGGGTCGCCGTACCGTTCATCGGCAGGAAGGTCGAGCCCGAGGTGGCCAAGGTCGTGGCCAGCGCGCTCAAGATCGAACAGCGACTCAACGACGAGTGGGTGGCCGCGCGACGCTGAGCGCGAGCCGGGCTCAGACGCCGGCGAACCGATCCCTTGCTCGGGCACCGCGCTTGGCTACCGGCACCAAGCTGTCGGTGGCCGAGGCGAGACCGTACGGAGGCATTGCTCGGTACACGGTCTCGAAGTTGCCGACCGGGACGTGATAGGTCTCGTGAAAGATGCCCACCGCCGATGATCCGCCGGATCGTCGGTTGAACGCCTGCCACGCGGGCCGGTGTTCGGCGTCGCGGTCATGCGCATAGCCCAGCAGCTGTTCGACGCTGTCCCAGTACTGGATCGTCAGGATGGTGCGCCCAGACACGCTCGTCGATGCGGCTCGGCAGCCCGAGGTTGGGTCGCTGAGCACTTCGCGCAGCATCTTCGGCATCGCCATCGCGGTCGGCAGCCACTTGTCGATGCGCCAGAACCGGTTGATCCGCATGCCGATGAGGAACACGACCACGTCATGGTCATGGTCCGACGTCATGGTTTCCAGGACTATCTCGCGAGCCATGGCAGACCTCCAAATTGGATAGTTACGCTATCTGCTGATAAGATAGCACCACTATCCAATGGCGCCAATAGCGCACGCGCAGATCGGGCGAAACAGTCGGTGCGAATCTCTGAGCTGAGCGAGCAAAGTGGGGTCTCGATTCCCACCATCAAGTTCTACCTGCGGGAAGGCTTGCTTGCCCCGGGCGTTCTGGTGACGAAAACCCAGTCGGCGTATGACGAAACGCACCTTCGAAGGCTGCGCCTGGTGCGCGCGCTCCGGGATGTAGCCGGCCTGCCGATCGCCTCGATTGCCGACGTCATGGCGGCAGTGGACTCCGAGGCTGTGAGCCTGCTGGACCTGTTGGGAGTTACCCAAGTGGCGGTGAGTGGCGTCTCCGGTGATACGAGTGCGCGCGGTCTGCGGTTGGCCGAGGAGTTCATCGCCGAGTTGGGCTGGCGGGTCGCGACGGAGTCACCACTTATGCGATCGCTCGGGCGCCTGCTCGAGGAACTGGCCGACCGCGGCATCCCGATCACCGTGGCGGCACTCGGGCCTTGGGCCAGCGCGGCGCACAGTGTGGCTGCGGTGGAGGTCGCCGGCATCACCGCCGACATGCCGCGCGATCAGGCTGCCGAGATCGTCGCCATGGGCACGCCATTGTTCGGCGAATTGCTATCCCAGCTGCGGCTTGCGGCGCAGGAATCAGAAAGCCGTCGCAGGTTTGGCCAGTGAGTAAAAGGACGAACCTGCGGCGGACGAACACGTGGCACCACGCCCGACGCCCAACCAACCAACCAACCAACCAACCAACCAACCAACCAGCCGACCGCGACGCGGTGCCGTTGGCGAGCGCGATGCTGTCGTGTCCATCGGTCGCGGTGGTGTGTAAATCCCCGATTTTGCTCGCTAAAGCGGTCGCAGCAAATCGTCCGCGTCGACGATCGTGTACGCATAGCCCAGCTCGGCCAGGAACCGTTGCCGATGCGCGGCGTACTCCGAATCGAGGGTGTCCCGGCTGACCACCGTGTAGAAATGCGCCTGCCGCTTGTCGTGTTTCGGGCGCAACACCCGCCCCAGCCGCTGCGCTTCTTCCTGACGGGAGCCGAATGTGCCGGAGATCTGGATGGCCACCGCGGCCTCAGGTAGATCGATCGAGAAGTTGGCCACCTTGCTCACCACCAGGACACGCGTCTCGCCGCTTCGGAACGAGTCGTACAGGCGTTCGCGTTCCTTGTTCGTGGTCGAGCCCTGAATGATCGGGATGTCACCCAGGTGGTGGCCGATCTCTTCGAGCTGGTCCAGGTAGGCGCCGATGACCAGCACCTGATCGTCCGGGTGCCGGTTGATGATCGCCTCGATCACCGGCAGCTTCGTCCGTACGGTCGCGGCGATCTTGTACTTGTCCTCAGGCTCGGCCGTGGCGTACGTCATGCGCTCGGCGTCGGTCAGCGTCACCCGAACCTCCGAGCATTCGGCCGGGGCAATCCAGCCCTGGTTCTCGATGTCCTTCCACGGCGCGTCAAAACGCTTCGGCCCGATAAGGGAAAACACGTCGCCCTCGCGACCGTCCTCACGCACCAGGGTGGCGGTCAGCCCGAGACGCCGGCGTGACTGCAGATCGGCGGTAAGCCGGAAGATCGGCGCCGGCAGCAGGTGCACCTCGTCGTAGACGATCAGGCCCCAGTCGCGGGAGTCGAACAACTCGAGGTGGCGGTACTCGCCCTTACGGCGGGTGGTCATGACTTGGTATGTCGCGATGGTGACCGGGCGAATTTCTTTCTTCTCACCGGAGTACTCACCGATCTCTTCTTCGGTCAATGACGTGCGGGCCAGTAACTCGCGCTTCCACTGCCGTCCGGACACCGTGTTCGTGACCAGAATCAAGGTCGTCGCCTGCGCACGGGCCATCGCGGCCGCGCCGACCAGCGTCTTGCCGGCACCGCAGGGCAACACGACCACACCGGAGCCGCCGGCCCAGAACGAATCGACCGCCTGCTGCTGGTAGTCGCGCAGCGCCCACTCGCTGTTGTCCAGTTCGATGGCGTGCGCCTCGCCGTCGACGTAGCCGGCCAGGTCCTCAGCCGGCCAGCCGACTTTGAGCAAAGCCTGCTTGAGCCGGCCGCGCTCGGACGGATGCACCAGGACGGTGTCGGCGTCCACCCGATCCCCGAGCATCGGGGTGATCTTCTTTTGGCGCAGGATCTCTTCGAGCACGGCGCGGTCCAGCGCGATCAGCACCAGACCGTGCACCGGGTGCTTGGCGAGTTGCAGGCGGCCGTAGCGATCCATCGTGTCAGCGACGTCCACGAGCAGGGCATGCGGAACCGTGTAACGGGAAAAGCGCACCAGCGCGTCGACGACCTGCTCAGCGTCGTGGCCGGCCGCGCGCGCGTTCCACAGGCCGAGTGGGGTCAGCCGATAGGTGTGGACATGTTCGGGGGACCGTTCGAGTTCGGCAAAGGGAGCGATCGCCGCGCGGGCCTCACCGGCCATCGGGTGGTCTACTTCGAGCAAGAGCGTCTTGTCGGACTGCACGATCAGAGGTCCATCGGTCACGCGTTCGCTCCTCGTTGTCACTCGATCTGGTACGCAGCACGAATCGTCTCGCTCGAACCACTTATTGTGCCCTGTCGGTGTGACATCGGCCGGTTCGCGCGCCAAACGCCTCAATCGTCGAGCAGGCTCACCGTCGTGATCCGCTGCAGGGGATAGCTGTGCAGGCGGCCGTCATCGGGTTCATGGCCCCGAACCACTCCGCCGCCCATCGATATAGGCAACAACGTCCGCTGCGACGGTGTTCCGGTGTCATCGACGTAGGCCAGCGCGATCGTTTGCTCGTTCCGGATGGCCGATCTGAGCAATTCCAGGATGGAGGCCGACGTGACCCCCGGGATCTGCTGCGAAACCCGGGAAGCCGACCGGGTCACCGCCATCGACAACTTCTCACTCGCTCGCAACCGCGTCACGACCTGGGCGAGCTGGCCGTCCGGGATACCGGAACTGCGCACCCGCGAGATCCGTGAATGCGGGCGTCCGGGGACCCGGGGCGCGTCGTTGGACAGCGTGACGATCGCGCCGTCAGCAGACTCGGCCGCCGGTGCGAATCCGGCCGCGCGCAGCTTGTCGAGCACGACGGCCAGCCCCGAATTGCTGACGATCACCGTCGGCGCGATTCGCTGCAGGCCCAGCGGCAGCAGCTCGGGTTCGGCCAGGACGCGGTCCAGCAGCGCTTCGTCGTCGCAGCGGAGGTAGCTGATCGCCGCTCCGGTGCGCAGCCGACCGTGCTGGGTGGCCACGTCATTGATCAGGTACTGCAACGCCTGGGGCACCGGCGTTCGCGACCGGCTGCTGAAGAACTGCAGCAAGTCCGATCCGGAGCGGCCCGCGTCCAGGGCGCGCCGCAGACTGGCCGGGGTTATCCGGTACACCGACGCTCCGCCGGCGCTTTCCAGGTCGGCGGCCAGGGTGAGCTCGGCCTGCAGCTCGGCGGTCGGCGGGCCGGGCACGACCGCGGTCAGGTCCGGTTGCAGCAGGAACTCCGCTACCGGTTCGGGCAACGCGGCGTTCAGCAGGTCGACGGCGTTGGCCTCGGCCCACGCCGCGCCGCTCTCCGCGCCGTCCAGTAACGCGCGGGCGTAGCCGGTGATGGCGCCGTAGGAAGTAATGCCCAGCAGCGCGGCCTCGTCCAGCATCGCCGCCGCCGCCGCCCGGTTACTGCTCGCCCGCCGGGGCGCGCGCCAGGCCAGGCGGTCGAGCAGCGCCGTCGCCGAACTCGGCGTGGACCCCGGCGGCAGCGCGGCCAGCAGGCCCAGCAACTGTCGCCGCAGAGTCGGTGCACTGTGCCGTTCGACGTCGGCTGACAGCGGGGCGATCGTCTTGTCCCGGTCATCCCGCTCGCCGACCAGCGACGGCAGCCGAGTCATCGACAACCACGCCGACGCCAGCTCGGTCCAGCGCTCGGCCGTACCGCGGCGCAGCCACGCGTCGAACTCGGTGCTGGGCAGGTACGTCGGGTCGGCGTTGGTCGAATAGGACAGCAGCCCGGCGTCGAAGGTGATTTCGATCAGCAGCGAGGTGACCTGCTCGGTGCTGTCCAACACCCGCGCCAGCCGTCGCAGATCTCGCACGCCCATGCCGCCCGAGCGCAACTGGACGGCCGGATCCCAGGCCAGGGTGTCCAACATCAAGGCCGCCAGCCGGACGGTCTCGAGAACGGCGGTTGCGCCACCGCCGTCGATGACCGCGGCCCCGCGTTCGGTCATGTCCAGCGGTGGCGGCGCCGGCCGCACATCGCCGGCCGGTACGTCGCGCAGGTGCAACGCGATCTCACGCGGCAGTTCTACGGTGTCGCGATCGATCGGCACGATCAGCCCGATCGCGGTGAGCGCTCGCGCGGGGGCGTCGGCGGTGGGCGCGCCGGTGGGGCTGACGTCCCGGTCGGCGGCGTTGCGCAGGGTGCCGACCGGCGGCCCGGCGGCCAACCGGTGCAGGATGGCGCGCTGGGTCTCGTCCGTGCGAGCGATGAGTTCGGCCAACCGGGTGGTCACCGCCTCGGCGGCTTCGGCGCCGGATCGCGGCTGGGTGGCCGGCGGCAGTTCGAGAGTGCGCAGCAGACGGGCCAGCACGAGGTCGTTCACTGACCCGAACAAAGTAGCCGCGTCCCGGCCGAGCCCGGCCGGATAAGCGCCGAGCAGCTCGCGGACGGCCCCGACGGCATGCAGATACGCCCCGTCGTACCAGATCAGGATGCGCTCGGTCAGGCCGGCAACGGCGTCGTCCACTGCGCGGGCGTCAGTGGCGGCGAACCAGCTCCGCAGCTGATCGGGGCTGGCATTCTCGGCCAGACAGCAGATGACCTCGAGGACGCGAAGGGTGAATGCGTCCAACCCGTCGAGCGAGCGGGACACCGACGTTCGTACCCCGGCGCGGCTGGCCAGCGACGCGATGTCGACCGGGGCCGGCAGGGCCAGATCCGGCCGGTGGCGCAGCGCGGTAACGAGCTCGACGTCCGACCAGCGGCGCAGCGACTCCGTCAGGCTGTGCGGCGAGTCGGCAGTCCGATCGGAGTCTTCCGGTCGGACGGTCATCGGTAGGCGGAGATTTTCAGTGACCGGCTAGGTTCGGACGTTCGCGACGGGTCGGGTGCACGTAGAAGACGTCCTCGACCGGCAGCGGCAGGCTCACATCGTCACCGAACGGGGCCTGCGAACCGGCCTTCTGGGACAGCAGCTCGTTGACGGGGTGTTCCGGGTACGTGTCGTCCCAATTCAACTGCGGACTTACTGTGCCAGCCATATCCGAATCGCCCTCTCATAACCGCGTCGCCCGCGCATGAAATACGCGGGTATCCAGTGTGCCACGTGGTTAGGCTGGTCAGCATGACCGTAAAGGATGGATCACTGCTTGCCGTCAACGTGGCTGTGGTGATCGACAATCCGTCGCTGCGCCGCCCGCGCCACGATGACGACCGCAAGCCGGCCCGGACTGGAATCGACAAGCGGCCGGTGGCCGGCCCGGTCGCGCTGCGCCGGCTCGGCGTCCTCGGCGACACCATCTGCGACACCGCCAACCACGGCGGCGTCGATCAGGCGATCTACGCCTATGCGGCGGAGGATATCGAATGGTGGGCCGCCCAGCTGGCGGGCGAGCTACGGCTCGAACTCGGTCCCGGTTCGCTCGGTGAGAATCTGACCACCCGCGGCGTCGACGTCACCGGCTCGGTCATTGGTGAGCGCTGGCGGATCGGCAGTGCGGTGCTGCAGGTATCGGTACCGCGGATCCCGTGTTCGACTTTTGCCGCATTCTGGGGCGTCGACCGCCTCGTTCGCCGGTTCACCGAGGCCGGCCGCCCGGGCGCCTACCTGCGGGTGCTGACCGAGGGTGAGGTCGCCGCCGGGGACCGCATCGAGGTGCTGGACCGGCCCACGCACGGGCTCACCATGGGCGAGACGTTCCGCGCCTTGACCGGTGACCGGTCACTGGCGCCCAAGCTGCTGACCGCGCCGGAACTTCCGTCCGAGGTGCACGCCGCGGCCCGGCGCTGGCTCGCTGCGGTGTAATTCGCGGTGTGAGTCCCGCCAAGCGTCCAGAGCCGCCCGCTGATCGGCTCGTCCCGCCCGGACGGCGGCGACGACGATCATGGCGAAGCCGAGCGGGGCGAGCAGGCAGCCGAGATTGAGCCACAGCGCCCGGTTGTGCTCGCCGAAGAAGAACGGCACGACAGTGGCGATCAGAAATAGCAGGCCGATGACGAAAAAGGCAGCCCCGACCCGTACGACCGGGCCGTTTTGACGTCCAGGGGTCGACGGCAACGGCAGCATAGGACCAGTATCTCCGGTGCGTGGTGTCGTGTTGCCGGGATATCCTGTGACATTGACGTCCGCGTTACCGGGATCGATGGCCCGCCGGCATCGCTGGCGGGCAAAATTGTGTCAACGCGAGAAATTACGCGCAGTCAACCGTGACGCGCGGGACGAGATTAGTGGGGTGTTCACTCATGCCTTCCGGCAAGGTGAAATGGTTCGACGCCGAGAAAGGGTTCGGCTTCCTGGCCGACGAAAACGGCGCTGACGTGTTCGTTCACAAGGACGCCCTGCCCGCGGGGGTCGGGGAGTTGAAAGCCGGCCAGCGGGTCGAGTTCGGAGTGGTGCAAGGACGCAAGGGCAACCAGGCCTTGCAGGTGCGGCTGCTCGATCCGGTCCCGTCGGTGGTCAAGGCGACCCGCCGGCCGCCGGAAGAGATGACGCCCATCGTCGAGGACTTGATCAAGTTGCTCGACAAGGTCGGCAACTCATTGCGGCGCGGGCACTACCCGGACCGTACCGAAGGCAAGCAGGTGGCGACCTTGCTGCGTGCGGTCGCGGACAACCTCGAGCCGTAGCCGCGGCATCGCGAGTCGGCTCCAGACGGGGCTCCGGCCAGGGACAGATCCTGCTCGGAGCCCCGTTTCGCGTCCCGGCGGTCGTCTTCCTTTGCCCTATGTCCTACCTGGTGAGATCGACTTCCCAGCTAGCGGGAACCACCTTTAGGCTAGGCGGCGAGGTGATGCGTCGTGCCGAAAGCCAACCGGTGGGTGATCCTGAGTCTTGGGTTGCTCGCGCAGGCGGCGACCTGCGCGTTCCTATACGGCATCCCGATGCTGGTCCCGCAGCTGCGCGCCGAGTTGCACCTGTCGCTGACCGGCTCCGGCGTGGTCGTGGGCGCGCCGGCCGTCGGCCTGCTGCTCACCCTGATCCTGTGGGGCGCGCTGGCCGACCGCTACGGCGAGCGCGTGGTGATCGCCTCCGGCCTGCTGCTGGCCACCATCTTTCTCGGCCTGGCCGCGCCGGTGCATTCGGTCGGCTTGCTGTGCCTGCTGTTCGTACTGGCCGGGGCATCCTGCGCCTCGGTCAATGCCGCCAGCGGGCGAGTCGTACTGGGCTGGTTCGCCGCCCATGAACGCGGCCTGGCCATGGGCGTACGGCAAACCGCGCAGCCGCTCGGCGTCGCGTTTGCCGCGCTGGTGCTGCCCTCCGCCGCGCAACGCTGGGGGGCCGGCCGCGCGTTGCTCATCCCGGCCGGCGCCTGCGCGGTCATCGCGCTGCTCGTGATCCTGTTCGTCATCGACCCGCCGCGGGCACCGCGGGCACCCGGCGTGCGGACGGCCAACCCTTACCGGACGCCGACCCTGTACCGCGTCCACGCCGCGTCGACGATGCTGGTGGTGCCGCAGTTCGCCGTGTCGGCGTTCTCGCTGGTCTATCTGGTGAGCGTGCGGCACTGGGACGCGCCCGCCGCCGGCCGGCTGCTGTTCTGCGCTCAGGTGCTCGGGGCCGCGGGCCGGATCGCCAGCGGTCGCTGGTCGGACCGGGTGGCCAGCCGGTTGACCCCGATGCGTCAGCTGGCGATAGCCAGTGCCTTGGTGATGGCAGCCTTCGCCGTCGGTGATGCCTTCTCGTCGCCGGTCGTTGTCGTGATCCTGGTGATCGGCGCGGTCGTCACCGTGGCCGACAACGGCCTGGCGTTCACCGCGGTGGCCGAGTTCGGTGGCTCGGCCTGGGCCGGTCGCGCGCTGGGCACCCACAACACGGTGCAGAACCTTGCCTCGGCCCTGACCCCGCCGCTGCTCGGCGCGTTGGTCACCGCTCACGGGTACGGCTGGGGCTTTGCCGTGGTCGCGGTCTTCCCGCTGCTGGCCATCGTCATCACTCCGGTAGCGGACGAGCGGCGCCGAGCGGCTGCGGTGCCTGCAGTCATGCCGGTCAAACCGGCATCCGCGGCGGGCGATCCGGCGCCGGCTGAGAGTTAGCCGGCCCGGGCGCCGGCGGCGATGCGGGTCACGATGTCCGCGGCCGGCTCGGCGGTGACCTGCCGCCAGCCGAGGCCGGCCCACAGGTTGGGGACGTCGGCGTCGCCGGCCGCCGTAGCGGCAGCGCGCAGCGGACGGGTCAGGTGGTGTACCTCGGGGTAGGCCTGCGGAGCATGCCGGTCGTGTTCGAGGGCGAAGCGATTGGCCAGTCCCCGTGCGTACCGGCCGCTGAACGCGCGGGTCACGATGGTGTCGGCGTATCGCGCGGTCAGCAGCGCCTGGCGGTAGGTCGGCGACGTGCCCGCTTCGGCGGCGCAGAGAAACGCGGTGCCGAGTTGGACGGCGACGGCCCCGGCCGCCAGCACCGTCGCGGCGCCGTGGCCGGTCATGATGCCGCCGGTGCCGATCATGGGTAGCGCGGAGACCTCGCGTATTTCGGCCAGCGCGGCCAGCAGCGGCGTGTAGTTGGCGGCAATCTCGGCTGAGTTGGCTGAGTTCGTTGAGTTGGCGAAGCTGCCCTGGTGACCACCCGCCTCGGTGCCCTGCACGGCCAGCAGATCCGCCCCGACCTCGGTCGCGAGTCGTGCCTCGCGAGCTGAGGTCACGGTCACCGCCACCTGGGTGCCGGCCCGGTGCAATCGCTGGACGACGGAGACGCTCGGGCACCCGAAGGTGAAACTGACGAGGTGCACCGGCAGCGATTCCAGCAGGTCCAGCTTGGCGTCGAAGGCGTCGTCGTCCCACCGGGGTTCGCCCAACGTCACCTGCAGGCGGTCGGCCTCCGGCTGAATGGTTGCCGCGTAAGCCGAGACCTCGACCAGGTCCGACCGCGCGGACGGAACGAACAGGTTCACGCCGAAGGGGCCTGATGTGAGGGCGCGGGTGGCCTCGATTGCCGCCCGCAATGCCTCGGAGGTCAGGTAGCCGCCGGCGACGAATCCATAGCCGCCCGCATTCGCGACCGCCGCGGTCAACGCGGGTGTGGATGGCCCGCCGGCCATGGGTGCTTGCACGATGGGAAATTCGCTCGGCAGGTTCACGCGACCAGTGTCCCGCGCTTGGGTCAGGAATCTCGCTTGGGTCAGGAATCTCGCGCTGGCCAGGAAGTCGTATCCGCGGCCAGCAATTCGATGGCGGCGTCCTCGGCCGGGGAGCTGGCGATCTCGACGCGGTTGCGACCGGTGCGCTTGGCGACGTAGAGGGCGGCGTCGGCCAGTCGCTCCAGGCGCTCGCTGCCGGTCCCGTGCTGCGGGTAGGCCGCGACGCCAACGCTGGCGGTCACCATCAGATCCAGACCGGGTAGCGCGATCTCGGCAATGGCGGCCCGGATCTTGTCGGCCGTTACGGCGGCGCCTTCAGCATCGGTATCGGGCAACAGCACCGCGAATTCCTCGCCGCCGTTGCGACCGGCGAAATCGCTCTCGCGGATAGCCGACCGGATGGCCGCACCGACATTGGCCAAGGTCTGATCGCCGACCGGGTGTCCGTAGCGATCGTTGATCCCTTTGAAATGGTCGAGGTCCAGCACCAGCAAGGCCAGCGGGCTGAGCGTCCGGGAGGCTTGGGCAAGCATTCGTTTGAGGTTGTCCGCGACCGCGCGTTTGTTGGGCAGTCCGGTCAGCGAATCGGTCGCGGCCCGCAGCTCGGCGATGGCCAGATTGCGCAGGTTGGCGAGCACGGGCGCGGCCTGGGCGACGGAGTCCCGGATGCGCTGCTGTTCCGTTGGGCTGTACCTGGAGGTGCGGTTCACCAACACCGATCCGATGACTTCGCCGCCGACAGTCAGCGGGGTGCAGAGTGACGTGCCGGGGCACTCGCCACAGACCGGGCAGCCAAGCAGGGCATGCCGATGATCGTCCTCGCTGTGAACCCGAGCCGACCGAACGGCCAGACAGGATCGTGGTTCGGCGTGCAGAAGCCCTTGTTTCAAAGGTGATCCGATCGACACCGGCGTCACTGCTTCGAGCCGATCGGCGCTGTTGTTGCGGTTGAGCACCGTGACGGTGCCACCGGTCACGCTTCGTTCAAGGTGTCGCTGCAGCAACTGCTGCGCCTCGCCTTCGTCCTCGGCCAGCTGCAGGGTGTCAGCGAATTCCACCTGGTCTTGCGCCGGCTCGACCGCGCTACGCAGCCGACGACGGCCCCACCAGCCCAACCCCAGGCTGATCGCCACCGAAACAATGACGGCTGCCACGACGCCCCAGTTCGTGCGCGCGGCCACCGCCGCGGCACGTGCCTGATCGGCCTGCACGTCAACGACTTCGCGGTTGATGAGCTCGGTGATCTGATTAGCCAACGGGTCGAAGGCTGTGGTCAAGGCGGCCGCTGAACTGCGCTCGGGCGCGCCTTGACCGCCTTGGGTGGTCAGCCTTGCGTTCAGGAGGGTGCGCAGGTTGCTCCAGCGCTGGTTTAGTTCGGTGATGTTCGCGAGTTCGATTGCTTCGTCGCCGGCGTGAATTCGATTTAGTTCGGCCAGGCTGGCCTCCACCTCGGGAATTCTGATGTTGGCCAACCGGGCGGCGTGCGATTCACGGTTGGTCGGGTCGCTGCTGATCGTCAGCGCCATGCCGTCGGAGTAGGCCGCGTCGAGCTTGAGCCCGAGCTGTGCAGTGATCGTTGCGGTGCTTAGTTCATCGTCGGCGATCTGCTGACCGGTTTGGGTCGCGGTTCGTACCCCGAAGATGCCAACGGCACCGATCGCGGTAGCGGCGATGGCGAAGAAAAGGCAGGCACAAAGCACGCCCGCGGACAGTTTCGAGGCGAGGCTCCTCATAGCTGTGCGCTGACCTGATCGGGCAACCCGCGGCGCGCCAAACGGGCCCGGCGTTCGTCAGTTCGCAAAGATAGTGCGTCCACCGGGCCTCCATTCCTAGATACTGCGAATCGTGACGGCATGCCTTCGCCGTTGACAGTTGTCACTAACCCATCGACGGGACCGAACGCGAGCTGAGCGCCGCCGCCGATAACGCGTGGTGTTAAAGGCGGCCCGGCGACTGCTGGATGGCCCAGGCGTTGCCGTCGGGGTCGGCGAAATAGATGAAGCTGCCCCAGCTCAGGTCTTCGATGTCGCTGACCGCGACGCCTCGGCCGCTCAGCTCGGCGTGTGCGATCTCGATGTCCGGGACGACCAACTGCAGCCCCCGGACCGAGCCCGGTTCGCTGTCGACGATGCCCTCGCCGATGGCGATCGAACAGCCCGAGCCGGGCGGCGTCAGCTGCACGAAGCGCAGATTTTCATTGACTCGGTGATCGTGATCAGCATGGAAGCCGACCTGGTCGGCGTAAAACGTCTTCGCTCGATCGACGTCGCTAACCGGCACAGCAATCAGTTCCAGTTTGTAGTCCACGCAAGAGCCCTTCGTCGGTCGGCTGCGAGTTTTTCGCGGTGCCTGTGACCGTAGCCAGGGGGTCCGACAGAAGAATTGATTGCCTAAATCGATCATCGCGATTGTGGCCTCTAGGTGTGAAATTCGAGCAGAATCCGCGCCAATCTGCGTGGTAAGCGCAGATAGCAGACGTTTGATATGGTCCCCCCTGTTACAGAAACCGCGTAAAGAGCACACGGTCTGTAATCGCCATTTCCTCCAGTAGGTAAAGCGAGAAACGGACCGCGCAAATGGGCAGTGCTGGCAATGCGGGCATCACGGATGATTTGTTCCCGAAGCGACAATTTCGGACCCGGCTTCTGGTCAGGCTGGTCAGCGTGCTGGCGCTGGTTTTGGCCTCGTCATTGGTGCTGGCCCAGGCCGCCCAGGCCGTCGCGTTGACCCAGCTCAATTCCGAATCATTCACCAACGCCAATACCACCGACACGAACTGGCGACGGCCATCTGCGGGCACCAATACCGCCTGCCTCACTGCTGGTTCGAACGTCTCGCAGACGCCGATTCCGGGCTGCCAGTCGCCCGCCATCGACAGCGTGGGCAGCGGCCAGCTTCGGCTCACCTCGAATCTGAACGGCCAAGTGGGCACGGTCTACAGCACGGTCAGCCTGCCGACGGCCCAGGGCCTGGACATCAAATTCAACAGCTACCAGTACAACGGTTCGGGCGCGGACGGGATCGCCTTCCTGCTGGCCGTCACGGACCCCGCCAACCCGGCGGCCCCGGTTACCAGCGGCCCGCTCGGCGGCTCCCTCGGTTACAGCGCCTCCGGTGTCTCACCGGGCGTGTCCTACGGCTACATCGGCTTCGGGGTCGACGTGTTCGGCAACTTCTCCAATTCCAACTTCGGTGGCACCGGATGCCCTATTACTGCGGCCGTCCCCGAAAGCGTCACCGTCCGTGGCCCGGGTAACGGCACGGCTGGATATTGCATCCTCTCGACCACCTCAGTGGGGGCTGGCGGCCTGGACAAGGCGGGCCAGAGCGCCCGTCCGGCCGCCGTCCCGATCGAGATCGCGCTCAACCCGTCCGGCTCGGCTGCGAACACCGGAACGCTCGCGGTGCCGGCCAACAGCTGGGCCATGAAGGTGGGCGCATACACCGGCACCACGACGCTGAGTGGAGCGTTGCCCTCGGTCGCCCCGTACGCGCCGGCCAGCTGGTTCGACTCGGCCACCGGCCAGCCGTATCAGCTGACCTTCGGCTGGGCCGCCTCGACCGGTGGCTCGAACGAGATCCACGAGATCAGCACGCTGACCTCGTCGACGGTGAACGGGCAGCTACCGGCGTACCAGCTGGCGGCCACCGACAACGCCAATGACGCCTTTATCGCCGGCAACCAGGCGACCGTGTCGATCACCCCGAGTCTGCGGGCCGGTGAAGGGTCCGAAAGTCGCGCGCCCACGATCACCACCACGTTCCCGGCCGGCATCACCCCGCAGGCCGGCCCGTTCACGACCAACGGCTACACCTGTACGAGCACGGCTCAGGTCACCTCGTGTACGTACACCCCGGGCAGCGCCATCGCGGCGGGCACGAACCTGCCGACCGCCGATATCCCGGTGACGATCGGCAGCGGTACGACACCCGGCAGCTACACGATCCGATCGCAGGTGTCCTCGACGGACGCGAACCCGGCCACCACGACCCTGCCGGTCACGGTGAGCTCGTTCGTCGCGTCCGCGAGCGGGACCATCAGCTACGGGGCGAACGAGACGCTGTCGTTCACCGGAATCCCGAGCGGTGCCACCGGCGCGGTCACGTTCAAGGACGCAGGCAACAACACCCTCTGCGCCGTGCCGGACGTCACCGCGGCAACGTCATGCGTAGTGACGGCTCCGCATGGTGGCAGCTACGCGGTAACCGCTACCTACGCACCGGGCGCCAGTAGTCCGTACGCCACGCAGGACGCCACCACGAGCTTCACCGTGAACAAGGCGGGCGCACCGTTCACCGCGGCCGCCACTCCAGCCGCGGCCGCCTTCGGCGCGTCCTCCACGCTGTTGGCCAGCGGCCTGCCCGCCGGCGCAACGGGGACGGTGGTGTTCAAGGACGCGTCCAACAATGAGCTGTGCACGGTTGCCGACGTCACCATCGCGACCAGCTGTTCGACCGCCGCCGACCTCGCGCTGGGCAGCTACAGCATCACCGCGACCTACTCCGGTGACACCAACTACAACGCCAGCACCGCGGCGACCAGCCTTACCGTCGGACAGGCGACCAACACGCTGACCGCCGCCGTCAGCGATCCGTCCATCACCTACGGCAGTACCGACACGCTGTCTTTCAGCGGACTGCCGACCGCCGGCGCGACCGCCGCGACCGGCACGGTCACCTTCAAGGATGCCGGTCTCAACGTGCTGTGTACCGCGACGTTGCCCAGCACCTCGTGCTCGACGGCCACCACCCTGGCGGCCGGCGTATACGCGGTGACGGCGTTCTACTCAGGTGACCCGCACTACGCCGCCGTGAATTCGGTAGCCGTACCGATGACCGTGACCAAGGCGCCCATTACCTTGACCGCCTCGGCCACCAGCCCGGTCATTACCTACGGCGACGCCGACACCCTGTCCTTCGCCGGGCTGCCCACCACCGGTGGCAACGCGGCCACCGGAACCGTCACCTTCACCGACGCCGCGAGCAACGTGCTGTGTGTGGCCATCCTGCCGGCCACGTCCTGCTCGACGTCGACGGCGCTGCCGGCCGGCAGCTACACCGTGACCGCGACCTATGCCGGCGACGCCAACTACGACGCCGGCGCCGCCACGTCGTTCCCGATCACGGTCGGCCAGCACGGCGCGACCGGTCTGGTCGCTGACGTCACGCCGCCCAGCACCGCGTACGCCAATGCGGCCACGCTGTCCTATTCCGGGCTGACCCTGACCGGGCCGAACGCGGCCACCGGCACGGTCACGTTCGCCGACGCCAGCCACACCACGTTGTGTACGGCGACCTTGCCTGCGACCTCCTGCGTCGCACCCGACGACCTGGACACCGGCCACTACGGCGTCACCGCGTCCTACTCGGGCGATTCGAACTACGCCGCGTCGACGGCGACGACCGCGTTCGACGTGACCAGTGCGCCAACCGCACTGGTGGCGGCGGTGAGTGACAACTCGGTGAGCTTCGGGTCGGCCGACACGCTGTCCTACTCCGGTTTGACGGTATCCGGACCGACCGCAGCCACCGGCACGGTTACGTTTAGCGCGGCTGGAACGACGCTGTGTACGGCGACGCTGCCCGCCACGTCGTGCAGCACGCCTGCTGATTTGGCGGCCGGCCACTACCCGGTGACGGCCACCTATTCCGGTGACGGCAACCACGACGGTTCGTCGGCCGGCACCGCCTTCGAGGTCGCTCAGGCGGCAACGGCGATCTCCACCGCCGCGTCGACCGCCGGCCACTTCGGCACTGTCACCACGTTGGCCTACGGCGGGCTGCCGGTTACCGGCACAACCGCGGCCACCGGCACCGTCGTCTTCACCGATGCGGCCGGCGACGTGTTGTGCACCGCGACACTGCCGGAAACTTCCTGCGCGGTCGACGCCGCGTTCGGGGCGGGCGATTACGACGTGACCGCGACGTATTCGGGTGATGCCAACCATCTGGGTTCCACCGCGTCCGGCGCCCTGCACATCACCACCGCGTCGTTCGTGATGGTGGCGACACCCTCGGTGGCCAAGGCCACGCTCGGCCAGCCGGTGGTCATCACGCTCAGTGGAATTCCGGACGACGCGACCGGGACGGTGACGGTCACCTCGAAGGGGCACACGCTGTGCACGATCGTGCTGCCGGCGTTGACCTGTACGACAAGCAAGACGCTGGCCATTGGCGATTACCCGCTCGTGGCGTCCTACCTGGGCGACGACAACTACAACCCGAGCACGGCCACCGCGTCATTCGCGGTCATCGCCATTCCGCACACCTTCTCGAAGGCGACGGCCAAGGCGTCCGCGACCGGTTCCAAAGTGACGCTCTCGGTGCCGACCGGCAACGGAGTGGTGGTCACGATCACCGACGCACCCGCGCACGGAACAGCCTTCATTCGCAACGGGAAACTCTTCTACACCGCGGCCGACGGCTACAGCGGACCGGACACGATCACCTACCTGGTCGTGCGGGCTGACGGCAGCAGCGAATTCGTGACGGTCACCATCGATGTCCCGTCGATCCCCGGTGTTGCCGCGGCCGCGCCCAGCGCCGAGTTGTCCGATACCGGCGTGGACGTCCGAACGCCGCTCATCGTCGGCGCCGGCTTCATCGGCGCCGGCGTCCTCGCGGTGGCCGGCACCCGGCGACGCAGCCGAGCCTGACCTCGCAAAACTATGCCCGGCTGTCGGGTCGGGATGGAGCGCCGCCGGGCAGCGCAGCCGGACAGGCAGCGCAGCCGGACTGAGGTAGCTCAGCGCAGCCGGCCGACCGGCGGCACCAGGCCGGCGTCGTGGGCGCGGGTGAGTAGATCCTCGATCGCGGCATACCCGGGCTCGCCCAGGTCGAGGGTGAAATCGTTGACGTACAAGGCAATGTGCTGCTGCTGGACGGCCGGATCCATCTCGTCCGCGTGCTCGGCGACCCAGGCCGCCGAGTCCTGCGGGTGGTCGAACGCATGCTGGACCGAACGCCGGATTACGGTGGTCAACGCATCGGCGTCCAGGTCGCGACGGGCCAGGATTGCGCCGAGCGGAATGGGATGCCCGGTGCTCGCCTCCCACCATTCGCCGAGGTCGGCCAGCGCCCGCAAGCCGTACTGCGGGTAGGTGAACCGGGCTTCATGAATGACCAGACCGGCGTCGTAACGGCCGTCCCGGACGCCGGGCATGATGTCGACGAATGGCACCACGTCGATCGAGGCCGGCGACTGTCCGGTGGCCCACAGCCGCATGAGCAGGTATGCCGTGGTCCGCTCGCCAGGAACGGCCACCCGCGCGCCGTCCAGGTTCGGCCGATCGCCGTTGACGAGCACCAGCGGCCCGCAGCCGCGGCCGAGCGCGCCGCCCGTGGGCAGTAACCGATACTGATCAAGCAGCCAGGGCAGCGCGGCGTAGGACACCTTCACCACGTCGTACTCGCCCTTTTCGGCCGCGGTGTTCGTGACGTCGACGTCGGCGAACGTCAGGTCCACGCCCGGTGCACCGTCGATGAGCCCGTGGGTCCAGGCGTGAAAGACGAAGGTGTCGTTCGGGCAGGGCGAAAACGCGACCGAAAGCCGGTCAGCCGAACTGCTCGCAGAAGTCATTGCGGAACTCCGATACGTATGGGTTGGGCTAGTAGCCGGTCGAAGGCCCCGGTCAGGGCGGCCAATGCATCACCGATCCGCCAGGCTTTGAGGTTACGCGGCCCGACTCGGTTGGAGATTGCGCGCAGTTCCCCGAACGGCACGCCCTGTCGCGCGGCGGCCCGCTGGACGCCCACCCCCTCCATGCCTTCCGCCGCCGCGTCGGGGTGCAGCCGGGACAACTCAGCCGCGCGTTCGGCGGTGCCGGTGGCGGTCGAGACGGTGACGATGCAGCCACGGCTGGCGCCGGTTCGCTCGGCGACCAACGTGAGCAGGCGCGAATCGGCGGCAAAGCGCACCGCACCCCAGCCCAGGTCGGCCATGGACACGAAACCGTCAGCGGTTTGGGATCCGAGATCAGCGTGCGCCACGGCGTCGGCCACCACGAGTGAGCCGACTTCGACACCGTCGAAGCCGCCACCGATGCCCGCGGACATGACGTAGTCATAGCCCGCGCGCAGCGCGCAGGACGCCGACACCGCGGCTTCTACCGGCCCGACGCCGCCGCAGATGACGTCCAGCAGACCGGCGGGCGTGACGCTCCGGTGGATCTCGAGCCCGTTTATCGCACCGATCGCGGGATCCCGGCCCGCCGTCACCGCGTCGCGCTCAGCCGAGACAGCCGTCACCACCAGCAGCCGCACCATCGAAGCAGATTAGTTGGTGAGGTCGACGCCGACGAGCCAGGTGGTCAACTGGCTGCTCGGCTTGAGTGAGGAGACCTGCAGGAAGTAGCTGCCGGCGGACTGGGCCGGCACGCTGACCTTGGTACTGAGGTTGCCGTGCATGGTCGAGGTACCGGCGCCGGGCGTGCTGAGCGGCGTGTTCTTGCCCGCGGCATCTGTCGTGAATGCGGCAACCAGCCAACCCGCTTGAGCCAGGTTCTTCGGTACGTCGATGAGGATGTCGGAACCGCTCGCGGCCGTGATGCGGGCAATCTTGCCGAGATCGGTCTGGCACCGGCCGACGATTGTGCACACCGGCTGGGCCGAGACCTGCTTGGCCTTTGTCCCGGTGAACACCGTGACCGTCGGCTGCGGCTTGTCGCAGGCCATGAGCAGCGGGACGACCACAGCGACGGCGGCCCCGAGCAAGCCGACCGATCGCAGTCGGGAGCGGGGTGGCGATTCGGTCACGGGGCGACGTTACCGGGATGCGGACCCGGTCTTGGGGCGAGTGGTTCGCGTTGTTGCGCACCTCGCATCGCCCGGCGCCGAACCAGGAGCAGTCCCGATGCCAGCGCGGTCACGGCCGCGGCCACGATGAAGCCGAGCTGGCCGTTGCGGGCGGGCAGCAGGATCACCACCGTGGCCCCGACCACCCAGGACAGTTGCAGAAACGTCTCGGACCGACCGAAGGCCGATGAGCGGCTGGATTCGGCCACGTCCCGTTGGATGACCGCGTCCAGCGAAAGCTTGGCCAGCGAGTTGCCGGTTGCCGATATCAGCGTGGCCAGGATGGCCATCGGCACGCTGAACAGGACCGCGGTCACAATGCAGGCGATGGCCGATACGCCCATGCACAGCAGCACGATCAGGTGCGGGCGAGCCAGTTTGAGCCGGGTGCCGATGCCGGTCCCGGCGAAGTTACCGACGCCGGTCGCCAACCCGACCCCGCCGAGACTGAGCACCGCGTGCCAGCCGTGTGAGACGGCCTCGATGTAGAAGGCCAGGAAGATCGTCAGAAAACCGGACAGCCAGCGGAGCGTCGATTCGCCTTGCAGAGCAAAGATCACGTGGTCGGTGAACCCGTGGCTCATCCAGTGCATGAACCGGCGACCGAACCGGCGTAGCGGTGACGAGGCGGGCGGCGCACTGGCCCGGCGGGTCTGCGCGGCACTCGGTCCGGCGCCGTAATCGGCTCGCTCGTCCGACATCCCGATCGAGTCGGGCAAGGTGTCGACGATCTTCGGTAATCGGAACGCATAGAACGCGGTGACTGCGAACGCGGCTGCGGTGATCCACAGCCCCAGCGGGTAGGAGCCCGTGAGCTTGATGGCAACCCCGACGATGCCGCCGCCGATCAGGGCCGCGGCCAGCCCGAAAATCGTCAGCCGAGCGTTCGCCTCGACCAGCGTCAGCCCATGCGGGACGAGCCGGGGCGCGGCCGAGGAACGGATCACCGCGTACGCCTTGGACAGCACCAGCGAACCGAGCGCGGCCGGGAACAACACCAGTAGATCGTTGAAGTTCTGCGCCATTACGACGGCCAGCACGGCCCGTCCGATCGCGGTGCCGGCCATTACCCAGCGCCGGCCGTGCTGGACCCGGTCCAGCGCCGGGCCGATGATCGGGGCGACGACTGCGAACGGCGCCATCGTGATCAACAAGTACAGCAGCACGTTGCCGCGCTGGGCCTGCGACGGGGCCGAAAAGAACACCGTGCCGGCCAGCGCGACGGTCACCATGGCGTCCGCCCCGTAGGACATGACCTGGTTCCAGATCATCGCCGTCAGGCCGGACTCGCGCGCTCCGTCGGCTTCGCTGGCCGAGATCACCTTGTGCGCCACCAGCTTGGAGATGTACCGGCTACGGGCGACCACCGCTCGCGTGACCGTCACGTTGCCGGTCGGTGCCGGTCGGCTTGTGCCGCGACGCACCCCGTCCGACGGCGAGCCCCCGTCGCCCGGCCGCCGGTTTTCCGTCCGCCCAGCGTCCGGCGGCGTGCCAACCCCCTCGCCCGGCAGCGGCAGCGTGTTACGCGGTTGGCCGGCCGGATTGGCGGGCGCGCCGGACGGATTCGCGGCCGCGCCGGCGGAGTGCAGGGTGGGCGCGGAAAAGCCGTCGGCGTCAACGCCGTCGTGGGATCCGCGGTCCTGAGCCACGTTGCCATCCTGCCGCACGGCGGCGACATTTCTATGGCTGGCCATCCGGGTCGTGCCGATGAGTCACAATGTGGGTGTGACTGCCAACCTGGACGGCACGACGATGCCGGCCCTTCCGATGCTCGCCGTCGAGAGCTTCGCCGCTGTTCCGGACGTGGCCCTCGACGAAATCAGCGCCGGCGCGGTCGAACTTGCGCGGGCGGCGGCGGTTGACCTCGGTGCTGACACCGTCGGGGAACACTTGGGTGTCCGGCCCGAATCCGAACACTCGGTGACCCACGGATTCGCGGCCAAGCAGTTCGGCTACCGCGGCTGGTATTGGGCGGTCACGGTGGGCCGGGTGCCTGGTTACGACCCGACGGTGGCCGAGGTCGTGCTGCTGCCCGGCGAATCGGCGGTGCTCGCGCCGGCCTGGGTGCCATGGAACGAACGGGTCGAACGCGGCGACCTGGGCCCCGGTGATCTGCTGCCGTCGGCCCCGGACGACCCGCGCCTGGTCCCGAGTTACCTGGACACTGACGATGAGCAGGTCAACGAGGTCGCCTTCGAACTGGGCGTCGGCCGCGTCCGGGTGCTCTCTCGGCTCGGACGCTACGACGCGGCCGAGCGGTGGTACGACGGCGACAGCGGCCCGGACACTCCGATGGCCAAGCAAGCCCCGGCGCACTGCGGTTCGTGCGGCTTCATGGTGCAGTTGGCGGGCTCGCTGCGAGCAGCATTCGGCGTCTGTGCCAACGAAATCTCCGACAGTGATGGCCGGGTCGTCAGTTACGAGCACGGCTGTGGCGCGCACTCCGAGGTCGTGCTGGAGCTGGTCGAGGCCGATCTCGGGTCGGTGTTCGACGACGAGTCGATCGAGGTCGTGTCCGGTGCGCTCGTGACCGGTGACCTCGCCTCAGCCGAGCCATTTCTCGACGACGTCGAGCAGGTCCAGGTCGACGTCGAGCTGGATGTCGTCGAGCCGATCGACGGCGACGACGCCGGCGATGGCGGACAGGCTGAGGACGAGCCGGCCGGCCAGGAGCTCCCGGCGGTCGATCTCGCGGATCTCGATCCGCCGGCCCCGATCACGGGCAGCGTCGAGGAAGCGCCGCCGAGTGACACTGGGCAAGATCGCATCGGATAGCGGCGGGGCCAGCACGGTTGCGTGCTGATCGAGGACGACGATTGCGCTTCGGCTGGTCTCCTGTATCTGCGGCTGCTGTGTGTGCGGCGGGCCGGTGGGTTCGCGCTGGAACAGCGGCAGGGTGAGCGACGCCGGTAACGCCACCTCGGCTAGCTCGGCCTCGAGTCGCTGGGTCCCGGCTAGCTCGGCCTCCAGTCGGTCGTACAGGCGTCGGTCGGCCCATTTATGTCGCCAGCAACCGGCCCCGCGAGCACTTGTGATCAGTTGGATCCGGTGCGGCGCCGGGCCGGCGGCCACGATGGCCACCTCGGTCGACGCGGCCCGGGCCGTCACCCGCACTCGCCACCGCCCGCCTCGGCCGGCTGCCGTCAGCCGCACTTGAGCGGCGAGGTCGGACGGCAAACCGGTCCCGAACAGCTCTCGGGCCGACGTGTCGAGTCGGCTCAGGTGGTCGGCCAGGGCGTGGACGCGGCCGTCCGTCGCCAGCATCGTCTCGACGATGCCGACCTCGGGATCGACGTCCGGTGGTGCGTCGGGCCCGCTGCCATTCGCGGGCCCGCTCGGCTCGATGTCGGCGAACAGCTCGAACAACGGGGCCGCCTTGATGAGGCATTCCTGCCACTCGAGTATCGGCACCGAGTCGGCCGTGATCCCGCCGCCGACACCGAGACCGAGCCGATCGACTCCGAGACCGAGCGGATCGGCTTGCAGTTCGAACGTCCGAATCGCCACGTTCAACTCGCCGTCGCCGTCGATCGCATCGGCCAGCCAGCCGATCGCGCCGGTGAAGACGGAGCGCGGGACGTCCTCGAATTCTTCGATCAGCTGCTGGGCGCGGATCTTCGGCGCCCCGGTCACCGAGCCGGGTGGGAAGGTGGCCGCGAGCAGCTCAGCGGTCGGGATCCCTTCCCGCAGCGTGCCGCACACCTCGCTCACCAGGTGCCAGACGCCGGGCGCCGGGCGGACCTGTAGCAGCTCGCGCGGCTGCACCGTGCCCGGCTCGCAGACCCGGCCGAGGTCATTGCGGACCAGGTCCACGATCATCACGTTCTCGGCCCGGTCCTTGATCGACGCCCGCAGCGCCACCGCGGCCGGATCTTGCCGGTCCACCGAATCGGCCGCCCGTCGGCGGGTTCCCTTGATCGGCGCGCTCAGCACCCGGCGGCCGCTCCGGCGCAGGAACAATTCGGGCGAGAAGCTCACCGCGGTCCGCGCTCCGATCGGCGGCCCGAGCCGCACGAAGGCCGCCCAGCCGGGATGAAGCCGAGTTACCCCGAGCCGGAACAGGTCCAGGGCCGCGCCGGCGAAGTCCGCCTGCCAGCGCGCCGCCACGTTCACCTGGAACAGCTCGCCCGCGCGGATGGCCGCGATGGCTTCCTCGACCGCCGTGAGATGGGTGCGCTCATCGGTGCCGCGCAGCCCTCGCAGCGACGGCGGACGCGCCGCGGCCGCCGGGCGCATCGCGGTTACCCGGGCTGCCAAGTCGGATAGCTCCACGGTCGGATCGACGGTTTCCGCCGACCACCGGCCATCGCCGTCCCGGCGCAGCCAGGTCGAGAACAGCCCCCAGCGTGAGTCGGCGCGGTCGTAGGCGGCCCAGCCCAGCCAGCGCCCCGACGGGCCGACCGGATCGACCAGATTGACCGGGCCAACCGGATCGACCGGATCAACCGGGCCAACCGGATCGACCGCGGGATGTTCCGCGTCGGCTCTACCCTCCCCAAGATTGCCCAGCTCGGGCCAATCGCCGACGACGTGCCGGCTCGCACCGCACGCGACCAGCGCGCCGCCGTCGAGCCAGTCGCCGGAAAGGCACACCAGGTCGGTGGTGTTCCAGCCCGGGTCGTCGTCCAGCGCGGCCGCGAGTTCGGCCGGCTCGAGCGCTAGTTCCAGCCGCTGGCGGCGCAGCTCAGCCAAGCCGACCTTCTGCCCGGTGCTTTCCGATCAAGGGCATGGCCAGCAGGCCCAGTACCCAGCCGGTCAGCGCGGTCCACAGCCACACGCGGTGATCGTGGCGCCCCAACCAGCTCCAGAACACCAGCAGGACGACGAAGGCCACGAAGAACAGGGCCGTCCCGATCGCAATCACCAGCCGGGCGTTGACGGTGAGCATCTGCTGGGCGGCCTGTGCCGCCCGCTCGTCGGCGGTGAGTTGCCCAGGCGGGCCGAGCTGCCGCGCGTCGGGACTCGATTCGGCGGCCGTCGATTCGACCGGCCCTGCACGGTCGCGATCCGGGAGATGTTCGCCGGTAGTTGAACTGCCGCTCACAGTTCGGCAGGCTACCGGCTCGGAGGCCGAAACATTCCGGTCACCGGGACCTGAGAGGGTCTCGTCCGCGATCTCCAGCGCCACCTCTCGTCAGGAGCAGGCATTGAGCACCGAAACGCCGGCGACATCCTCCTCGACTCCGCCCGGTCGCGCCAGCAGTGTCGGCGGCGGCTCGGGCTCTGGCCTCGACCGTTATTTCCAGATCAGCGAACGGGGATCCTCGGTCGGCACCGAGCTGCGCGGCGGCCTGGTCACCTTCGTGACGATGGTGTACATCGTGGTGCTGAACCCGCTGATCATCGGCACGGCCAAGGACGCCGACGGCAACTTCCTCGGCGGCGGCCAAGCGCCGGCGTTGGCCGCGATCGCGGCGGTGACCGCGCTGGTGGCGTGCGTGCTCACGATCGCGATGGGAGTGTTCGGCCGGTACCCGTTCGCGCTGGCCACCGGCCTGGGGCTGAACGCGTTCGTGGCCTTTCAGGTCGCGACCAAGATGTCCTGGCCGGCCGCGATGGGAATGGTCGTCCTCGAGGGTCTGGTGATCACCGCGCTGGTGCTGACCGGATTCCGGGTGGCGGTGTTCCGGGCCATTCCCGCCCCGCTGAAGAGCGCTATCGCCGTCGGGATCGGCCTGTTCATCGCGCTGATCGGCCTGGTCGACGCGGGCTTTGTGCGGGCCGGTGCCGGCACTCCGGTCGAGATCGGCGTGGGCGGTCAACTGGACGGCTGGCCGACCCTGGTATTCGTGGTCGGCGTGCTGCTGATCGCGGTCCTGATGGTCCGCAAGGTCCGCGGCGCGATCCTGATCGGCATCCTCGCCGCGACCGTGCTGGCGGTGATCATCGAAGCGATCGGGCATATCGGGTCGCAGACCGATGCCAGTGGGAAGGTCGTCAATCCCAAGGGGTGGGCGCTGAACGTGCCGTCCTTCTCGGGCAAGAAATTTGGGGCGCCGGACTTCTCGCTGATCGGTCATTTCTCGCTCGGCGGCGGGTTCTCGGCGGTCGGAATCATCTCCGGGATCGTGATCGTGTTCTCCTTGGTGCTGAGCGATTTCTTCGACGTGATGGGCACCACGATCGGGCTGGGCAGCGAAGCGCACCTGCTGGACGAGCAGGGCCAATTGCCCAACATCCAGAGCGTGCTGCTGGTCGACGGGCTGGCCGCGGTGGCCGGCGGTGCGGCGGGGGCATCCTCGGCCACCACGTACGTGGAGTCGGCGTCGGGGATCGGTGATGGCGCGCGGACCGGGCTGGCGGCCGTCACCAGCGGCGCGCTGTTCGCGGTCACGGTGTTCCTGGCGCCGTTGGCGCAGTTCGTCCCCTCGGAAGCGGCCACGCCGGCGTTGGTCGTGGTGGGCGTGCTGCTCATGAGCCAGATCCGCAACATCGATTTCTCGGATTTCGCCATCGCGGTGCCGGCGTTTCTGACCATCGTGCTGATGCCGTTCACCTACTCGATCACCAATGGCGTCGGAGCCGGCTTCATCAGTTACGCCGTGCTGCAGGTGGCGGCCGGACGAGCCCGCACGGTTCATCCACTGATGTGGGCCGTGTCGGCTTTCTTTGCGATCTACTTCGCGATCGAGCCCCTCAAGACCCTGCTGCACATCAGCTGACCGCCTATCCTCGGCCGATAATGTGAGACTAGCTTCCAACAAGATTGTTAGCTAAACTAACAACTGTGACAGGTCCAGGGCAGACCGAGCTGACGAACGACGAGTTGACCTCGGCGTTGCGCTTGTCGCTGATGCGGGTGGTGCGCCGGCTCCGGTCCCAACGGGTGAATACCGCGGTGACGCTGTCGCAGCTGTCGGCGTTGACCACGGTCAAGAAGTACGGCCCGCTCAGTGCGGGCGAAGTCGCGGCGGCCGAGCAGATGCAACCGCCGTCCATGACCAAGATCCTCGCTTCGCTGGAGGCAAACGGCTGGATCGAGCGGATGTCGCATCCCGACGACCGCCGGCAGTCCATCATCACCATCACCGAGTCCGGCCGGGAATTGATCGACGAAGAGACCCGGGCCCGCGACGAATGGCTGGCCATGCGGCTGAGCGAGATGTCGGTGGCGGATCGGGATCTGCTGCGGGACGCGATCGACGTCCTGGATCGGTTGGGCTCTGAGTGAGTCGTACCGCTAGTAGTCCTACCGCACACGTCGTACCCGGCTCGCCGCACGACGAAGCACGGCCCACCAGCCCGATCACCGAACCGGAAGCGCCGGCCAAGGAGCGGACGGGTCCGTTCCGCTCGCTGCGCGTTCGCAACTACCGGCTGTACTTCTCGGGCCAGCTGATCTCGCTGACCGGGACCTGGGCGCAACGGGTGGCCCAGGACTGGTTGGTCCTCCAACTCACCAACTCCGGCACCGCGCTCGGTGTCGTCACCGCCCTACAGTTCCTGCCGTCCCTGCTGCTGTCGATGTACGGCGGGGCGTTGGCCGATCGCGGCAACAAGCGCCGGCTGCTGTTGATGACCCAGACCGGCATGGGCCTGGTCGCCCTGCTGCTCGGCCTGCTCGATGTGTCCGGGCACGTGCAGTTGTGGCATGTGTTCGTACTGGCCGGGGCCTTGGGGGTTATCTCGTCGATCGACACCCCGATCCGGCAATCCTTCGTGGTCGAGATGGTGGGCCCGGCCGACCTGCCGAATGCGGTAGCCCTCAACTCGACCGCGTTCAACCTGGCCCGAATTCTCGGACCGGCGGTGGCCGGCATCGTCATCTCGGCGGTCGGCACCGGCTGGGCGTTCATCGGCAACGCGACCTCGACCATGGCCGTGCTGCTCGGACTCACGCTGATGCGCACGGCCGAGCTGTTTCCGTCCAAACCGGTTGATCGTGCCCCGGGCCAGTACCGGGACGCCCTCCGTTACGTGCGGGCCCGCTCCGATCTGGTGTTGCCGATGCTGCTGGTCTTCATCATCGGCACGTTCGGCATGAACTACCAGATCACCATCGCTTTGATGGCCAAACAGGTCTTCCTGCGCGGGGCAGACTCGTTCGGCCTGCTGTCCACCTCGCTGGCCGTGGGAGCCACCCTTGGTGCGCTGGCGGCCACCTTCCGACGCCGCCGGCCGACCAGATTCTTTCTGATCTGCGCCTCGATCGCCTTCGGGGTCACCGAGATCGCGGCGTCGGTGATGCCCAGCTTCGACTTGACGGCGCTGATGTTGGTACCGGCCGGGCTGGCCATGATCACCTTTGCCCAGTCCTGCAACGCGACGGTGCAACTGGGCGTCGAGCCGACGATGCGCGGCCGGGTGATGGGGCTCTACCTGATCTGCTTCCTCGGCGGAACGCCGCTCGGAGCCCCGATCGTCGGCTGGCTGGCCTCGGTGGTCGGCCCGCGCTGGGGGATGCTGGGCGGCGGCGTGATCTCGCTGGTCAGCGCGCTGGTGCTCGGGGTGTGGCTCGGCCGGCAGCGTCACGTTACGGTGAGCGACCTGCTGGCCCGCGGCCGGCTCCGATTCGGGGAGGCACACCGCGGTCTGGGCGCAGTTTGACGCCCAACATCGTGGCCGTGGCCGATCCCAGTGATCCGCGGCTGGACGATTTCCGTGATCTGATGGCCGCCGACGCGGCGGGCCGCCAGTCGCTGGCCATTGCCGAGGGCGTCAACGTCGTCGAGCGGTTGCTGCGTTCGCCTTACCCGGTGCGGGCGGTGGTCGGGGTACCGGCCAAGCTCGCTGCCTTGCGCCCGGCCCTCGAGACGTTGCCGCATCCGCCATCGATCTACGAGGTCGACAAGTGGACGCTGTCCGAGGCGGTCGGCTTTCGGGTGACCCGGGGCGTGCTGGCCGCGGCCGACCGGCCACCGGCCAAGGCGGCGGCCGACGTGATTGCGGCCGGCCGGTGCTTCCTCGTCCTGGAGACGATCAACGATTTCGAGAATCTGGGCGCGCTGTTCCGTAACGCGGCCGCGTTCGGCGTAAACGGCATCCTGCTCGACGCCCATTGCGCGGACCCGCTGTACCGGCGCAGCGTGCGGGTGTCGATGGGGCATGTCTTCGCCGTGCCCTTTGCGGTGCTGGACGATCCGTGGCCGGCGTCCCTGGCCGGGTTGCAGGCCGCCGGAGTGAGCGTGCTGGCCCTCACCCCGAACCCGCAGGCCGAGCTGCTTCGCTCGATCGGGGCGCCGGATCGGTGGGCCGTCCTGCTCGGGGCGGAAGGACCGGGGCTGTCCGGCGCCGCGCTGGACGCGGCGGATCGGCGGGTCCGGATCCCGATGGCGACCGGCGTGGACTCGCTCAACGTAGCCACCGCCGCAGCCGTCGCGCTGGCCTATCTCAGCGGTTCGGCATAGGCCCGGGCCGCTGATCGCTCTCAGCGAAATTCTGCGCGCCCGTCGGTGAAACAAAACCGCGGTCGGCGAGGTTGAGTGATAGTGACTCAACTTTCTCGTGGAGTGTGACATGACAGATTTCAAAGATTCTTCGGAACCCGAAACTTCCGAATCCGCGGCTGCCCCGAAGCTGCCGCTGCTTCCCATAGACGATGTCGTCGTACTGCCGGGCATGGTTGTGCCGTTGGCGTTGTCCGACAACGAAACCCGCGCCGCGGTTGACGCGGCCCAAGCCGCAAACGCGGCGGACGCCGCAAACGGCGAATCTGCCGATGCGTACGTGGTTCTGGTCCCTCGGCTGGAAGGCAAGTACGCCTCCGTCGGTACCCGAGCCGTGATCGAGCAGATCGGCCGGGTACGTGGCGGCGAGTCCGCCGCGGTGTTGCGTGGTGTCGACCGGGTGCGGATCGGAACCGCCACCGGCGGTCCCGGCGCGGCCTTGTGGGTGCAGACCCGCACGCTGCCGGCAACCGGGCTGGACGGCGACCGCGCGGCGCTGAACGAACTGGCCCGCGAATACAAGACGCTGGCCACCACGATCCTGCAGCAGCGGGGAGCGTGGCAGTTCGTCGACTCCGTGCAGTCCATCACCGACCCGTCCACGCTGGCCGACCTCGCGGGCTACGCGGGGTACCTCAGCGGCGAGCAGAAGGTCTGGCTGCTCGAAACCGCGGACGTCACCGAGCGGCTGACCAAGCTGGTCGGCTGGAGCCGGGAACACCTGGCTGAGCTCGACGTCGCCGAGACCATCCGCAAGGACGTCCAGGAAGGCATGGACAAGCAGCAACGCGAGTTTCTGCTCCGCCAGCAACTGGCGGCCGTCCGGCGCGAACTGGCCGAGCTCAACGGCGGCACCGTCACCGAGGAGAAGGACTACCGCTCGCGCGTGGAGGCGGCCGACCTGCCGCCGAAGGTGGCCGAAGCAGCCCTGACCGAGGTCGACAAGTTGGAGCGCACCTCCGATCAATCCCCTGAGGTCGGCTGGATCCGCACCTGGCTGGACACCGTGCTCGAGTTGCCGTGGAACACCCGCAGCGACGACGTGTACGACCTGGCCGAGGCGCGAGCCATCCTCGACGCCGATCACGCCGGCCTGTCCGACGTCAAGGATCGGATCGTGGAGTACCTGGCTGTCCGCAAGCGTCGGGCCGAACGGGGCTTGGGCGTGGTCGAAGGCCGCCGCAGTGGTGCCGTGCTGGCCCTGGTTGGTCCGCCCGGCGTTGGTAAAACCTCGCTCGGTGAATCAGTGGCGCGCGCCATGGGCCGTAAGTTCGTCCGGGTCTCGCTGGGTGGCGTACGGGACGAGGCCGAGATCCGTGGTCACCGGCGTACCTACGTCGGAGCCCTGCCCGGCCGCATCGTGCGCGCGATCTCCGAAGCCGGCTCGATGAACCCCGTCGTGCTGTTGGATGAGGTCGACAAGCTCGGCTCGGACTACCGTGGCGATCCCACGGCCGCCCTGCTCGAGGTGCTGGACCCGGCGCAGAACCACACCTTCCGGGATCACTACCTGGAGGTCGAACTGGACCTGTCCGACGTGCTCTTCCTGGCCACCGCCAACGTGATCGACTCCATCCCCGGACCGTTGCTGGACCGGATGGAACTGGTGACGCTGGACGGCTACACCGAGCACGAGAAGGTCGAGATCGCCCGTTCGCACCTGCTGCCCCGGCAGTTGGAGCGTGCCGGCCTCACCCCGGAGGAAGCCAGCATCGAATCGGATGCGCTGGCTGTGCTGGCCGCCGAGTACACCCGCGAGGCGGGCGTGCGTGATCTGGAACGTCAGCTCGCGCGCATCCTGCGAAAGATCGCGGCGCAGGCAGCGTCTTCGGCGGTTTCCGATGAAGCATTGGAGCCGACCGTGGTCACCGCGGCCGATCTGCGTGGCTTGTTGGGCCGGCCCCGGCACACACCGGAATCGGCCGAGCGCACCGGCGTGGCCGGAGTAGCCACCGGTCTCGCGGTCACCGGTGCGGGTGGCGACGTGCTGTTCATCGAAGCGTCGCTGGCCGAAGAGGGATCCGGCGCCTCCGGCGTGACCTTAACCGGGCAGCTGGGCGACGTGATGAAGGAGAGCGCACAAATCGCGCTGTCCTACCTGCGGGCGCACGGTAACCGGCTCGGGCTGCCGGTCAAGCAACTGGCCGATCGGGGCGTGCACATACACGTGCCGGCCGGTGCGGTGCCGAAGGACGGACCGAGTGCGGGCGTGACGATGACGACCGCGCTGGCGTCCCTGCTCTCGGGTCGCCCGGTGCGTCCGGATGTCGCTATGACCGGCGAGATCTCGCTGACCGGCCGCGTGTTGCCGATCGGTGGCGTCAAGCAGAAACTGCTGGCCGCCCACCGGGCCGGGATCACGACGGTACTGATACCGAAGCGGAACGAGCCCGATCTGGACGACGTGCCCGCCGAGGTGCTGGAGCAGCTGACTGTGCACCCGGTCAGCGACGTCAGCGAGGTGCTGGAGCTGGCGCTGACCCCGGCCGCGGCCGCGGCCGAGGTGCTCGCGGCTTAATCAGCCGAATCGCGCAACATCTGGCATGTATGAGATGCCAGATGTTGCGCGATTTTCGTCTTTAGATAAGGGAATCTCGCCACGCGTCGTGCAGCGCCGCGAATCGCCCGTCGGTCAGGTCCACCAGATCGACGGGTTCGCCGTCCTCGGCAATGCGCCCGGCGTCCAGCACCAGCACCCGGTCGGCGATCTCTACCGTCGACAGCCGGTGCGCGATGATCATTGCCGTCCGGCCGTGCAGCACGGTTCGCAGCGCGCGCTGCACCAACCGCTCGGTCGGGATGTCCAGCGACGAGGTCGCTTCGTCCAGGATCAACACCGCCGGATCGGCCAGGAAGGCCCGGGCGAAGGCCACCAACTGGCGCTGCCCGGCCGACAACCGACCGCCTCGCTTGCGGACGTCGGTGTCGTAACCGGCCGGCAATTGCTGGATGAACCCGTCCGCGCCCACCGCCTGGGCCGCCGCGACGATGTCGGCTCGGCTGGCGCCGGGTCGGCCGAACGCGATGTTGTCGGCCACCGAGCCCGAGAACAGGAAGCCGTCCTGGGTGATCATCACGATCGCCCGCCGCAGCTCGGGTTCGGCCAACGCGGTCAGCGGCACCCCGTCCAGGGACACCACTCCGCTCGTCGGATCGTAGAACCGGCTGATGAGCTTGGCGATGGTGGTCTTGCCGGCCCCCGTCTCGCCGACGAGGGCAACGGTTTGGCCCGCCGGGATCACGAGGTTGAGGTCGGGCAACACAATGGTCTGGTGTGCTTCGGCGGTGTCGTATCCGAAACGCACCTGCTCGAAGCGGATCTCACCGCGCACCGGCTGGACCAAGACCGCCGGCACCGCGGGGTCGGGCACGGACGGCTCCTCGGCCAGCACCCGGGCCAGTTTCTCCAGGGCCGCGGTGGCCGACTGCAACGAGTTGAAGAAGACCGCGACGTCCTCCATCGGGCCGTAGAATTCCCGCAGATACAACAGGAAAGCCGTCAGCACGCCGAGCTCCAGGCCGCCGTGCCCGACCCGCAAACCGCCGACGAACAGCACCACCACGGTTGCTACGTTGCCGATCAGCGTGACGCCCGGGATGAAGATCATGTGCAGCGCGAACACCGCCCGGTTCGCCTCGCGGTAGTCGGCGTTCAGCCCGGCGAAGATGGCGTCGTTACGCCGCTCGCGCCGGAACGCTTGGACGGCCCGGATCCCGTTGAACGTCTCGACGAACTGGACGATCAGCAGGGCCACGGTCTCGCGGGTGCGCCGGAACGCTATCGTCGAGCGCGCCGAGAACCACCGGAACAGCAGGAACAACGGCACCATTGCGCTCAGCGCGATCAGCGCCAGCCAGGGATCCAGCACCAGCATCAGCACTGAGATGACGATGATGTTCAGGACCGCCAGCAGCAGCCCGTCCAGGCTGGCGTCCAGCAGTTCGCGCAGGGTGTCGACATCGGAGGTCAGCCGGCTGATCACCCGTCCCGAGGTGAACTTCTCGTGCCAGGACACCGACAGCTTCTGGGCGTGATCGAATACCCGCAGCCGCAGATCGAACAGCAGCGCCTGGCCGACCTTGCCGGTGCGCCGCAGGAACAGCCACTGCAGGACGCCCGACGTGCCCGCGGCCACCACGAGGGCCCCGGTGAGCTGGGCCAGCGTGCGGTAGTGACCATCCAGGGCCGCGGGCATGCCGCGGTCGATGGCCAGCCCGATCAGCCACGGGGCCGCCATGGTCGCGCTGACCTGGCCGAGCGCGAGCAGCAACAAGATCTGGATCTGGCGTCGATGGGGCCGGAGCAGCTCCCGCAGCAGCAACCGCGCTTCGCGGTCCAGGTGCGGCCGGCCTTCATGGGCCCGTTCCAGCTCGGCGTCCTGCTCGCGCTGATCCTCGTAGTAACCGCGCCATTCCTCAGTAGCCGGCGGCGTAAGCGGCTCGGCATCCGGTTGGGTCATCAGGCCACCGCCGGCGCCTGGGACAGCAGCTCGCGGTAGAGCCGATTGGACGCCAGCAGGTCCCGGTGCCGCCCAACCGCCACGATCCGGCCGCCGTCCAGCAGCGCCACCCGATCCGCGAGCAGCACAGTGGACGCGCGGTGGGCGACGATCAACGCGGTGGTCGTGACCAGCACGCGACGCAGGCCCTGTTCGACCTGCGCCTCGGTGTGGACGTCCAGCGCCGACAACGGATCGTCCAGCACCAGGATGCGCGGCCGACCCAGGACGGCCCGGGCCACGGCCAGCCGTTGCCGCTGGCCGCCGGACAGCGAGAGCCCCTGTTCGCCCACCCGGGTGTGCACGCCGTACGGCAGGTCGTAGACGAAACCGGCCTGCGCGATCTCGATGGCCTCAGCGATTTCGGCGTCCGCGGCAGCGGGGCGTCCGAGCGCGATGTTCTCTCGCACGCTGGCCGAGAACAGCGTGGGGTCCTCGAACGCGACGCTGACGCACGCGCGCAGTTCGTCCAGCGCCAGCTCGGTGATCGGCCGGCCATCGATCCGGATCACCCCGGCGGTGACGTCGTGCAACCGGGAAACCAGCGATGTGAGCACGGTCTTGCCGGCGCCCGTCGCCCCGACCAGCGCCATCGTTTCGCCCGGTTCGATGTCGAGATCGACGTGACTCAGGGTGTCGACCGTGGCGCCGGGGAAGCGAAACGCCACCCCTTCGAAGCTGAGCCGCGCGCCCGGCTGACCAGTGGGCAGGGCAGTGGGCAGGGCTACCGGCTCGGCCGGGTCGGTGATGTCGTTGACGGAATCGAAGACCTCGAACAGCCGGGCGGTGGCCGCGACCGCCTCCTCGGTGCCGGCCATCAGCCAGCCCATCGACATCAGCGGCCAGTTCAGCCGTAATTGCAGGGTGATGAACGCGACCAGCTCGCCGGTGGACAGTGAATGCCTGGAAACCGCGACGATGCCGAAGAACGTCACCCCGGCCAGGATCAGCTGCGGGTACGTCCCGATCAGGGTCCAGAACTGGGCCAGCGTGGTGTTCTTGGACAGCTCCGCGCGACGCAGTCGATCCGAGTCGCCAGTGAAGGTGCGCAGCAATTCGGCGCGCCGGCCGAAGGACTTGATGACCCGGATGCCGAGCACCGATTCTTCGACGCTGGTGGCCAGATCGCCGTTGAGGTCCTGGGCGCGCCTGGCCTCGGCGTTGTACCGGCGCTCGTAATACCGGGCGCCGACCACCAGCGGCAGCATGGCCACCAGCACCGACAACCCCAGCACCGGATGCAGCCTGACCAGCATCGCCAGGATGACCACGATGACCACGATGTTGGCTACAAAAAACACCGCCATGAAGCCGACGAAGCGGCGCAGCGTCGACAGGTCAGCCGTCACCCGGGACAGCAACTGGCCTGACGGCCAGCGGTCATGAAAGCTGACCGGTAGGCGTTGCAGACCCTCGTAGAAGTCACGGCGCAGATCCGATTCAATGGCCAGCGCCGAGAACGTCATCGCTCGCCGCCGGATCGCGAAAAGCAATGCCTCGGCGACTCCGAACAGCAGCGCCACGCCAACAAGTGGGTACATTCCGGCCGTATCGTGCCGGGCGATCGGGCCATCGATGAGCCGGGCGGTGACCAGCGGGACGATGGACTGCACGATCATCGCCGCCGTCGCGACGACCAGCATGAAGATCAAGTAGCCGCGATAGGGACGCAACCAGGGCCAGAGCCGGAGCAGTACCCGCATCGAGGCTTCGTTGTCAGCGGCCACCAACGGGTCGCGGGATTCGTGCGAGCTTTCCGTCTCGATGCTCGCCTCGTCCGCCACGATGATTGACGGTACTTCCGCTTAGCACCCCGATGCGAACAATTTAGCCGCCGGCGAAGTCGCGAGCGCGGTGCTGATCGGGACCGCGGGTCGATTTACTCCGACTTACGGCGTACGCCGAGCAGGATGTCGTCCCACGACGGCATCCGGGGCTTGTCGTTAGCGCGTCCGGTCCGGCGCGGACGGGGGTCGTCCGCAGGTCCGGCCGCATCGGTCGCCGGGTCGCCCGCGCTGCTCGACGGGTCGATGGCCGGGTGAGCCGAATCAGCCTCGACGGCCAGCGGCAAGTCGAGCGGCAACGCCTGCTCGTGCCAGCCGGATTCGGGAAAACCCTTCGGAGCGAACGCTTCACGGTCGAACGGCTCGTCCTCGTCCACGTTGATCGGGACGGGATGGGTACGGGCTTTGAGCCGGCGCATCTGACGGCGGCTGGCCGGCGCTGACCCGGTGCTGTCGGGTGCGACGGTGCCGTCGGAGGACAGCGTGTTCCTGGACGAGGTGGTGCCTTCGGAAGACACGGTGCCGTCGGATGAGACGGTGATTTCGGAGGAAAGGGCTTCTTTGGACTGGGCAATACGGCTGGTCTCGGGATCGTCGCCGAGGTCCTCGTCCGCGGGCACGATCGTCGGTACCGCCGCCAGCCGGGTACCGAATTCAGCGGTGCTGGTGGCGGTGCCGGCGGCGGCACTGGCCGTGTCGTTGACCGTGATCGGCCCGTAGACCGGTGGCGGTTGCAACGCCCGAATGGGATGTCCGCTCAGCAGGTCAGCGGCGACATCGTTCAGCGCGGATACGGTCCGGCTGGTTAGTACCAGCGAGAACTTGGCCACGACCGGGGTGTCGTCATCCAACCGCGGGCCGGGGACCGAGGCCAGCACCGACCACCCGCCGTCGGGCCGGCGCAGGGCGTTCCATTCGATCTTGGATACATCGATCCCATGTGCGGCGAAGCCTGTCTCGGCCAGTTCGCCGAAAAGCACGTGCGTCCCGCCGGTCCCACGGGCGCGCGAACGGCGAGCCTCGTCGACCACCCGGATCCGCTCCTGCAGCACCGGGTAGGCGAAGCGCATGATCCGCTCCAGCGAGGTGCCGGACTCGTCGGCGATGGCCTGCGGATCCTCACCGGCGCGCACGCGTATTTGGATATCGCGCGGCCGAATGCCTTCCGGCTCGTTCGGCCCGGCGGTTGTGGCGCGGACCGGCTCGGGCTCGGCCGAGGCAATCCGCAACGCTGGACTCACCGGCAACATGAATTGCTCCGCTCCGTCGTCGCTCTCGAGCACCAGCATGCCGTCGTCACCGGGACCTACGAGACGTAGCTGCCGCATGGGCCGACGATACGGTCCGATGCTGCCGATGGGGAGGCTCCACGCCGACCCTTTCGGAATAGCCCCGAAAAACGGGTATCCGGCAAGCGATCGATCACTCAGAGTCGCGGGACCAGGTAATCGATGCAGGCCGTAAGGGCGCTGACATCGTCCGGGTCCACCGCCGGGTACATCCCGATCCGCAGCTGGTTACGGCCGAGCGAGCGGTACGGGTCGGTGTCCACGATGCCGTTGGCGCGCAGAGTCAGTGCCAACCGCGCCGCGTCGACGGCCGGCGTGAAGTCGATGGTGCCGACCACGTTGCTGCGGATCGCCGGCTCGGTGACGAAGGGTGTGGCCCACTCGCGCGACTCGGCCCAGGAGTACAGCCGCGCGGCCGAGTCGGCGCATCGCGCGGTCGAGACAGGCAGGCCACCGAGGGCGAGCAGGTCCTCGATCTGGTGGGCCAGCAACCACAGGGTGGCGATCGCCGGGGTGTTGTACGTCTGGTCCTTGACGCTGTTGGCGATGGCGATGCTGAGGTCCAGCGACGGCGGGATCCAGCGATCAGATGCGCTGAGTTGACCCACTCGTTCGATGGCGGCGGGGGAGAAGAACGCCAACCACAGGCCGCCCTCGCCGGCGAAGCCCTTCTGGGGCGCGAAGTAGTAGATATCGGTCTCGGCCACGTCCACGGGCAATCCGGCCGCGGCCGAGGTGGCGTCGATCAGGTGCAGCTGATCCGCTCGGCTGCCCGTGACCCGGCGCACCGGGGCCATCACTCCGGTCGACGTCTCGTTCTGCGGCCAGGCGTAGACGTCGACGTCGGCTTCGAATTCCGGCGCGGCCACGGTCCCGACCTCGCTCCGGCGGATGGTGGGGGCGTCCAGGAACGGCGCTCCGCTGGAGACGGCCGCGAATTTGGCGGAGAAGTCACCGAAGCTCAGGTGCTGGGCGCGCCGAGCGATCAGGCCGAATGCCGCAGCGTCCCAGAATGCCGTCGAGCCGCCGTTGCCGAGGACCACTTCGTAGCCGTCGGGTAGCCCGAACAGGCTGGTCAGCCCGGCCCGGACCCGGCCGACCAGGGATTTGACCGGTGGCTGGCGATGCGAGGTCCCCATCACCGAGTGACCCCGTTCGGCAAAGCGTTCCAGCAACGTCAGCGGGACCTTCGACGGGCCGGAACCGAACCGACCGTCCCGCGGGAGCAGTTCAGCCGGTATCGCGGGCATGGTCGGGGCAGTGCTCACCCGTCAATCATGTCCTACACCGGACAGTCCTATTCACACGTCGTCATAGCGGCGCATCGCTAGGACCTTCGGGAGCGGCGGCCTCGACGAGGAACTCGCGCAGGACTTCGGGCGATTGCGCCCCCTGGATCCCGATCGTGCGGTTGGCCACGAAGGTCGGTACCGCGGTGATGCCCAGCGCGGCCGCCTCGGCCAGGCCGGCGGCCACTGCGGCCGCCGACTCCGCACCGTCGAGCGCCTGCAGGGTCGCGGCCGAAGACAACCCGGCCGCTTCCCCGATGGCGGTGAGCACGTCACGGTCGGCGATATCCAGGCCGTCGGTGAAGTACGCGGCGAACAATCGATCCACCACCGCGCTCTGCTGCGCGATCCCACCGGCTGACCAGGCGGCTTCGATCAGCTGGTGCGCCGGACGGCTGTCGGCCGCGATTGCCTGGTCCATCCGCAGCTCCAGACCGACTGACGCGCCGGCCTCGGTCACCCGTCCGAGCATCTCGACGGACTGCATGCCGAACCGCTCTGCCATCTTCGACAGCAGCGGGCGGCTCGGCCCGGTCTGATCCGGATCGAGCAGGTACGGACGGAAGCGCAGCTCAACCTGCCCACCCTCGCTGGCGAACGTGCCCAGCGCCGTCCTCAGCTGGGTGCGCCCGATGTAGCACCACGGACACACGACGTCGGAGAAGACCTCCAGCTCGACCGGAGCGGTGCTCACGCGGCCGCTTCGCGCAGATCCCTGAGCTCCTCCTCGCTCAGCTCCAGCCCACGCAGGTCCAGCAGCGCTGTGAGCTGCTCGGAGTTACGGGCGGACGCGATCGGAGCGAGCACGGTGGACTGCTGGGCCAGCCACGCCAGGGCTACCGCCGACACCGAGGCGCCGTGCTTGGCCGCGATCGCGTCGAGGGTGCTGATCGTCCGCCAGCCCCGGTCGTCGAAGTACTTGGTGACGCTGCCGGAGCGGGCGGAGTCGACATCGGTGCCGGGACGGTACTTGCCGGTCAGGAAGCCCGAGGCCAGACCGTAGTACGGCCAGCAGGCCAGACCGTGTTGCTCGGCGACCTTGCCGACGCCGCCTTCGTACTCGCTCGTCTCGAGCAGGTTGTAATGCGGTTGGACGGCGACATAGCCGGTGAGTCCGGCCGCTTTGGCCACGTCCAGCGCTGAGGCCAGTCGCTCCGGCGAGAAGTTCGAAGCACCGAGGTTGCGGACCTTGCCAGCCTTGACCAGCGCGTCGAACGCGGCCGCCGTCTCTTCTTGCGGGGTGTCGGCGTCATCGCGGTGCGCCCAGTACAAGTCGATGTAGTCGGTCTGCAGGCGGCGGAGCGAGTCGTCCACCGCTTGGGCGATGGTGTCGGCCTTGAGGTTGGCCAGGTCACCGAGCGCCCCGACCTTGGTGCCGAGGAACACCCGGTCGCGGTTGTTTCGGCTGGCGATCCACTCGCCGAGGATGGTTTCGGATTCCCCGCCGGAATTACCGGGGATCCAGGCGGAATACACGTCCGCGGTGTCGATCTGGGTGCCACCGGCGTCGGTGAACGCGTCGAGTACCGCGAACGCGTCAGCGCGGTCGGCGGTCCAGCCGAACACGTTGCCACCGAGCACGAGTGGGAGGTCGGATTTCGGATCAAAGGCAAAGGTCATATCGCACCTAACGTCGGGGGCCGGGACGATCTTCCGCCAGGACGGCGGCTTCGGAATAAATTCGTGTTACATCAGCTGCCGAGTACCCGCCGCAGGTAGTCGTTGCCGAAGCGCCGCTGCGGGTCGACACGATCTCGTACGGCCAGGAAATCGGCGTAGCGCGGGTACAGCGGGGCGAGCTCGTCGGCCGATTGATAGTGCAGCTTGCCCCAGTGCGGCCGGCCCTGCACGGACCGGGCGATCTTCTCCACGGCCGAGAAATACCGATCGAACGGGCGCCGGTGATACTGGTGTACGGCGATGTAGCAGCTCGCCCGGCCGTAGGCCGTGGACAGCGGGATGTCGTCGGCGGCCGTGAAGCGAACCTCGACCGGGAAGCCGATCCGCTCGCCGGAACGGGCCAGCCAGGCCTCGATCTCGGATAGCACGTACGCCAGTGACTTACGGGGCAGCGCGTACTCCATCTCGCGGAAACGCACCCGCCGGTTCGAGGTGAACACCCGGTACGAGCGGTCCGTGTACTGCCGTGGCGTCAGGGCCCGGGCGGCGACCTGGTTGGCCCGCCGGGTCAGCGCCGGGGCGGCCGAGGTGAGCCGGTTCACCACCTCGAAGGTGCTGTTGGCCAGGAACTCGTCGTCCCGCCAGCCCTTGACCCGGCCGACCGGGTCCAATTCGGTGTCGGCCGGCAGCCGGATGTTGGCCTTGGTGAGCACCCGTTTGGTGTGCGGGAACCAGTAGAACTCGAAGTGGTCGGTGTTCTGGACGGTGTTAGCCAGGCCTTCGAGCACCGCCTCCAGCGCGGCGGGAGCTTCCACCGCCCGCAACGCGAAGGCGGGCACGCACTGCAGGGTCACGGTGGTGATGATGCCCAGGGCGCCCAGCCCCACCCGGGCGGCGTCGAACAGGTCCGGGCAATGCTCGGGCGAACAATCCACGATCCGCCCGTCGGCCAGCACCAGCTGCAGGGCGCGAACCTGCGCGGCCAGCCCAGGAAAGCTCTGCCCGGTGCCGTGGGTTCCGGTGGAGATCGCGCCGCTGATCGTCTGAGCGTCGATGTCGCCGAGATTGGGCAGCGCCAAGCCGGCTTGCCACAACAACGGGCTCAGTTCGCGCAGTGTCGTGCCGGCCGCGATGGTGACCAGGCCGGTGCTCGGGTCGGCTGACAGCACGCCGCGCAGTCGATCAAGTTCGACGAGTACCCCGCGGGTGATCGCGATGTCGGTGAAACTGTGCCCCGCGCCGACCGCCTTGACCGACAACTCGTCCTCGGCGGCGACCCGGATGACCTCGGAGACTTCGTCGGCCGAACCGGGCCGCGCGCGCCGTTGTGGTTGGACCGAATAGGTGCCGGCCCAGTTGGTCCAGTTCGATTCGCGGGTCTGACCCGGTTCGCGCGTTAGGCTCGGCGGCGCTGGATGCCGACGCCGTTGGACCATGGCCGGACTATAGGACGCCGGCGCATACAGTGCCGCTGTGACCTCCTGGCCGGGTGAGCCGCGCGACGCCGTGACGGCCGGAGCCCGCGATCACGGCTGGGCGCAGCCGCCGCCTGGGGGCCGGTCGGGCCGGCGGTCGAACTCGGTGGCGTTTGCCGGTCAGGGCTTCCTGTTCGCGGTCCTGCTGACCGAGATCCCTGACTTCAAGGCGCGGTACGGCATCGGTGACGGAGCCGTCACGCTGGTCGTCCTGGGCGTTTCGTTGATCGCCGGGCTGGGCAGTGTGCTGGCCGAGATACTGGCGGCGCGTCGCTCGTCCAAGCTGGCCCTGCGCGTCGGGCTGCTCTGGATTGCGCTGGCCGCCGTCGTGATCGGGGTCAGCGGCAAGGTCGCGCTGTTTTACGCCGCATTCGGTCTGTACGGGCTGGGACTCGGGGCGGTCGATGCGGGTACGAACATGCAGGCCGTGGCCCTGCAAACCAGGTACGGCCGCAGCATCCTCACCGGATTCCATGCCTGCTGGTCGGGCGGCGGGATTGCCGGTGCCCTGTTCGTGGCCGGTGCGCACCGACTCGATCGGCCGGTCTCGGCGACGGTGCTGCTGGCCGCCCTGCTGGTGCTCGTGGTCGGCGGGCTGGCCGGCGGCTGGTTGCTGGCCGCTGGCCACGGCGTGACGGCCCCGGTCCCGGGGGTCACCGCGGAGGCCGGACGTGCTGCGCTGCGCGCGCTGAGCTGGCGGCCGGTGTTGCTGCTGGGCGCGGCGATGATCTGTTTCTACGTGACCGACGCCGGCGCCGGATCGTGGGCGACCACGTACCTGCACGACGTGCTGCTGGCTTCGGATTCGCTGGCCCCGGTCGCCTACGCCGGCTATCAGGCCGCGGGTCTGCTGTCCCGGCTGGCCGGCGACCGAGCGGTGCGCCGGTTCGGGGCCACCCTGACCGTCCGGACCGGTGCCATCCTCGGTGTGCTGGGATTGCTGGTGGCGATCACCGCGGACGGCCCGGTGCCGGCGATCGTGGGCTTCACCGTCGCCGGGCTGGGCTTGCCGGTCGTCGCGCCGCTGTGTTTCGCCGCATGCGGGTTGCTGGCTCCCGGGCACGCCGACGCGCTGGTGGCCCGCGTCAATATCTTCAACTACCTGGGTTCGATCGTCGGCGGTGTGGCGGTTGGCGGCATCGGCACGATCACCAGCCTGCGCTGGGGCTTCGTGGTGCCGGCGGTGCTGGCCGCCATGCTGTTGTTGCTGGCGCCGGCCTTCTCGCCGTCGTCGCCCCGTCAATCGCTGGAGGATGCATGACCACTGGGACCACGGCCGGCGCCGAACACGGATCGGTGTGCCATCGCCTGACCGCCGCGACCCGGCACCTCGACCCGCCGCTGGCCGCGCTCGATGTGGCCGCGCTGCACCGCAATGCCGCCGACCTCGTTCGCCGCGCGGGTGGCCGGCCGATCCGGGTGGCCAGCAAGTCCGTTCGGTGCCGCTGGGTGCTGGATGAGCTGATGGTCGAGGACGGCTTCAGTGGCGTGATGGCGTACTCGCTGGCCGAGGCGCTGTGGCTGGCGCGGTCGGGGATGCGGGATGTTCTCATCGGCTATCCGACCGTGGACCGCGCGGCCCTGGCCCAGCTGCTGGCGGATCCGGCCCTGCGCGCGGCGATCACGCTCATGGTGGACGATCCAGCCCAGCTGACCTTGATCGCATCGGTGGCGGGCTGGCCCGGCGCAACCGAGGTGCCCGTCCGGTTGTGCCTAGACGTGGACGCGTCGCTGCGAATCGGCCGCCTCCATCTGGGCGTCCGCCGTTCGCCGCTGCGCGAGCCGGAGCAGGCCGCGGCATTGGTCCGCGCGGCTCACTCGGCCGGTGGCTTCGAGGTGGTCGGGGTGATGTTTTACGAGGCCCAGATCGCCGGCTTGCCGGACCGCTCGCCGGCCGTGCGGCTGGTCAAGCGTCGCTCGGCCGCCGAGCTGGTCCGGCGGCGGGCGGCCGTGGTGTCCGCGGTGCAGGCGGCCGGCGCTCGATTGTCGCTGGTCAACAGTGGCGGCACCGGCAGTCTGGAGATCTCGGCGGCGGATCCGGTGGTGACCGAGGTGACCGCGGGCAGCGGCCTGTACGCGCCGACCTTGTTCGATGGATACCGCGCTTTTCAACCCGACCCGGCGTTGTTCTTCGCCTTACCGGTGGTGCGCCGGCCGGCGCCGCGCATCGTCACGGCCTTCGGCGGCGGCTATGTCGCCTCCGGGCCGGCCAGCCGCTCGCGGCTGCCGAGTCCGGTGCTGGCCGGTTTGAAGCTGCTCGGTACGGAAGGCGCCGGTGAGGTGCAGACTCCGCTGAAGGGCCCGGCGGCCCGCGATGTCGCCGTCGGGGATCGGGTCTGGCTACGGCACGCCAAGGCCGGTGAGCTGCTCGAGCGATTCGATTCCGTCCACCTGGTGGCCGGCTCCGAGGTGGTCGATGAGGTGCCGAGCTATCGCGGCGAGGGCCAGAACTTCGGGTAACCCGCGGGCTCAGATGTGGGCGATGCTGTCCCAGCCGTCGACCTGCTTGGGGCTGCGCGGGTCCGGTCCGATATATCGCGCGGACGGCCGTACCAGCCGCCCGGTCTGCTTCTGCTCGAGGATGTGCGCGCACCAGCCGGCCGTCCGCGCGCAGGTGAACATGGCCGGCATCATGTGCGGCGGGACCTCGGCGAAATCGAGGATGACCGCCGCCCAGAATTCGACGTTGGTTTCGATGGGACGGTCCGGGCGGCGTTCCCGCAGCTCGGCCAGCGCGGCTTGCTCCAGTGCATTGGCGGCGTCATAGCGCGGGGCGTTGAGCTCCAGGCAGGTCCGGCGTAATACCCGGGCGCGCGGATCCTCGGCGCGGTAGACGCGATGGCCGAAGCCCATCAACCGTTCTTGGCGGTCGAGGATGCCCTTGACCACCTTCGCGGCGTCGCCGGTGCGCTCGACCTCTTCGATCATCGGCAGTACCCGGGCCGGGGCGCCGCCGTGCAGCGGACCCGACATTGCGCCGACCGCGCCAGAGATCGCGGCCGCTACGTCCGCGCCGGTGGAGGCGATCACCCGGGCCGTGAACGTCGAGGCGTTCATGCCGTGCTCGGCGGCGGTCACGAAGTAGGCATCGACCGCCTTGACGTGCCGCGGATCCGGCTCGCCGCGCCAGCGGGTCATGAACCGCTCCAGGATGGTGCGGGACTCATCGATGCGGGACTGTGGCACGGCCGGATTGCCGACGCCGCGGGCGGATTGAGCCACGTAGGACAGCGCCATCACCGAGGCCCGGGCTAATTGCTCGCGGGCTTCGTCGTCGCTGATGTCGAGCAGTGGTTTGTAACCCCAGATCGGGGACAACATGGCCAGCGCGGCCTGGACGTCGACCCGCACGTCCCCGGTGTGGACCGGGATGGGGAACGGTTCGGCCGGCGGCAGCCCGGGCCCGAACTTGCCGTCGACGAGCAGGGCCCAGACATTGCCGAAGGTGACGTGGCCGGCCAGGTCCTCGATGTTCACGCCGCGGTAGCGAAGCGCGCCGCCGTCCTTGTCGGGCTCGGCAATCTCCGTTTCGAACGCGATGACCCCTTCTAGTCCGGGGCTGAAGTCATCGGGCATGGCGGCTAACTCCGATCGTTGGGCAACTGCTCTCAACCGAACATTGTGGTCCATCTTGCTCCCATCCGATCGCCTCCCGCGCGGAGGCCGTCTCGTGGGTATGGCGACAAAATGCAACAATGTCGCGAGTGACCGACGGATCTGCTTCAGACGATGAGCTGGCGACCCGTCGACGGTCCTATTCGGCCGGCGAATTGACCGAATCCGCGCTGGCCACAAGCTGGTTGCCGCAGCTGCGTAGCTGGTACGCCGAGGCGTCGGCACACCCTGACGTGCCCGAGCCGAACGCGATGCAGGTCGCCACCGTGGACGCAACCGGCCGTCCCGATCTGCGGACCGTGCTGGCCCGCGGGTTCGACGAGCGGGGCATCGTCTTCTACACCAACTACGACTCGGCCAAGGGCGAACAACTGGCGGCCAATCCGCAGGCGGCCGCGGTGTTCGCCTGGCTGGGGCTCGAGCGCCAGGTGCGCTTGCGCGGGATCGCCAGCCGGGTGAGCCGGGCCGAGACCGCGGCCTATTTCGCCAGCCGGCCGCGGGGTTCGCAGCTGGCGGCCTGGGTGTCGCCGCAGTCGCGGGTCATTGCCGACCGGGACGTCCTGGACCGGCAGTTGGAAAAGCTGACCGCCGACTGGGCCGATCAAGAAACGCTGGAGCCGCCGCCGTTCTGGGGTGGTTACCGGATCGAGGTCGACGAGGTCGAGTTCTGGCAAGGTCGGCAGTTCCGGCTGCACGACCGGCTGCGCTTCCGGCGGACTGCTGCTGGCGATCCGTCCGACAACTGGGTCGTCGAGCGGTTGGCTCCGTGACCGGCCCAGCCGGGCAGGCGAGTTGGCTTCGGTCCCACGCCATCGACACCGAACCGCTGCGCATTCCCGCCTTCCGCCGCCAGGTGATGGGCCAGGGAACGTCCTTCATCGGATCGATGCTCACGGCGGTGGCCGTTCCGGTGCAGGTCTATGACCTGTCGCATTCCTCGTTGCAGGTCGGCCTGGTCGGGCTGTTCGGCTTCGGGCCGCTGGTGATTTTCGGGCTGTACGGCGGTGCGGTGGCCGACGTGGTTGATCGACGCACCATGTATTTCATCGCCTCGCTGGCGACCTGGGTGGTGACCTTGGCGTTGTTGCTGCAGACCATCCTCGGGCTGGACAGCGTCGGGGTCATCCTCGGCCTGGTTGCCGTGCAGGGTGCGACGTTCGCGGCGGCCGCGGCGGCGCGTGGTGCGATCGTTCCCCGCCTCGTGGCGCCCGAGCAGATTCCCGCGGCCAACCTGCTGACGACGACGGCCACCAACATCGGGCAGGTCGCCGGGCCGCTGATCGCGGGCTTCCTGGTCACCCGGCACAACGGCTTCCGCTACGCCTACGGGGTGGACGCGGTGCTGTTCACCTGCGCGCTCTACGCGGCGCTCCGCCTGCCCCGGATTCCGCCGGACAAGAACTCGGCCACCCGGGCCGGTCTGCGATCAGTGATCGACGGGCTGCAGTTCATCGCCACCCGCCCGGTGCTGCTGGTGTCCTTCGCCGTCGACATCGCCGCGATGGTGTTCGCCATGCCTCGGGCGCTCTTCCCGGAGGTGGCCGCGGACCGATGGCACGGTCAGGTCGGCCCGCTGTACGCCTCGATTGCCATCGGGGCAGTGCTGGCCGGGCTGTCGAGCGGCTGGGTCGGGCGGGTGCGTCGACAGGGGGTGGCGCTGACCGGCGCCGTCATCGGTTGGGGCCTGGCCGTCGCGGCGGCCGGGCTGGCCCATCAACTGTGGCTGGCGGTGCTGTTCCTGGCGATAGCCGGCGCAAGCGATCTGGTCAGCAGCGTCTACCGGCAGAGCATGTTGCAGACCTACGCGCCGGACGAGATGCGCGGCCGGATGCAGGGCGTGTTCATCGTGGTGGTGGCCGGTGGGCCGCGGCTGGGCGACCTGCGCGCCGGCGCGACGGCGGCGTTCTCGTCCACCGCGGTGTCCTGGGTCGGCGGTGGACTGGTCTGCGTAGCGGTCGTGGTTGTGATCGCGTTGCTGTCTCGGCCGTTCTGGCGTTATGACGCCAAGGCGGCCCTGGTGCCCGGCCAGCCGCCGCCCGTCGTGCACACCATCACTGAGGTGATCGAGGCCGACCCCGAGATCGTCGAGGCTCGCCGACCGGACTGAGCGGTCATCGCCGTCGGCTGACTAACCCACGCGCCGTTCCCGGATCCGGTGCCGGACCACGAGCACGATGATCGCGATGACCACGAGCGCGAGGATGGCTTCGCTGAACCGTCCGGCGTAGTTCTCGATCCGCTTGTAACTGGCACCGGCCAGGTAACCGAGCAGCGTGAACCCGACGCCCCAGACGATTCCGCCGGCGGCGTTGAAGGCCAGGAATTTGCGATACGGCATCTTCGCCGTACCGGCCATGCCGGGCATCACGGCCCGCAGAAAAGCGGTGAAGCGGGCCAGGAAGACGGCCTTGCCGCCGCTCTCGCGCAGCTTCTGGCGTCCGGTGTCGATCGCCTCGTGATGCTTGGCGAAGACCTTCAGTCGCAGCAGCCGTTCGCCGTAATGTCTGCCGACCTCGTAGCCGACCGAGTCACCGGCGATCGCGGCCACCACGACCAGGATCATTATCAGGGTCAACGACACGGAGTGCCGGTAGGCCAGCACGCCGCCAAGAATCACCGCGGTCTCGCCGGGCAGTACGAATCCGACGAATATGGCCGCTTCGGCAAAAGCCAGGCCACTGACCACCGAATAGGCCGGTACGCCACGGAAATTCAGCAGCGGATCGATGATCGCACTGGTAATGCTCATTGAGCAGACTCTACGGGCCGAGCAGGCTACGGTTCGCAAGACTTCGGAAGGGGGTCGCCGTGGCGCAGCAGGATGAGCCGCTGGTGATTTCGGCCGGTGATTACCGGGCCGAGATCAGTCCGATCGGTGCGGCCCTGGCCGGTTGCTGGCACGCCGGTCGACCGGTCACGGTCGCACGCGGTGACGGGCCGCTGCCGTTGATGTCCAACGGTGCGACGTTGTTGCCGTGGCCGAACCGGATCCGCGACGGGCGCTATTCGTTCGACGGCCACGATTACCAGCTGGCCTTGACCGAACCGGCCAAGCTGAACGCCAGCCACGGCCTGGTTCGGTGGGTGCGTTGGTCGGTGCTGGATCAGACCGGCGACACGGTGCTGCTGTCGCACCGGTTGGTGCCCCAAACCGGTTATCCCTTCACGCTGAACATGGTTGTCGGTTACCAGGTCGTCGCCGACGCCGGGCTTCGGGTGTCGGTGTCGGTGACGAACTCCGGTGCCGGTCCGGTGCCGTTCGGGGCCGGGTCACATCCGTACCTGTCGTTGCGGGGCACGCCGTCGGCCGAGGCTGAGCTGACATTGCCGGCCAGCGCCCGGCTACTGGTGGACGATCGCCAGCTGCCGATCGGTCGGGCGCTGGTCGCGGACACCCCGTACGACTTCCGGTCCGGAGCACTCATCGGGGAGCTGGCGCTGGACGACGGCTACGCCGACCTGATCGGGGATTCGGCCCGGCTGCGGTTCGCGGATACGCTCACCGAACTGTGGTGGGACGAGAACTACCGTTATCTACAGGTGTTTACGCCGCCGGTGGCCCGGTTCGGCCAGGCCGCCGTCGCGATCGAGCCGATGTCGTGCCCGGCCGATGCGTTCCGGTCCGGGGAAGGCTTGATCACCCTCGCCGCCGGTGACAAGTGGACCGGCCGATGGGGTGTCCGTACCGGACCAGCCTGAGCGCTGTCGGCTGCCGGTCTCAGCGCAGCGATTGGTAGTCGGCCAGCGTGGCCTTGCGCTCGACGTCATGATCGACGATCGGGGCGGGGTAATCGGCTGGTGCGCCGTTCGGGTCTCGCCACGGTTCGTGCACGCTTTTCCTGGACAGGCCGGCCAGTTCCGGCACCCACCGACGTACGTAGTCGCCGTCCGGATCGAACTTCTTGCCTTGCAGCGTCGGGTTGAAGATCCGGAAGTACGGTGCCGCGTCTGTCCCGCTGCCGGCCACCCACTGCCAGCCGTGATTGTTGCTCGCGAGGTCGCCGTCGATGAGGTGATTCATGAAATGCCGGGCGCCGTCAGTCCATTCCAGACGCAGATCCTTGATCAGGAAGGATGCCACGATCATCCGTACCCGGTTGTGCATCCAGCCCTCGGTGCGCAGTTGCCGCATGCCGGCATCGACGATCGGGTAACCGGTTTGTCCTTCTTGCCAGGCCCGCAGCCGCTGTGCGGCGGTCGCGCCGGTTACGTAATGCAGCCTCTTCAAGTCGGGACGGTAGTACTCCCGGGCTGAATCGGGACGGTGGAACAGGACGTCGGCGTAGAACTCACGCCAAGCCAGCTCCTTTCGGTAGGTCTCGTGCTGGGCGGACAGCTCGGCCAGCAGCGAGCGGGGATGGATGGTGCCCCACTTCAGATGCACCGACATTCGCGAGGTGCGGTCCAGATCCGGCCGGTCGCGCTGGTCGGCGTACGCGTCCAAACCGCAATTGCCCTTGCCGGCAAAGGCCTTCCAGGCTCGGTGCGCGGCCTGCTCGCCGACCTCGGGTAGCACCAGTTCGGCCGGCAGTCGCGGATCGGCGGGGATGTCGTCGCCGTCCACGTTGCGCCAGTTCACCGTCGGGGCCCGGTGGGGCTGGTCCCAGCCATGCTCGTGCCAGGACCGGTAGAAGGCCGAGTACACCTGATACGGCTGGGACGAACCGTTCACGATGGTGCCGGGCTCGACCGCGTAACTGGATCCGATTCGATGCAGCTCGACTGGCGTCCGGCCGGTTTGCAGGGCATCGGCCACCAGCTCGTCCCGGTCGGCACCGTACGGGCCGAAATCGGCGGCGCAGAAGACCTCGCTGGCCCCGGTGTCGCGACACAGCTTGGGCAGCACGTTGGACGGCTGGCCGTGCCGGACGACGAGCCGACCGTCGAGCTGGCGATTCAGCGCGCGCAGTGTCCGGTAGAGCACCGCGCGGCGAGCAACGCCGCTCGGCCGCAGCAGCGCCGGGTCGAGCACGAAGACGCCGACCACGTCGTCGGCGCGCGCGGCCGAAACGAGCGCGGGGTTGTCGGCGAGCCTGAGGTCGCGGCGGAACCACATAACGGCGGTCATGGCTTTGACGGTAAGCGAAATCCGACGATGGCGTCGGACGACGGCGTCGCCGTTTCCCTGTTCTCCCGGTGGCGAATGTGGTGAGGTGGAGGCATGAAGCTGACCAAGTACACCCACGCCTGCATTCGTTTGGACGAGGACGGCGACCGCTCGTTGGTCATCGACCCCGGCGTCTTCAGTGAGAGCGCCGACGCGCTGACCGGTACCCAGGCGGTGCTGCTCACGCATCTGCACGCCGACCATCTGGACATCGACGCCCTGGCCAGTGCCGCCGCCGCCGAGCCGGCCCTGCACATCTGGGCGCCGGCCGATGCGGCCGGACAGCTGGCCACCCGCTCCGAGCTGGCCGACCGGTTCACCATCGTCGATGCCGGCCAGTCCTTCGTGGCCGGCGGCCTGCAGGTCCGCACCTACGGCGGCCAGCACGCGCTGATCCATTCCTCGATACCGACCATCTCGAACGTGGCCTATCTCGTCGGCGATGCGGTCTATGACCCGGGCGACTCGTTCACGGTCCCGAACGCCACCGTGGACACGGCGCTGGTGCCGATCCACGCGCCGTGGTCGAAGACGTCAGAGGTAATGGACTACGCCATCGCGGTTCGGGCCGCTCGTGGTTTGCCCTTGCACGACAGCCTGCTGACCGATGTCGGCCGGTCGATGGTGGAGGGCCTGCTCACCGGCGGGCTGGCCGACTACCAGCTGAGCTACCGCCACTTGTCGCCGCTGGACAGCATCGATCTGTAGTTCGACGCGGCTCAGTCGGTGATGACCGCTTCGTGCCGGGCGCCGGGTGCGATGAACCGCAACAGCCTGCGGCCTTCAGCCAGCAAGGCCGATTGATCCTTACGCCGCAACCGGCCGAACGGTTCGAACCGGACGGTCGCCGATTCCGCACCGTGCGCTCGACCGCGTTGGATGCGGCAGACGCCCGCGACGAATCCGTCGACCATGAAGGTCGAGGCCAGCAACCCATTGACGGTAATCAGTTGTCGCCGCGCGCTGTCGCTGATCAGCCGGCTGCGATCGTGATGGGACAGCAGCACGTTGTCGAACTCGGCCAGGATGCGGATGGGCGCCGGCGTACCTGGTTCGGGTAGCACACCGTCGGCAACGTCGAACAATTGCCGGCCGTGCTCGTCGGTGAACAGCCGTAGCTGCGGCGCCATCCGATCGAGTACGGCGCGTATACCGCTCAGGCCGGACCAGGTTTGCACATCGGCGGCGGTGGCCGGTCCGAAGGCAGTCAGGTAACGCCGGATTGCCATTTCCCGGCCCGGACCGGGGCCGCCCGCGGCGAGGCTCGGCCCGAGCCAGTCGGTCAGCGTGACGTGTCGCGCGGCGCCGCTCGCGCCCCACACGCCGCGCGGTGGCACCTGCACCAGGGTTAGTCCGGTCCGGGCGGCGGCGGCGAGATCGGCTGGTGCGGCGGTGGGAAAGTCTTCGGCCAGGGCCTGTCCCAGGGCGCTGAACGTCAGCGGCGCGCCACTGCCGCCCAGCAGCTCGGCGGCTCGTCGATGTACTGCGGCCAGGTCGATACCGGCCATTCGGCGCCCGGGATTGCCGGCGAATGAGCGGTCGATTCCGGGCTGCATGATCGGGCGTAACGCCACGGCGTCAGCGGCATCGACCAGAAAGATGGTGGACCGCATGAGGGCGAGCCGGACGAGTCGGCGCTCGGTGATGGCGGCGCCGACATCCTGCGCGCGAAAGCCCGCCACTCGTGACCACAAGCCGACGTAGGGGGCCAGCGGTGCTTGGGCCTGCATCCCGACCAACCGATGAATCGCCTGTACCGCATCGCAATTCCAGCGGGTGAGTAATCCCTGACGGGCAAGCAGCGCTCGGTTCAACGCGCGGTTTGTAAGCATCTCGCCACGGACGGTCACTGCGTGATTAGACCATCGCCCGCGGGCGGACTTGGTTAGCCGGGTGCCGTCAGCAGCAGCACACCGATGACCGCGGCCAGAAGTAGCACTATCACCAGCAATGTTGACGCGTATCTCGGTTTACCGCTGTTCATCGCTGTCTCGCCTGCCCTCGATGCCTGTTGATCGGGAGGTGAGTTTGTGGCAGGAACCGGTTCCCCCGAAGCCGGCTCCTGCCCGTACGCCTGCTGTACTGACCCCACCATCCACTCACACGGAATTAATGTCAAGATGGCGTGACGCCGTGACGTAATCGAAGCCAACGGAGCGTGATTCCCTTACTACGTAACGTGTTTCTCGATTGCCGAGAAGGGTGGATGGCGGCGGTTAGTCCTATGTGTCGCCCCGGGCCGAGTCGGAGTGGAGTGGGCACCGGCACACACCCGCCGAACAGGTCCGCTACGCTTCGCGCGATTCGCCGAGCAAAACTCGGCTGGATCTGCCATCGTCATGGCCATCGGGTATCACCCGATGGGGGTAACTCGAAGGCGGTCCTGGTGGGCTCGACGAGTGGTGATGCACGGAGCGGGACGAAACGGGGACGGGATCCCTCGATTCGCGCCCGGGCCGCACTGCACCACGTCGAGAAGATGCTCGATCCGTGGCGTGAGCTGGTCACCAGCGACTTGCTTGATCGGCTGCCGGCCGCCGTCTATGTCGCGCAGATCGGCGCCGAAGGGCTGTGGCTCTACGTCAGCCCGCGAATCGCCGAGATCATGGGCTATCCCGCGTCCGAATTGCTTGCTCGACCCGGGTTGTGGTCCGAACGCCTGCACCCCGCGGACCGCGAAGCGGTCCTGCGCGCGGAAGAGGAACTGCCCTCGACCGGGCGCATCCAGACCGAATACCGCTTGATCCGATCCGACGGACAGGTGGTCTGGATCCTCGACGACGGGGTGCTGGCCGAGACCGAACCGTACGGGCTGGTGCAACACGGCTTGCTCTACGACATCACCAGCCGCAAGCGCACCGAGATGCTGCTGGCCGAACACGCCGACATCGTCGAGCGGGTGGCGCGCGGCGATGACCTGGTGCCCACGCTCATCGCGCTGGCCGTGTCCACCGAAGCAATAAGTGGCGTCGCTCGCTGCGTGGTGGAAGTAACCGCGGGCAGCCGGCTCGGGTACGGCATTGCCGTGTCCTCACCCGGGATGCTGGCCGCCGATCAATACGAATCACTCGGTCCCAGCAGTCGAATCTCTGAGTTCACCGATGCCAACGGCGAAGTCATCGGGCGCGTCACGCTGCACTATCCCGATAGTTCGGTACCCCAGCAGCAGGACGTGGATCTGGCCGGGTGGGCCGCCAGCCTGGCCACCGTGGCGGTGGTGCGCGCCAATGAGCAGGCCCATCGGGCCATGTCGGTGTCGCTGCTCGAAGCCACCCTGGAGTCAACCGCGGACGGCATCCTGGTGGTTGACTCCAACGGCCAGATCGTCGGCCACAACCAGAAATTCCTGGACATGTGGCAGCTCGAATTGACTGTGCTGGAGCCTGGGCAGGAACACCGGTTCCGGCAGGCGATGGTGGGCCAGTTGGTCGATCCCGGGGCGTTCTTCACGGCGCTGCGCCGGCCTTCCCGCAGCCCGTCGGAAGCAAGCTACGACGAGGTGCAGTTCCTCGACGGGCGCGTCTTCGAGCGTTACTCCCAACCGCAATGGGTGAACGGAAGATCGGTCGGACGGGTGTGGAGCTTCCGCGACATGACCTTGCACCGCCAGCTCGAGGAGGAGCTTCGAGAACAAGCGTTCTCCGATCCGCTGACGCCGTTGGCCAATCGCGCGCTGTTCATGGCCCAGCTGGCCACCGCGCTCGAACGGGCTACCGCCGACGGCAGCGCGCTGGCGGTGTTGCTGCTGGATCTGGACGACTTCAAGACGGTTAACGACTCACTCGGTCACCTGGCTGGTGACCAGCTGTTGATCGGCGTGGCCGAGCGGCTCAGCGGCTGCCTGCGCATCCGCGACACGGCGGCTCGATTGGGCGGTGACGAATTCGTGGTGTTGCTGGAGAACATGCGCTCGCCGGCCGAGGCTTCCTACGCGGCCGACCGAATCCTGGCCGCCGTGTCCCGTCCGCTGATGGTCGAAGACCGGGTGGTCATGGTGCGGGCGAGCGTCGGCATCGCGACCGGCCACGGCACCGAGCGACCCGGCGATCTGCTCCGCAACGCCGACCTGGCCATGTATCACGCCAAGCGGGACGGCGGCGGCCAGTGCCGCAATTACGCCGAGGGCATGCACGCCGAAGCGGTGGCTCGGCTTGAAGCAAAGGCCGATCTCGAGCGGGCCATCAATTCCCAGCGACTCATCATCCACTACCAGCCGGTCGTCGATCTGCTCACCGGCACGACGCTTGGGGTGGAGGCGCTGGTCCGCTGGCCGCATCCGACCCGCGGGCTGATCCCGCCGGAGGACTTCATTCCGCTCGCCGAAGAGACCCGGCTGATCGACCGGCTCGGACGCTGGGTCTTGCGATCTGCCTGCACCCAGGTTTCCCAGTGGCGACGCAACCTCCCCGGTTACGAGGACCTGACCGTGAGCGTCAACGTGTCGCTGATCCAGCTCGCCGATCCCCATCTGGTCGAGGAGGTTCGGCAGGCGTTGTGGGTCTCCGGGCTGCCGCCGTCGGCGCTGGTGCTGGAGATAACCGAGACGAGTCTGGCCAGCGGCTCCGTCGACGTCATCGGGGTGCTAACCAGCTTGCGGGCCATCGGGGTCTCGCTGGCCCTGGACGACTTCGGGGTCGGCTACTCGTCGCTGGGTTCACTGCTGAACTACCCGCTGGATCTGGTCAAGATCGACAAGTCGTTCCTGGCTCGGCAGGATCAGCGATGTGACGCCGACGATTCGAGCCGGGCCGATCTGTTGGGTGCGGTGTTGCAGGTCGCCGCGGCGCTGTCGCTGGACACGACCATCGAGGGCATCGAAACGGCCGAGCATCTCCAGCGGGTGCTCGCGCTGGGCTGCCGCCGCGGTCAGGGCTACCTGCTGTCACCGCCGCTCAGCGCGGCCGGCATCGAAGCGCGGCTCGCGGTAAGCGACGTTTCGCGCCATTGACCGGCCTTTATTTTCGGCCAGGGTGCTCGATCGGTCGGTTAGCATAATCGGCGTTGTCTATTCGCGCGGGGGCGGGCGAAGAGGGGAACTGTGGTTTTCGCGCACGACGGGCGTCCTGACGATCGCGCGACCGCACCTTCGACGACGGTCCGGCCCGGCCCGAATGCCGCGGCGGCGATGTTCTCGCCCACCGTGGCCGACCGCCAGGTATTGCGTGAGATTGCCAGCTGGGTCGCGGACCGGCTGGCCTACCGCGATGACACGATGCCGCCCCGGCGGCGGGCGCCGCAACTGCCCGTACCGCAGGAGCACGGCATCGGGGTGCAAGCCGCCTGGGCCGCGCTGCGGGATCAGGTGCTGCCCACCGCGGTACCGGCCGACCATCCCAGATATCTCGCTTTCGTGCCGGGCGCCCCGTCCGTCGCCGCGGTGCTGGCCGACCTGGCGGTGTCGGCGTCGGGTATCTACGCCGGCAGCGAGCTGGAAGGCGGTGCTGCGGTCGAGGCCGAACGCTCGGCGTTGCGCTGGCTCAGCGATCTGATCGGCCTGCCCGCGCAAGCGCACGGAGCGTTCGTGAGCGGCGGCTCCATGGCCAACCTCAGCGCGCTGGTCGCGGCCCGGCACCTGCGCCGGCGACTGGCCGGGCACCGTCCGCACCTCATCGTGGCCGGGGCGGGCGCGCATTCCTCGATCATCTCAGCCGCCGAGATCATGGGCTGCGACGTCGCGTCGGACGCCGACCAGCACGGCCGGTTGGACGCCCTGGCGTTACGGCGAATACTGCGGACGGTCGATCCGGGCGACATCGTGGCCGTGGCGGCCACCGCCGGGGCCACCAACGACGGCGCGATCGATGCGCTGGGCGAACTGGCCGATGTCTGCGCCGAGCACGAGATCTGGCTGCACGTGGACGCGGCCTACGGTGGCGGTGCGTTGCTGTCGGACCGAACCCGCCCGCAGTTTGCCGGCATCGAACGCGCGAATTCGGTGACGATCGATCCGCACAAGTGGCTGTTCACGCCATTCGACTGCGCGGCCGTGCTCTACCGCGATCCGGAAGTCGCCCGGGCGGCCCATACCCAGACCGCGTCCTACCTCGAGCCGGTGGGCGCTGGTGACAACCCGTCGGACTACGCCATTCACCTCACCCGCCGGGCCCGTGGCCTGCCGTTGTGGCTGTCGCTGCTGGCCAACGGCACGGCGGGTTACCGGGATGCGGTCGATCGTTGCCTCGACTTGGCCGCGGACGCGGGACGCCTGATCACGCGGGCCGACCATCTGCAGCTGGTTGTCGATCCTCAATTGTCCGTTGTGCTCTTCCGCCGGCTGGGCTGGCGTGCCGCTGACTACGCCCGGTGGTCCCAGCACGCGATCAGTTCGGGTCTGGCGTTGGTGACCCCGACGAAGGTGGTCGGCGAGACGGTCTTGCGGCTGTGTTTCGTCAATCCGCTCACTACACGTACCGATATCGAACGGATCATCGCGGACTTGTCCTGACTTGCCGGTATGTCGATCACCCGGCGTAATCACTGCCCTCCAGCGGTCTGAAGTGCCTCGTCGAGAGACCGTTGTCAGCTCAAGTGCCGGGCCCTGATGCCGATCAGTAAGGGGACCAGCCAACGGAATGGCTGGTTGCGCAGTCCACGGAGGGGGTCCGGCGATGAGTCTTGGTCACGGCACTGTCCGTGGGCTCGGCATCTCGGCCTGGCTGATCATGATCCTCGGCCTCGGGTTCGAACTTCGGGTTGCCGGCACATCGCCTCAAGCGGCCGAGTCCGTGTTGATGGGCACCTTGGCGCTGTTCTTCGTCGCCATTCTCTGCCGGCTCGCGCTGGCTATGAAGCTCGCCAACGGGCGCCGCCGGCCATTGTTCGTGCTCATGGTCTCCGTCATCTTCTGGGCCGCCGGTTCGGTCGTCCTGGGCGCCAGTACCCAGCCCGACATCACCACCTTCCCGGCCCCGGGCGAGTGGCTCTTCCTCGTCTCCTACGTCGGCATGGCCGGCTACCTCATTCTCGACACCGCTCGACGGCCGAGCACCGCGCTGGCGACCTGGCTGGAAGCCGTGGTGGTCTGCGGTGGTACGGCCTGCCTGTCCGGCGCGCTGCTCGTCACGCCGGTGGCCAGCGCCTTCGGCCAGGACGGGTTGGCCCTGCTGCTCGCGTTGCTGTACCCGCTCATCGATCTCGCGCTGGCCCTGCTGGTGGTCGGCCAAGTTGCGCTGCGCGCGCGCGGCGGCGTCCGCCAAGCCGGTGCCCTGATCGTTGGCTTCCTGGTGTTCGCGTGGTCGGACACCACGTTTGTGGCCAACCTGTCGTCGGGCACCTACTCCTTCTCGGTGATCAATGACTTGGCTTACGGCGTCGCGTTCGCCCTCATCGTCGGGGCCGCCGTGCGCCCCCGGCCGGTCGCGACGAACAAGTTGCCCCGCCGGCCCGGTCCGACGGTCATGGTTTGTGCTGCGGCCACCGCAATCCTGGTCCTGACGCTTCGCCCGGACGACGGCCTCGGCCCGTACCTGGTCGTGCCCGCCGTGGTGACCTTGCTCGCCGCGGGCGGTCGGCTGGTGCTGGCGTTGCGCGAGGCCAATGGCGCGGCGGAGGCTTTCGCCCTGTCGCAGACCGACGATCTGACGCTGCTTCCCAACCGCCGGGCGGTGCTGGCGCGCCTCGACGACACGCTGGCGATGCCTCGGCCACTCGCCCTGATGATGCTCGACCTGGACGGTTTCAAGGACGTCAACGACACGCTCGGACATGCCGCCGGTGACACCGTGCTGCAGCTGGTGGCGCACCGCATGCGGGAAGTGCTGTCGCCAGAGATCGTGGTCGCCCGGCTCGGCGGCGACGAGTTCGCGGTCATCGTCTTCGACGAGGACGAGCTGATGCTCATGGAGACGGCCCAGCAGATCCTGGATACCGTCCGGCAGCCGCTGCTGATCGACGGCATCGAGCTGGCCACCAATGCCTCCATCGGGATCACCTTGCGATCTTCTTCCGATGGTGGCAGCACCGATCTGCTGCGCCGGGCGGACGTGGCGATGTACCAGTCGAAACTGACTCGTTCCGGTGCCCTGCTCTATGACGCGCACCGTGATGATTTCTCCCGCCAGAAACTCAAGCTGGCCGAGGATCTGCGCAAGGGCATTCTGGACGGTCAACTCGTGCTCTGGTACCAACCGCAGATCGACGCCGCCACGCAGCGGTTGTGCGGTCTGGAGGCGCTGATCCGTTGGCAGCACCCCGAACAGGGCCTGCTTTCTCCGGCGGTGTTCCTGCCGGCGGCTCGCCGCGCCGGCTTGATGCTGCAGCTGTCCGAAGCGGTCGGCCGGATGGCGGTGAACGACCTGGCGCGCTGGAACAAGAGCGGTCTGGACGTCCGGGTGGCGCTGAACTGCGCGCCGCCGGAGTTGCTGAGCGGCATGTTCCTGCCCCGCTTGTTCGAAGCCGTGAAACGATCCGGTGTCTCGCCAGAGTCGCTGGTAATCGAAGTCACTGAGGATTCGTTCCTGGCCGATCCCGAGCGGGCTCGAGCGATTCTGAACGATATTCGCCAGCACGGCCTGCAGGTGGCGATCGACGATTACGGCACCGGATTCTCGTCACTGTCCTACCTGCGCGACCTGCCGGTCCACGAGCTCAAGATGGATCGTTCGTTCATTGCCGCGCTGCGCACCGATCCACGCAGCCGGATGATCGTCAGCTCGACCTTCCAGATGGCCCACGCGCTGGGTCTGCGGATGGTGGCAGAAGGGGTTGAGGACGCGGCCACGGCGGCCGATCTGGTCGCGATGGGGGTGGACGTACTACAGGGCTATCACCTGGCGCGTCCGATGCCGGCCAACGAGGTCGAGCCTTGGATCCACGAGTGGCAGAGCTTCGCCAACGGTGTTCACTCCATGCGGAGCGACGGCAATGGCTGAGGAATCAGGCGCGCTCGAGTACCCGCCGACCAGTCTGCAGCGGGCGCATATCGGTGATCCGGAAGGCGGTGCTGTCCGGCACCGCAATACCGTCGAGCCCGACGCCGTCGGCGATCAGCCGGGCACCGTCAGGGTTGATTCGGCGCTGGGTGTCCAGCATCGCCGCACAGTGCGCGTAGACCGGGGTGGACGCCGTCGAGCCGAGATACGGCGCCGGACCGGTCCCGGGCAGTGCGCTGGTGATCAGTCCCGAGCCGGTGAGCAAGGCGCGGACACGTTCATCGACGGTCATGATGATGGCGCGAACGTCGTTCATCCGAGCCGACACCACCAGGCCGTGATACAGCGCGGCGGAGGCAAACAGCCGGCGAGCGCCGATGCCCGAGCGTACCGCCACGGTGGCTACGTCCCAGGTCCGCGCGACGTCGATTCCCGCGGCCCGAGCCGAGCGGTAGCCGTCCACCGACCAGGGCTCGCGTGAGGTGTCATTGAGAGTTTTGAGACCGGCCGGGCCGGGAATGATGAGGCGGCTGGCGGCGATCACATGATCGTCGTGATTGGCCAGCGCCATGAATACCGACGAAGCGTCGTACTGGCCGTACTCGGCCAACAATTGCTCCTCGGTGTTCCCGTAATGGGCAAGAAACACTTCGGCTTCGCAGTCCAGAGCTGAGTCCAGAACCGCGCCGGTCGGGTTGAAGTGGAAGCGGAGGGGCGCTGCGTTGATGATGGCGTGCCCTGCCTTTCTCGCGCCCGTGACTGCCGGTCAAGCCGTGGCGAAGCACCCAATTTAGAGGCATGCCCAGGCTGACGGAAGGGCGGGGTCGGCCGGCATGACCGGGCCGCAGCGTAACAGCATGATCGTGCTGATAGCCGAAACGACGCCGAAACGACGCCGTCACGGCATGGCGATGCCGTCCCGGCGTGGGCTATCGACAGACGGGCCGAACGAGGTCAGGGATGGCGCTGAGCCATTGTGCTGGCGTGCTGGCTCATCACCATCCCCGACTTTCGGCGATGTAATCTGTTGGCGATCCGATGCTGAAGGCTGGCTTCAACTCAGATCGCGGCGAATCAATGCGCTGATTCGTACGCTTCGAGGACCACCGCTGCGATCCGTCCGCGAGAGCTGACGTCGAAGCCGTTCGTCTTCGCCCAAGCCCGAATGTCATTCAGGTCCCGGCTGGCGGACGCGGCCCCATTCGCGCGACGTCCCGGCCTGCTGGTGGCAACCGCGCGGCCTTGTTTGCGACCCGCGCCGACGTACTTACCGAGCGCCTTGGCCAGCGCTGCAGCATTCTTCTCGTTCAGGTCGATCTCGTAATTTACGCCCTGGTATCCGAACCGCACCGTCTCGCTCGCCTCGGTGCCGTCCAAATCGTCCCGTAGGTAGACAACCGTTTCTTTTGCCATTCCTGCCTTCTCTCTGTGTGTCACTGTGCATGTTGCTCAGCGGCAATTGTTCTTGCCGGGTATTGCTTACTTACGGAGCCAATTCTGCCATATGTCGAGGCATAACGTTGCCACCCGGCGTATTGCCACCACGCGATAGTCCGGCTAGTCCCGACACGAGGAATTCTGACGATCATAGTTTCACCAACCAGCGCTGGGAAATCTAGGTTTTCGGCCCGCGGTAACGGGTGCTATTAGCCGTTGCTGGCGCAACCTAATGTGGCGCACATTGCAGTGGGAACCGGGCCCCCGGTGCGTCGATGGCGGCCGGAACAACACCCGTGCCGAGTTGCGCCGGGCCGCAGGCGTTGGCTGCGACGTCGCCGACTGTGCGGCCGTAATCTCGTCAATCCGTGCGAACTGCCGACGTGTGCCTAGGTCCACGGGCCTCACTTTCTCGGACATAGGCCCGCAGCTAGGCCGCTCGTGTCGAAAAACTTGGCAAACGCCATCCAGTGCTTGTTGTGACCCAGCAGAATGGCTTCGTCCCGCGTGGGGTTACGACCGACCGAACGGTCGATAGTTGTTCCGCGGCCGAAACGAATCGAAGGAGAGAATTGCGTCCGGACGAACGAGATGTGATCGAGTCGAGTTCGGGCCAAATGGCGGGGTTGAGTACGGCTGGCGCTAGACCCGTCAAGGTCTCGCCGACTGCCGATCAGGCGACTCGTCCCTTGACGGTGCGGTTGTTGGGCCCCGTAACCGCCTGGCTCGGCCAGGACGAACTCGCATTGGGTCCCGCCCGGCAGCGGTTGGCTTTTTCCTTGCTGGCGCTAAGCGCCGGTCGTGCCGTCGCGCGTTCGGCAATTCTGGATGCGCTCTGGGGTGAGCATTCGCCCGTCACGGCCGAAGGCAGTATTTATACCTACGTTTCCGCGCTCCGCCGTGCCCTGGACCCGGAGCGGCGCGCTCGATCGTCGCGCGGCTTACTCCGGTCCGCAGGGTCGGGCTATCTGCTTGAAGTTTCACCGGCCGGAGTCGACGCACTGTTATTAGAAACGCATCGAAATGACGGTGAGAATAGTCTCCGTCGGGGGGACTGCGCCGCCGCCATCGCCGCCTTTGACCGCGCCCTCGGATTGTGGCACGGCGAACCGTTGACCGGTCTCACCGGCAATTTTGTCGACGCTCAGCGCGCTCGATTGGCTGAACTCCGCCTCACGGTCAGCGAACGTCGCGCAGAAGCAATTCTGAGCACTCCGGGAAACCATTCCGCTCTCGTCGGCGAGCTGACTGCGCTGGTCGCCGAATATCCGTTGCGAGAGGGTCTCGTCGGTCTGCTCATGCGCTCGATGTACCTAACCGGCAGACGAGCCGATGCGCTCCGCGCGTACGCCGCCGCGCGCCGCCGGCTGACCGACGAATTGGGAATCAGCCCGTCGCCGGCATTGCAGCAATTGCACAATCAGGTGTTGAGCGATGCAGCGGAATTGTGGGACCCGTTAACCGCAGGCCCGGACCGGCTCGTAGCCGGTGCGCCGTCCCCCTCGGTGGTCCGCCAGCCGGGCGCGCCGGTTCCGTGGCGGCGCCGTCCGGACGGCGAGGGCCGAGCGCCACTGGTCGGGCGTGACAGCGAGGTGCAGACGCTGCGGCGGCGACTAGCCGAGCTGATGGCCGGGCGCGGCGGGTTCGTGGTCGTCGAGGGCGAAGCGGGCATCGGTAAATCGGAGTTGCTGGCGATCTTGCTGGACCTGGCCGAGAGCGCGGGCTGCGAATTGGGTTGGGCGGTGGGCGACGCGATGGCCGCGCCGTTCCCGCTTCAGGTGATGCGGAACTGCCTGGGGGTCGACGCCCGCACGCCGGACACCCGACGGGCCGGGCTTGCCGATGCCTTGTACGCCACACCGGGGCACCGCGGGCTGCTTGAAGCTGTCGATCCGGTGATCAGCACGATCGATCGGCTGGTGTCACTGGTCGAAGAATTGAGCGCCGCCACTCCGTTGGTCCTCGTGGTCGACGACCTGCACTGGGCCGATCCGTCCAGCCTGCTGCTGTTCGGCCGGCTGGCCGAGCTGGTCGATCAGCTTCCGGTGCTGCTCGTCTGTGCCCGACGCCCGGGACCGCGGGTCGATGGCCTGGACCACGCGATCCGAGCCGGCTTGGCCCGCGGCGGTGTCCGATTGAAGCTCGGCCCGTTGACCAAGTTCGAGGTCGGACGTTTGGTGACCGCCCTGGTCGGCGCCCCGCCCGGCCCGGCGTTGTCGGCCCTGGCCGGCCACGCGGCCGGTAATCCGCTGTACCTGCGGGAACTGATGGATGCGCTCCTGCGCGAGAACGCGCTGTGCCGAGAACCGGAGCAGGCGGAGTTGGTCGCGTCCTATCGGTACCGGACGCCGCTGGCCCTGGCCGCCGCGATCGATAGCCGGGCCAGTCTGCTGCGGGCCGGTCTGGTGGACATGCTGCGCGTCGCCGCCATCCTCGGGGCTGAGTTCTCGGTCGTCGACCTAGCGGCGGTACTGGGCCAGAGCGCCGGTTCGTTGACCGCTGACGTAATGGAGGCGATCGACTACGGGGTCCTCACCGAAGTGGGATCGCGGCTCACGTTCCGGCATCCGTTGCTGCGGCAGGCGCTGTACGACGAGACGCCGGCCGCCGTTCGCGAGGCGATTCACCTGGAAGCAGCGTTGGTGTTCATCTCCGACGGGGCGCCGCCCGAGCGGGTGGCCGAGCAGCTCGTGTGCGTCGAAGGTCAGTTTCCAAGCTGGACGATCGAATGGCTGGTCGGACCCGGACTGGTGTTGGGCAAACGGGTCCCGTTGGTAGCGGTCGAGCTGCTGGAGCGAATCTCGCAGGCGGACAGCGACGAGCCGAGGATGGTGAGCCTGATCGGTGAGCTGGCCAAGGTGCTGTTCCGGATCGGTCGCGACGCCGACGCCGAAAGTTACGCCGACCACGCGTTGCCCCGACTGTCGGATCCGGACGAGATCGCCGAACTGGAGTGGATCGTCGCGCACGTCAACTATCGCCGCTCCGACGTCGACTCGGCCCTGCGTATTCTCGAACAGGCAATCGGGCGCCCGCAGGTGAGCGACTTGTGGCGGGCGCGGATCACCGCATTGCACGCGCTCGTACAGCGGGCCGGACTGGGCAACGCTAAGTTGGCCGAAGACCTCGCGCTGCAGGCGATCGAGCTAGGTCATCGCGCCGAGGATCGATTCGCCGTCGCGTATGCGCTCGAGGTGCTCTGGCAGATCTACGCGATCCGACGCGATTACGTCCGGTCGGTGGAGTTCCTCGATCGTGCGCTGGAGCTGGTCGGGGAGGACAACGGCCTGGCCGACCTGCGAGCAATCTTGCTCGACAACCGGATCTTCACCTGGCAATGCCTTGACCGGCTGGCCGAGGCCGAAGTGGATCTACGGACCAGCCGAATGCTCGCCGGTAAGAACACGCCGACTGCCGCGCTGAGCGTGTCGAGCGCTGTTCACGACTTCTGGGCCGGGCGCTGGGACGACACCCGCGCCGAACTAGAATCGATCGCGGCTGATTCACCCGACTTTCTCGGCTACGGCCTGCACGCCGGCGGCCCGGTGCTGTTGATGCACGGCGTGGCGGCGCTGATCGCCACTCATCGCGACGATGCGGTTGCCGCTGAGCGGTATCTGCACGCGGCCCGTTCGATTCCGGTCGTCACGGCGAGCGATCAGGAGAATTGCGATTTCCTGCTTGCCGCCCAGGCAATGGTCGCGGCGCAACGTGGCTTCCTACCTGAGGCGGTCCAGACGCTCAGTCGGCTGCTTCGGATGCCCGACCCGCAGATGATGATGCGTCATCAATGGTTGCCCGATCTCGTCCGGATGGCGTTGATCATCGAGGACCGGGATACCGCGCGGGAGGCGGTCGAATTATGCGAACGAGAGGCAGCCCTGGAGACAACTCCGGCCCGCGGCACTATGGCCGCGCGGCGGTGCCGGGCGATGCTCGATTCCGACGCGGCGACCTTGGCGTCGGTGGCGGCTCACTACCGCTCGGTCGGGCGGGTATTCGAGTTGGCCCAGACCGCCGAGGACGCCGCACTGCTGTTCGCTGCCGAGGGCGACGGGTCGCGAGCCCACCTGTTGATGGACGAAGCCCTGTCGTTGTACCGGCAGCTGTCGGCGACGTGGGACGTTCGGCGCGCGCAGGAGCGAATGTCGGTCTTTCATATTTGTTCCGATCAACCGGCGGCGGGCCCTCGGGCCCACCTAGGGTGGGACGCGCTGAGCGCGACCGAGCTGAAGGTGGTCGAGCTCGTGCTGGCCGGCTGCAACAACGTCGAGATTGCCGGCACGCTGTTCCTGTCTCGCCGTACGGTGCAAGCGCACATCAGGCACGTCCTCGACAAGCTGGGCCTGGGCTCCCGGCACGAGATTGCCCGCGCGGCCGCTCGCCGTCTCGATGTACGCGTTCCGCCGCCGACGGTTTCCAGACGGGGGGCAGCCGGCGGGCCTGGGTCCGTGGCCCTATTTGTCAGCTGAAGCACTGGTTTTCCGATTTCGCGCCCGTAACCTGATGCGACCGCTTGAGGCGGCGTGCGCCCGCGCTTTCGTGGTTCAGGATTCATGGAGATTTGCTGGAGGGTGCCTTGCCAGACTCGAACGCATCGGCACGGCGACGCGGGAGGCCCATCGTGAAACGGGTACGCACAGTAGATCGCCCGGGTAGCGCAGACACGTTGAGCGCGGAGCGTTCTGGCCGGGCGAAGGTGCAGTCAAGCCGAGCCAAGCTGGAGCAATCCGGTGCCGACGCAGTCCGACCCCATGTGGCCGCAGGGGCCGTCCGCCTAGAGGCATCCAACCCCGCGACGGTCAACGGGCGTTCGGTCCGCGAACCTCGTAGTCCACGGGCCGCCACCGCGATACTTGTCAGCACAGGGGAACACGTGGTCACAACCGAGAAGCCAGCCACCGCGGAAGCGCCGGCTGCCGTCGACGCGCTCGACACGACGACGCCCGTCGACGCGCTCGACACGACGACGCCCGTCGACGCGGTCGACACGACGACGCCCGTCGACGCCGTCGAACGGAATGGCTCCGCCGAACGTGCAGCCGGGGCCGAGCGCCCAACTGGCGTCGAGCGCAGCACCGCTACTGATCGGGTCCGAGTGGTAGTGGATTCAAGCGATCCGATCAGCAGCGCTGGCCTGGTCAATCATCTGCGGGCCAGCACGGAGCTTCAACTGCTGCCTGATGGGGACCTGGCCCAGGCGGACGTGCTCGTCATGTGCGTCGACAGCGTTACCGCTGAGGTGATGAGTCGTCTTCGGCGGGCCGCCATGGTGCCGGGCCTGCGCAGCGTGCTGGTCACCGGGCACATCCGCGATGATGACGTGCTTTCCGTGGTTGAGTGCCGTGTGGTGTCCGTGGTGCCACGGCGGCACGCGACCTCGGAACGGTTGGTGCGTGCCGTGGTGGGGGCGACCGCGGGGCGGGCGTCGATGCCATCGGATCTGCTCGGTTCGCTGCTGGCCCAGGTCGAGCGTTTGCAGCGCGAGTCGCTGGCGCCGTTGGGGCTTACGCCCTCCGGTCTGGCGCCGCGTGAGCTCGACGTCCTGCGGCTCGTTGCCGACGGATTCGATACCGCTGAGATCGCGACGAAGCTGGCGTACTCCGAACGCACTGTGAAGAACATCCTTTACGCGGTTCTCAGCCGTCTGGGCGTGAAGAACCGTTCCCATGCGGTCGCATACGCGATCCGCGCCGGCGTCATCTAGAACGGGGGCCGCTCCATGCGCCCAACTGTTAGTACACCGGTCCGTCACGGCGTGAGCGGCGTACCGGCCCGCGGATCGCGATTCCCGGACCGGTCGGTGAGCAGTACCGTCTCGCGTCAGGAGGCCGACCTTCGCCAGGTGCTCGTCGCGTCCCGGAATCCGCTGGTTCGCCGAGGGATTCGTGACCTCATCGAGGGCGCGTTCGACGCCGTCGAGGTCACCGAGTCGAGCGGCGGCTGCCAGCTCGAGCAAGAACTGGCCGACTCGCGGACGGAACTCGCCGTGGTCGATGTCGATTCCGAGGTCCACCGCACCAGCGACATCCTGCGGATGGTCCGTCCGGCGGCGCTGGTGCTGCTCGTCGCAGACTCCGAACACGAGCATGCGGACGTCCCAAGCCCCGGTCAGCCGGCGGCAGATCACAGCGTGTGGGTGCTGAGACATGGCTGCTTCGGCGACGGTGACTTCGTTCGTACGCTGAACACGATCGGCGTCCGATTACGCAGGACTTCGACTCCACACATCGATAGCAATGCCCTCGCGAACAACGACGAAACCACGGCTCGACCAGGGGGAGCGTCCGATCGCGACGGTGGAATGCTCCAGGAGCGGCTGTCGGCGCGCGAACGCGAAGTGATGGCCTACATCAGCCAGGGCTACCGTAACGCGGAGATCGCGCACATGATGTGGTTGAGCGAGAAGACGGTCAAGAACCACATCAACCGCATCTTCACCAAGCTCGGGGTTGATACCCGTGCCCAGGCCATCGTCTTGTGGTTCTCAGAAGCCGGCGGCCAAAGCAACTGATCGCCTTGCGGCGACTCGTCTCGTCCCTCAGGCTCATCCCTCGGGCGGACTGAGCCGCAGCCAGTAGAACCCGTACGGGCCGAAGGTCAGCCGGTAAGGTTCCTCACCGATCGTTCCGAACGCAGTCGAACCGATGAGCTCCCGCGGATGCCAGCCCGGCCATTGATGCAGGTCGAGTTCGGTCGCCTGCGCAAAGCGCGAAAGGTTGTTCACGCACAGCACGATGTCCTGGTCGAACTCACGCAGATAGGCCAGCACGCTCGGATTGCTGCCACCGAGATCGCGAATGGTGCCCAGCCCGAAAGCGGCGTTCTCTTTGCGAACGTTGATCATTCGCCGCGTCCAATGCAGCAGCGACGAGCTGTTGCGTTGCTGTGCTTCGACGTTGACTGCCTGGTAGCCATGCACCGGATCGCTGTTGACCGGAAGGTGCAGCCGGGAAGAATCACCGGTGGAGAATCCCGCATTGCGATCGGCCGACCACTGCATGGGCGTACGGACGCCGTCTCGGTCACCGAGCCAGATGTTGTCGCCCATGCCGATCTCGTCGCCGTAATAGAGGATGGGCGAGCCGGGCAGCGACAACAGCAACGCGGTGAAGAGTTCGCTTCGATTCAGGTCGTGATCCAGCAGCGGTGCTAACCGGCGTCGGATGCCCATGTTGGCCTTCATCCGCGGATCTTTAGCGTATTCCTGCCACATGTAGTCGCGCTCGTCCTCGCCGACCGTCTCTAGCGTCAGCTCGTCGTGGTTACGCAGAAAGGTCCCCCATTGACATCCCGCGGGCGGTGCGGGGGTGTGGGACAGGATGTCGGAGATCGGGAACCGCTGCTCGCGGCGCACCGCCATGAACAGCCGCGGCATCAGTGGGAAGTTGAAGGCCATGTGGCATTCGTCGCCCTTGCCGAAGTACGCGGCGACATCCTCGGGCCAGCCGTTGGCTTCGGCCAGCAGGATGCGACCCGGGTATTCCAGATCGATCACCGCTCGGACGTGACGCAGAAAGTCGTGTGTTTCGGGCAGGTGCGAGCTGTTCGTGTATTCGCGCGCGAACAGGTATGGCACGGCGTCGAGCCGGAACCCGTCGACGCCGAGTTCCAGCCAGAAGCGAAGGGCGTCCAGAATCGCGTCGCGCACCGCGGGGTTGTCGAAGTTGAGATCCGGCTGATGGGCGAAAAAGCGGTGCCAGTAGTACTGCTTGCGTACGGGGTCGAGCGCCCAGTTGGAAGACTCGGTGTCGGAGAAGATGATCGGCGCCCCGGCCAAGCCCTGGTCATCATCGGACCACATGTAGAAGTCGCCGTACGGACCGCTTGGGTCCGAGCGCGACTGCTGGAACCAGCTGTGCTGGTCCGAGGTGTGGTTCATGACGAAATCGATGATGACCCGAATACCGCGACGATGAGCCGCGGCGAGAAAGTCGCGGAAGTCGGTCAGCGTGCCGATGTCGGGGTCAACGTCGCGGTAATCGCTGACATCGTAGCCGCCATCACGTTTGGGGGACGGATAAAACGGCGGCAGCCAAAGGCAATCCACGCCCAGCCAGGCCAGATAGTCCAGCCGCTGCGTCAGGCCGCGTAGATCGCCCACGCCGTCGGCGTTGCTGTCGAAGAACGAACGGACCATCACCTCGTAGAACACGGCCACTCGATGCCAGCCGTACTCATCGGCCAGTGCTGCCGTGCGGGTACCCGCCGGCTTGGCGACCCCGGCGGCCGGTTGCACAGCGACGAAGTCCGTGGCGAGGTCCGAAGGGAAGTCTTCAGGGGCCGGCCGTACCGCGAGTACCGAGATGGCCGGCGGTGTCGTCGGCGCTTCGTTCTCGGTTGTCCTCAGGTCGGGTATCGCGTGCGGACCGCCGAGATCAACGGCCGTTTCAGCTTGAGTCACCGACGACTTCCGTTACCGGTCGGCGCAGTCAACTTGGGTCCCGTCACGTTGGCGTCCCTTCACGCTTGGATCTCAGAGAGGTTGTCTCGCCTGCCCTAACCGCTTCAGGAGTGCCTGACGGACCAGAGGGACCAGCGTCAAAAATCGTACGGGCACGGCGTCCCGCTGGTGACCGATTGCCCTTAAATAGCAGCCGATGTTGCCCGCGTAGCTCGGCTCAGGTGGCCCTCCGCAGCCGGCAGTTAGTGCCCTGGGCCTAATCCGCTACGAAACGCCCCAATCTAGTTGGAGTGTGGCTACAGATGCCGCATAGTGCGGGGCGCATCACCGATTTCCGAGATGCCGCTTCACGCGAAGGGACTTCAGCAGATTGACCGCTGCGTCGTCCGATCACGTTGTTTTGACGAATACCGAGTGGCGCATCCGCGTGCTGGCCATCGACGACAGTATCGCCAGTCGTCAGCGAATCAAACGTTGGCTGGAGCGCGGGCGGGCCGACATCATTGTTCGCGATAGTGCCTTCGGTCCAGGCGTACTCGAGTCCGTCCGCATCTTTCGTCCGCAAGTGGTGCTCTTGGGCAGGCTCGCCGGCGGAGCCTCGATCTTCGACGCGGGCAAATGGGAACTCGGCGCCGTGCTCGGCGAACTGGCACAGCGAACCAAAATGATCATGCTTATCGATGATGCCACTCCACACTCGATCGCGATGGCGCGAAGGTTGGGGGCGGTTGGCTATATCGTTGCCGAAGATCTGGACCCTATCCAGATTCAGCGGGCGGTGATGGACGCGTACCTCGGCAAGGTGCATGTGTCGTCGTCGGTCGCCAGTGCGCTCGTGCAACACGTCGCTGCGCAGGTGAGCGTGCGCACAATGCCTGAGTCCCGCGGCGGTGATCACGGACTCTCGCCGCGCGAGACCGAGGTGATGAAGCTGATCGTGCGCGGCGTGACGAACTCCGAAATCGCGCAGACCTTGGTCCTCAGCGAAAAGACGGTCAAGAATCACGTCAATCGGATCTTCCGCAAACTCGGCGTGACGAGCCGGGCCGGTGCGATCGCGCGCTGGATCGGAACGTCCGGCCGATGATTCTTATAAACGCGCCGTCGCGGTCGTCGGGCTTTCGGCTTGTGATTCCTCGCGCTGTTCCTCGACTCGTCTCTTGACTCGACCTAGTCCCGGCAACGACCCGAGCATTTCGTTCAGCTCCTTGGACACGTCGAGCAGATCCCGTACGTCCGGAGCCACGGTGCCCAGCGTGCCCAGCATCGGCAGGACATCGCGCAGAACGCTGTCGAGGACCTCGGGCAGCGTGTCCACCAGCTTGACCAGGGCGGTGACCTCATCCGGGCTGGTCGTGCCGGCCAGGCGTTCGAGTACCGGCTGTAGCTGCAGCAGGATCGGCTCGTACCGATCGAGCAGCGGGACGGCCCGCGCCGTCAGAAGCTCGGCACCGCGGACGATGGCCTCGGCGCGTAGCGCGACCTCGTCCGCGCGTTGCACGACGCCGCGGGCCCGACGTTGGGTCGCGTCGATCTCACCCACGATGCGACGCACGTCCGCCACAATCAGTTCGACCTGCTCGACCACCGACGCCATCCGGGGCACCAGCGACAACGCTTGCTCGGCCGCGGTTACGGCTTGCTCCACTAGCCGGACGGCCTGCCGAGGGTTGAGCAGTCGAGTTGGACGCAACATCGTCAGCGCCCTGATCAAACCGGCAGCGGGTGGCGTTTCGAACTGATCCGCGGATCCCGCCATCAATTTCACCTCGAGTACTGCGTACTGCGCGTGCCGTTGTTGGGTCCCGCGCCACTCCGGCTGACGCTACGCGTAGCGACAGAAAACCCGCCGCTCACCAGCCGCCGTGATGTTCGGGCACCGCCCAGACCATCGGCACCGCGACGAGCAGGATCAGCGCAAAGATGCCGAACACGTGACCGAGCATCACGCCGGGATCGGAGCTGCGGGCGACCACCGCAGTGCTGATGGACACCGCGGTGATGCCACCGGCCTGGCGGAACATGCCGCGTAGCCCGGCAATGGCACCAACGTGTTGCGGGGCCAACTGCAGGGTCGCGTTGTTGGACGCGGGTACCGACAGCCCCATGCCCAGCCCGGAAATCCCGCCGGCGACCGCGAGCCAGCTGTAGGCCGAAAGGCCGTGCGGGCTGGTGGCCATGCCGAACATGGCAATCGCCATCACGGTGAAACCCACGATCATCGGCATTCGATAGCCGGTGCGTCGCAAGGCCATTGCGGCAACCGCAGCGACCGCGATGACGCCGACCGACCGGGCGGTGAGCAGGGTGCCGGCCTGCAGTTGATGGATTCCATAACGCTGTTCGGCGTACAAGGGCACCAGCGTGCCGAAGCCGAGCGCCGCGGCGCCGAAGATCAGGTTGATCAGGTTCATCACGCCGAAGCCGTGCCCGACCAGCAGCTCGATCGAGATAAAGGGGGCAGCATCGCGGCGGGTGTGTTGGATGAAGATCACGACGGCGAACACGGCGACGAGCATGGGCGCCCAGAACACGGGTGATCCGAAACTCGACCCGCTGGTGCCGAGATAGGTCACGCCGAACATGCCACTGAGCAGCATCACACCGATGGTGAGCACACCACGGATGTCGATCCGGGCGGCCGGTTGCCGTGGGCTGCTCGGAATGAACCTTGCGCCGAGCGCGATCAGCAACAAGCCGATCGGCACGTTCACCAGGAAAATCCCGCGCCACGACCAGTAGGTCACGAAGACGCCGCCGATCACCGGGCCGACGATGCCGCCGATCGGGAAGATGCTGGTGAACATGCCCAGGGCGCGGTCGCGTTCCCGGCCGAACTGGTCCGATACGATGCCGGTTGCCGACGGCATGAACGCGCCGCCGCCGAGCGCTTGAATGCCGCGTAGCGCGACCAGCAGATAGATGTTGTCGACCAGGCCACAGCACAACGAGGCTGCCGTGAACACCGTGGCCGCGATCAGGAACACCTTCTTGCGTCCGTACAGATCGCTGATCTTGCCGGCCAGCGGCATCATCAGAACCTGGCCGACGGCGTAGATCGTGATCGTCCAACTGCTCCAGTTGATCTTGGCGTGCAGGTCGGACTGGATGGTGGTGAGCGCGGTGGCGACGATTGTCTGATCTACCGAACTCATGAACAGCGCCATCGACACCACCGCGAAGACGAGCTTTCGGCGGGGTGCGGGATCATCGCTCAGTGGCGAGGCCTTGAGCGGCTGTGAGTTGGGGTGGGCAAGAGCCACCTGACGACCATAACATTGCTTGCCGGCAGGCAAGTAGTAGAGCCAACGAGTTCGATCTGGGAGAGTGATCGCATGGATGCCGAGGCGGTGGTGCGCTTACGTGCGGTGATCGGCAAGCTCGCGCGCCAGTTCAACGCATCCTCGACCGGCGAAGGGCTGACCCCCACGCAGGCGTCAGTGCTCGGTCTGGTGGCGGCGCGCGGCCCGGTCAGCATGGCCGAACTCACCGAGCTGGAGGGCCTGAATCCCACGATGCTGTCCCGGGTGGTCAGCAATCTGGCCGAACCCGGGCTGATCGAACGCAAGGCCGATCCCGCTGATCTGCGTGCGGGCCGGGTAGAGATCACCGATCACGGGCGTGAAGTGCACGAGCGCATCAAGACCGAACGGGCCGCGGTGGTCTCCGAATGTGCCCTGCGCTTGAGCACGTCGCAGGTGAACAGCTTGGTTCGGGCGCTGCCCGCGCTGGAGGCGCTGGCGGCCGAGCTTCGCGCGCGTACGTAGTGCGGGCAAATTATCGAACGTGTGTTTGATTGTTCGGGTAAGGTCTAGGCCATGACTGTCGCCTATCAGCCATCGCTGCTTGATCTCTCGGCCGGCTTGGACGGGACGCGCGCCGGGGATCCGGTCACCCCCAGCCCCCGGCTCGGTCCGCTGGCCGGTTCGGTGCACCGGCAAGAGTTGACCGAAGGCGCTTGGGTGGATTCGCGTCCCGGCTGGCTGCGTGGGGCTGACGAGCTGTTCGAGCAGCTGGCCCGTTGCGTACCGTGGCGCGACGAGCGCCGCCAGATGTATGACCGCACCGTTGCCGTGCCGCGGCTGCTCAGCTTCTACGGCGGCGGGGACCAGCTCCCACATCCCTTGCTGGACAAGGCAAAACATGCGTTGGACGATTTCTACGCCGACGAATTGGGCGAGCCGTTCGAGACGGCCGGTCTGTGTTTCTACCGGGACGGACGGGACAGCGTCGCGTGGCACGGCGACACCATCGGGCGCGGCAAGTCGGTCGACACAATGGTGGCAATCCTGTCGGTCGGGGATCCGCGCAACCTGCTGCTCCGACCTCGTGGCGGTGCGACCGCCCTGCGGTTGTCGTTGGGGCATGGCGACCTGATCGTCATGGGCGGCAGTTGTCAGCGGACCTGGGAGCACGCGGTGCCAAAGACTTCACGGCCGGTCGGGCCCCGGATCAGTATCCAATTCCGCCCCCGAGGTGTTCGGTGATCGAGGTGTTCGGTGATCGAGGTGTTCGCTGAGTCGATGCATCGCCGCTTGTCATGAGTCGTTATCTCGGTATCGATCTCGCCTGGGGAGCGCGCAATCGCACCGGTTTAGCTGTTCTCGATCGGACGGGCCGGCTGATCCATTCGTGCTCCGTGCGCACCGATGACGACATCGATGGCGTTGTCGCCGAGTGGGCCCATGACGGTCATGGCGCGCCGGTTGTCGCTATCGATGCGTCGTTGATCGTCGTCAACCAGACCGGCAGCCGGCCCTGCGAGAAAGAGCTAAACAACGATTACCGGGCTTTCCGAGCCGGCGCCTACCCGTCAAACCTCGGCCTGCCGCACATCGCCGACCTGCGAGGCGCCCGACTGGCCGCGCGACATGGGTGGAATACCGATCCGAGTACACCAGCGGGCGGCGACGCAGACGAAAGAGCTCGCCCGGTCTGCATCGAGGTTTACCCGCATCCAGCGATGGTCTCGCTCTTCGGGCTGTCGCGGGTGCTCGAATACAAGCGACGGGGTGCCACTCGTGTTCACCCAGCCCGCACTGTCGAAAGCCGGCGTGCCGCGTTCGGTTTGCTCACCGAGCATTACGAGCGCGTCTTCGGCGAGTTGCTTGAGCTGGACGGGAATGCGCGTTGGGCTGTGTTGCGAAAGGACGTTGCCTCGGCGACGAAAGCGGCCGAGCTGAACCTCGTCGAGGACGAGTTGGACGCCATACTCTGCGCCTACGTGGCGTGGTTGTGGCACCACGAGCGTGCTGCACTGAAGGTCTACGGCGACTTCGCGCAGGGCTATATCGTGGCGCCCCCGCCCCCGCCCCCGGCTGGCGGCACCGTTGCGCCACCGGCCTGTTCGGCCAGCCGGCGGTAGCGACCGCGTCGATGGATCAGCGGCTGATCCAGATCGGGCGCAACCTCGATGTGCTCGACCACAAGGGTGACCTGCTTCCCCCATCCCAGTTCAGCGGGGGAACCGACGAGCCGCGCCCCGGCCCACGCGGTGGCGTGCTGCAGGACCGGTCCCCATTCGGTCTCTCGCCAGCGGGCTGATGCGAACGGGCCGCCAGGTGCCGGGGCGACGTAGCCGAACTGGTCGGCCAGCCGGTAATCGCTCCAATCGAGCAGGGCGACGGCCGCGGCGCCGGATGCGATCAGCGCGTCCCACAGGTCCGACAGCGGATCGAGTACCCCGACGATGTAGCCGGGATCGCCGTCGGCCACGAGCATCGACGAGACGGTGAGCCCGGCTGGCCGGCCGTCGTGCTGCGCGGTCCACAGGCTTACCGGGGAGGCCAGCCGACCTCTAAATCGGCGAATCGGGCTGCGGTCGGATTCAGGGGTCATGAACGGATGATCGGAATGGATCGTCACGGGCCTAGTGTGCCGCCTGCGTCAGCATCGCAGCCAACCGGTCGAGGAAGACCTGCTGGCCGGCCACCATCATCGGCGCGGCCTCGCCCGGTTCGAACCATTGAACCCGGTCGATCTCCGGGAATCGCTGCAGCTGCCCGGATCCTCGTGGCCATTCCAGATCGAACAGTCCAGGTTCGATGGTGTCGGGATCGAGATCGGCCTCGAGGGCCCACACCGTCACGACCTTGCCGCTGCGTTGCGCCGCCGCACCAAGCGGTGACAACTCGCCATCCGGCACGGGCAGGCCGAGTTCTTCCGTCCACTCGCGCTTGGCGGCATCGAGGGCGGCCTCACCGTCGACGAATTCACCCTTCGGGATGGACCAGGCACCCTTGGCATCCGGCCGGCGAAAGTATGGACCGCCGCTATGGGCGAGCAGCACCTCGACCGCGGCGCTGGTACGGCGGAACAGCAGGATCCCCGCGCTTTGTTTGATGATTGCCACCAGCTCATTGTGGCGGACGGGCGGTCTAGTAGGGGCGAGTCCATAGCGCCAACACCACCAAACCGACGACGAACAGCGCGATTCCGACGTCGAACCACGGGTTCAACCAAACCGAGCCGGCATCATTGGCGACGACGCCAGAGATGGCGGAAACCACGACGCCGGCGAGCAGCAGGATCGCACCGAGCACCGCAGCGTCGCGTCGTTTGTACACCGTTTGTACGGTACGGGGTCAAGGCATGGCTTGGTGAGGCTTAGTGAGCAATATCCACGTCGAGGTCAGCCGCACTGGTGGCCGCGGCCACCAGACCGTCGAGCCGCCGCGCATCGCGTGTTGCCGACGTTCGACCGGCTAGCGCAGACTGAGCTGGTGAACCACACGCGCTGGTCGGAGCTAAGTCCTCGTTCCCGCCGCCTGATCATTGCCGGCGGAACCGTCGAGGGCGTCCTCAAGGTCGTCGCGTTGATTGATCTCGCACGACGGCCTTCAGGTCAGATCCGAGGCTCGAAGGTGAAATGGGCAGCAGCTATCGCATTGATCAATTCGATGGGTGTCGTACCTATCGTCTATTTCCGTCGAGGCAGACGGTCGGCCGACGTCCGCTGACGGCCTTTGAGGTGCATGGACAGGCCACGTTCGATTTCGCGCTGGGCGTCGCGCTCGGCGAGGTCGTGGCGTTTGTCCCACGTCTTCTTGCCTTTCACCAGAGCGAGTTCAACTTTCACCAGCCCGTCGTTGAAGTACATGGACAGCGGGACCATTGACAGCCCGTTATCGCGCACTCGCAATTCCCATTTCAGGATTTCCGCACGGTGCAGTAGGAGCTTGCGTTTGCGGCGGGTGGCGTGATTCGTCCAACTGCCCATCGCGTACTCAGCGATGTGCAGGTTGTGCATCCACACCTCGTGGTCATCGATGGTGGCGAATGCGTCGCCCAACGTTGCCCGCCCGAGCCGCAGGCTCTTCACCTCGTTGCCGACCAGGCTGACGCCCGCCTCGACGGTGTCCAGTACGACGTACAAATGCCGGGCCTTGCGATTGGTGGCGATCGCCTTGCGCCCACGCTCCTTCGTCACCGGGTCGACTGTATTCAACGTTCCGAGGCGCATGGCACTTCGTGGCCATTTATGTAGTCGAGGCGCTCCTGCGGACCCCTGCGGACCCCTGCGGGCCCCTGCGGACCGATGGGACTGAGGACGCTCACGAAGGTGGCGGCCGGTGGTGATGCTCAGGTGGTGTCGGTTGCAGGATCCATCGGATGCGGTGGTCCGGATCTGACTCGTAACGGCACTCGAAGCCGGTGTGGATCCTGTCGCGCAGGTGGCGGCCGAGCCACGGGTCGGCCTCGGCGATCTTGGCGAGAGCTGCCACGATCGCTTTGCGGACGGCGACTCGAGCCCGTTCGGAGTGTGAGCCGGTGGTCCGGCTCCGTCCTCCGAGCCCGGTCGCCTGGGTGAGATAGGAAGTGATCGCGTCGTGCTCGTCGCGCAGATCGGACCGGCCTGAGTCTGCGATTTCGGCTTCCAGTTCGGACAGTTTGGTTCTCAAGATACGTCGGGACTCGTCATCGAGGATTTCGAGCGGGGTCTGCTCGACTACTTCGCCGTCGACGAGGCTCAGCGCGGACAAGTCGGTGTCCGGTTGGCGGAGTAGCGCGTGCAGGTGGGTGAGCCCGCGCATCCGAGCCAGTACGAAGGTCGCGCCCTCCCGGCCGACGAGCCACAGCCCGCCTGGCTGCTGATGCAGGTGGACGGCGACGAGATCGCTGGCCGGTGGAGGTTCGTGCGTCAGGTGAGCTCGCAGTCGGTCCTGCCACCAACGCGCACCGATCCGCTCGTAGGTGGCCAACGCGGCTGCGCGATGGCGGGTCGCTGCCTGCTCGTTACCGAGTAGCGCGTGCGCCCGGGCAATCGTGTCGTCGGTGACGCCGTGCCACATGACGCCGCCCGCGTTGACCACGGAGCGACCGGCGTAGGGGGCGAGCAGGTCGAGGGCTGCTGCGGTGATCTCAGTGTTGCCGGTCGCCAATGCGCCTTCGAGCACACACTGGATGACGAGCAGCCAGTCGCTGTCCCGCGGCAGCTCGGCCAGCACGTCCGGTGTGAACGCGCCGATCATTTCGGCGACCTTGCCGAGCTGGCCGGCGCCCAGCCAGATGACCGCCGCTTCGGCCCGCACGGTCGCGACGCCGAAGTCGATCGCGTATGCCTCGAACGCCGGTGCCTCCGCGGCACAGGTAGCGACGTCTCCTGCGAAGAATGCGGTGTAGCCGCGCATGCTGTGCAACACCCCGACCGCATCGGGGATCACCGCCGCTCTCGCGGCCACGGCGGCGCGCTCGAACAGCAAGGGTGCGACGGTGAGGTGTTGGCGTAGTAGCTCGATGGGTAGTCGGCGGGTTGCCGCGAAGAACTCGGCCCGCGGCGACTCCTCGGCCAGTATTTCGATGGCGCGTATCGATCGGTGTATTCGGGGTAGGTCGAGCACCTCCCACGCCACGGTGAGCGACCACAGTTGTGCTTGCAGGCGGGCGTCGTGGTCGGCGAGATGGGCGGCGGCGTCGGCCAGTTGAAGGGCCCAGTCTCGACGCAGAGCCAGGTCGTCGGGCCCCCAGTGCGAGGCGAGCGCGGCATCCAGGGCGTCTGCTAGCAGCACCGGGTCGTCGTGCTGCTCGGCCAAGTGCAGGGCCTCGATCGCGAAAGGTCTGGCTCGGCGCGGCTCGTTGGCGTAGGCCCAACACCGGGCCAGGGCGGCTGCGAGACGGGCCCGCAGCCGCGGATCGCCGACCGATTCGTAGACCGCGTGCAAGCGGACCGGTAGCAGCCCAGGGCTCAGGTTGTACTGCTGGCCACGCGCGAGTCCGAGAACTGCCGCAGCACGGACATCCAGCCCGTCCGGCCCCGCCGCGGCGGCGGCGGCACGGTCGAACAGAGTTATGGCGGCCTCGCCGTCGCCGCTGGACCAGGCCTGCTCGGCCCGGGCCAGCAGCGACGCCGCAGACGTCGGGTCTCTCGCCACCCTCGTCAGGTTACGGTCAGGCCCGAATCAGGCGTACCTGCTCAGCGTGCCGCTGCTGCACCGCTTCGTCCCAGTCGCCGGTGCAAGAGATGGCCAGCTCACTGATCCGCCCGCCGGTGACGGCGCAGTGGATCAGCTCGCGGCAGTACCACCGGTGCCCGTCGGCGTCCCAACGCTCCTCGAACTGGATGAGGAAGCCACGAGAGGTGGCGTCCAGGGCTTCGACGCGGACCTCGCCCTGGAAGGGATGGCCGTCCTCGCGCAGCTGGAAGGTGGCGTCAGTGCCCTGAGCCTGTACCCGCCAGTGCGGAACGCTGAGATCAGCGAACACGTCCTCGGCAAAAAGCTTGTCCGGACGAACACCCGTTTCGAGCCAGGTGACGAACTGCCGAGCCAGGTCGGCCAGGCCGCGGTCGAGTGCAGACCACTCACGGACGGCGGTCATGACCCGGCCTGCGCCATCGCCTCGATGTTGCGGCCGATAACCGTCATGACCGGTTGTAGGTCAGCGGTCCGGCTGAACTCGACGAGCGACGTACCGGCGGCGATGAGCGGGCGATGCCCGGGAGCAGCCACGTACGCATCGCCCTCAACGTAGGTCTCTTCACGGTCCGGCCACCGAAAGGTGATCTGGCCCGACGTCACATAACCAACGTGCTGGCAGGTACAGGCACCGCCGGGCAGTCCGCGGAAGTAGGGCGCCACGTCCAGGTCCTGCTTGAATGTCTCGAACGAGACTGTGTGGTCGTCGAGTTCGGCATAACGGCCTTCGACAACGTCCAGGTCGATACCGACCGGTGTGGTCGAGCGAGATGCACTGGGCATCGGATCCTCCTCAGGGAGTCAGCGGGTGTGCTGTCACCTATGAGGCGTAACTTTCGGCATCACATCGTGAGATCGGTGGCCGCGGTGGCCGCGGTGGCCGCGGTGGTCCGGTGACCGGTGGCCGAGCCCAAGTGCAGCGTGCCCGGCGCGAGCCGAAGCAGCGCCGGCTTCGATGTACATCTCGCGCTCGAGAACGGTGGTCGCCACCCGTAGCTTGGCACCTGCGGACTGGTGTCGCGCATGGAGTGCCCCCGGCCAGAATCGAACTGGCGACGCCCGGCTTAGGAGTCCGGCGCTCTATCCCCTGAGCTACGAGGGCAGGCAGCGCCGCGCCCGGTTGAGGCCGCGTCGCTGTTGCAGCTGCGAGCGATAACGATAGCGCGAGTGACGCGCCGACCTGGCGCCGCGGTCAGCCGGCCTTCATCGGGGCGATGACCTGCTCGGCGAATCTGAGCGCGGGTTCGACGTCGAGTGGATGGCCGAAATCCATCACGAAGTGGGTGGCCCCGAGATCGGTGAGGTGCCGCAATTTCGCGATCCATTGCTCGGATTCGGCATCGGATTCGGGCAGGTCTCCGGCGTACGTGACCGTAATTTCTATGTCGGCCGGATCGCGTCCCGCCTCAGTCGCCGACGCGTGAACGATGTCGCGCTTACGCGTCCAGCTCTCGTCATCGCCCATGTAAATCGTGTTCCAGGCGTCGGCCTGACGTCCGACGATGGGCAAGCCGATCTTTTCTCCGGAGCTGCCGATACAAATCGGCGGCACGACATCAGGCAGCGGGGTGGCCGCCGCGTCATCGATCTGGAAGTACTCGCCGGTGAAGCTCGGATGTGGGTCCGTCCACATCAGACGGCAGATCTGGACGGCTTCTTCGAGTTGCTGCAGGCGCGCCGGAGTCTTGGGAAAGTCGTAGCCGTAAGAGCGATATTCAGCTGCCCGCCATCCGGCGCCGATGCCGAGCATGAATCGGCCGCCGGACAGCACCTGCAGGGTCGCCGACATCTTGGCGGTGAGCGCCGGGTTTCGATAGCCGACGCCCAGCACGTGATGGCACAACATCACGTTCGGGAATTTGGCTGCCAGCCAGGTGAGAGTCGTCCAGCCTTCGAGAAAGCCCTCCTTCTTGTCGGCGTCGAAACCGTAGAAGTGATCCGCGATCCAGACCGAATCGAAATGCGGCAACGCCTGCGGCAGAATGTGCTCCTCCTGGTACATGACAATTGGTTGAAAATCGCTGCCTGCGTGGCCCGCGACGGGGGACAACCATCCGAACTTGACATCTGCCATGACGCAATCCTTTCGACTGGACCATCACCGTCTGCGCGGTACTGGTTGGACACTCGCCAGCCTGTCGCCCTCGACTCAGGCCGATACGTAGGCTGATCAGCGTCTTCGCTTCTGCGTTGACAAACGTATCGATTGCCAGCCCAAAAAGGGGGTCGTGGTGAGCAGCGCCATGGATGGATACGCCGTGCTTCGTGCGGATGCCGCCAACATTGCGCTCGGCGCGGTACTCCAGGCCGCCGCCCGCGCGGCCGCCGACTACGGCGCATTCATCGACATCGTCGAGGACATTGACCCGCCGCCGCTCGCCGGCCGGCTGGCTGGAGTCCCGTTCGTGGCGAAGGACAATATCAATACCGTGCAATTGCCCACGACGGCCGGCACACCGAGTCTGCGCGGTTCGCGCACCGCGGACGCTACCGCGATCGCGCGCCTGCGGTCCGCGGGGGCGCTGTTGGTCGGCAAGGCCAATCTGCATGAGCTTGCCTTCGGAATCACCAGCAACAACGGCGGATTCGGTCCGGTGCGCAACCCGGTCGATCCGGCTCGGTCGGCCGGCGGATCCAGCGGCGGCAGCGCGGCAGCGGTGGCCCTCGGGGTGGTTCCTTTCGCGCTCGGGACCGACACCGGCGGTTCGATGCGTATCCCGGCCGCGCACTGCGGGGTGGTCGGCTTGCGGCCGACCGTGGGACGGTACCCGGGCGACGGCGTGGCTCCGCTGTCGCATACCCGCGACACGATCGGCGTATTCGCGAACTCGGTGCTCACCGTTCAACTGGTCGATGCCGTCCTGGCCGGCGAAGTCTTCCAGGAGCAGGCCCCGCTCGAACTGTCCACTGTGCGACTCGCCGTGCCCCGCCCGGGCTTCTACGACGACCTCGATCCCGACATCGAGTTAGCCGTCGACCGATGGTTGACGACGCTGTCGTCGGCCGGTGTCAGCCTGACCGACATCGACCTCAGTCAGGTGCAGCACCTGGACAACCAAGCCGGCTATCCCGTTGTGTTCTATGAGGTCCAGCGCGACCTGGCTGACTACCTGCATTCGCTGCGGGAGCCTTATTCGAGCCTCACGGTCGCTGACTTGGCCGATCAGGCCGGTTCGCCCGATGTGGCCAGTGCGCTACGAGCAGCACTGGCCAGCGACCTGACCGAAGAGGACTACCGCGACGGCCTGCTGGTGCGCGATCGCATCCGTGACCTTTACCAGGACGCCCTGGTCGCGCAGCAATTCGACGCGCTCATCTACCCCACGGTTGCGATGCTGCCGCCGCCGTTGGGTGTGGACGACCGGACACAGCACAATGGCCACGAGGTGTCGGTAGTCGGGATGTCGCTACGCAACACCGGGCCGGGGTCGGTGGCCGGCATGCCGTCGATCAGCTTGCCTGGTGGACGGTCGCGCGCTGGACTACCGATCGGGCTGTCCTTGGAGGCCTATTCGGGTCACGATCATCGGCTGCTGGCCGTGGCCAGAGCAGTTGAGGCGCTCGATCTGAACGGCTGACTCAGGCCGACCCGCCGCCGGTGCGTCGTGCGATCGCGCTCGGGCGTCACGGCAGGTAGTACATCGGATTCGGCAGCTTGAAGGTCCGGTCCCCGTAGCCACCCGACAGGTCGGAGAATTGGTCGCCGAAGTTGCCGACGATGTCATAGCCCAATGACTCGATGTGTGCCCGTGTACCGGACTTGTATTCGATCGTCGTGCAGGTCGTCACCGCGGCGCAATGCAAGTAGGACGGCGGGGTGGCCTGCTTGAGGTAAAGGTGATTGGCGTCGGTCGGAACCTGGTAGCCGACCTTGACCAGGTTGGTCACGGTACCGGCTCGCTGGGCCTCGGGGCGGCCAGTCAGGAAGAATACGGTGTAACCCTTCTTAGCGGCCCAGTTGACCAGCGACGGCATGCCCGGCACCGCGGGGAAGCGCGCGTCGTTGACGTATTCGGCGTTGGTTACCGGGTTGTAAGAAAAGCCCGAGAAGATTTCGTAGTTGTAGGTATTGAGCGTGGTGTCATCGACATCGAACAAGACGGCCGGCTTGACTTTGCCCTTGACGCCACGGGGATGGCGGGCCTTGCTGCTGGCTAGGTACGCGTCAGCTGCTTTCTCGATCTTGGCCATTTCTTTCGCGTAGTTGCCGGTGGCGGACGGCACGTGATCAGTGCCCACCAGGGTGTCGCTGTAATACGCTTTGATCTGATTCTCGACCAGGGTGACGTTAGGAATGGCGTCGCCGTGCACCGGGGTTGCCGACGGATTGGGCGGGCTGGGATGGTGGTGATCGTCCTTGGCCGATGCGGTCGCGATGCTGCCGAACAACAAAGCGAACACGGCAATGGCGATGCCGACGAACAAAGAAGTGTGACGGCTTCTCGGCGCTGATCCACGGCGTCCAGAGTCGATAGTCGGCCGTTCGGGAGCCTCTACGTCCATCTCAAATCCTTTCGCGGGTCCGGCGATAGACCCCCTTCCTACCCAATGACGGTGAATCTGTTGTGAGGAACCCAGCGTGCCCGCGGCCGATGGTGTAAGGATTCCGCTCTTGCCGGAGTTCTTTCCACAACAGCAGGGTCGTCAGGCCAGCCGGGTGACTTCGACCAATACACCCAGCTCCGACGATGGCGCTCCGGAGTACACGCCCTTGAGCGGGGTGACGTCGTCGTAGTCCCGGCCGCGCGCTACTGAGACGTGCTGGTCGCCGACCGGCTTGCTATTCGTCGGGTCGTAGCCGATCCATTCGCCGTCCCACCACTCGACCCAGGCGTGGCTCTCGCCGGTGATGGTTTCGCCCAGCTCCGCGTCCGCGTTCGGATGCAGGTATCCCGAAACGTACCGCGCGGGAATCCGCAGTGATCGCAACATTCCCAGCGTTACATGGGCAAAGTCCTGGCAAACGCCTTTACGCTCCTGCCAGGCCTGCAGCCCGCTGGTGTGAACACCGGTGGCGCCGCGGACGTAGTCCATCTGGCTGCCTACGGCGTCCGCGCAGGCCCGCGCCGCGTCGCTCGGCGCCAAGCCGACTGAGGCTTGCCGGGCCAGCTCGGCCAGCTCGCCGTCCGGATCGGTGCGAGCACCGAAGGCAAGCCATTCCGCGTGGTAGTCACGTACCGCGTCGGTGTGCAGATCTGACCAGCTCAGGCCGCCGGGCGTGACGGAACGCAGCATGGTCTCGACGACACTGGTCGCGGTCACGATCAACTCGGTGTGCGGTGAATGGATGTCGAACGAGATGACCTGCGTGCCCCAGTAGTCGCGATACCGGTACGCGCTGGCCGACGGGCTTATCTCCACGCGTGAGTCCAAGGTGACCTGAGAGGCGTCCGTCAACGGCGTCACGCGCGCTTCGTTGAATGAGGATTCCACCTCGCCGCCGTAGGAATAGCCGGTGCGATGTCGTACGCGAACACGCCAGGTCATAGCCGCGAACCTTCCCCGATGGAGCGCATCTCAAGCCCCTTTGCCAACCCAGGCGATCACCGAATGCGGGAAGTAGCGGGTACCCACCGCTGCGGTGGCATCCGCGCACGCCGATTGAATTGCTTCTAGGTGGCCGGCCAGATCGGCCATCATTTCTTCGACCCCTCGGTATTCCAGTCCCGTTCTGGCCCGGCCCAGTAATCTACGGGCGGCATCGGCACTGCCGAGTCGTCCCTCGCCACTCTCCAGGACGGCCAGGCATTCTTCCGCCTCGGACAGCGCGAAGAACATCGAACGCGGAAACAGCCGGTCCAACAACAGGAATTCGGCCGCCGTCTGGTCGCTGACCCGTCCGCGATAGGTACGCAGGTAGGCCTCGTTGGCGCCACACGCCCGCAGCAAGGTCGTCCAGGTCGGGTCTGACGGGCCGAGCGAGGCCTTGGTCGTGATCAGCCGCGCGGTCATGTCCACCCGCTCGATCGAGCGGCCCAGCACGAAGAAGCGCCAGCCCTCGTCCCGGCTCATGGTCGAGTCGGCGACGCCGCTGACCAGGGCGGTGCGTTCGCGTACCCACTGAAAAAATCGGTGCGGACCGGTACGAAGCGCCCGTCGGCGTTGTTCGGCCAGATCCAGGAAGGTCAGGTTCAGCGCCTCCCACAGCTCGGAGGACACGGTATCCCGTGCGCTGCGGGCATTGACCCGGGCCGCGGCCAGCGCACCGGTGATGGAACTCTGCGCCTGCCGGTCGTAGGCCAGATCCTGCAGCACCTCGCGGACGCCGACCGGCTGTTCGTCTGGCGGCAGTTCGCGTCCCATCACCTCGAACAGTGACCGGCAGGCCGTGTGTTCGAGCGTGGCGTCCTCGAGAATCTTCTGCAGATAGATGTCCAGAATCCGGGCCGTGTCATCGGCACGCTCGACGTATCGTCCTATCCAGAAAAGGGATTCGGCGATCCGACTGAGCATGACGCGCTCCTGCTTTCCGTTGGCGCAAGTCTGATGTTGGGCCTGGCCTTACCTTTCGTGGAGCAATCCTTACTGCTGCTGCTGCTGTTGTTGCGCGATCGCCGGGCCGGGGTCCTGGGTGCGCATATGTATCGGTGGCGGCAACGCACCGATGGCTGCGACGGTGACGTCGATGACGGTCGTCACGTCGTGATCCGGATCTTCGGTCATCTGGGATTGGTACAGCGCCCGCGGCGGATCGAGCACCAGGGTGTCCTTCGAGCCGCCGCCCTGACTGGAGTTGACGACGAGCGAACCTTCGGGCAGGGCCACTCGGGTCAAGCCACCGGGCAGCACCCAGATGTCGTCACCGTCATTGACCGCGAACGGGCGCAGATCGACGTGACGCGGCGCAATCGTGTCGCCGATGACCGTCGGAACGGTCGAGAGCTGTACGACCTGCTGGGCGATCCAGCCGCGCGGGTCGGCCATTACTTTGATGCGCAGTTCCTCGAGTTCTTCCTTGTCGGCCTGCGGTCCGATCACAATGCCCTTGCCGCCGGAGCCGTCGACCGGCTTGAGCACCAACTCATGCAGCCGGTCCAGAACCTCGGCCAGCTGATCCGGTTGCTCGAGCCGGAAGGTGTCGACGTTGGCCAGGATCGGTTCCTCGTGCAGGAAGTAACGCACCAGATCCGGAACGTAGGTGTACAGCAGCTTGTCGTCGGCCACGCCATTGCCGACCGCGTTGGCGATTGTGACGTTGCCGGCCCGGGCTGCGGTCAGCAGGCCGGGGCAGCCCAGCACCGAACCGGGGTTGAAATGCACCGGGTCCAGGAACGCGTCATCGACGCGGCGATAAATCACGTCGACACGTTGTTCGCCGGCCGTGGTTCGCATGCTCACCACATTGTTGCGGCACACCAGATCGCGGCCCTCGACGAGTTCGACGCCCATCGTTCGCGCCAGCAACGTGTGCTCGAAGTACGCGGCGTTGAAGGCGCCCGGTGTGAGCAGCACGACGCACGGATCGCTGATTCCGTGCGGGGCGGCCTTACGCAGAGCCTGCAGCAGTTGGCTCGGATAGTCAGAAACGGTTCGGGCGCGGACGCCGGCGAACAATTCCGGCAGGGCCTGCATCGTGGCCAGCCGGTTCTCCAGGACGTAGCTCACCCCGGACGGGATCCGGACGTTGTCCTCCAGGACGCGGAACCGCCCCTGTTCATCCCGGATCAGATCGATTCCGGCGACATGCACCCGGACGCCGTTCGCCGGCTCGATCCCGCTGGCGTGCCGTTCGAAGTAGTTGGACGTCACCATCACCTGATGCGGTACCACGCCGTCGGCGACGGACAGTCGTGGACCGTAGACATCGGCGAGGAAGGCCTCCAGGGCACGGACTCGCTGGGCCACGCCGCGCGAGACCACGTCCCACTCGGCCGCCTCGATGATCCGCGGGATCACATCGAGCGGGAACGGACGCTCCACGCCGCCGACGTCGAACGTGACGCCCCGGTCCAGGAACGCCCGCGCCAGGCCCTCGGCGCGAGCCCGCAGGTCGTCGGCATCCAGCGATTGGACGGCGGCAATCACAGCCTCGTAGGCCGGGCGCGTCGTCGTCGAATCGATGAACATCTCATCCCATGCGCGGCCGACCGCGTAACTGGAGAACAGGTCCGCCATGGGCGAACGATATGGAGAGCTCGTTTCGGCGCCGTTAACGATGCGCAGCCCGTGATCGCCCGTCGACCCACTCGCCACCACGGGTCCTCCTGACTCAGATCGGGAGAGCGCTCGCCCCTTGATCTTGGGTGCCACCATAGGCCCAGCGGCTCATACGGTGGAACAACCCGCCCACCCGGGGCGGCCCGTAGGCTGGTGTCCGTGGAATTGACGCACGTAGACGCAGCCGGTGCGGCCCGGATGGTGGACGTTTCGGGCAAGGACATCACGGTCCGGCAGGCGGTCGCCAGTGGCACGTTCATCACTACGCCCGAGGTGATCGAGCTGCTCAGCAACGGTGGCTTACCGAAGGGCGACGCGCTGGCGGTGGCTCGAATCGCCGGGATCGCCGCGGCCAAGCGAACCCCCGATCTGTTGCCGCTCTGCCATCCGGTGGCGATCCATGGTGTGCGGGTGGACCTCGACGTGCGCGCCGACCGGGTGCACATAACCTCGACGGTGCGTACCGCTGACCGGACCGGAGTGGAGATGGAAGCGTTGACGTCCGTCGCCACGGCCGGTTTAGCCTTGTACGATATGGTCAAAGCCGTCGACCGCGCGGCTGTCCTCACCGATATCCAGCTGCAGCACAAGGCCGGCGGACGCCGTGGTGAGTGGACCCGTGCGGAAGGTGCTGACCGAGCCAATGGCTGACGCCGATGTCCCGCAGCTGTCTGTGAGCGGCGCGGTGATCACCTGCTCCAATCGCTCAGCCGCCGGAACGCGCTCGGACGATTCGGGCCAGTTGCTGGTGGACACGCTGACGAGCTGGCAGGTCGACGTCGTCGTACGCGAGGTGGTGCGCGACGAGATCGGTGACATCCGGGCGGCCCTGACTCGAGCCCTCGACGCGGGTGCTCGGCTGATCGTGACCACCGGCGGCACCGGAGTAACCCCGACCGATGTCACGCCCGAGGCGGTCGAGCCGTTGCTGGAACGCGCGATACCGGGCATCGCCGAGCGCATCCGGCAGGCTTCGGCCGATCGGGTGCCCACTTCGGTACTGTCCCGCGGGGTGGCCGGCTTGATCGGCGACGCCCTGGTAGTAACACTGCCCGGTTCGCCGGGCGGCGTGCGGGACGGATTGGCGGTGTTGGCACCACTGGTCGCGCATGTCCTCGACCAGGTCCATGGCGGTGACCATCGTGAGGGTGGGGGAGTCTGATGGCGCAAGATCCGAGCAGCACAGCAACAGACACGGCCGGCAAGATACGGATTGCTGAGGTGTCTGCCAGCCCGCTCGACGTAATGGCACATATCGACGCGGTCGGTGATCCCGCTGCCGGCGCGGAGGTGACGTTTCGCGGGGTGGTGCGAGATCACGATCATGGCCGCGGCGTCACCGCGTTGGAGTATGACTCGCACCCGAGCGCCGGCGACGTATTGCGCGGAATCGCTGCCGAGGTTGCGGCCGACGACAACGTCATTGCCTTGGCGGTCAGCCACCGGGTCGGCGAGTTGAAAATCGGCGATGTCGCCCTGGTGGTGACGGTGTCCGCCGCTCATCGCAAGCAGGCACTGGACCAGGCCAGTCGGCTGGTCGAAGAGGTCAAGGCCCGGCTACCCATCTGGAAGCGCCAGGTCTTTGCCGACGGCACGGACGAATGGGTGAACTGCCCGTAGCGCGACCTGCCGGAAAGTCCTATTCACGCGGCCCTATGGCGACGTGAGCTTAGGACTTTCCGGGCTGGTCAGCCGCCGGCGAACGGCGGTAGCACGTCCAGAGTCGAACCGGCCGGCAGCGGGGTATCGAGGTTCGCCGTGATCCCGTCGACGAGAAATGAGCTGGCGGCGAGCACCTTGGACAGGGCCGGACGCTCGCTTAGCTGCGAGACCACGGCTCCGACGGTGTCTGCGGCCAGAATCTCCGAGTTCAGGCCAGCCGCCCGACGGGCCCCGGCCCAGTAACGGACGGTGACCTGACTCGACATGATCAGTTACTCGGCGGGGCGTCTGGAGTTACCGGAGCCGGCGTGTCCAGGACGACCGCAGGGGGCGCCTCGGGCGTCGGAGCCGGCGTCGGCGTCGGGGCGGGCGTCCCGGCGGAAGCGCGTGACTCCTGCGCCGCCTTCGAGGCAGCCGTAATGCCATCCTTCGCCTTGTCCTGAACCGTGTCGACCTTGTCCGCGAAGCGGCCCTTGGTTGCCTTGTCGAAACTGTCCGCGGCCTTGTCGACTCCCTCGGCGAGCTTCGGCGCGGCCTTCTCGGCGAAGTCGCCGGCCTTGTCCTTGGCCTGGGCGGCGAGCGGTCCGGCCTTCTCCTTGGCCTGCTCGGTCACCTCCTGAGCCTTCTTCATGGCTTGAGAGGCTAGTGGTCCGGCTTTCTCCTTGGCTTGTTCGGCCAGCGGACCGGCCTTGTCCTTCGCCTGGTCGGCCAGTTTCTTCAGCTTGTCGAACATCGGAATCAACAGCCTTTCTGTGCTTTGTCGTAGGTGGATTGCTCCGCGTGGCCAGCTATCGAGTTGGTCGTCCAGCCGCCCGGGCACACTGGAGGTATGCCCGATGACCCTGACGCTGATAACTCTGCTGATCCACGGCCGACCAATCCTCAACTGACGGAGACTCCATCATCGTCGGGCGCCGGTACCTCTCGCCACCCGCACGAGGAAGTCGTCCGACACCCGCACGAGGAAGTACTGCCTTCGCGGAGTTCCGACGAGCAAGATGTCGGCTGGGGCGACCAGGCGGCCGAGCGTTCTGATGACTGGTACCTGGCCGAGCGTCCGCCGCACCACGGCTAGTACCGGCTGCCGTGGTGGGCCGGCTGCGGGCTAGGCGGCCGGTTGCGCTCAGGCCGTCGGGTGCTTTGGCGGTCGGGTGCTCAGGCGGTCGGGTGCTTTGGTGTCGGGCCCGCGGTGCCGTCGACCGGGCGTGCTCCCAATGCGTCGCGAATCTCGCGCAGCAGCAGTACGTCCTCGGGGACGGCGGCTGCTTCCGGTTCGATGCCGCGCGCACGCAGTTCCTGAACCTTCTTCATCGGCACGACGAAGGCAAAGTAGACGACCAGCGCGGTCAGCACGAACACGATCAAGGCGTTGATGATCGCTGATATGTCGATGAAGGTGGACTGCTCGAGCTCGCCGCCGCGCAGGTGAAAGCCCCAACCGTTGACGCTCGCGCCCGGTAGAGAGGCGATTATCGGTTTGACGATGGCTGAGACGAAGGTGTTCACCACCGCGGCGAATGCGGTGCCGATCACGACGGCGATGGCCAGATCGACGATGTTGCCCCGCATGACGAATTCCTTGAAGCCCTTGATCATCTGCTCCCCTGGGGTTGCTCATTCAGTCGCGGCATTCTGCGATTTCTGTCAGGTTCGAACGGCTCGGACTGATCCGCCCGGTTATGGCGGCGGTCTCAGAGTAGCGACGTAGGGCCCGTTTGGACGCGCGGCGAGTCGAGCCGCCGTGTCGGAATCCACCGACACGGCCAGCGCTGATCCGGTGTCGCCACCCGCGTCGGGTAACACCGCGAGGACACGCACACCGGTTGCGATTCGGCCGGCATGTCCGCCGGCTGCTGGGCTGACGGATTGGCCGTTGACGAGTTCGCCGCCACCACCGACGCTGCCGTCCAAGCCGAGGTACAGATCGATGTCGGATCCCGCGCGTAACAGATCGGTCTGGGCAGGATCGGCCAGGTGCACCGAGAGCGCGACGTGCCCGCGAGGCAGGTCGTCGGTAAGGGCAGTGTCCAGCAGCCGAATCTTCGTCAGGACCTCATCGCGGGCGACGGGCGCGCCGATGCGATGACCGATCGCGTCCCGGCTGGCCGTCAGTACGTCGACCGGCATCGCCGAACGAGGCAGGGACAACAGCCGGACGTCGGCCGCCGTGATCTCGGTGCCCGGCCCCATATCCTTGTTGGCCACTACCACGGCACGCTCGGGCCCGGCCGGCGGTACTTTCGCGGCCGGCCGCCTCGCGATGACGAAACTGGCCACGGCCAGCAGCAGACAGAGCCCAGCGCATAGGCGACGTGGCCAACCAGCGAGATAGTTCAGTACGACTTCGAGGCGGGCGCCCGCCAGAGGGCGTGGGCTAGCCGGAGGAGGAGCGGCGTGCATCTGCATGGCCTGAGCCTGGCTGAACCGGTCGCCGCGCGCGCCGTCCGGGCAAATCTGTGGATAACTGGACCGTCGTCCACAGGCGCTCGGGGATTTGGACGACCAGTGCCGATCTGCGAGGTGTGATCAGCTACCAGCGTTGGCAGGCGCGGGCTTAGCCGTCGAACCGTTCGAGGACCCACTCTTGGAAGCGCCGTTGCTGCTAGAACCACTGCCGTTCGAACTTCCCGAGCTGCCGTTCGAACTTCCCGAACTGCCGTTCGAACTTCCCGAACTGCCGTTCGAGCCGTTCGAGCCGTTCGACGGTTTGGCTGCCGGCGCGGAGGTGTCGCCCTTGGACGAGTCAGGTTTGGTGGCCGCGGTGCCGGAATCAGAAGTCGATCCAGACCCGTTCGAGCCCGCGTCGCCGGCGGCCTTGGCGCCATCCCCGGCCGCAGCCGCGCTCGATGAGACGGCTGCCTCGCGGCTGTCGTTGCGGTAGAAGCCGGAACCCTTGAAGACCACGCCGACTGAGCCGTACACCTTGCGCACCCGATCCGCACATTGCGGGCATTCGGTGATCGCATCGTCGCTGAAAGCCTGTACTCGCTCGAAGCGCAATCCGCAGTCAGGGCTGGTGCAGGCGTACTGGTACGTGGGCATTGCTGTCGTCTCCTAGGCGGTGGGCCGGCGCGTCATTCCGGGCGAGACGCTTAGCACTCGCCCTCGTTGACTGCTAACAATGGTGCGCTATGAGGTGTTCCGCAGTCCAGTTGGCTCGATCACATCACCCGAAGCGGCCGCCCGATCACATCGCGGCGTCAACCGTTGCCCACCCGCCCGAAGTCCTGCCAGCCGGTCGGTGTCACCGCAGCCGTGACCGGTACATCCCAATCGTCCGCGGGCACCTGCTCGATCAGCTCGCCGTCGAACAGCAAGGCGGCGACGACCGCGGCGCGATTGGCTCGCAGCAGGGCGCGGTCGTAAGAACCGCCACCCCGGCCGAGTCGTCGTCCGGCCCCGTCCACCGCCAGTGCGGGAACCAGAATCAGCGCCGCGGATTCGATCGCGGCCAGGCCCAGTGGCAAGCGGGCCTGCCGGGTGAGCGTCCATACTCCCCAGTCGAGGTCGCGGTCGGCAAGCACGATCGGGACGATCACCTCGTAGCCGCTTCGGTGCAGCGCGACCAACAATTCGATTGATCCGGGCTCGGTGGATAACGGCTCGTAGGCGGCGATCCGGCTGCCGGACGCTGGCCCGTGGGCGGCCACCTCGGACAGCACGTGATCGCGCACGGCGCCGCGGGACTGGTCGCGCAGTCTGTCGTCCATCGCTCGGCGCGCCGCGGTCAGGGTGGCGCGAAGAGCTGCTTTGTCCGTCACTTGGCTAGTCTCCCGCTATGGACTCTGTCGCAACCGACGCATCCGCCGCCAATGATGCCGCCAATGACGCCGCGACCCGTAAGACCAGCGGCCGGCCTCGAGCACGCAAAGCGGTGATCCCGGCCGCCGGCCTAGGCACCCGCTTTGCCCCGGCGACGAAGGCGATTCCGAAAGAGCTGTTGCCAGTGGTCGACATACCGGCGCTGGAATACATCGTGGCCGAGGCCGCGCGAGAACAGCTGCGTGACGTGTTGATCATCACCGGACGTGGCAAGAACGCCATCGAAGATCATTTCGACGCGGCACCAGAGCTGGAGGCCGCGCTGGAGAAGAAGGGCGACACCGTCCGGCTGGCCCGGATCCGGCGCTCGACCGACTTGGCCCGGGTGCACTTCACCCGTCAGCGCGTCGCTCGGGGGCTCGGCGACGCGGTCGCACACGCCGAAGCGTTTGCCGGCAGCGAACCGTTCGCGGTGCTGCTGGGCGACGACATGATCGACGAGCGTGACGTGTTGCTGAGCCGAATGCTGGATGTCCAGCAAGAAAAGGGCGGCGTGGTCCTCGGCCTGATCGAGGTCGAAGGGGCGACGATCTCGCTGTACGGCAGCATCGCGCCGGGTGGCTCGCTGGTCGACGGAGTCATCCCGGTGTCACGGCTCATCGAGAAACCGAAGCCCGAAGATGCGCTGTCCAACCTGGCCGTGATCGGCCGGTACGTCTTTCCGCCGGAGATCTTCGACGCGCTGCGCCGGACTCCATTGGGCAAGCGTGGCGAGCTCGAGCTGACCGATGCCATCGACGTGTTGGGGCAAGATGGGGTACCTATTCACGGAGTCGTGTTCTCGGGTCGGCGTTACGACACCGGCGATCGCCAGGATTATCTGCGTGCGGTCGTCCGGCTGGCGTGCGAGCACCAGGAGCTGGGGGACGATTTCCGCAGCTGGCTGATCGAGTTCGTGTCGACGCTCACCGACGGCGGTAATGAGTGAACGAGAACCTTCCGGATCAACCGACCGGAGCCATCCCGCGAATCGGGGACCCGGCCAGGGCGGCTCAGGGCGCGTCCGGCGGCGATGGTTCGGACGACGGCACCCCGGGTCCGGTGGCACTGACGTCGGTGTCGGACCAGCTCGGGCGGGTGCTGGACACGATTGGCTCGATCGCGCCGATCCAGCTGACCCTGCTGGACGCACAAGGCCTGCTGCTGGCCGAAGAGATCCGCACCGACCGTCCGCTGCCGGCTTTCGACAATGCCGCGATGGACGGCTACGCGGTCCGGGCGGTGGACCTGCGGCAGGCCAGTGTGGCCGAACCGCTCGTGCTGCCGGTGGTCGGCGACGTGGCCGCGGGTGCCCGGTCGGTGACCGGAATGGGGCCCGGCCTGTGCATGCGGATCATGACCGGTGCTCCGATCCCGCCGGGTGCGGACGCCGTGGTGCCGTTGGAAGACACGGACGGTGGAGTGGCCCGGGTGTCGATCCGTACCCCGGTGCATACCGGTTATTGCGTGCGCCGGGCCGGGGAAGATCTGCCCGCCGGGGCGGTTGCGCTCGGGCCGGGTGCTGCGATCGGGCCGCAGCAGATCGCATTGCTGGCCGCGACCGGACACGATCGGGTGCTCGTCCGGCCTCGACCGCGGGTGGTGATCATCTCGACGGGTTCGGAACTGGTGGAGTTGGGCAAGGTGCCGAGCTTTGGCGAGATCTCGGACTCGAACTCCTACATGCTGGCCGCGGCGGCTCGCGATGCCGGCGCCGATGCCTACCGGGTCGGCATCATCCCGGACGACCACGCCCGACTGCTCGACGTGCTCGACTCGCAGTTGCTGCGCGCGGACATGATCATCACGTCCGGTGGAGTCAGCAAGGGAGCGTTCGACGTCGTCAAGGACGCGCTCAGCCAACTGGGCACGGTGCAATTCGTCGAGGTCGCGATGCAACCGGGTAGCCCGCAGGGATTCGGTTATCTGGGCCGGGAGCGGACGCCTATTTTCTGCCTGCCGGGCAACCCGGTCGCAGCCCTCGTCTCGTTCGAGGTGTTCGTCCGCCCGGCCATCCGCAAGTTGCTCGGCAAGCGCGTGCTGCAGCGGCAGAGTTTGCAGGCGATTGCGCTGGAACGGATGGATTCCCCGGACGGCCGGCGTCAATATCGCCGCGGGTTGCTGCACCGAGAACCGGACGGACGTTATTCGGTGTCCTCCTCGGGACCGAACGGCACCCACCTGGTGGCTTCGATGGCTCAGTCGAACTGCCTCATCGTCATCGAGGAGGACGTAACCGAGGTGGTCCCAGGCTCACGGGTGACCGTGATGCCGTTGATGCTCGCTCAGCGCTGACGTGGCCGGGTTGCATCCTGGTTGGCCGGCGGTTCTGACCGCGGGTCCGGTCATGTTGCGGCCGCCGCGACGTCGCGACGCCCGCATCTGGAGCCGAGTCAGGCTGGCGAACGAGCAGTGGCTGTCCCAGTGGGAGCCGACCTCGGCCGCGGCCTGGTCAGCGCGCAATACCCCGGCCGACTTCCGCCGCAACGTGGGCCGGCTGTTGTCCGGTGCGCGGCTCGGTACGACACTGCCCTTCGTCATCGTCTACGGCGAAAGCGTCGTTGGCCAGATCAATGCCTCGAACATCGTTCGCGGAGCGTTGCAGTCCTGCACGATCGGCTACTGGGTGGACTCGGCGGTGGCCGGCCGGGGCATCACGCCGACCGCGCTGGCATTGATGCTGGATCACTGTCTGTCCACGGTCGGGCTGCACCGGGTTGAGGTCGATATCCGGCCGGACAACGTCGCCAGCCTGCGGGTGGTGCAGAAACTGGGCCTACGGCAGGAGGGCCATTACGAACGGTTCCTCGACATCAATGGGGCGTGGCGCGACCACCTGGCCTTTGCCATAACTCGGGAGGAAGTCCGTTCGGCCACCGTGCTCTCGCGGCTGGCAAGCTTGCCGATACCACCCGCCGGCTGAGCGTCACGGGCCCACTCGTTCGCCGGTGAGCAGCCTTTCAGTCGTCCGAGGCTCAACCGTCAACGCTTACTTGATGTTGACCTTTCGGCGCGCCTGCGCTACGACCCGAGCCGGGCCCCTTAGCGTGTCGGCGAGGGTGTTACGGATGTGACGGGAGTTGCGATGGTGTCACCAATGATGACGGTTGTGGTGCTGGCCGTCCTCTGGCTGATCGTCGTCGTGCCGATGCTGATCAAACGAAGCGACGATCGAGCCGGTGAACGCTCAGTGGCCAGATTCGGTGGCGCGATGCGGTCGCTGTCCTCCCGCTCCCTTGGCATCCTGGCCCGCCCGATCGCCGAGGACGAGCAGGAACGCCCGGTCCGCGACTCGCGATCTGCCCGCGCCGCTCGCTCACAAGTATTCGTCCCGGGCGGTTCAATGAGTGCTGCCAATGCGGCCCGCCAGCCCGTCCCCGCCGCCCTGGAGGCCGTGATGTACCCCGATCGCGTCGCAAAGGAAGACCTGTCCGAGGCGAGGCGACAGATGATGGCCCGCCGTCGTCGATCGCTGTTCGTCCTCGGACTGGGCACAATCGCCGGCTTGCTGTGGGGCGTTGCCGTCGGAGGCATGCTTGCGTGGGCCGTCGGCGCGCTGTTCACCGCTGGCCTGGTCGGCTACCTGGGCTTCCTGCGCAACCAGGCCGTCCGAGATCGCGATCGCCGCCAGGCGCGGCTCAGCCGGTCGGGCTCGTCCCGCGCCGGTTTGTACGAAGCCGCCGAAACCGCGGCATCCTACGCCAGCGAGACCGTCGTCCGGATCGATGACGAGGACGCCGAACTACGCGGCCTGGCCGACACCGTCGACCTGACCGGGCTCTACGTCGAGGAACCGTACGACGATCGGGCAATGCGCCGAGCGGTGTGAGTGCGTCAACCGGGCTCGTCGACGGCTGGTAATCTTCATCCTCGGTTGGGGGCTGTGGCGCAGTCCGGTAGCGCACCTCGTTCGCATCGAGGGGGTCAGGGGTTCGAATCCCCTCAGCTCCACCCTACAAGTCAATATCTATAAGGGGTTCAGGCCTCGAGCGTGAAGACCACCGCTGCTCTTGTCACTCCTTTGTCACCCTGTTTTGAAGCCAGATTTGAACATCTCCGCTCAGACAGCAGGGATTCTGGGACCTCGGCGTCCTGAGCACGAAAACGTCTAGGTGGTCAGCGGTTCGCGCGCGGCGACCAGCACGTTCTGGGTCGAGCCCCGAACGGCGAACGGTGAGAGACCTACACCGTGCTCGAATACCCCGAGACGTTCTCCGCTGTCGCGGCCGACGGGCGAACCTGCCGCAGCATCGAACTCGATGCCAGCGCCCAGGCCGCCGAAACAGCCTGCTCCTAGTTCGGCGAGTCGAGCCGTCGCTTGGCTTGAATCTCGTGCGCGATAGTGACCAGCCCTTCGGTGTACTCCTCGACCGCGCGGACAAGTGCCTGCATCCGACGACCGAGCGAGCCCCACGGTCGCTGCGGCGTGCCGGTCACCGGATCGGGGCTGTTGGTCACGTCGGCGGTGTCCACCTCAAGGACGAGGTCCAGATCGAGATGCTTCGGGGTGATCGTTTCGTCGGTGAGCCACTGGAAGGTGGCGACTACCCGGTCTTCGCCCACCACGCCGATCCGAGTGGCGAAGTCGGCCACATGGTCTAGATCGACCTTGGCTCGGCCGGAGGCGTAGTAGACCGTGACGAGGTGCAGTGCGCGGTGGCGGTCGATTCGGGCGAGGTCATGGAGGGTACGCAGGCAGTTCCAATCAGGGCAGTCGGCTTGGTAGGGCTGGATTGCTTCGAGCGCCGTCAGGATCTCGGGCGAGAGCGCCTTGAGTCGCCGGGTGCTGCTCTGCCACTTGTCTTCGGCGAGGCAGATCGGCCATTCCAGTAACTGGGCGTTGGGTGGCGGGCTCTGTCCGGAGTCGATCACCGCCACGGCGTACAGACAATTGTCCAGAGCGGCGCGCAGTTGGTACAGGAACTCGGCCAGCAAAATCGCGAGCTCGTCCGGGATGGGTTCGTCCTCGACGACGCTGACTGTCCCGAGCCCCGCGTGGTCGATGGTGGTGTCAAGGTGGTGCGGCTCGCCGTCCAGGTAGTCAGCCCAGAGTGCGCCGAAGGAGTTGTAATGCTGCCTCGCACGGGTCAGACGGGTTCGGAAGTGTGCGAGCTCGGGCGGGTCATCGATCGAATCGGGCAAGGAAATCCTCCGCGAGGGCGCGCCAGCCGGCGGCAGGCACGTTGCCGTCGACACTCTCGGCGATGGCGTCGGGATCGATGTCCTGGTCGGCCCATTGCGCCCGGGCGTAAACGTTGATCGCTGCTCCCGTGTTCTCCCAGTAGAGGTTCCAGACCTGCTTTTGCTTGTCGGCGTGCGTCATCACCCACACTCCGTCGGAACCGTTGCGGAGGTCGGTGCTGACCTGTGAAAACCGGTCGCGGTACGGCCAGTTGCGCCACGCGCCCTCGAATGACAGGTCGACCAGCACCTTGTCGAACGGCAGCTCGCTGCGGTCGCACATGAGCAGTCCGAGCGCCATGCCTTCCGAGACCGCGTTGCGCTGCCTGGCCGGGGAGATCGTCACGCTTCGCACGGTAGTCGCGTCCACTGACAGGCAGTCAGACATCGGGAACTCGTCTTGCCACGGCGCATCGCGGCTTCCACTGGCGAGCAACTCCGGCTCATCGCCGGCGCTGCCTGCTACGTGCAGAGCGTGACCGAGGGCGTTCTCGAGGTCTACTGCTCAGCCTGATCCGCCGTCGGCTGGTCGATCTGGTCGCACTGTTGTCCATACGTGCGCTCAGCTGGGTTCGTTGACAACCTCGGCGATCTGCTCGGCAATCTCCTGAATGCTGAACTGGCCGGTACTTAGCGCCACCTTGTCGGCGAGCGATGGACTGAAGGCGCGTACCTGCGCAGCATCGAGGTCGTGCCAGATCGGCAGCAGTGACTGCTCACCGGCGACCGTGCGCGTGACCAAACCGTCAAGCTCGTGATTCGTCCAGCCTTTGCGGAGGAACGCTTCGGAGAGGATCACGACGCCAAATCGGCTCGAACGGATGCCGTCATCGATCTTGCGCCGCAGGCTGTGCCCAATTCGCATCTGCGCTTCATCGAGCCACACGGTGATGCCGAGGCGGGCGAGAGCGTCGCGCAACGGGCGTGCGACGCGGTCCTTGTCCTCGCTGGCGTGGCTGATGAACACGTCCCAGGTCTGGCCGCCGAGCACGTCGTCGTCGGGCTCTTCGGGGTCATCGCGAACCGTGACTTGTGAGGCGGGATTCTCCTCAGCCGACCGGGCCTGCGGCAGGAAACCTCGGGGTGGGGGCTGGACCGCGACGCTTGCCGATATCCGTCCGGTGTAGCCGCCCAGGTCAACGGCCACGATCCAGTGCCCGTTGGATGGGACGGGGATTCGGAACGGTGACCGGGTGACACGACCGCCGTGATATCGATACTGTCGCCCTGCTTTGTAGTTGTTGTAGTCGCCGCTCGTCATCAGCTGGACGTTGGCCTGATTGTTGAGGGTCACCACCACCGTGGAATCCTTCTTGAGGTTGCCCAGGTCGTAGCGCAGATGCTCCATCAGTTATCCGCCTGCCCCGGAGTCTCGCGCTCCTGCGCCCTCTGAGTGGCTGCTCGCTGGGCCTCTCTGCGCACATCGGCATGGTGGATCTCGGTGCGCAGGCGCCGCTGCCTTGAGGGAGTCCCTTCCCGCAGCCACTCCTCGAAGACGCCGGCCTCGGCCGCGATCGCGTCGTCATCGTCAAGCTCGGCGTCGGTGAGCACCGCCTCGAGCCAGTCCTGCTGGATTTCGGCCTCCGTCAGGACAGGTGCAGATTCGCGCCGCAGGAGCTCCAAGGGCATCTCGAGCCGCGTGTAGTGCTTTACGATCCGCTGCTGCAGCACGTAGATGCCCCGGTGCGACAGCGTGGCAATCCGATGTTCTCGGGTCAGCAGCTCCGCTGGACAGGCGGTGACATCGACCAATTTCGTCGCGAAGTTCTTGCCATCGATGAGTTCCGCAAGCGGCATCACCCGCAGATTGCCCTCCCAACCGTTTCCGGTCACCGCCTGAGACTTCGCGACTGGGGCAACGGTGATGCGCGGCGTGAGGTTGGCACCGGTTCTCATCGCGCATGGGTGAGCGACGACTTGGACCTTCATGGGCGTGTCACCAAAGCCGGGTAGGGCTACGCCGTCGAAGACGTCCCCTTGGAGAAGGGGACGAGCGCGACTGACGTCTGTGCGCTCGTCGTAAAGCGCATCCGGCTCGATCTGGTCCATGGCCTCGCGGTTCTACTCGTCTCGCTGTCGGATGGAACGTTCGCCGTCGACATCTAGGAACACCTCGAAGTCGCTGCGGCTGTCTCGCCAGTTCGGCCTGACATGGTCGAGCACCTGGGCTACGGACTGACGCTGTTCGGCGAGGTCGAGCAGCGCGGCCACATGCCCTTCGAGGTACAGGTCCAGGGGCCGTATGAAGTAGCCGGCCTCCAGCGGTAGATCCATCTCCATCCAGCCGGCCGGCTCCTCGATAAGTCCCTTCTCTTCGAGTACGTCAAGAAGGGCTGCGATCCGGGATAGCTTTGACCGGCTCTCCGGACTTGCGTCGCCACCCTTGCGCCATTTCCGGATCGCCGAGACGCTGACGCCGAGGACCTCGGCGATGTCGGACCAGCCCATGCCGCGGTCGCCGGCGAGCTCTTCCAGGAGTCCTGCAACGGACTTCTTGGTCTTCTCCAGGGTGCGGTCGGTCAGATCGTGTTCGCGGACCTCGCCGTGCAGCTCCTGCACTTCGTTGCCGAGCACGTCGGCCGTGGTGCGCAGGTAGTCGGTTCTCAGCGACAGCGCGCGGGTTTCGTTGGGCGGTGACGGTGCGTAGTCGGAGACGCCGCCGGCTGAGGTTCCGGTCGGCTGGCCGCCTGCCGTGACTGTCATGAGGACGCTCCTCGGAAGAGTGTGCGGGCTTCATCAGTGATGGACCGCTGGAACGCAGTGCCGCAGGGTACGTGAACGGTGGAGAGGGTCTCGCGGACCACGGCCGAGCTCAGCGGGACAGCGTCTTGTCCACTGAAGTCGTGGAAGCCGTCGAAGTCGAGGACGAAGAACGGACCTGACTCGATGGGCGGCCTGTTGAGGAACTGGGGGACGACGATGGGGCCTTGGTTCAAGGCCGCAAAGCGGAAGTTGAGTCCCTTGCCATCTCCCAGGTCGTATGTGCTGACGCTCTGGGTTGTCGTCGCAGGAAAGTCTTCGGGGCCGACCGTAAGGTGTCCGATGAGCCGGTCGTTGATCCACTTGCCCCACTGCCGGACATCGGTAATCGGCTCGGGCACCCGCAGTTCGTCGATGTAGCGCAGGCCAACGCGCTGGACGGCCGGCCGCACCTTCGCCGCGACCAGCGCGTCGCAGGCCGCGACGACTGCTTCGAGGACCTCGTCAAAACTGCCGTACGCGGTCGTCTCATAGGTCAGCGACTCCGACATGATGGTGAGCGTCTCGGTGCTACTCGCGTTCTTGAGCACCACGCCGAGGCGCTCCTGAATCTGCGGCGGGCTCCCCAGCGTCAGGCTCAAGTCGGCCCGCTGGAGCGGCTCGGCGAATGGGAACCGCTCCTCCAGCGCGATCGTCACATCGTCCTTCGTCTGCTGCTGCCTCAACCGCGCCGCATCAGTGAAGCGAATCTCGGCGGCCACCAGGGCAAGCGGTGCATTGGGGAAGACCTCGCGGTTCGGGTACACGATCGGCAAACCTACTCTCCTCTTACTCAGATGGTACCCAAATGCACACCGAAACTGTTACCAAAAGTCGTACGCCGCCCGCGAACTTCGAACCGCACAACAAAATCCTCTGTCGACCGTTCACGCAGCTCGTTCGACGGCGACCGACCCAACACAGTGGCGGCTCCCGGAAATGGATCATCCAGGAGATCGAGAACTCGCTGCGTCGCCTGGAAACGGACTACATCGACCTGTACCAGGTGCACCCCAGAGCGACGACAGACGTCGCGGAGACCCTCGGAGCGTTGACCTACCTCGTTCACCAGGGCAAGATCCGCTACATCGGATCGTCCTCGTACCGGCCAGCCAATAGGACTGATCTCTCAGCTAAGCCCCGACAGCTTGTTCGCAAGCAACCGGGTCATGCTGAGGGCGACCGTGTCCGCACCTGCGTCCAGCGCGTCAAGGCTGACAGCCTCGTCGGCTTCGAGCCGGACGGGCGTGTCCTTGGAACGCAGCGACACGCTGCTTGCGCGCATCAACTCAGCGACGGTGCCCACCGCCAGCATCATCGTCGGTTCGACACCGATCGCCACGGCGACCATCGAGGTACGGATCATCTGCAGGGAGCCGACGAGCCGTAGACACATAGCGACCTGCTTGGCGACGTCGTCGGCATCGAAGATCGCCGCCATCGACCCTCGCGGCAGCGAGGTGACCACACTGGCTTGCCCGGACGCATCGACCCGGATCCGACGCAACTGCGCCGCGACCGGTTCATCCCACCGCCGACGCTCGACCGGGAACACGACGCCCACCGCGCCGTCGACTTCCGTGACGTCGAGGGCTGACGTCGCTGGGACCACATTCGTGCTGCGCAACTTCGGAGCGATCGAATCGGAGATGGCAGTCATCTCGCGCTGTGATCGAGATCGATCACCGATCGGGATCACATGCACTTCCAGCGACGCCTCGGTCGGGGAGTTCCCGTACCGCTGCGGCGACCAATCTGACTGCCAGGACGCCGACACTGGCGCACCCAGCGGCGCGAAGGTCACCCCTCGTGGCGTGGCCTCGAGGTCGCGGATCGCGGCGACAACCTTCGCCTGCAGGTCGGTCGCGTCGCGGAAGGTGCTGTAGAAGACGCCGGTGCCATAGTCCCCGACCAGCTTGGTGAACTCCTCCTGCTCGGGCTCGAACTCGACGCCGTCCTTGCGGAAGACCAGACGCGGTATACCGGCCGCTTGGGCCGCGACGAACTCGTCGTGCGTGGGGGACTGGTTCGTCTCCAAGAATCGGTGCCCGTAGACAGGGCCGAGCAGCATCAAGTAGGCGTCGCTGCTGGCTACGCCGTCCAGACACGCCTGCCTGGACGGCGTGGACTGCGCGCCGAAGTCCTCGAACCGAACCGGTGTATGCCCCAGCGCCGAGATCAAACCCGGCAGCGAGTCACGCTCGGACTCCAAACCCCGTCGCACACTGCTGATGAAGATTCGCACCCCACGATCATCGCCTACCGCGACGCCTGGGATACATATCCCGCCGACCGCCGCCATCGGACACATGACCAGGTGTCGGGAACCAGGCAGCTGGATGGTGACCGCTGCCGACGCGCAATGACGGAGGCCGCTGGTACCCCTCCACCCGATCGATGGGTACTCGAGCGCGAGTACGAAAGCCCGCAGGGCGCCGCACCTCGATAGCCTGTCGGGGTGGAGTCGGTGCCGATCCTTATTGACGAGGACAACCAAAAGGCCTGGATTGCCGTTGCTCATTCGACGCGTATCAACGAGCGGATATTGTCGCGAATCGGTGATCCGCTACCGGGATCGAACTTCGCCAAAGTCGCCGAGCTGTACCCCTTCGAGAGGGTGGCTGATCGGGCGCGGGCGTACCTACGGGCCGGGCTTGACCACCTCGTCATGTGGGCAGACTTCGCCGCTCCGTTCAAGTTCCATCAAGATCAGGTCCTGAACTTCACCCTGCGCCCGACGTACACACTCTCGCGAGCGGCCATCGAGGCATCGGCGCAGGCCGTCTGGCTGATGGATACACGAGATCCCAAAGAGTGCATACGCCGTCACCTGTCGCTGATGCGCTGGGACTTGAACGAGCACCACCGGAGCAAGAAGGGCGACCCCGGCGAGCAGGCGATGATCGATATCCGACGGCGCGAGCTGGTCAGCCGCGTCTCCGCAGTCTTCCAACCCGAAGACATCGCGCCGCCGCGGGGCTATCTCCAAGTCATCAAGGATGCCTGCTCCGCAACTGGCCTGGATCTGGACGCCGAGACCGCCGAGCGACTGTGGACGGCCGCGAGCGGTGCGGCACACGGGAAGTACTGGACCAACCGCGACCTGCAGACCGTCCACGTAGGCGAGGAGTACGAGCCTGGCCAACACCGCACTGTCCAGATCCCAGATCCGGCCGCGATGACCGAAGTGCTGGAAGCGGCCAACACGATCACGGGATACGGAGTCCTTCGCTTCGCCGACTACTCAGGCGTGAACATCCAATCCTTCATGGATGAAGCGGTTGCCTGGCTCGCGCAGAACATTCCGCTTCGAGATGAGGCCTACCTCGGGGAAATGGACCGCTTGCCGGCACTGATCGACCGGCGATCACAGGGCCAGCAGGAGCCCTAGATTCGTGCTGCACCGTGGCGAGACGCTGTCATCTCAACGCCGTTAATTACTGAAACAGATATTTCACGCAGCTCACTGACAGTCGCCCTGACCCTAGTTGGGTCGATGTCGCTGCCGGATGGACGCGAGTGCGGTCAAGGCGGTGTCGTCGGTTTCGGCGAGGGCGTGCAGGTATTTCTCGGTGGTGATGATGCTGCCGTGCCCGAGCCGTTCTTTGACTGTTTGTAGGTCGGCACCGCCGGCGAGGAGCCAGGATGCGTGGGCGTGGCGAAGGTCGTGGGTGCGGACGCGGATGCCGATCCCCGCGGTGTCGAGGGCGGGCTTCCAGATGTGCTCCGGAAACCAGGAGCGCGGGATGTGGCCGTCGGTGGTGAGGGTGCGGCTGCGGGTGGTGCGCGGTGCCGGGTGTGGGTCCTTCCCGGCAGCCCGTCGTTCGGCGCGGTAGGTGGCGTAGGCGCCGCGGCAGTGTTCGCATTTGCAGCCGCCGGGGTTGTAGCCGGTGAGGGTGCCGTGACGGTATTGGCGGCCGGCTGCGTTTGGTTCGGTGAGCCCGAGGTCGACCGGCTCGGTCACGAGTTGCAGATGTGACGGATCGGCTGCCTGCAGCAGCAGGGTGGGGGTGAACAGCAGGTCGTTCGGTGCGAGTCCGTGGTCAGTGATGTGGGTGTGGAGTTGGTCGGCGACGACGGGGGCGAGTTTGACGCGTCGGTGCTCGCGGTCTTTGGGGTAGTCCTTGATCAGGAACCGACCGCCGGTGGGGTGGAACTTGGCGACGAGTTCGACGGCGACCCGGCTGACGGTGAGCATCCGCATCCGCCGGTTGAGGTCGACCGGCCGAAGTTCGATCAGTTCGGCCCACCGCAGGCCGGACTCGATCAGCACCTCGGCCATCAGTCTGGCCGTGTCACTGGGCAGGGCGGTGTAGAGCTGGTCGAACTGATCCGGGGTGATGATCGTGCGGAGCTTCTTCGCCACGGGCGGCGTCTTCACGCCGCGGCAGGGGTGTAGCCGGGTGATCTGGTCGTTGAACGCAGTCGTGAACACCGCTGACAGGATGGTGTGGCACTGCCGGATGACGGTCGGGGAGGCGCCGGCCGCCTTCAGCTCGGACACCCACTCGCGCACGTCGGCGGGTTGGATCTCGTTGATCCGCATCCCCCCGAAGACGGGCAGGATGTGCTTGTTGAGGTAGTACGTGTAGGTCTCGCGGGTGCGGGCTTCCATCTCATGGTGCGGGAGCCAGACGTCTTCGACGTAGCGGCGGAACCGCTGCCGCGTCTTCCGTGTGTCGCTGGATCGGCCGTCGGCTTGCCGGTCCTCGGCCCGTTGCCATGCCCGGGTCGCCTCTGCCTCGGTGACAAAAGTGCCGGCGGAGCGCCGGTGGCCCTTCACGTCGTCATAGAGTGCTTGGTAGCGCACACCGCCGTTGGTGCCGGGTCGTTCGCGGACGAAACCCATCGGTGTGACTCCATCCCTGCCAGTCTCCAAGGGGTTCTGTCTTGTCACTCATTTGTCACCCGAACTGCCTGTCAGGGGCCGTCATGGGGTGACACGGGGCGACACGGAATCCCTTATTACATAGGGATTCTACGGCTCCTCGGGACTGATCGCGATACTCCACACAGAGTTCGCATCGAGGGGGCCAGGGGTTCGAATCCCCTCAGCTCCACCAAAGTTCCTTACTCGAACCATTGCCATGCGCGATACGTTCGAGCAGGGCGACAGCGGTCACGTACCGTGTGGTAATCCTGCGGTTCGCGCATCGCTTGCCTACTGGGACTGCAGCGCCTGCATTGCCGCGGCCATGTGCTCCTGGGAGACGCGAAGCTCCGCGGTGGGGCTGAACATCACGAACTCCGATCCGGCTGTTGCCGCGGGGACATGGCCGGGCGACATGTAATACGCATCGCCCGGTTCGAGGATCTCGACGTGGTCGGCGTAGCGGACGGTCAGCTGGCCGGCCAAGACGTAGCCCCAGTGCGGGCACTGGCAGCTGTCGCCGGGCAGGCCCTTCAGCAGCGGAGCCAGATCGGAGTCGACCTTGATCGTGGTGAAGTTGCAGGTGAAGCCATCGCGGAAATGCTCGCTACGGTCCTCGGCAGATGCGTAGTCCACGACCTCGCTGGCGGTGTCCTTCGATGTCTTGGGCATGGCGAATCTCCTCATGTTTGCAGTGGATTGCAGACCGCGCGGTGCGGTCCGGTGCTTACAGCGGTCAGGCCACCTCGGCAAAGCCGACGACGAGCGGGCGCACGAACGACGGCGCCTTCTCCAGCGATCCGTGCTCGACATGTCCGATGATGAACCCGGCCGAGCGCGCACCGTCCAGCGTTGGGCGGTTGCAGTTGCACCCGTGCGCGACGATGCGGTTGATTCCGTTCATACGATCCTGCTTGCGTGCGAGCTTCGCGTCCTCGGCCCGGACGTGTTCGATGAACAGCAGCTGTCCGGGTGCGCGCAGTACGCGATGGATCTCGCGCAGGGCGCGGGGTTGATCCTCGACCGTGCACAGCGTGAGCGTGGACACGACCGTGTCGAACGTGTCGTCGTCGAAGGGCAGGTCCTCAGCCGGAGCCCGCAGCGCCGTCACGTCGCGGTCGCCGAGCCGCTTCTCTAGCTTGCGCATCATCGCCACGTCGGGCTCGGTAAGGGTGAGTGAGGTGATCGTGGCCGGGTATAGCGCCAGGTTCGCGCCGGTGCCCGCACCGATCTCGAGGACGTCGCCGCGTGCCTTACCCAGCAGCGCCGTGCGCCGCTCGCGCAGGCCGGCCTTCTCCGTGCGGGCCATGAACCGGTCGTAGCACATCGCAAAGATCCTGTCGCCGATGCTCATCGTGGTGCTCCCGGGCTCCGCTTGACGTGGCCGCCACGTCCGAATGCCACCGACCATAGGCTCGCCAGCAGCGGTGCACATGAGGCGTTCACCTCATCTCAGGGCGAGGTGCGCTCGGCCGTGGCCAGTTCCTCGTCGGGCAGCAGGCCGTGCTGCATCGCGAACAGTGCCGCCGACGCCCGGCTCGTGGCGTCGATCTTGGCGTAGATGTGTTCGACGTGGTTGCTCGCCGTCTTCGGTGTGATCACTAACCGCTGGGCGATCTGCTTGTTTGACATGCCACGGGCCAACAGCCGTATGACGTCGATCTCGCGACTGGTGAGTCCACGCGGGGCGTCGTGTCTTCGCGGGACCCGGTGACCGGACGCGCGCAGCACGGCGTCCACCGCCGCCGGCTCCAGACGGTCGGCCGCAGCCTCGGCTCGCAGCAGTTCGGCTGCCTGCTCAGCGTTGCACGCCGGTCGATGCGGTCTCGGCTCGCGCTTGGTCTGGTAAGCCTCCGCCGCGCCGAGTAAGCGTGCCGATCGCGTGATCGCGTTGCCGGAGAGCCCGCGCGGGTAGCCGCTGCCGTCGAGTCGCTCACGGTGCTGGATCGCGAGCGCACCCAGCGGCGACAGCGATGGCGACTGGTGCAGCATCCGTTCGGTGACGTACGGGTACATCCGCACCCGTTCCCAGTCGCCGGCGCTGAGCGGGCCGGCCCGGTCCCAGATCGAGTTGGAGACCCCGAGCCGCCCGAACCCGTGTACCAGCCCGGCGCGCCGCAACATCGTGACCTCGGCCTCGTCGAGCCCGTACCGCCGACCCGCCTCGGCCGCCAGCTCGGCGACCGCGGGCGCATGACCGAGCGTGTACGGCGACTTGAGGTCGATGAAGTTCGCTACCGCCAGCAGCGCTGCGTCGAACTCGGCGCCGCACAGCAGCACCGCCAGCGACGGTTCGGCGGCGATCACCGCGTCCCAGGTGCCGATCCCGTCGAGGTCGTCCAGGATCGCGTCCGCCTCGTCGGCGAGCAGCGTCGCCAGCCGCGGGTCGAACTGTCCGCCGGCCCTACGCCGCGCCAACGCCTTCGCCGCATCGACACCGCCCACCCGGTGCGCCACCTCGACGAACTCGGCGAGCTGCGCAATCCGGGCCACGATCGGCACCTGTTCACCGCTTAGCTCGCCGGGCCAGCCCTTACCGTCCCACTGCTCGTACGCGGCACCCAACCCGGCGCTGACCGGGGCGGGCAGGCCGAGCTGGCCGGCGAAGATGCGCGCTCGCTGCGCATGCTCGGTGATCATGTTCTCGACCTCGCGGTGCCCGTACAGCGCGAACTCCAGCCCGACCCGGAACCGGTGCAACGGCGGGTTGCTGGCACCGATGCGACGCAGACCCGCTGCAGCCGCTCGCATCGTGCCGAACTCGTAGGCGTACTTGTCGGACTTCAGCCCGATGTCATCGCCGAACCACTTGGCTTGCTCGTGCGCATCCGAATGGCACGCAACGTTGATCAGCAGCGCCGTGTAGTAGACGGTCCCGCGCTCCTCGACGTCCATGTCAAGACGTTCGGCCAGGCGCAGCGCGATGAGACATTGACGCAGCACGTGCTGCATCGGCTGGCCGAACCCGAGGTCGATGCCTAGCGACAGCGCCGCGACCAACTCGGCCAGCCGCACCTGTTCCGGATCGCGCGCCGGTCTCATACCGCTAGAGGCTAGGCCGGTCCACAGCGCCGTGCCCAGAGCCGAGTGACGCGGAACCTGCTCACCTTGCACACATGCTCAAGGAAGCCGGCGGCATCCCGGCCTACGGCAACCACGAACGGAGTGGGACGGGCTGCCGCTCGGACGGCGAGAATCCGGAGCACCCCCCCGTAGTTGGAAAGTTGCGCCGCTGCGCTGAGACGGCAAGAGATTGGTTGGAAGCCGACGAATCGAGGGTCAGTGTGCGGCGGCGAAGATTCGTCCGACGTTGTCGGGGGCGAAGAATTCGGCTGGGGAGGTCACTCCGGCGTTCACCCGCGCGAATCCGTCCATTGCTTCCTGGTTGCCATGGACCGCGCCGAGTAGCTGTTGTAGCTCAGGGGGTGGCGGTTGCAGGGTTGCAAGCTGCGTTGTGAATTCATACATCGGAAGGACGTGCCCGTCGCGTGTGGATTGGTAGTCGGCCATCGCCGCTTGAAACGAGCGCGTGCCCGAGAAGGTTTCGTCGAGTGCGTTCGCGCATAGTTCAGCGTCACGGAAGGCGTCGGAGATTCCTTGTGCTGTGATGAAGTCTTTGTTGTATCCGGCGTCGCCCACTAAGGCCCATCCTGGTCCGAACGGCTTTCGGAAGAAGTTGGGGACGGCGGTTCCGACTATTCGGGACTCGCGTTTGGCGGCGCGGATGCGGTCGCCAAATTCCGGTGCCAGCTCGAAGTTCTTCAGGTAATTGCCTTCGAGGTCGGACTTGTTTGCGGCGAATTCCGCGAATGGCCACCCGGTCACCACCATGGTGAGATCGTCATGGGTGGGACAGGCGGCCCATCCGCGGTTTGGGCGAACGTAGGTCTCGAATCTGCCATCCATTGGCAGGCCACTCCAGTAGGAGTAATAGCCGCACAAGAGTTGCGGCTTGTCGTTGTACTGCTCCGGCCCCACGCTCTGAGCCACCAGCGAGTGCAACCCATCGGCACCGATTACAACCTGGGCGTGTTCGGTGACCGACGCGCCACCCTTGCTGTGACCTCGGATCCCCACGACGCAACCGGCATCGACGAGAATTTCCTCGACAGCGAAACCTTCCCGGACCTCAGCGCCGGCTTCGGCTGCAGCGTCAACCAAAAGCTTGTCCAGCACAGTGCGTCGAGGCGCGTACGAGACGGGTGAGTCCACAGTGCCGGGCGCTCCGGATAACCTGAAGGGACCGAAATCGAATTCGTATGTTGCGATTGGCGGGCACCCGGTGGTAGCCAGCGCCTCCAGCAGCCCCCAGCTGTTCAATGAAGCAACACCCGTCGGTTGCACCACATGCGTAGAAAGCGTGTCACTAGGAAAGGTCGCACGATCGACAACCAGAACTTGGTAGCCCTGACGAGCCAACAACATTGCCGTCGGAGAACCCGCACACCGTGCACCTACCACAATCACGTCATATCGATCCTTGGCCACGTCGCTCCCCTGTCAGCGGTGAATTCGCCGCACCTTCAGCGCAGGAGTTTCGTTGGAGGATCAGCGGCCTGGGATCACCGTAGGCCGATTCATGACGCCGCGGAAGACGGCACGGCCGCGTAAATGCCTGCGGTCAAGAGAGCGACGTCTAGGTGAGAAGCAGCGAACCAAGCCCAGGGTTTGTAACAACATGACCGGTTGCCCGTCGTCGGCGCCGCCACTGGCTTTGGTCAGCGTGCAGTGCGGCTGCGCGGCTCAAACGCCAGTACGACCCGGCCAAAACTCCTTCCTGCAACCAGAACATCCGCCCCGCGCCCTGGACGGGGCCGCGACTCGGTGCGCCACGACGCGCGCGATCAGCCTTTGACGTAGGCGAGTTTGGCGGTGATCCGGCCGGCGGCGACGGTGATCAGGTCGATGCCGCGGATGTGGCCGCCGTCCCAGTCGTAGCGCCAGCGCTGTACGACGTGATCGGCGGCCGTGATCGCGTCCTCGACGCTGAAGCGGCTGTGCGCGTCCGCGAAGATCGGCTCCCATACCGCACGGATCGCCGCAGGCCCGACGACCCGGGTGCCGTCCGGCGCCGGTGAGGTCGCGTCGAACACGCAGTCGTCACTGATCAAGGCGAGTGCTGCCGGCAGGTCGTGCTCGTTCCACGCGACGTTGAACCGCTGCACCAGCGCCCGGGTGAACTCGATCGCCGAGGCGCTGGCGGAAGGGGTGGTGGCAGACTCACTCGTCGCGGTCACGCGAGGCTTGGTTCGGCGTCCTGCAGACCGGCCTGCAGCATCTCCCGCAGCTCTGGGGAGTCGGCGTGACCGTGCACGGCGACCGCGTGCGCGGCGGCGGCCTCGAGCACCTCCCCCTGCTGCCCGGCGATGGTCAAGGTACAGCCCACGTCGTTCGGCACGGCGCGGCAGTCGATCATCTTGCGGTCCATGGCACTCCCCGTTCTGTCGTGTGTGGTCGTCTGTAACTGGTCAACGGTGTGTAGTCGTGCAGGGCGGATTTGGCGTAGTTGCTGGCGCCCGAACCAGTGCACGACCACGACCGGCTCGTCGCCGAGGCCCAGCCGTCGAAGCTGCGGTGTTCGGTGGCGTGCATGAAGCTGCCTCCCAGCGCGTGCCCACGTCCTGCGGCTAATCTGACCTTCTGATAAGTCAGAATCTAGTTCTACCTACTAGAAGGTCAACGGTCAAGGGGTGACTGGGTGAAGAGTGGACGATCCGCAGTGGGTACGCCGGCGAGCGCCAGCGAGCAACGAGACGAACTGGGCACCTCGGCGCGCATCCTCGATGTCGCCGAGCGACTGGTCCAGGAGCGCGGCTTCAACGCGGTCAGCTATGCCGACATCGCCGCCGAACTGCGGCTGACCAAGCCGGCGCTGCACTACCACTTTGCCGGCAAGGCCGAACTGGGTACCGCGCTGCTCACCCGCTACACCGAGCGGTTCGGGGCTGCGCTTACTGCGCTGGACACCCGCCGCGGTGCCATGGCCAAGCTCGATGGCTACGCGACGCTCTACTTCGACGTGTTACGCGAGGACCGGATGTGCCTATGCGGCATGCTCGCCGCCGAGTACCGGACGCTGCCGCAACCGATGCAGCAGGCCGTGCTCGCGTTCTTCGCCGACAACGAGTCCTGGCTGGAGGCGGTGCTCAACGCCGGCAGCGACGCCGGCGAGCTGCAATTCACCGGCACCTACCGCGACACCGCCCGCATGATCATCAGCTGCCTGGAAGGCGCGATGCTGGTCGCCCGCCCCTTCGCCGACACCGCCCGCTTCAGCACAGCAGCGACAAACCTGCTCGCGAGCCTCATCCCAGCACCCGCGAACTGCCGCAGCGCCGAACGCTGACCCGAACAACGATCCAGCGCCACACGAACGGTGCCTCGGATGTTGAGTCGGTGCGAAAACTGATTCCGCGGCGGCTGTGTAGTCGACGGGTGGGGTTGAAGACGTTCCGGAAGGGGCGTAGGCCCGATCGGTCGAACAACTGCCGACTGCGACGGGCTTCGGTCACGTCGTGTTCGGCGAGCAGGAGCTCTTCGTGCCTCGACGGCGGCCCGGCAAGGATCTCACCGGACAGGCCGCCGATGACCGGCCCGCCGCGACAGCCATTTTCGGCGTTGACGTAGCTGCTGGAGCCCTGCCGGGTGAGTGCTGCTCACCGCCCACGGGCATGGCCGAGGCGCCCGGCGAGGCTGATGTAGAGGAGCAGTGCGTCGACCCGCTCCCAGCACCACGCGCCGTGCCAGACGCGTGGTGCGTGGACGACGGTCGCCGGGCTTCCCACCCGCAGCGGCTCGTCGGCGGCCGACAGGATCTATCGGGGCTCGACGCAGACCTCGTCGCCGACGTGGATGGTCCCGCCAGTGGTGATGGCGGTCCAGGCTCCGAGGTGGCCGCGGTGGTTGCGAGCGAGGGTTCGGAAGATGTCCCGATCCTCGTCGATGCCGGGCTGCGGGCGGGTGACCATCGTGCAGCGGATGCACGGCTCTTGCGGCCGCAGCTCCACGGCGCCGAGGTGGACGGTTGAGCGCCCGCACCAGGAGTCCTCGACCCACCCGTCGTCGGTGACGTCTACCAGGAGGTTGGGACGGAACCGGCGGACCTGCCAGTCGCCGTCTGGGTGCAGTGTGGCTGCGGTGCGCAGGCTTGCTGTGGTCAGGACGAGTAGGGGCTGCGCGTCGACGAATCGGTTGGCGGGCATGGTCCATTCGATGGCCTGGCTCGCGTCGTCGGTGGCGTCCTCGAAGTACTCCGCCTGCGCGGCCGGCACGCCCACGGATTTCACGAGGCGCACCGGTTTGTTGAGCCATGCCGAAAGTGCCGCGTCGGTGTCAGCGCCGGGCCCTTCACATGTCGCGCCGGTCGGCAGCGTGATCACCGGTGTGCCGTCGGGCGTCAGGGTCGCGGCGGCGAACAGCAGTTGCGGCGCGCGGCGCCCGGTCAGGATCTTGCCGGTGGTCTCGTCGCGGATGCCCCAACTGCGGTCGCCGCGGACGCCGTCCGGCTCGATCTCGGCTCTGGATACGGACTCGCCCTGCAGCGACTTGACGGGGTAGCGCGTGATCTCGACCAGCTGCATCGTCGGCTCCGTTAGGGGTTGAGGCGGTAAAATCTCCAGAACGGGTGCTCGATCGGCAGGATGTTCACCGTCGTGAACCCCGCGGCCGCGGCCAGTTCCCGAAGTCTGGCTGGCCGCATGACGGCGCCGATCACTTCAGAGTCTGCCTCGACCCGGCCCTGTGGCGTGCACCAGATGACGCTGGCGGCGGCGAAGAAGCGCTGAACCTCGTCGCCGGGGGCGACGAGCGTCTCGTCGACGTTCTCGTCCATGACCAGGACGGTGCCGCCCGGCGCGAGCGCCTGCCGGGCCGCGGCGAGCGCCGCGACGGGGTGGGCGAGGTCGTGCAGGCACTCGAAGAAGGTAATCAGGTCGTAGCGGACACCGTGCGCGGCGATCTCGTCGATATCGCGCACCTCGAAGTCGACCCGGTCGGAGACGCTGTGCTCGGCGGCGTTGCGGCGGGCGCGTGAGATCGACTCCTCGTCGTTGTCGTAGCCGTCGACGTGGACTGCCCGGTAGGCCTTGGCGAGCTCGATCGCCGACCAGCCCGCGCCGGTGCCGACGTCGGCCACCCGCGCGCCCGCCGCCATCCGCGCCTGCACGTCTGGCATGACCGGCAGCCACTCGGCGACGAGTGAGTTGACGTAGGCCGGGCGGTTCAGCGCCGCCTGGGCGGTGACCGCCTCTGGGCCGTACTCCGCGTACGGGACGCCGGCGCCGGTCTTGAATGCGGCCTCGAGCTGCGGGAAGGCGCGGCCGACTGCGACGGCGATGGCCGGCATGCCACCGGCGTAGTACGGGTTGGTCTCGTCGAGAAGCGTCTCACGGACGCCCGGCGTGAGTGAGAATCTCGCGGTGCCGATGTCTGGGCCGTCGACGCTCAGCAGGCCGCTGATCGCTTGGGATTGCAGCCATTCCAGCAGGTAGCGCAGCTCGACGCCGCTCGCCTGCGACAGCTCGGCCGCGGTCGTCGAGCCGACCGAGTCCACGGCACGGTAGAGACCGTGCACCTGGCCCAGGTAGACGGTGAACAGCTCTGCGGTGCCGAGTGCCGCGGCGAACAGCCGGCCGACGAGCGCCTTGCTGGCGGTCGTGTCGTCGATAGTGGTCATCATGCATCCTGTCTGCTATGCGAGCTGGGCGTGCGCCGCGCTCCACAACAGAGGCGCCAGTTGAGACCTGGCGATGCCAGATCACAGCTGCCAGGTGACCTCGTCTTCTGGCTCGTACACACAGTGCCGACCGGTGTGGACGCTCGCCCTCAAATGTCGGCCCAGCGACGGGTGCACCTGATCGATTGCCTTGATAGCGGCGGCGATCCGCATCGAGACCGCCTTGCGGGCCCGCTCGACAGGGTCGCCGGTCACGCGGGCCCGGCCGCCGAGGCCCAGTGCGGCGGCGAGTTCGTGCGCCAAAAATTCCTGTTCGGTTCGCAGCCGTTCGGCGCGTCCGACGTCGGCGAACTGCTCCGCTTCGGCGAGCTCGTCGGTCAGCTCGCGCAGCCGCGTCTTGTAGGCCATCCTGGCCTGCTGGTCCAGCGCCGGGCCGGTGTCCCCGCCGCCGGCGCGCCCGGCGCCGACCAGATCGAGGACGTGGATCGGCGTGCCCGCGCGGGTAAGCAGGGCGGCCAGATCCCGGACGCCCTTGCCGTCCGGGACGGTGGCGTGTTCGCGGCGCCAGCTGATCGACCACACCGCGCCGGTGCGATGCAGCTCGCCGACCGCCGCGGTCGGCGGGCCAACCGGCAATTCGACTGGCAGGCTGCCGAGGAATTCGGTGAACCGGTCGAGGAACGTAGCGACGCGGCCATAGCAAGCGGCTCCGATGCCGTCGTAGAGCCACAGTTCGCGGTAGGTCTCAAGGACACCAGCGCAGGCCGTCACCGCGGCTTGGTGCCCGAGCAAGCGGGCCGCCTCGCCCAGCAGCGCAACGCTCGTCAGCCACTCGCTGTCCTTGGGGATGGCTGCGATGCCTTCAGACATTCGCTGCTCGACCAATCGCGCGGCGCGCTCCCGGTCGCCAGCCTTAACGAGGTAATAGGCGAGGTAGCCCTGCGCCATGGGCACGTCCCAGAAGGGCGCCATCACCTCGTCGATCAGCTCGCGGCAGTCCGCGATCGTGCCGGTCGCGTCGGCCTTGCCGATCCGCAGCGTGAACACCATCAGCTCGCCGTTCGCGCTGTCCGCGCGCCGGGCAAGCTCCGCGGCGTCGGTCAGGCACACGTCGACCTGCGCGTGGTCCGCGCGCATCAACGCCCGCATGCCGCGCCACATCGGTACCGGCCAGGAGTAGAACGCCGTGTGCATCTGTTCGGCGATCGCGGCGTATGCAGCGATCTGCTCGTCGGCGCCGGCGAAGCTGCCTTGTTCCAGCAGCGCCACGACGAGCAGTCGACGGGCGAGCAGGGCAAGGGTGCGATCGCCTGCCGTCTCAGCCAGCGCCACCATACGGCGCGCCTCCGCCTCCCGCTCGGCAACGAAGTCCGGCCCGCTCGCCGTGTCACACCACGCCGACAGCGCGGCCGCTTCGATACGCGCATCGCCTAGCCGGCGCGCTATGTCGATGGCGTCCCGCGCGAGCGCGCGGGCCGACTCGTCCATCCGCCCGTGCGCGCGGGCTACCGCGCTCCGAGCCAGCGCCGCCGCCTTCGTCGGGCCATCGCCCAGCAGCGGCAACGCCCGCTCGAGCATTACGGCCTGCTCGACATCGCCGAGATCCACCTCGAACCCGCCCAGGCCGCCACCCGTCGCGAGCACCGCACGGGCTGCGGTCTCCCCATCGCTCGCAGCGAGCCGCTCGCGGGCCAACTCGCGCAAGACCGCCCGGCCCTTGGCCAGCTGCCCGGCGAGCACCTGCGCCTCGCCGAGACCGAGCCGGACGCCGGGTTCGGTGCTGCCCTGGGCCGCCCACTGAAAGTAGCGGACGGCCTGTTCATAGCCGCCGCGCCGCATCGCGTCCTGAGCGGCGTGCAGCGCATGCTCGGCGGCCAGCCGGACCGCGTTCGGGTAGCCGACCGCGCGTCGGAAGTGGTCGGCTACCGGACCGGCACCGGCCCGGCGGCCGACCAGCACCTCACCGGACCGTCCGTGCAACAGGCCCCGGCGGGCAGCACTCATGTCGTCGTACAGCACCTCGCGGACGAGGGCGTGCGCGAACCGCACCTGGGCGCAGTCGAGCACGACGAGCCGCGCGTCGACAGCCTCGCCCACCGCGTCCAGGATCACGCCGACCGGCAGTTGCGCAACCTCGGCAAGTACCGCGACCTCCACGCCGTCGCCCAGCACCGCCGCAACCGATAGGCAGTCGTGCGTTTGCTGCCGCAGCCGCGCGAGGCGGCGGCCGATGACCTGGTGCACACCGGCCGGCGGGCCGACACCGGGCCCACCCTTGACCGCGTACAGCCGTGTCAGCTCCTGGACAAAAAACGGGTTGCCGACGGTGCGCCCGTATATCGCGTCGGCGAGCTGCGTATCCGGCCGGCCAAGGACCTGCCCCACCAGCGCCGCGGTGTCCGCGCGGTCGAGACCCTGCAGGGTGAGTCGCCCGAACACCGGGGGGAGCGCCTCGAGCGCAATAGCAGCGTGCGGGGCGAGATCCACCGAGTTGTTGCGGCTGGTCAGCAGCAGCAAGCATCTCAGCTCGGGCAGCACCCCGGCGAGGAACTGAAGCAACGCAAGCGAAGCGGCGTCGGCCACGTGAACGTCTTCGAGGATGACCACTGCCGGGCTAGTCGCCGTAGCCTTGGCGAGGCGGTCGGCAACGTCGGCGAAGATCGACGGGCGCGCGACCGGCGCCGAGTCGGGGAGTGGTGCCGCGGCATCGAGGGGCTGCAGCGCCTGCCGCCAAGGCCAATAGGGCACCGCTTCGATCTCCGGGCAGCGCCCCCAGCCGATCGTGCAGCCGGTGGCCTTCGAGGCGAGCGCCTGGGCCAAGGTGGTCTTGCCGATTCCCGCGTCGCCGAGCAACAGCAGACCTCGGCCTCGACCGGATCGGGCGGCATCGAGCAGGTCCACGAGGGCGCGCAACTCCCAGCGCCGCCCTACCAGACGCTCGGCCATACGCAGATTATCGGTCGCAGCGCACTCCGCCGCACCTGACCGACCGAACTTTCACGAAATCACAACCACTCGCGCGCTCCTGTCGCGGCGCGACGCCTGGCACGAGGAAACGCCCAAGCGCGGCGAGGGGTACTGGCGAACGGGTTCGCCAGCGTTCTGCGAAGCGCAAGCACACCAAGGTCGGTAACTTGGTTCGACAGTCTTGCCATGGCCGCTGCGCCGGACGTAAGGGCTTGAGCTGAACACTGCCCAGGCAATTCGAACGCGTCGGCCCAGGGCCGAGTATCGACGCCGAAGTGGGCCGACCATGCGAGCAGGCCCGACGTGACGGTCCAAGCACGCAGCTCGCGCACAGCAAGGACGCACGAGGCTCCACCAGGTCCGTCCTGATCCGCTGCCTCGGCCGACAGCAGTCCACACTCACGGGTACCCGCCATCTTCCCAATCAATAACGGAGACCTATAGTGACCGGCACCTGGCTGTGGGGACTGCTGCGCCGCCAACCCCTGCGGCTGGCCTCCGCCGCGCTCGGGATCGCTGGCGCCGTCGCGCTGCTGGCCAGCCTCGGATCGTTCTTGGCCCACTCGAAGGCGACGATGACCGAGCGCGCCCTGCGCACGGTCGCCGTGGATTGGCAGGTCCAAGCAACGCCGGTCGCACCGAACACCACCCACTCGCAGCCGACCACCACCGCTGCCGACACGGGCAATGTTCAGTCCGGTGACCAGACCAGCGCCGACACCCGGACCGCGGGCGACACCGCTGACAGCACGACCGCCAGCACGGCAGATACCGACAACGTCCAGTCCGGCGACCAGGTCGGCCCCGACACCGGAGCGGCCGAGCTCCCCGATGCCGCTGGCTAGCCAGCGGAGCTGCGCATATTGAGCGAGAGCTCAAGCTGCCGCGGCTGACCCCGGGCGTCGGTGCGGGTCGCCGCCGTGCCCGGGGTCGACGGCGGTCGTGTCACATCGGCCGCGAGATCACCTGGCCCGTCAGGGTTGTTGCTGCGAGGGATGCAGCAATTCCGGTCGGCCCGAGGAATCGGCTGACGGCCATCCGTGGCGGCCCTGTCAAGTCTTCGCACGCTGGCCGGTCGTCTCCCGAAAGACGTGGATCGTGACGCCCCGCGTTAAGACCCGGCGCGGCGCCCCCGCGGCTAGTTTCGCCCGCGCCATAGCCGGACTGGGAACGATCCTCGTGATCGTCATCTGCCTCGCGATTACCCACAAGGATCAAAAGGGAGTCCACGTCAGACGATTCCCGGTGACCGCGCGCCGCGTTGCGCTTCGTAACCACGTACGCGCAGGACACGTAACTCGGATCGACGAATACGCCGGCCCCACCGCGGTGGCATAAGGGAGCCATATCTGCGAGATGTCCTTAGAACCAGCAGAATCGTGCCCTAGTGAATATCGGTTCTCCATGCCACGTATGGATTATTCTCGCCTGCTTTCTCTACGACCCGCTGTCCGCCGTTTACCGTGGCGCAGTCGGGTGGGAAGAGAGGAGCTGACTATGCGCCGCCGGCAGCCACAACGGCGTCGGTAAGGAAGCCGGCCAGCAGGCCGACCAGCAGGCCGCAGGCAACGAGATCGGAGCGTTTGGCTCGCCCGGCCACGCCTAGCAGTTGGGCGATCACGTACACGATGGATCCGCCGGCCAGGGTTAAGAACACGACGCTGACCGGTTCGGAGGTGAAGTTGTGGCCGATGGCAGTACCTATGAAGGTGGGTCCACCGCCAATCGCGGCCATGGCCAGGAGAAACCGCCAGCTCGGCCGGGTGGCTGGGTCGCCGGTCGACTCGCCTGCCAGCGGAGCCACGATCCCGAAGCCCTCAGTGGCGTTGTGCAGCGCGAACCCGATGACCAGGACGGTGGCCAGGGCGATCGCGTTACTGGCGGCTGCTTGACCGATGGCTAGACCTTCGGCGAAGTTGTGGAGGCCGATGCCCACCGCGATGAGCAGTGACAACCTTCGGGCCGGTGACCAGGTGGCAATTCCGCTCGAGCGGGCTGCGTGCTCGGTCACCGCCATCGCGCCCGGCCCACCCCGGCCGGTGTTGCGACCTAGCCGGACGATGTAACGGTCATATCCCACCAGACCGAGGAGCCCGACGGACAAACCGGTGGCGAACAGCCCGCCGTATCCGAAGACGGGGCCGATACTCGCGCTGCCGTCGTGGACACCGGTCAGGGCGGCATCCACCGGCTCCCACGCCGCGGCCAGCACGTCCCAGAACAGGAACAACAACACGCCGACAGCAGTGGCGTTCAGGAAGACCCGCAACCCTGGGGCTGGTCGCCGCATCCGCCCGATCGGAAGACCGATGACGATGGTCACGCCGGCAATGAACCCCAGCAGCAGGGTGGTCGACAAGCTCATAAGCGAATGGTGCCATATGAAGGGTAGGCATGCCTAACTACTCTCCATGGGGCATCCGTGGTGAAGAAAAGTGGTGGCTTGGCTCGCCCAGAACACGGCGGTCTCCCTCACGACGACGCCTTCCGTGGGGAAAATGAAGCGCGCGGGCATTGATCGATGGAGGCGTCCGCAGGCGCCTGAGCCCGTGCCGCATCTCGTTACCGCAGAGTCAATCCGTCGGTGCCGCGCTCGGATGGAGGCGACGGCGGTGAAGGCGGTGTCGTCGGTTTCGGCGAGGGATGGAGTAGGCGTGTCGGCTGGGTCATTCTGACCGTCTACATCGACGTCAACATGGTTTCGCCATGAGATAGACCCCTAGTTATCGCGACCACGCCCGGATGTGATTCTGTTTCGGAAGGTGAGAGTCAACTGGTGACGCAAAGAAAATCAGACCGATACACGCTCCCGCAACTACGGCGACTCGCAACAGCATTGGGTAGTTCGCATTGGCGCTGCTACATCTCTTTCGATCGTTAAGGACTTACTAGCGATACATCGGGGTTCTCTCGCTCGGCAGGCCTCGAACGACATCTAGATCGATAGCAGCCACCAGACTGTCGATTGCAGCCTTCTCGGCACCTATCCCGGCCCAGTGCGGATCGACGTCGCTCGTAAAACACCAACGATGGTCTGCTGGCCAGACGAAGGCAGGCAGGGGCAAGGACTCTCCGCATCTGGAGTTGTCGGAGCGGCCTTCGGTGATATCTCTTAGTTTGCCGGTGAACAGGTCATATTGTCGGTTGCGGACCGAGACTCTCGGACTCCGTAGCTCGTCGGACGAAAGGAAGCTCCCGGCTGTGCCCTCCCAGATGCATAAGTAGCACTCGTCAGGTGTGTCAGTGAAAGCCGCGAGCATGCCTAGTGCCCGGCCTGCCTGTGAAATCCAGAGTGGACTGTCGCCTGAACTGGCATCAGTCTCGGCTTGACCGGGGAAACGTGGATCAGGGAGGTACCGCAACCGGGCATAGGCTTCAAAACCTGATGGGCCGCAGGTGATCAGCTGGCTCGGCGGAGTCTGGGAATTTACCAGCCAGTCCGCAGGCGTGACATCACTCATATATCGGATGGTACGGCGGAAACCTACCTGCGCCGTGTTCGGACCGTCAAGGAGATATCACGGATGCTTACTAGGATAAAGCGGGTGTATACGGCTTTCTGAGCAGCGATTGCACGCTGCTTCTGCTTATCGCGAACCAGCGTTGTTTGGGTCTGGAGTGTCACCTTGCGCGTGACATGGTGAGCCGGTGCGGAACGAACTCGACATATTGAATGTGCGCCCGTTCCGCCGCCTGTTCTTGTCTCGGAGTGTGTCGCTGCTCGGGAATGGCATCGCACCAACCGCGTTGGCTTTCGCGATCTTGGACCCTGGTGGTGCGGCGGCGATTCGTGACCTTGGGCTTGTGGTGTTCGCTCGTTCCGCCGCTCAGGTCGTTTTTTTGCTGTGGGGTGGTGTCCTCGCTGATCGGTGGTCTCGCTATCGGACGATGGTGGTCGCCGAGTTGATCGCCGGGGCGGCGCAGGCGGGCGTGGCCGTTCTCTTTCTGACCGGTCACGCTGACCTGGGACCGTTGATGTCGTTGTCTGCGGTCAATGGCGCCGCGGCGGCGATGTTCCTACCGGCTGCGGCCGGTGTCGTTCCGCAGATTGTGGCGTCGGAGCAGCTTCAACCGGCGAATGCGCTGCTTCGAATATCGATGAACCTGTCGGGCATCGTCGGCGCCGCGCTGGCCGGCGTGCTGGTCGCCGGGTTGGGATCCGGGACGGCGCTGGCCATCGATGCCGGCACGTTTGTGGCGTCTGCCGCGCTATTGGTCGGGTTGGCGATTCCGCACGTGACGCGGGTGGAGCGAAACTCAACCTTGACCGATCTACGGGTCGGCTGGCAGGAGTTCGCGTCCCGGCAATGGGTATGGGTGATCGTTGCCGTTGCGTCGATCGTGAATGCTGCGACAAGTGCGGTGTTGCGGGTGCTCGGCCCCGCGATTGCTCAGGTGCGATATCACGGTGCGCTTGGTTGGTCGGCGATCCTTACCGTCCAGGCGGTGGGGTTGCTGTCAGGCAGTGTGGCCGCGATCCGGGTAAAGCCGAAACATCCTTTGCGGACAGCGATGATTGCTGTCTTCGGATTTCTGCCTCCTATTGTCCTGCTCGGAATTGGCGCACCGCTGATCACGATCGCGCTGACCTTCTTCGTCGCCGGAGTCTGTTCTGACATCTTCGAAGTGCTGTGGTCAACGGCGCTTCAGCAACATATCCCGGACGACGCGCTGTCGCGGGTCAGCTCCTACGACGCGTTCGGCTCCTTCGTCATGGGCCCACTTGGCCTGGCCGTCGCTGGCCCGCTGGCGGCCGCCTTCGGAACGCGGAGCATCGTGCTCAGCTGCGCCGCCCTCGTGTTTGCCGCGACGGCCACCGGACTCACCTCGCCGGCCGTCCGGAATCTTCGGTAGCACGCCGAGGGCGGCGTCCGACGCGGCCGAAATGGGGGTCGCGACGAGTGGGTGGTGACCTGCCGTCGTCGGGGTGTGTTGGCGCTGCGAGTGTTGCGCTTCCCACGACATCGAAGACGTAGGTCCAGGCGTGCAAACGCGTCTGGTTCTCCTCCGGGCCGACGCCTAGCCCAGTCGGTCACGACGTGGTCGCAATTGTGAATGCGGAGTCCGGAAAGGCATCGCGGTCATGAGTGACCTGCCCGACCCGCCCCCGATGGCCGCCGACACCAACACTCGACAAGCTGAAATGCCACTGAGTGGATCAACTGAGTGGATCAGATATGTGCCGGGAAGCCGAAGCGTTCCACTAGTGAGGCATCAATGAACGTGGTGATGGCGGTGATGTGTCTGGCATCGATGCTCAAGACGGCGACGCCGAACGCGGTGAACGGCTGGCTGATGTCTTCGCGCCGGTAGGCGGCTGCCGCCGGCTGGCCGTTGGCGATGGTGGGGTACATCCGGTACAGCCCGGGCGAGGTGAGGACGTGGCGTGCGAGGTAGGGCACGCATGTCTTGTTTCCGGACAACCAGGTTCTCATCGGCACCACCTCGAGCGTCGCGTCGCTTCGCAACAACTCAGTGAGCGCAGCAATATCGGCCCGCTCGAACGCGGCCATGTATCGGTCCAGGATGCGGCGAGCAACGGCTGAGTCCGGCTCGGTCAGGATCTCGGCGTTCGGGGCGACCTCGTCGAGCGTGGCGCGCGCTCGTTGCAGCGCGCTCTTGACTGCCGGCACGGTCGTGTCGAGCATGTCGGCAACCTCTGCTGCTGGGTAGGCGAGCACTTCTCGGAGCAGGAACACGGCTCGTTGGCGTGGTGGCAGATGCTGCAGACTCGCGACCAGGGCCAGACGTAGGCCGGATCGCGACTCGACGATCTCGGCCGGATCACCGGACGCCGTTTCGTAGACCGTGTTGGGAAAGGGCTCGATCCAGAGCATCTCGCTCGTCACGGCTTGCATTGGCACGTTCGGGTCGGCGCTCGGCGGCCCCAGACCGGCCGGCAGGACACGTCGACTGGTGTGGTGCAGCGCGGTCAGGCACAGGTTGGTGGCGATCCGGTAAAGCCAGGTGCGAACCGAGGAGCGGCCCTCGAATGCCTCCCAGCCCCGCCACGCTCGAAGATATGTCTCCTGGACCAGGTCTTCGGCATCGTGGACGGAGCCGATCATCCGGTAGCAATGGGCGACCAGTTCCCGACGGTACAGCTGGGCATCGCTGAGGAACTCATCTCTCGGTAGCTTGGTGTCGGCCGATGCGTGCATGGGTGCTCCTGATGGACGGCCGCGTCGTCGCCCAGCCTCTCGACGTAGGGACACCCGCTGCGCCCGAACTTCATCGTCGAGTGTCGCAGTCGATCGATTCACCACGCCACCTCACTCACGGGGAGTCCGCGGCGGCAAAGAGCCGTACGGGCCGGTAGGTGAGGGCGACAAGCCCAGGATCGGCTCCGGGGGCGGCGCTGACCAGCTCCCAGGTCTGCGCCGAGCCCTCGGCTCGGTATAGCGGAGTACCCCGCGGTACGAACACCGGGACGATGGTGAGGTTTAGCTCGTCGACCAGGCCAGCATCGCCCAGGGTCTGCCCGAACTGCCCGTGGCCGTACACGACCAGATCGCCGTCACCCCCGGCTTGCTTGAGCGCGGTGACGGCCTCCACCACCCCGCCGGGCACGATTGTGGTGTTCGCCCAGTCGGTCTGGTCGAGCGTGGAGGAGAAGACGTACTTCGGCATGGCGTTGAGGTAGTCGGCGTACTCCCCAGAGGCGGCGGGCCACTGCCGGGAGAAGATCTCATAGGTCCGTCGGCCCATCAACATGGCACCGCTTGCCTTCAGTGCGGCCAGCGAGCGCGTGGCGCTGCCGGGGCCGAAGAACGGCCCGGCCCACGTCAACGGTTCGCTCGTCACACCGTTCAGGGACACCAATACCGACTGCAGGAGCCGGCGAGGATTCGTTTCAGTCATACCAAGGTCGACTCCCGTCGCCGCGCAGAGGAATCGGCCGCCGCTGGATCCAGTGACGCACCAGACGCGCATCGCTGTTCTCCCGGCGTGGTGGACGCGGCGGCGCTGCTGGACGGACGGTTACGGCAGTTGGGTTGGCCGGGCCTGCAACCCAGTTTCGCTCGGCGCGGAGCGGCAATGCTCGACGCCGTTGCCACGAAACGGCGGCTAGCGGGTTTGCTGCCCAAGCCTTTCTGGCTTAATGGCGTTGGCAATCGCGTCGAGGGTGCTGTCGACGACTCGGTAGTAGGCCCACTTGCCGCGTTGGTCGCGGGAGACGAGGCCGGCGTCGACGAGTTGGCGCATGTGGTGCGAGACGGTCGGCTGCGAGAGGTTCACCGGCGCAGTTAGATCGCAGGCGCAGGCTTCACCGCCCTCGGTCGCGGCGATCAGCGACAGCAGCCGCACCCGAGTCGGGTCAGCGAGTGCTTTGAAGACGCGAGCGAGCCGTTCGGCGCTCTCGACGTCGAGTGCGCCGCCGGTGATCGGGGAGCAGCACGCGCTGAGGTCTTCGATCAGGTTCAGGCTCGCGGACGGCATGCGCCCAGTGTGCCAGTTAGATTGACAGTCGTCGATCTGACCTGCACCCTGGACGTATTGACGTTTGTCTATACGAGGAGTGCTTGATGACCGACCTGCCTGTTGTGGTGATTGGTGCTGGACCGCAGGGCCTGGCTGCCGCGGCCCACTTGCTGGAGCGCGGTCTCGAGCCGCTGGTGCTGGAATCGGGTGATGGACCGGCGCACGCGGTGTCGGAGTGGGGCCACGTCCGGACGTTCTCGCAGTGGGTCGAGCTGGTGGACAAGGCCGCGGCGCGATTGTTGGAGCCGACCGGTTGGGTCGCGCCGACGCACGGATACCCGACGGGGCGGGAGTGGATCGCCGGCTATCTGGCGCCACTGGCCGAAGCGCTCGGCGGCCGCGTTCGCTATAACTCGCAGGTCATCGGGGTGTCCCGCAAAGGCCGCGACCGGCTGGTCGATGCAGCCCGCGCAGAGCAGCCGTTCACGATCCACGTGGTGGACTCGGCCGGGGTCGAGTCGCGACTGGATGCCCGCGCCGTCATCGATGCCGCTGGCACCTGGACACAGCCGAATCCGGCTGGCGCCGACGGTCTGCCCGCCCTGGGGGAGCGTGCGGCTGCCGACGTCATCTCCTACCAGGTGCCCAACTTCGAACAGGCTGAGGCCTTCGCGGGAAAGCACACTGTCGTGGTCGGCAGCGGCCACTCGGCAGCGACGGCGATCATCGAACTCGGTCGGGTCGCCGACACGCACCCGGGCACGCGCGTGACATGGGCATTGCGCCGCGGGGTCATCGGCAACACGTTCGGCGGCGGGGTAGCAGACGAGCTTCCCGAGCGCGGCGCGCTCGGCACGCGGGCAAAGCAGGCCGTCGAAGCCGGCTTGGCCGAAGTCGTGACGGGCTTTCGCATTGAGCGGATCCAGCGCACCGAAGAAGGAGCCGTGTTGGTCTCCGAAGATGGCCGGACGCTTCCGGCCGCGGACAACATCGTGGTGCTGACCGGGTTCCGGCCCGACCTGTCGTTCCTGTCGGAGATGCGCCTCGAGCTGGACGCCACGCTGCAGGCCCCGATCCGGATCGCCGCGGAGGTCGACCCGAACGTCCACTCGTGTGGCTCCGTTGCCGCGACCGGGGCGAAGGATCTGGCGCACCCGGAGCCGGATCTGTACCTGGTCGGGATGAAGTCCTACGGCCGGGCCCCGACGTTCCTGGCGATCACCGGCTACGAGCAGGTCCGATCTGTGGTCGCCGAACTCGCCGGTGACCACGAGGGCGCGGCCCGGGTCGAGCTGGTCCTGCCCGACACCGGTGTCTGTGGCGGCGCGGGTCTGTTCGACGACGGGGCCGGCGCGAGCAGCGGCGGGTGCTGCGTCCCGGCACCGTCGGTGCCGGTCTGGCGATCACTGTCGGCTGTGACCCGGTAGTACAGGAATCGTTCGATCGTCTCGATCAGGAGGCGATCAGGCGGGGTGCGAGGTCAGTGACCCGGCGGGCGAGCTCGTCCAGTGCCGCATCGAAGGCACGTTCGGAGCCGTCCCGGACCGGGTCCGGAACCGACCAGTGCAGATCGGCGGCGGGCTCGACGAGTTCTTCATGGGCGTTGTCGCAGACCGTGATGATGAAGTCGTCCGCGCCGACAACCGTGGCGAGCGGGCGTGGTCGAAGCACCCGCATCGGCAGGCTGTGCCGCCGGGCGGTCGCGACCGCCCCCGGAGCGACCCGTTCGGCCGGGTGCGTGCCTGCGGACGCGACCGGGATCCTGCTGGCTTGGCGCCAGAGCGCGGCCGCGAGCTGGGAGCGGGCAGAGTTAGCCGTGCAGACGAACACCACCCGAGCCGCGGACCGGACCTGGCCGGGCACGACATCCTCGAGCGCACCCGCAGCCAGGCGCACATAAGTCCGGCGCCGATCCGCCTCGGAACGGGAGCGCACCAGCATTCCCTCGTGCTCCAACACTCGAAGGTGATGCGCCAGCAGGTTCGACGGCATCGACAGCATTGCCTGCAGCTCGCTCGGCGATGCGTCCCCGAGGCTCAGTGATTCCACGATCAACAGACGAGCAGGGTCCGCCAGCGCCGCATGTTTGGCCGCACGCCGCCGCAATCCGTCATTCGCCTCAATGTTCATTACCTCAATATTGACTGAGGTAATTCGGTACGTCAAGATGTCGTCGTGACCTCGTCTACGCCGGCCGCCCCCGCGCACCACTCGAACCCTCTCTGGCGACGGCTGTTCGCGGAGTTTCTTGGTACCGGACTGTTGGTGACCGTGGTGGTGGGCTCGGGCATCGCCGCCCAGCAACTCTCGCCGACCGACGTCGGCATCCAGCTCCTGGAGAACAGCACCGCGACCGTGTTCGGGCTCGCCGTCCTCATCCTGATGCTCGGGCCGGTGTCCGGCGCGCACTTCAACCCGGTCGTGTCGATCGCGGACTGGTTCCTCGGCCGGCGCTCGGGGACCGGGATGCGATTGAGCGATGTAGTCGCCTACGTGATCGCCCAGGTCGGCGGCGCGATCGGCGGCGCGATTCTGGCCAATGTCATGTTCAGCGTCGGCCAGCACATATCGACGAAGCCCCGGGCCAGCGGCGGGCATCTGATCGGGGAGATCGTCGCGACCGCAGGGCTGATCGCGCTGATCTTCGCGTTGGCCCGCACCCACCGCGGTGCGTTCTCGGCCCCGGCCGTTGGCGCCTACATCGGCGCCGCGTACTGGTTCACCAGCTCCACGTCCTTCGCCAACCCAGCCGTCACCGTCGGGCGGGTTTTCTCCGACACGTTCGCCGGTATTGCGCCCGCATCCGTCGGCGGCTTCATCGGCATGCAACTGATCGGTCTTGTCGTCGGCCTTGGTGTGCTGCTCGTGCTCTACCCGGACGCGGGATCGACCGCCGCCGACGTCGTCATCCCACATCTCGACCCAGCCTGACCAACCCAGCCCAGCTCGAAGGACACCCCATGCATCTCGTTGCCGTCGGCGGCAGTGACGCCGGAATCTCCGCCGCCCTCAGGGCTCGCGAACTCGACCCCAGCGTCGAAGTGACGGTCGTCGTCGCCGACGCCTACCCGAACTTCTCCATCTGCGGCATCCCCTATTACATCTCCGGCGAAGTCGGCCACTGGTCCAATCTCGCCCACCGCACCCACGCCGACCTCGAAGCCACCGGGATGCGGCTGCGCCTGGACACCCTCGTCACCGGCATCGACCCCGCAGCCAAGCGCCTTACCCTGCGGGAGAAAGACGGCCGCCAGCACCTGCTGGACTACGACGAGCTGGTCGTCGGTACCGGCGCGGTTCCCGTCCGCCCCCCGATCGAGGGCCTCGACGACCTCGGCCCGCAGGACGGTGTGCACCTGCTGCACTCGATGGGCGATACGTTCGCGCTCACCGACAGCCTCGAGCGCATCCAACCCCAGACCGCGCTCATCGTCGGGGCTGGCTACGTCGGGCTGGAGATGGCCGAAGGCCTGACCATGCGCGGCATCGCCGTCACCCAAGTCGAGATGCTGCCCGAAGTCCTGCCGACCGTGGACGTCGAACTCGGCGCGCTGGTCCACACTGAACTGGAACGCCACGGCGTGGCCGTCCACACCCTCTCGACCGTCACCCGAATCACCCGCGCCGCCGATGCATCGGCTGGTCGTCTGCGTGTCGACGGCATCGGCCCGGACGATGCGGCGCTGAGCTGGAACGTCGACCTCGTGCTGGTAGTGGTCGGCGTCAATCCCGACACCGACCTTCTCGTCAACGCGGGCGCCAAGACCGGGGCGCGGGGCGCCGTCGTGGTCGACGAGACAATGGCCACCGGTCTGCCCCACGTTTGGGCGGCCGGGGACTGCGTCGTCACGCACCATCGCCAGCTCGGTGTCACGTACTTGCCGCTGGGTACCACCGCCCACAAGCAGGGCCGCGTCGCCGGAGAAAACGCCCTCGGCGGCAACGCCCGCTTCGCCGGTAGCCTCGGCACCCAAGTCGTCAAAGTCTTCGACCTCGTCGCCGCCCGTACCGGATTGCGCGAGCACGAAGCCATCGCCGCCGGCCTCAGCCCGGTCAGTACGACCGCGACCCCCGATGACCACAAGGCCTACTACCCCGGCGCGCAGCCGATCACGATCCGCGTCACCGGCGACGCCGCCACCGGCAAACTCATCGGCGCCCAGCTCATCGGCGCCCGCGGGACTGAGACGGCGAAACGGGTCGACACCTATGCCGCCGCGCTGTTCGCCGGCATGACCGTCGAGGGTATGAGTGAGCTCGACCTGTCCTATACGCCGCCGCTCGGCTCGCCGTGGGACGCCGTGCAGCTGGCCGCTCAGGCTTGGGTCCGCGACCACCTGCTCCCAGCCCAACAGGATCGCCTGCCTGCCGCAGCCGCGTCATGACCGCCGTGAAGCCCCGGACGCGCCCGGCCCATCGGAGCTCCTTTCCACCTCTCAGACGTCTACGAGATCGAGCACCCGGGCGTGGCGGTTGATCGGGAATGGTATTCCCAGGTTGCCCCGCAACGTGTCGGCCTCGTACTCGGTACGGAACAGCCCGCGCTGCTGCAGGATCGGCACGACGGTGCCGATGAAGTTCTCAAGGTCTTCGGTCAGGCGAAACGCCAGGTTGAGCCCGTCGAGCGCGCCCGCTTCGAACCAGGTCTGGATGGAGTCGGCGACGGTCTGCGGCGAGCCGACGAAGGGACCCGGCTTGTATTGCGAAGTGGCCTCCACAGTCTGTCGCAGCGTCCACCCCTTTTCGGCGGCCTGCTGGACGAGGTCGGCGCCGCGGCGGCCACCTCGTTCGGAGAGATCGGCGCTCAGGGCGGGGAACGGAGCGTCCAGGTCGTGTTGGGTGAAGTCGTAGGCACCGAAGGTCCGGCCAAAGAACGCCAGCTTGCGGTTGAAGTCGTTGTCTTCTTCGTAGACCTCCCGCGAACGCGCGTAGGCCTTTTCGTCGGTACTCGCCACCACGGGACTGCCGTTGGGCAGGATCACGATGTCGTCCGGATTCCGGCCCAGCGCGGCGGCACGCCGCTTGACGTCGGCGTAGTGCTCGCGGGAGGACTCCAGCGATTCGCCCGGGGAGAAGATGCCTTCGGCGATCTGGGCGGCGAGGTTGCGTCCGTCTTCCGAGACGCCGGACTGGAAGATCACCGGCTGACCTTGCTTGGAGCGAGCCAGGTTCAGCGGACCGGCGACCTTGAAGTGCTCACCGACATGGTTGAGCGCGTGCAGCTTGCCCGGATCCAGGAAAACTCCCCGCTCCACATCGGCGGGAAACGCGTCGTCCTCGTAGGAGTCCCACAACCCGCGCGCGACCTCGACGAACTCGAGGGCGCGCCCGTAGCGCGTCGCGTAGTCCAGGTGCTCGTCGAGCCCGAAGTTCTTCGAGACCTGCGAGTCGAAGCTGGTGACGACGTTCCAGCCGGCGCGGCCGTCACTGATGTGATCGAGCGATGCCACCCGGCGGGCCAAGTTGAATGGCGAGTTGTAGGTGGAGCTGGCCGTGACGACGAGACCGATGTTCGTGGTGTGGGTGGCCACCGCCGACAGCAGCGTCAGCGGCTCGAGCCGGTTGAGGTAGTGCGCCGGGTAGCTGGCATTGATGAACTGGCTGTCGACGATGAAGAACGCATCGAAGAGACCACTTTCGGCCAGTTTGGCCTGGGCGATGTAGTACTTGATGTCGACGCTGGCGTTCTTGGCTACCCGGGGGTCCTTCCACAAGCCGTCGGAACCAGGGCCGCCCACCCCGTACGGGTGCAGGCCGAAGTGAAGCTTGCGAGTCATGATTGTCCTTTCCGGCGAGCACGAATTTCGCGGTCGCGGGTGATGGCCAGATGGGGTTGAATTCGAGCCGGCCCCGACCAATGTCGTGCCATGCGACTCGTGACGCGCTGCTACGAAGCGACTTTGGGCGCCGGATGACGTGAGGTACGCAGGGCATCCGATGGGATCAGCCGGTCAGCCGGCGGATGGGCGACACAGTGCGGCGGCGACCCGTTGCAAGTCGATATGGCGTCGACAGAACAAACCAAGTTTCGGCTGATGCGACGTGAGGGTCAGGGCGATGGCTCGGCCCACCATTGGCTGCACTTTCGCCCCTTAGCTTCTTCCTTGCGAACGCTCCCACGTGGCGAAGCCCAGGCTAGCCGCGCTCGTCGCGTTATGTCTACTAACTCGATCGTAGACCTAGGAATACCGCCCGCGCGCGCTGGCCGCCCCCGGTGGAGGCGAACAGCAAGCATCCGTCGTCCTGACCTTGCCTCTTGTCCAGCTGCGGTTGGAGGTGTCGAATGGGCGGCAGGGCTTTTCGCGTGATTGGTGAGCGACATTGACCAAGACAGCGGTCGGGACGAAAGCACCATCGGTCGGCAAGTCGGCCGGCCGAGGGCAATACGCGCGCGCGGCGCTGCCGGCCGAGTTGCCGACCGGCGTTCGCAACATTGCGATCATCGGGCACAGCGGTGTCGGCAAGACAACGCTCGTCGAGCATCTGCTGTCCTACGCCGGCATGACCAACCGTCTCGGCTCGATCGCCGAGGGCAACACCGTCTCCGACAGCGACCCGGTCGAGGTCAGCCAGCAGCGCTCGGTGTTGCTGTCTGCCTGCTCGTTGATGTGGAAGGACGTGCTGGTCAACCTGCTCGACACCCCCGGTTTCGGAGACTTCGTCGGTGAATTGCGGGCCGGGTTACGCGCGGCGGACGCAGTGTTGTTCCTGGTGTCGGCGGTCGACCCGCTCGATGAGACGATTCTGGCGCTGTGGCAGGAGTGCGCGGCGCTGGACTTGCCGAGGGCTGTGGTGATCAATCGCCTCGAGATGCCGGGGGCCGACTTCGATACCACGATCGATGCGGTCGGCGCTGAGTTTGGGCTGTTGGCAGGCAACGCCGTGGTGGCGCTGGCCGAACCGGCGGAGGACAACTCGGCGGTCGTCGGCCTGCTCGAGGGCGACGGTGCGCGGTCAGCGGCTCTGATCGAGGCGATCATCGCCGAGAGTGAGGACGAGGCGCTGCTCGAGGATTACCTCAATGGTTCCGAACTCGATCGATCCCGCCTGCTCGCTGACCTGCACATCGCGGTCGGCCGGGGTCACCTTCATCCCGTGTTGCCGGTCTGCACCAGTAGCGATGTAGGGCTGGCCGAGCTGCTGGACCTCATCGTCGACGGGTTGCCCAGCCCGGCTGAGCGGCCGTTACCACCTGCCTGGACGCCGATCGGTGGCACCGGGCCGCCGCTGGCCTGCGATCCCGAAGGGCCATTGGCGGCTGAGGTAGTGCGTACTTCGGCGGATCCGTATGTGGGCCGCGTATCGCTGGTGCGCATCTTCTCGGGAACCCTGTCCGCCGATTGCCTGGTCCATGTCACGGGGCGAGGTGGCCAGGAGCGGGGCCATCCCGACCACGACGCCGACGAGAAGCCCGCCACCCTGCTCAGCACATCACTGGTACCGATCGACCGGGTTGTTGCGGGCAACATCTGCCTGCTGTCCCGGCTGGGCAGCGCCGAGACCGGCGACACGCTGTGTGAGCCGGGCCGGCCCCTCGTGATGCTGCCGTGGGAGCTGCCCGCACCGTTGCTGCCGATCGCCGTGGCGGCTCCCTCTCGCGAGGACGAGGATCGGCTGGCTAAGGCGTTGAGCCGGCTCAGCGCCGCCGATCCCGCCGTGCGAATCGACCGCAACGCCGATACGGGTCAACTCGTCCTGTGGTGCCTTGGCGACGCGCACGCCGAGGTCGTGCTGTCCCGGTTGCGAGACGCCTGCGCGATGCTGGCGGTGGAACCGGTGCGCATCGCGTTCCGGGCGACGTTCGCCGCAGGGAGCGACGGACGCGGCCGGCATATCAAACAGTCCGGCGGCCACGGCCAGTACGCGGTCTGCACGATCAGGGTCGAACCGACGTCCCGCGGGTCTGGAGTGACCTTCGTGGACAGGGTCGTCGGCGGTGCGATACCCAAGCAGTTCATCGCTTCGGTCGAGAAAGGTGTTCGGGTGCAGTTGGCCAAGGGCCTGGCCGATGGCATTCCGGTCGACGACGTTCAGGTGACGCTGACCGACGGCAAGGCCCACAGCGTCGATTCCTCCGACGGGGCCTTTCAGGCGGCCGGCGCCCTGGCGATCTCGGACGCGGCAGCCGCGGCCAGGCTGCAGATCCTCGAACCTGTCGACGAGGTCGACATCCTCGTCGGCGAACACCACATCGGCGCGGTCCTGTCGGACCTGTCGACAAGGCGGGCCCGGGTCACCGGCACCGAACTGGTCAACACAAATCCGCCGGGCGCTCGAAACGTGATCCACGCAGAGATGCCCGCCATCGAACTCGTTCGCTACTCGACCATCCTGCGTGGGTTGACCGGCGGCGCGGGCACCTTCACCCGCGCCTACCTGCGCCACGATCCGGCACCGGCCGGCACCGTCGTATGAGCTGGACGTCAGCCGTCGATGATGTTGTGCACGGACGCCACCATCGGCTTGCCCGGGTCCACCCCGAGGTCGGACAGAATCGGTAGCAGGGTTGCACCAAAGGCCTCGAATGCCTGCTGGGATTCCCACACGTCGAACACCTGGATGTTGTCATCGCTCTCAAGGGCAATGTGATGCGTACGTCCGGCGGGCGCACCGGCGCCAGCGTCGGCCAGCCGTTTGATCGCCTCGTCGTATTGGCTTGGGGAGAATGAATCTGAGTTGAAATAGAACCCAAGTGCCATGATTATCAGCCTTTCGCGTGAGTTCGTATGAGTTCGTGTGCCTGCGGACCGCCTCGGTCGAAGGAGCAAGATGCCAACTACCGCAGGAATGGACAACGCAGAATGCGCCCGTACAAAGGCGTTGTTCGGTGGACGATTGAGATCGTCCGACCGCGCCGCATCGCGGTCGGACGCTCCACGAACTCAGGCGAAGAACGCGTCGTCGCCTGGTAGATCCGAGCGCATCTCGAGCAAGTCCGTCGCGCGTTCGCCGAGGAACGTGAACAAGATGCTGCCGCGACTGATCCTGGTCTCGCCGTTGCGGGTTGCCGTTATCTGATGCAGGGCCGTGACATGCCCATGCCCGTCGCCGAGTACGTCAATCAGGTCGGCCCGGAACTGACCGCCGGTCAACTCCGCCAGCTTGCCGTAGTAGGCCAGTACGGAGTCGATGCCCTTGTACTCACCGGCGACCTGACTCGTGCCCGGCACGTGCTGGCTCACGTCGTGGGCGAGGATCGTCCGCAGCGTGTTCGAATCACCGCTGTTGAACGCGTCGTAACCACGTCGGACTTGGGTCATGTACTTGTCGTCCGCCGCTGCCATACCGGCCACGCGCCCTCGGCCGTACCGGGTCGCTTCGGGGGAGTAGTCGACCATCACGGCCGGCTCATCGCCGAGCACCCACGCATCGTGGCCCTTTGGCAGGTCGAATAGGTCGCCGGCCTCGACAGTCATTTCTTGACCGTCGTCCATCCGGACCTGCATGCGACCCGAGATGATGTAGCCGAGGTGGCGAGTCTGGCAGGAATCGGTGCCGACGATCGGGGCGATATCGTTGGACCACCGCCAACCCGGTTCGAAGACCCCCCTCAGAAGCGTGAGGCCACCTGCACTTCCGACTACCGCATGTCCGTGGGCGGCGAATGGGCGATTTTCCCCATCACGCTCGAGGTTGCTGATGTTTGTGGCCATATCAGAAACACCTCCGACCGGCTCGGGACCGGGCGCCAGACAGCGTCCGGCTACCGCCGATCCAAGCACCGGCAGGGCATGGGGGCAAGGGGCCGACGCTCTGCTACCGGACCATCTTTGCCTGACCAGTACGCCCCCACCGCCGGCCACTGACACGAACCGTGATCCCATCCGATGCGTCGAGTCACGGCGATCGATGCCAGGTGGACTATGGACTGATGTTCGACGTTGAACCTGAGCGATTCGAGTTGATGGTGAGCACAGCGCTGGACTCCTTACCGCCCAAGCTCGGTAAGGAAATGCGGAACGTCGCTGTCACGGTGGACCAGAACTCGACCGACTTGCGGCTGCTCGGTCTCTACATGGGCGTCCCCTTGACGCAACGAACGTCGCACTACTCGACGGTATTGCCGGATCGGATCACGATCTTCCGCCACGCGATCTGCGCCATCTGCAGCACGGAGGACGAGGTGGTGGAACAGGTACGTCGCACAGTGATTCACGAGGTCGGTCACCATTTCGGGATCGATGACAGTCGCCTGCACGAACTTGGCTGGTGAGGTCTCGGCCTGCGTCATCCACGGCACCGTCGACGGTTACCTCACGCGGAAGCGGCTTCGACGGCTGGTGGTCGCCAGAAGACGGGTTGGGGCGTGACCGAACCCGAGTCCACGGGCGCCCACCACCGTTGCGTCCAGGCCCGCTAGCGTTCTACTGACCAGTCCGTCCCGGGAGGTACTCGTGTCGCAGGTTGTCGACTTCGTGAATATGTCCACTGCCGGATTGGAGTCGTCGCCGGTCGCGGAGGCGCTGGCCGGGCTGAGGGCGAACGAGGCGCGCTACTACAAGAACAAGTACGGCCATGTCTTCACCGTTCATCCAGCAAGCGACGTCCCCGACACGGTCGACTGGGTGAATCGCATCCTCAAGGACGAGCGTGACATCGTGTTCTCGTCCCGCCCGCTGCAGGCAACGTCCTTCGAGGTCGACGGGCTCCGTATGGCTTATGTGTTCTACGAGTCCGGTCTGTCGGTCAACGTGATGTACGGCCTCGAGGACGGGAAGAAACGCGCGGTCGGGTTCAAGCTGTCCGAAGGGATGGAGGTGCCCGAGGAACTCGCGTCGCGCTTTAAGTTTGCGAGGCAGAAGTCGAAGCTGGCCGGCACGATCCGCGGCTCCTTCTTCGTGATCAAAGGTGAATACGCCTAGGCCAGCTCCTGTCCCGACAGCAGCAACTTGCGATCCACCAGCTTCAAATTGTCGAACGTGAGAATCTTCAGTCCGCAAAGATCGAGGGCTTGTGCGCCTTCGCATCATCGCTGGACCGCCGCGGCCGCGTGGGGTTGAGCGGCACCCGCATCGTTGATGCGGCCGCCCAACCCGAGGCCGCGTTCCCGTCTGCCGGAGCGAGTGAAAGACTGTTCGCTACAGATGCGAGGGGAAGCTGGTGCAGGATCCAACCGGTTTGTTCACGACACAGCTCGACCCGGGCGAGGTGGCCGCGGCGGCGCTGACGCGGCCAGTGTTGGTTGAGGCGCTCGATGGCTTCGTGGATGCCGGCAGCGGTCGGCGACTCGCCCGTGAGCACCTGATCAACGCCCTCGATTCGCAATTGGTGGTCAGCTTCGATGTCGATCAGTTGTTCGACTACCGAGCGCGGCGACCGGAGATGACCTTCAGCACCGATCACTGGGCCGGCTACGCCGCACCGGAGCTAGCGATACACCTGGTCCGCGATCTCAACCAGGTGCCGTTCCTGCTTCTGCACGGTCCCGAGCCAGATGTTCAGTGGGAGCGATTCATTGGCGCGATTCATCGGCTTATCGCTGATTTCAACGTGCGGCTCGTGATCGGGCTCACCGCGATCCCGATGGCCGTGCCGCACACCCGACCGTTGACGGTTATCGCACACGGGACGCCACCAGAACTCGTTGCGGCATACCCGAAATGGCTGCCGACGGTTAAGGTTCCGGCCAGCGTTGGTGGCTTGCTGGAATATCGCCTGGGTGAGGTCGGAACGCCGGCTTGCGGCTTCGCCGTCGCCGTTCCCTACTATCTCGCCAACCTCGACTATCCCGACGCCGCGCACACGCTGCTGAACTCCTTAGCAACCGCGAGCGAACTCTCCCTGCCGACCGATGCCCTCACCGTCGCGGCGGACGTGGTCCGCGGCGATGTCGAGCGCCAGATCGGCGGCAACGACGAGGTCACCACCCTGGTCCACCGCCTCGAGCAGCAATACGACGATCTCACCAGCTCACGGGGCGGTGGCCTGCTCCCCGATGGAGGCCGGCTACCGACGGCCGACGAACTCGGCGCCGAATTCGAGAAGTACCTCTTCGACCGGCCCGACAACGACACCCCGAGCTGATCGATACCCTTCTCGCCGTCAGCACCGACGGAGTGCTCTGGAACGTCCAGTGTCGCGCCTCGTCGGTTCGTATCGGACCGTTTCGTCGGTGGTGCTTGCATTCTCGGTCTCGGGGTGAAGACTCCGGGAGCCATCATGCTTAAGTATCGAATGTCCTAACCAGGCGTCGCCATGGCGACGCCTGGTTAGGACTTTCGGTGAGAAAGCCGTCTAATGCACGGCTATCCGCTGACTAATCGTCGCCCAACGGCGGGATCGCGTGGTTGCCGATGAATAGGGCGAACGGGTCCCAGTCGGTCTTGACCTGGCGTAGCCGCAACCACGCGTCCTCGTCGTAACCTCGCGAGGTGTCCATCGATGCCTCCGCGAAGTTGAGATAGTCCCGGCCGCTCGTCCACGGCGCCAGCGCCTCGATGGCCTGATAAGTCTGCTGCTCACCCAACTCGCCTAGCTCGGGAGTCGCCGCGATCGACAGCGCGAAGGCGAGAAACTGCCCCGGTATGTGCGAGACCGCGCCGGCCCGCTCGGCTGGCACCGCCAGCGCGCCGCCGAGCTGACGCAGTTCCATGACCGCCAGCTTCGAGTCCGAGGCCGGACCGGTCGCTGCCAGCAGCGCGTCGATTCCCGCGCTCGGCAGATCGTCCAAGATCGCGGTTGCCGACACGGCCGGCGTCGGGCCTTCGGGGTCCATGTGCAGCCGGACCAGCGTCGCCGTCGGTACTCGGGCGAACGTGTCCATCTCCGGGTGCAGGGCCCGCAAGGGCGTCAGGATGGCGTCGGCCTGCGCGTCGCCGGCCAGCACCGCGCCGTCAATCACGACCAGGTTGCGTCCGCGGAAAGGCTCTGGAATCTCAGGCATCGGCGGGACCTGCAGGATGCGAAACGACGTCGTTACCGAGCGCGGCGCGTCTACTGCCCAGGCCGCCCAGACCGGCAGGACTTCCTCGGCTTGCTCCCACGGCCACACCAACATGCCGGCGTAGGCGTCGGAGAAGTCGAAGGTCCGGAACTCAATCTCGGTCAGTACGCCGTAGTTGCCGCCACCGCCGCGGATGGCCCAGAACAGGTCGGCGTTCTCGGTCGCCGACGCGTGAACGATCGATCCGTCCGCGGTCACGATGGTCGCTGCGGTGAGCGCGTTGGTCTGTAGACCGAGTTCCCGGGCGTACCAGCCCATTCCGCCACCGAGTGAATAGCCCAGCACGCCGACGTCGGGTGACGAGCCGTGCAGCACCGTCACCCCACAAGCCTGGGCCGCCTCGACGACGTCGAGCCACAGCGTCCCGGCGCCGACTCGAGCGATGCCTTTGACGGGGTCGATCTCGACGCTGGTCATTGCCGACATCTTGATCAACAGGACCTCGCTCAGGTCGCCCAACGGGGAGGCGTTGTGGCCGGTCGCCTGCGTGGTCACCTGCAGGCCGGCCGCTCGCGCGGCAATGACGAGTTGGCTCACCTCGGCCGCTGTGCGGGGGTAGGCGACGGCGGCCGGGTTCAGCCTCGAAACCCAGACGTTCCATGGCATGCGGGACGCGTCGTAGCCGGGATCACCGGGCAGGTGCACCGCGCCGCCGCACATTCCTCGTAGCGCCTCTGCTGCGTTTCGCGTGGCGCCGTAGGTGATGGTCATTTCGTCCTCCTCGGACTCGTGTTGTGGTCGAGGAGAACCTTGATCGGAGCGGGTTGCGGACCGCTTGCAGCAGACTTGCGACCGGTCTCAAGTGTCGAGCGCGCGACCTAGTTCGTGATCATCTGTCACATTCAGCCGGCTGCGAATCCCGTCCAGAGACAGTTGCACGGCGTGCGGCGTCAGAAACAGCGCCTCGGCAATCTCCCTAACTTCGGCGCCGTCGGCGGTCAACTTGGCGATCCGTCGCTCGGTGCTGGTCAAGCTCAGGGACGCCGGCGGTTTCGGCACCTCGGCGCCCAGCGTCTGGAGACGCTTCGCGGCGTCCAACCGCAGGCCGAGCGCGCCGGTAATGTCGCCGAGTTGCACCGCGCGCTGCAGCAGCGCCACCTGCTCGTCCTGATCGTCGCTGACCTTGCTCAAGGCGAGCTGGGCCCGAATGACGTCGACCGGCGCCTGCGCCGGCCCGCCGGTGAGGATCGAGATGGCTTCGCGTAGGGGCGCCTCGCCGTCGTGGCCGCTCAGCTCACCGCGGATCAGCAGCGACCGGCCGATGGCCCGCGGCGCGCCCCATCCCAGCGCGAGCTCGTAGTCCTCGGCGACGAGTTCCAATGCCTCGCCGAGGTGGCCCAGCGCGCCCAGCGCCCGGGCTCGAATCTTGAGCGTCTGCCGCCAGACCGGACTCTTGAGATACGGCGTCATCCGCTCGAGGAGATGGCTCAATTCGATTGCTTCGGGGTAGCGGCCCTCAGCCAGTAGCAAGTCGCACTCGGCTTGGCGGCGCAGCCGCCCACCGTCGCCGATCCGCACCTCATGGCGGACCGAGTCGTAGTACGCCCGAGCCTCGGCGACCTCGCCGCGATCGATGAGCAGCTGGATGAGGAACGCGTGCCCGTACGGAGCACCGATCAGCCCGCCGTACTGGTAGCTGAATTCGGTGCTGGCCGTTAGCGAGGTATGCGCCTCGCGCAGTTCGCCGCGGCGCCACTGGGCATAGCCGCGCCACAGGTGCGCGGCCAGCGCGCGAAACACCGACCCTCTGGCATGTGCGTTGGCCAATGCCTCATCCCAGAGCGGGCCGTGGTCGACATCGGCTACATCTTGGACGATTCCGGCGACGGCCCAGAACAAGCCACCATCATCTCGTTGCAGTACTCCGTCGGCCAGTGCGAACGCCGCCAGCGCGACTGCCTCATCGCGGTTCGTTCCGGCGAAGACCGATTCCCAGGCCAGGCAGGCAGCCAACCGCCGCGCTCCCGGGCCATCCCCGGTAATGCTCGGCGTGCCGATCTGCCAGTTCGCTGAATCGATGCCATGCATGTGACCGGCCGTGCGTTCGACCGCCTTGAGTGCCTGCATGTCGTCGGCGGATGCCACCCCCGCGAGCTCGAGCTGGACCTGCTGGGTGAACAACGTCGCCTCACCCTGCGCTCCGGCGAACACGAGCACGTGCCCGAGCTCCTTGGCGAGGCTGGCGCGAAGCTGTGGATCGGTCAGCGTCTGATAGGCCTGCCGTAAATGTGTCACCGAGGCCGCGCCGTCGACGCCGGCTTCGGCCCGGCCGAGTTCGACCAGCAACCCTGGCCGCTCGGCCTCGGTCGGCGGTTCGGCGAGCGCGCGCGTCAGGTAGGCAGCGGCCCCCTCGGGCGCACCCCGGTCGGCCGCGGTGCGAGCCGCCTGCCGTAGCACCGTGCAGACCCACGCGTCGCCACGGGCGGGCACCTGCATCAGGTGGGCGGCGATCTGTTCGGCCGACGCGCTCGCCGCGTCGAGTGATCGCGCAGCCCGTTCGTGGTGCAGTTGGCGCTGACCGGTCGGAACGTCCTGATAGACCGCCTCCCGGATCAGCGGGTGAACGAACGCGAGCGGGTATTGATCGTGCAGCATCTCGGTGCGCACGAGCGCGGCGATGGCGCTGGCGCATTCGGCCTCGGACAGTTCCGCGAGTGCGGCCACGGCCGGTAGTTCGGCGCCGTCGCCCAGGACCGCCACCGCGCGCGCAGCCGTGGTGGCGGCGTCGGGCAGTCGCGCCAACCGCATCAGCACGAGGCTGGCGACGGCCCGGGACCCGATCGCGTTCACGGTGCCGGCGTGCACGGCGTCGGGACGGACTCCGTCGGCTTCCAGTGCGCGCAGCAACTGGCGAACCAGCAACGGGTTGCCCGACGTCGTGCGGTGGCAGGCGGCAATGAATGCCGGCTCCGCCTGTTCTCCGAGCCGCAGCCGGACCAGGCCGCCGACCCCGGCCAGGCTCAGCGGGGCTGGTCGGATCGCGGTCGTGTTGACGTCGTGTTCCAGCTCGGCGAGCAGCGCGGCTTCCTGGTGTTCCTCGCCGGTGCGCAGCGTTGCCGCGAACAGCACCGGCAAGCCTTCGAGCCGATGGGCCAAGAACGCGAAGAAGCGCAGCGAGCCGGTGTCGCACCACTGCAGGTCATCCACCGACAAGACGAGTGGACGGTCGGCCGCAGCGTTGACGACGAGCCAATAAAGACCGTTGAGCACGGCGAAGGTGCTGTCGGTGCGGTCGCCGGCGTCGGCCGTCTCGGTGTCGAAGACCGACGCGGCCGCCCGGGCCGAGCCGGAAAGCAGTCGCTCGCGATCGGCCGGCGTGGTGAGGATCCGGTCGAACAGTTGCCGCACCGCGCCGTAGGCGAATTCCCGCTCGAGCTGGCTGCCCCGGGCCGTCAGGCACAGGGCGCGATCGCCGAGGTCGCGGCGAAGCTCGGTCAGCAATCGAGTCTTGCCGATGCCCGCCGGACCGGCGATCAGCACGACCGAGCCTTCGCTCGCGGTGCTGGCCTCGAGACAGGCGCTCAGCTGCGACACCTCACGGTCGCGGTCGACCAGCTCGTCGCGGCCAGGCAGCCCGGTCGACCCGGTCGGAGTCGGCGACCCACTCGGCACTGTCGACCTCCTCGGCGGTGACCAGGCCGTGGTTGGCTGCGGCGCCGGTCGTAGCAGCGCTGAGGACTGCGCGAGCACATCGGCTTCGAGTTCGCGCAGCGCCGGACCGGGGTCGACGCCCAGTTCGTCCGACAGCATGGTGCGCGCCCGGCGCAGCGCCGACAACGCATCAGCCTGCCGATTCGATCGGTACAGCGCGAGCGCGAGGAGTCGCCAACGGTCCTCGCGCAGCGGCTCGGCCGCAACCGCGGCTTCAAGATCGGGAATCAGCACGGTCGCCTCGCCGGTCGCGAGCCGCGCGCCGAGCAATTCATCGATCGCGTGCGCGTGCACCTCGGCGTAGCGGATGCGCTGCGCGTCGGCCCACGGTTGACCGGCATAGTCGGCGAAGGCCGAGCCCTGCCAGAGGGCGAGTGCGTCGCGGAGCGCGTCGGCGGCGGCCCGGCCCGTGAGCCTGCTCGCTTCGTTCACGGCGGCTTCGAAGCGCCATGCGTCGACCACTTCATCGGGCACCCGCAGCGCATACCCGGAGCCTTCGCTGACCAGGATCGCCGCGGCGGAATGGGCGGCGCGGGAAGGTTCGAGCCGTTTACGCAGGTGTGACACGTAGGCCTGCAGCGCACCGCTGGCCTGCTGCGGCGGATGCTCGTCCCAGACCAAGTCGATCATCCTCGACGCTGGGATCATGGCGCGGCGGGCGGCCACCAAGATACCGAGCACCGCGCGCTGCCGCGGCCCGCCGAGATCGAGCTCCTGTCCGTCCTGGGTCGCGGCCAGACGCCCCAAAATCCGAATGGACAGTGCCGAATCGGGCGCTCGGCTCTGCGCCATCGCCCCTCCTCGGCTCCGGGAATTGCTGATCGCAAATTTAGCGACTGTTTGCGCACTCAGTCGAGCTCTGTAGCGACGATGATGAAGCGGTTCGTGGGCGGGTCAAGCGAGTGCACTCGGCAGTGGGTCCGCCTCAGAGTGTCGGTGGGTGCTGTCCTCCCTAAGCCGATCCTTTCGACGAATGCGCTTTCGCCGACCGTTGTTGACTTGAACAATGGGGCGCGTGGAGCAGCGGCTTGGCCTGGCCAATCTCGAGGACGGGACGGGGGTGCGGTTTGCTGTCACGGGTGCAGGTCCGATCGCGATCTACGTGCCGGGCTGGGTCTCGCATCTCGAGCTCGGGTGGGCGCTGCCGGCTGAGCGGGCGTTCTACGAGGGTTTAGCGGTTGGTCGCACGCTCGTGCGTTACGACCGGCCGGGGTGCGGGCTGTCCGGTGCGACTGACCGTGCCGATGTCGTCGAACTCGAACTGGAGGTGCTGCACGCCGTCGCAACCGCGGTCGGCGCGGCTCGGTTCGATCTGATCGGTGCCTCCTTCGGTGCGCCGCTCGCGGTGCGGTGGGCCGCCCGTCACCCGGAGTCGGTGTCGCGCCTGATCCTTTATGGCGGCTGGGTTGACGGCCACGTCGTTGCCGCACCCGCGCTGCGTGAGCACGTGCTCGGTTTGGTCGACCATCATTGGGGTTTCGCCTCGGACGTGCTGACCGAGATCTTCGCCCCCGACGCGGACGCTGGCTTCCGCGCCGTGTTCGCGCGTTACCAGCGCGAGTCGGCATCCGCGGCATCGGCGCACCGGCTGTTGGCGGCGTGTTACGACGTCGATGTCGCTGATGACCTCGGCCGGATCACGGCGCCCACCATGGTCATCCACCGCGTGGATGACCGTGCGGTGCCGGTCGCGGAGGGGGAGCGCTTGGCGAGTGGGATCGGCGGCGCGCAGCTGACGGTGCTGCCTGGTCGCACGCACATCCCCTTCGTCGGCGACGCGCACTCGGTGCTGAACGCGATGCGCCGGGGTCTGGGGCTGCCCCCGCTCGACCGCGGGACACAACCCACCGTGACGTCGCGCCAGCTGCAGGTCGCGGCATTGGTGGCCGAGGGCTGGTCGATCCGGCAGATCGCCGACGAGCTGGTCATCACCGAGCGCTCCGCGGAATCCCACGTCGAACGGATCCGGACCCGGTTGGGCTTCCGGTCCCGCGCCCAGATCGCAGCCTGGTACGTCGCCACCAATCCGTCATCCGACGGCTGAAGTGCGGTATTTCCACGGCTGACCGGATCACAGCTGTGCGGCACGCTTGGGTTCATGACGACATCAACAACAAGCCCGGCACCCGCGACCGCGCGCAGTCGTGGGCCTGAAGGGTTCACGGCGAACCCGGCTCGCGGCCGGCTAAATGCAGCGTTCTTCTGGGGTATGGGCGGTCTGATCAACTGGCATATGAGCAAGCGCAAGGCGAAGGTGTTTGCTGACCTGCCGTCCAACGTGGTCGAGCTCGGCTCAGGAGTTGGCGCGAATCTGCGTTACCTGGCGCCTGGCGCGCACCTGATCGCGATCGAACCCAACCCTTATATGCATCGACGGCTACGGCGCGCCGCCCGTCGCCGCGGCGTCGATCTCGAGATCCGCAGCGCGGTGGGGGAGCGGATCGATCTGCCCGATGACAGCGCGGAAGCCGTTATCTCGAGCCTGGTGCTGTGCACGGTGAAGGACCCGGCCGCCGTGCTGGTCGAGGTCCGGCGGATCCTGCGGCCAGGCGCTCGCTTCAGCTTTGCCGAGCACGTTGTCGCGAAACCGCGCACGCCCACCCGCTGGTCGCAGCGGATACTGCGGCGTCCATGGGCGTGGGTCTTCGAGGGCTGTTCGTGCGAACGAGACCTGACCAGCCTGATCACGGCGGCGGGCTTCGCGCGCGTGGAAGTTGACCGCTATCGAATCCACTCGGCGTTCGTGCCGTTCAACACTCAGATCGCTGGTACAGCCACCGCTTGACGCGCATAGCAGCCAGGCGATGCCCATCGTGGGCTGCCGTTCGCACACCGGTGGGTCAGTTGCGCCTGGCGCGTCAGCCGAGCCAGCCGGACTCGTATGGCGCAAGCCACTCCGCGGCCTCGGTCGCCCAGCCCGGCGGCCCTTCGAAGGGCATGCGACTGGCTCGAGAAACCCGCAGTCGCTCAGGCGCCAACCCCATCACGATCGCACGTAGTGACCGCCAGCGCCGGTGCCGTCCAACTAGCTCGGCGTGCATGCGCATCCCGGTCCAGCGGCGGCCGCCGCGATAGGCCATGCCGCTGAGGTAAACGAGCCAGCCTATCCGTTCCAACTCAACGCCATGTGCCCTACGCTCCACGCCGTACTTGACGTCCACGTAGTGGTATTCGCGAACAGAGCGCGGTACATCATGAGCCATGCCCTGCGGGTGGATGTAGTAGCCGAGATGTGGTCGGTCCACCGAAGCCACTCGCGACCGAAGCCCAATGCGGATGTAGAAATCCCAATCGGCCAAGTTTGACAAGGCCTCGTCGAATCCGCCAGCAGCGACGGTTAGTTCCCGTGAGACGAGCACGCCAGATCCGCCGCCGGGGATCACGTTGCGGGTCAGCAAGGTGCTGCCGATGTCAGGCTCCGTGGGGGGTTGGAACCAACCCAACGGCCTAGTGTCCGGGTCGATGTTCACCGATCCGGTGCAGGACCAGCCGGCGCTCGGATCAGCCCTGAGCGCTTCCAGCTGGGACCGAACCTTGACCGGCGACCAGAGGTCGTCGTCGTCGACGAAGGCCAACCACGTCGTCGTCGCAGCCGCGATGCCGGTATTGCGCGCGGCCGACACGCCCCTGGGCTGGGAGTGGCGCAGATAGGTCACTCGGTCGTCGTCCAATGCTGCGATCGAGGCCTCGCTGCCATCGGACCCGCCGTCGTCCACGACGATTACCCGCAGATCGACGTCCTTCTGGGCCAGGACCGAATGGAGCGTCCGGGCCAGCAGTTCGCGGCGATTGTGGGTGGGAATGATCGCGGTCACTGCCTCGTAGGGGCCAGGGAGGCTCATTTGGCCGCCGATCGCGGCTCGGTGTGCGCGCGCCGAGCGATGCCTAGTGCTGAGATGGGTGAGACCATTGATGTACCTCGTTCGCTGCTTAGACCCGACCGGACTCTCGACGCGCGGCGATTTAGCGCGCTGGGGGTGCCAGCTCATGGCTCATGGCATGTTAGTTCAGTGTAAGACATGTGCCCGGCCCGAAAGAGCGCGGGTCGATCACGGACTTGCGCGCGAATTGGGCCGGCCGGGGAGACAAGGGTGAGCCAAATGGCTGCTGCGGACGGCAACACTGAGCACGACCCTGTTGCGGTGCCGCTTGTTTCGGTCATCATGATCTTCCGGAACGCAGCCAAGTTCTTCGACGAAGCGATCGACAGCGTGCTCACTCAGCGTTACCCGGCGTTTGAGTTGCTGCTTTGCGATGATGGATCTTCAGACTCCAGCACTGCCACCGCGCGTCGGCGAGCGGCGCTCGACCCGGTCCGGGTCCGTTACCTTGAGCATCCCGAGCACGCGCACAGGGGCATGAGCAGCACTCGCAACCTCGGCCTCGCCGCGAGCCAGGGTGAGCTCGTGGCCTTCCTCGACGCCGACGACAAATGGGACCCTGCGCATCTGGCCGGCGAGGTGGCGCTGCTGATCGCCCACCCTGAGGCCGGGATGGTCTGCGGCCAGGCCGTCGACTGGCACACTTGGGCCGATCCGAGCGCTGTCGACACCGCGTCGCCGCTTGCGTGGCCTCCGGGCGTCGTTGTCCCACCGCCGGGAATGCTGGGCGCGTTGCTGCGTCGAGGTGATTTACGTACGCCTACGTGCAACCTGCTGGTCCGGCGCAGCGCCTTGGAAGCGGTAGGAGGCAGCCACGACGAGTTCCGCAATATGTATGAAGACCAGGTACTCCTGGCCCGGCTCTATCTAACCCAGGTGTGCGTGATCAGTGGTAATCGCACCGCTTGGTACCGCCGCCACGAAGATTCCAGCTCCGCGCGTGCGATTCGAGATGGAAGTTACGACCCCTACCTTCCGAGCCCGACTCGGGAGGCCTTTTTGCGGTGGCTGAGCACTCTCCCGCAAATGCAAGCCGAAGCCGCGGGCGGGGAGCTGAGCTCGTTACTGGCTGAAGCTCTGCGACCCTACGAAGGGCTTTCGAGCAACGAGTCCGCCAGGCCGGCATACGCCCGTTTACACCACCGGCGCCGGACAACCGCCGGCTCATTGGTCCGGAGGGCCGGACGAGCGACCATTCCGGCTGCCGTTCGACGACGAGTCCGGGGCCTAATGCGCCGGGTCGTTGGCCGCGGCTCGACCGGAATGGCGGCGATCGGCAACGTATTTCCGCTGAGCCGCCAATTCGGTTACGACCGCGGTCTGCCCGTGGACCGCTTTTACATTGAACGGTTCTTGGCCGCAAACGCGCACGCCATTGCCGGTCGCGTTCTTGAAGTCGGGGACCGCTACTACACCACTCGGTATGGCGGCGACCGAGTCACCCATTCCGACGTACTCAACATTGATCCAGCGATCCCGGACACGACCGTCGTTGCCGATCTGGCCGACGGCGCCGGAATTGCACCCGAATCATTCGACTGCTTGGTGATCACCCAGACATTGCATCTTCTGTATGATCTTCGGGCCGCGGTGGCCACGCTTCACCGCAGCCTGTCGCCCGGCGGCACCGTGTTGGCTACTTTTCCCGGAATAACGGCGATCAGCACCGATCGTTGGGCAGACACCTGGTATTGGGCGCTAACGCCATTGTCGGCCGCGCGGTTGTTCGGCGAGGTGTTTGGCGCCGCCAACATCGAGGTTGTCGCATGCGGCAACGTTCTGACCAGTACGGCCTTTCTGTACGGCATCGCAGCACACGAGCTACGTGCCCAAGATTTGGAATTGCACGATCCGCAGTTCCCAATGCTGATTACGGTGCGGGCCTATCGTCCGCTGACGGCAGAACTGCCCGGCACATCGCGATGAGGCCCTCTTCAGCCGCGGCACGGCGTGTGATTCGGATGGCCCGGGAACCGAAGCGATATCTAGCCAGCGCCGTCGCCCGGGTCCACCACGGGCTCGACGACGGCGGCGTGGCGCTCACCTTCGACGACGGTCCACAACCCGGCTCGACCGATCTCGTGCTCGATCTGCTCGCCGGACTAGAGGTGCGAGCTACGTTTTTCTGCGTCGGCCGGAACGCGTTGCAACACCCTGATCTGGTTCAACGGATGCAAGCCGAAGGCCATGCCGTGGGCTCGCACAGCTTTTCTCATCCTCATCCTGCGAAAACGTCTTGGTCCAAACTGGCTCGTGAATATGCCGAGGGGCGTCGTGCGGTCTCTCAGGTGCTCGGCCACGACACCGCGTTGTTCCGGCCCCCGCACGGACACATCAGCATTCCTGCCGCCGGGTTGCTTCGTGTTCAAGGCCTCGACGTATGGCTGTGGACGGTAGACCCTGAGGACTGGCGTCCCGGAGTGCGGCCGCCCCAGATCGAGGCCGTGGTCAGCCGGGCAGCCAGCGGCGACGTGGTTCTCATGCACGACTGGATCGAGCAGCCCTGGGCTCCGGAGGCGCTTGACCGGTCCGCGACCGTAACGGCCCTGCCGCACATTGTGCGTGCCATTCGCAACAAAGGACTGTTGCTCGACCGTGTTGCTGTCAATCCACCACGTTGATCGAGGCCAGTCGATGCACGGCGAAAGGCAGCTTGGCTGCGACGATCCGGTCTGGACGCGTGGGATCTCCACCATGGACCGAGAACATGGCCGCGGCAGGCTCAGCCAGGAACTCTTCGTGTGGCGTGCCGAACCACAGCCCTATGCTGTAATCGCCGGCGTTGAGCAACGGCGGAATTAGGACCTCAACTCGGTAACTGCCCGGTGTGAAGCGGGTTATTGACTGCTCGCTAAGTAACTCGTCCAGAACCCGGACGCCACTTCCTGTCGTGACCATGACGGCCAAGTCCAGACCGGGAGTCTCCGCGCTGACGTCGAACTCGATCTCGACTCGCAACTGATCACCGAACATCAGCGCGGCGTCGGCGCCGCCGGCAACAGTCGAATCGGGACGGACGCGTACGGCCGCTACCGTTATCGGACCCGACGTGATGGCCAGGCCGTGGCCACGTTCGGCCGGAGCCAAGCCTGAGTTGAGGTAATCTCGAACGATCGTTGGCGTGGGTCCAGAATCCCGGATCTCGCCACCTTCCAGCCATAGGGACCGCTGGCAGATCTTGGTCAGCGAATCGAGATCGTGGCTGACAAATACCAGAGTGCGACCCTCGGCCTCGGCTTCGTGCATGCGTCCGATGCACTTTCGTTGGAATTCGGCATCGCCGACAGCCAGGATCTCGTCGACCACGAGCACATCGGGCTCGAGATGGGCTGCCACCGCGAAGGCGAGGCGAAGATACATTCCACTGGAGTAACGCTTGACTGGCGTGTCGAGGAAGCGGTCAACGCCCGAGAAATCCACGATTTGGGCAAATCGGAGCGTGATGTCTCGGCGAGACATTCCCAAGATCGCGCCATTGAGATAGATGTTTTCCCGGCCCGTGAGTTCGGGATGGAAGCCTGTGCCAACTTCCAGCAAGGCCGCCACTCGTCCCCTTGTCCGCGAGGAGCCCGACGTGGGTGCTGTGATGCCGGCAAGAATTTTCAAGATGGTGCTCTTGCCCGCGCCGTTCCGTCCAACAATGCCGAGCGCTTCGCCGTCCCGTACTGAAAAGCTGACGTCCTTGATCGACCACAGCTCCGAGGACGGGCTGGCCCCGCGTCGAAGGAGTCGCGAAGTGGCCTGCGCGACCGCCTCCCGCGCGTTCATGCGCTGGCCGATCACGTAACGCTTGCTGACTCGTTCGAACTGGATGAGATCCATCGGCTCAGATCACATCCGCAAACGCGCGTTCTGCCCGGCGAAAGTACACCAGCCCGCTACCCATGATGGCGGCAAGGCTTGCCAGCGACACCGCCAGAGGCCAGCCGGGCCACGGAGTTCCGAGTACCGACCATCGAGCAAGCCCGATCAAGCCGGTCATCGGATTGACTGCGATGGCGAGTTCTTTCCAACCTGACAACAGAGAACTGGGATACGCAACCGGGCTGGCAAACAACCAAAGTTGTACCAACGGACCCATCGCGTGCCGCACATCCCTGTACTTGACGTTGAGAGCAGACAACCACAGCGCCACACCGAGCGCGGCTAGAACGACCAGTACCAGCCAGATCGGGGTGGCCAACAGGCGCCAGCTCGGCGTCACGGAGTAGTAGGCGAACAACACGATGACCAGCACAAAGGAAACGGCGAAGTCTGCCAGCGGGGCCAGCATGGCGGCCGCCGGGGCAGCAATGCGAGGGAATGACACCTTCGTGATGAGATCAGGACTTTCGACCAACACTTCGCTTCCCCTTACCACCGCGGTCGAAAAGTACAACCACACGGTCATGCCAACCAAGGCGAACAGGGGATATGCGATGCCTTGGCTGCTGATGTTGGCAACCCGACGGAAGACCAATGTGAACAGGGCAACCGAGGCGATGGGCTGTAGGAGCACCCACACGACGCCGAGTGCGGCCTGCTTGTAACGCACTCGGAGGTCTCTCAAGGCGAAGTACCCGATGAGATCGCGCGCCCGCCAGAGCGATGCGACGACGCCCTCGCGTGACGCAGGATCGGCGGAATTGACCCGCCATTCCGGCACATCATCAGCGGCGCGCACGCGGAGAGTGTATCGATTCCGAACCGGTCTGACCGCGCACGCCTCACACTTGCGGCAACTCGGCCAGCCAGGCGGAACCAATCATGTCCATGAGGGTGCGACGAGCTGACCACCCCAACTCATGCCGGATTTTGTCAACCTGGCCGACGATACGGGCGGGATCCCCGGCGCGGCGCTCGAGGATCTGCGGTGTGAACGCCAAGCCAGTCACCTCCTGGATGGCGTCGAGTACGTCCAACACACTGCTTCCCACGCCTCGGCCGACGTTGAAAACCGAGACGATCGGGTTTGCTTCCAATGCCTGCGCGGCCCGAACGTGCGCGTCGGCCAAATCCTCGACGTCCACGTAGTCCCTGATGCACGTGCCATCGGGTGTGGGGTAGTCCGACCCGAACACTCGTGGATCTGCGCCCCGGCGCAAGGCCTGGAAGGCGAGCGGCACCAGGTTGTACGCCCCGTTGTCTCGCAGCGCGGGTGCGCCCGCGCCGACGACGTTGAAATAGCGCAAGCTGATGGCACCGAATCCGTAGGCAGTCGCAGCCGAATTGAGCAGGCGTTCGCCGTAAAGTTTCGAGTCTCCGTACGGGCTTGCAGGTGCGGTCGGGGCATCCTCGGTGACCTGACTCAGGTCCGGATTGCCGTAGACCGAACAACTGGAGGAAAAGACAATGCGGGCTGAAGCGGTCCCCTTCACCGCTCGAAGTAGGGTCATCATGCCGCCCACATTCTCGTCCGCGTACAACAAGGGATCGACCATGGATTCGGTTGGTGACTTCTTGGCAGCCAGATGAATGATGCCTGCACAGCCCGTCTGCTCCACTGCCTCGACGACGAACGAGGCATCGGTGACCGAACCCTTCAAAAGTTCGACGCCCACAGGAAGGCGCGAAGTCAGACCGGTCGAAAGGTCGTCGAGCACAATCGCGTCGCGGCCGGAATCGAGCAGCGCCCGAACGACATGAGCGCCAATGTAGCCAGCGCCTCCGGTGACGAGCCAGCGAGTGATGGCCATGAGGTGAGCCTAGTTCCCTTCGCTTGGATTTGCAGGGACACATAAACGCGAGTCGCCACACAATGCTCGCGCGACGACGGACGAGCGAACTCCGTGCTGAGGTCGATCGGTTTGAGACTTTCAGTGACGGCGAATTAAAGTGGCGCCGACGGAGACCAGCAGCAAACTAAATCCGACCCTCATTTTGGTTCCCTTCCCACAGTAAGCTCGGTTGAGCTGAAAGTGGCCAGGAATGGTTCTGCGTACGACATCACAATCGATGGCGTCGCCTCAGATTCGCGACCGGCAGCGCCGAGGGAAAAAGCCGCCGTGTAACTTGTCACCCCCGGCTGGAGTCGACCTGTTTCGCGACGCACCCACGAATTGCAGCGTCTGCGCGCTAGCGACTTGAGCGAGCTTGAGAGTCCCCACTGCTCAGGACGCTATCGAGGAATGGCCGGGCTGACGAGACCATAGGAGCGGTGCCCTGACGGCAGCGCACCAGCATCGATGGACACCGAACCAGAAAACGAAGGGTCTTCAACCGACGTCGTCGAGCCGGTACGCAATGCGCGGGCGCGCCGCCCCCCGGACGTCCGGATTTTCTGGCGACGTCGTGTCGGCGTTGAGCTGTCCTGTCCGATCTCAACGCTGAGCTGATGCGGTTGAGCACTGGCCATACCTACGATGGCAGGCAATGAACGTTCGCCGTCGTGACCTGCTGCTTGCCCTTGTCGTGGCCGGCCTCGTCGTCGCGGGAACCTCCCATATCCACCCGGATGCAGGCCATGGCCGCCCCATCGATGCCTGGGCCTGGATCTGCGGGCTGGCCGGCGCGGTCGCGCTCCTCGGCTGGCGGCGCCTGCCGCTGGCGATGGTCGGGATCGTCGCGGCCGAGGTCTTCGCGTACCAGGCGTTGAACTATCCCGGCGGACCGGCCCTGCTGTCGGCGCCGGTGGCTCTGGTCCTGCTGGGTTACCGGGCTCGGCGACCGATCGCCTTCGCCGGCGCCGTTCTGATGGCGGCCGTCGTGATCGTCGGCGGCGTCATCGCGCGCGGTTCGATGGACACGGTCGATGCCGTGTCGACCGGTTGGGTGCTGGCCGCTGTCCTCGCCGGGCAGATCGCCGCGGCTCAGGTCGAGCGCCGCGAGTTCACGCGCCACCAGGCCGCCACGGACGAGCGGTTGCGAATCGCCCAGGATCTGCATGACAGCGTTGCCCACGCGATGGCGACTATCAACGTCCAGGCCGGCGTGGCCGGGCACCTGCTCGACCGCAAGCCCGAACAGGTGCGCGTGGCCCTCGAGGCGATCCGCACGGCCAGCAGCGAGGTACTGGACGAACTCGGCGCCATAGTGTCGGTGCTGCGCGACGGCAACGGTGTCGATGCTGCTCCGCGGGCGCCGGTGGCGGGCCTTGACCGGGTGGCCGAGCTGGTTGATCGGGCCGGCGCCGACGGGCTACCGGTCGACTGCACGATCACCGGTGACACCGTCCACGTGCTGCCGGCCCGCAGCGCCGCGGCGTACCGGGTCGTGCAGGAGGCGTTGAGCAACACGCGTCGCCATGCGGGCGAGGGTGCGACCGCCATGATCCGGGTCTCGGTCGGCAGCGACCATGCCATCAGCGTCACGGTTGTCGACGACGGCGGGCGGGCGCGGGTACCGGCAATCAGCACCGCACCGGGCGGCGGTCTCGGGCTGGTCGGCATGCGCGAACGCGTCGAGAGCACGGGCGGCCGGTTGCAGGTCGAACGAATCAGTCCGCGCGGTTTCCGGGTCGAGGCGAAATGGGGCTGATCCGGGTTGTCCTGGCCGATGACCAGCTGCTCGTCCGTTCAGGATTTCGCGCCCTGCTCGACGCCGAGGATGACATCGAGGTAGTCGGCGAGGCGATCGACGGGGCGGAGGCGCTCCGGCTCGTGGGCGAGCTGCACCCGAATGTCGTGCTCATGGACATCCGCATGCCGGGCATGGACGGGCTGACCGCGGCCCGCGAGATCGCGGCCCGCGACGACCTCGCTTCGACGCGGGTGCTCGTGCTCACGACGTTCGAGCTGGACGAGTATGTCTACGAGGCGTTGCGCGCCGGCGCGTCCGGTTTTCTGGTCAAGCACACCGAGCCGGCCGAGCTGATCCGGGCGGTCCGGGTGGTCGCCGCGGGCGAGGCGCTCCTGTCGCCCAGTGTCACGCGCCGGCTGATCTCGACGTTCAGCGAGCCCGCGACGGCTTCGTTGCCGGGGCCGCCTCCGCGCGAGACGCAGTCACTGACCGACCGCGAGCGTGAAGTCGTCACCCTGGTCGCGGACGGGTTGTCCAACGATGAGATCGCTGAACGCTGGTTCGTCTGCAACGCGACCGTGCGTACTCATGTCAGCCGCGCGATGACCAAGCTGGCCGCGCGTGACCGGGCCCAGCTGGTCGTTTTCGCCTACCGGTACGGGTTGGCCAGGGTCAGGTTCGGCCACCCGGGTTCATCCGATGTTGAGCCGGGATCTCAACGCTGAGCGGACGTGGTGAGCTCGTCACCTCACAACACTCGACGGTATGACAACCACCACCATCAGCACGGACGCGGTCGCGGTCAGCGCATTGACCAAGCGCTACGGCGCGCGCACCGTCGTCGACAACGTCTCATTCAGCGTGCCGGCCGGCGCGGTCGCCGGGCTCATCGGCCCGAACGGCGCCGGCAAGACGACGATTATGGCGATACTGCTCGGGTTGGTTCGACCGACCAGCGGTACCGCCACGGTCCTCGGGGCACCGATCAACCGACGCGGCGAGTACCTCGGCCGCGTCGGTGCCCTGATCGAGACGCCGGCGTTTCACCCCGGTGTCTCGGCCGCCGACAATCTGCGCTCGCTGGCGATCCTTTCCGGGCAGGACGGACGCGACATCCCGGAGCTGCTCGAGCTGGTCGGACTCGGCGGCCGGGGAAGGGACCGGGTCGGCAGTTACTCCCTTGGCATGAAGCAGCGCCTCGGCATCGCTGCCGCCCTGCTGGGCCGGCCCGATCTGGTGATCCTCGACGAGCCGACCAACGGCCTCGATCCGGTCGGCATGCAGGAGGTGCGCACTATCATCCGCGACATCGCCGAGCGCGGCTGCACGGCAATCGTGTCATCGCACCTGCTCAGCGAACTCGAGCAGGTATGTAATTGGCTGATCGTGATCGATCATGGTGGCCTGGTGCACCTCGGCTCACCCGATCTGCTCGGTGCCCGCAGCGACACTCTCGTACTGCGCACCGATGGCAGCCGCCTCGATGACCTGCGGGTGATCGCAGGCTCTACCGGGCTGCCCGTCCAGCTGTCGGATGGGACCCTCTACGTCTCATTGCCCAATGACGCCGACCCGAGTCAACTGGCCGCCGAGATCAATCGCCGCGCGCACGTCGCCGGCATCGTCCTGGCTGAGCTGCACCACGAACGGGCCGACCTCGAGGCCCGCTATCTGGAAATGGTTGGCGGAGTCCGATGATCAACTCATTCCGGGCCGAATGGCTGCTGCTCAACCGCCGCCGCCTGTGGCTCATTCTCAGCGCAGTGACGGCCGCGTTCACCGTCGCCGCGACGGCCCTCGTCGTCGCGACGGCGAAGCCCGCGCTCGGCCCGAACAGCGACGGCCTGTCGCTGCAGGCCATCTCCGGGCCCGGCGGTGCTACCGCCGCGGTCGTATTCTCCGTCGCATTCGCCTCGATCCTGGTGCTCGCGGCGTTCGCGAGCGTCATGACCAATGAGTTCACTCGCGGAACGCTGCGCGCAGCCTTCACGCGGCAGCCGCGCCGGCTCACGCTCATCGCCGGCAAGCTGGGTGCTCGGATCACGATCGCCGCGACGCTCATGCTGGGCGCGCTGGTGATCGGCTGGATTACCGCCGTCCTGGTCGCACCCGGCCAGCCCGTTGACACCACCGGCTGGTGGGGCGTGGACGCGATTGAACAGGCCGGCACGGATTACCTCCGGCTGCTCGCCTTTGTCGCCGGATATGCCTTGATCGGTACCACGCTGGCCGTCCTATTTCGCTCCACCCCGGTGACCCTGGGGATTGGCGTGCTCTGGTTCGGTCCGATCGAGAACGTCCTCGGGGACGGCCGCTCCTGGGCCGAGCACACCTTCCCGGGATTACTGCTGCGGTCCGTCTTGCAGCCCGACCGTCCGGATTCGGTGTCGAGCCTGACGGCAGGACTCACATTGGTCGGCTACGCGGTAATTTGCATCGCAGCGATCACCGCCGTGCTCCAAGGCCGCGACGCCACCGGTTGATTCGGTCCGCGGTTCGATGAGATGGCCGCGGCGCGCCCGATCGTGCAACATCTGGCATCACCAAGCCAGATGTTGCGCAATTCGCCGATCAGCCAGATGTCAGGAGGTCGTGATGGCAATGCTGAGCTATCTGTCGATTACATCGCTTGATGGATATATCGAGGACGCGCACGGCAAATTCGATTGGTCGATTCCGAGCGAGGAGGTCCACGCGTTCGTCAACGACCTCGAGCGGCCGGTCGGCACCCAGCTGTATGGCCGCCGGCTGTATGAGGTCATGACGGCGTGGGAAGATCTCGAGCTCGCCGACGAGTCCCCAGCGACACGCGACTTTGCCCAGATCTGGCGCGCGGCCGACAAGATCGTGTTCTCAAAGACGCTGACTGCCACCGCGTCGAGCAAGACGCGCATCGAAGCGGACTTCACGCCGGAGCGCGTCCGCGAGCTGAAGCGCACCTTGGACGCTGATCTCAGCATCGGCGGCGCCGAACTCGCCGGCCAGGCCCTTGCGTTTGGCCTCGTGGACGAACTGCATCAGTTCCTGTCGCCGATCATCGTTGGCAGTGGCAAGCGCTTCCTGCCGTCCGACCTTTCGCTCAAGCTCGAACTGGTCGACGAGCGTCGGTTCGCCAACGGCGTGGTCTACCTGCATCACAAGATTGTCCGGTGAGGGTGTTGTCCGATGAGGGAGCGGCGCCACTCGATGAAGCGAGCCAGGCCGCGTTCATCGCAAAGGCCCAACCCCTGGCGGCGCAGTACCGCATCGAGTTGCTGCCACCGCCGAACCTGGCGTCAGGTGCCGTCGGCGCAGCCAGCGGATGACGCTTGCGGGTGCCCCCGGACGGGTTGACACCAGGTGCCCGCCGGGGGCAGCATCCGACCTACTGGTCGGTCGGTATCGTCGCCGTCCCCGCCGCGAGCCGAAGAGGATTGTCATGACGAAGGCACTGTCACCGCTGGAGATCTACCGACTGGTACTGGCCAGTCGGCTGTCCGAGCAACGCATCACCGAGCTGTCCAAAGCGGGTGAACTGCCCGGTCACCACTCCGGCCTGAATCACGAATCCGTCGGCATCGCGGTGGGTTCGTCGGTCGATTTCGATGATTGTGTGCAGACGAGCTACCGCTCCGGCGCCGCAGTCATGCATGCCCGCGGCGGGCTGACCCTGCGGGAATTGATCCTGCAAGGTTTCGGGCTGCTGCCGGGCATTCGCGCCCAGCACCCCGGAGGCGCCCGAATTCTGCGCAGCACCGGCATTCTCGGCGGCCAGGTGCCCACCGCAGTCGGCGTGGCCCTGTCGTACCAGCTTCGTCGTAAGCCGAACGTCGTCATCTCGGTATTCGGCGACGGCGCCAGCAATGAAGGCGCCATCCACGAATGCATGAACATCGCCGGGGTGAAGCGACTGCCGTTGATCTTCGTGGTCGAGAACAACGGCATCGCCCTCAGCACCCGGGGCAGCGACAGCACAGCCGCCAAGACGCTAGCCGACCGCGGCGCCGGATACGGTATCCCGGCTGTCACCGTGGACGGCGGCGATGCCATGGCCACCTATGCGGCGATGACCGCGGCGGTCGCCCGAACCCGATCCGGGGGTGGCCCGCAGATCATCGAGATGAAGCTGACCCGGCCGGGTGAGCACGCTTCGGTCATCCCGGACGTCCGCTCCGAGCAAGAAGTGTCGGACGCGCGACTGGTGGACGCCGTCGCCAACCTGCGCAACACGCTGATCAACAGCGGCACGTGGGACGCGGAATCGGACGCCAGCTTGATCAAGGAATTCACCGAGATCGTGGACGCTGCGGTGGACGAAGCCCGCCAGCGTAAGGCCAATCTGAAACCGCCGACCGACGACGGGTTGCTGCCCGAAGCGCAGGTGTGGCGAATGGCCCACGCCTCCGACGTACCCGCAGCGCTGCAGGGAGCCAGCCGATGAGCACGAAGATGTCCTACATCGAAGCTATTCGCGAAGCCCACATTCAAGAAATGCAGCGCGACGAGTCGGTGCTATTGATGGGTATCGACGTCGGCCCGCTCGGCGGACTTTTCGGTGCCACCACGGGAATCTTCGACAAGTTCGGCTCCGAACGGGTGCTCGAGTTCCCGATCTCCGAAACCGGCTACATCGGCAGCGGTATCGGTCTGGCCATCGAGGGCTTCCGTCCGATCATCGAGATCCAGATGGCGGACTTCGTGACCGTGGCGCTGGACCAGGTCATGACCGTGATGTCGAAGGAATACGCGGTAACCGGCGGAGCGAACCGGGTGCCGGCGGTGCTCCGGTTGCCGTTCGGCGCGAACCTCACCGGCCAGGGCTACATGGGCGGCGCCGGCCCGGCTCACTCGCAGAGTCACGAGGCGTGGTTCTGTCACTCGCCCGGTCTGGTGGTGGTCATGCCGTCGAACCCGGCCGACGCGCTCGGACTGCTCAAAGCGGCCGTGCGCAGCGACGACCCGGTGGTGTACATGGAACAGAAGGGCATGTACCGCACCTCGATCGGCGACGTGCCGGACGGCGATCACGTGGTTGAGATCGGCCAGGCCGCGGTGGCCCGCGAAGGCAGCGATATCACGGTCGTGGCCATGGGCGCCATGGTTCAGGTCGCCTTGCAGCTGGCCGACAACCTGGCGCTGGAGGGCATCTCCGTCGAAGTGGTCGACCCGCGCACCCTGGTGCCGCTGGATGAGGAGACGATTCTGGTTTCGGTGCGTAAGACCGGCCGCCTGGTGATCACCCACGAGGCCCATCGAACCGGCGGCTTCGGGGCAGAAATCGCCGCTGTGGTGGCCGAAAAGGCGCACGGTTCGCTGCAGGCGCCGGTCAAGCGTTGTGCCGCTCGGGACGTGGCCATCCCGGCCGGCGACGCCGCCCTGCGCGTGCTGCCGGGGCTGGGAAGTCTGACCACCACTGTGCGCGAAGTACTGGCGTTCTGAGAGGAAGGACATGAAAGCCGGTGTCTATAAAGAGAAACGCCTGATCTCGTACGAGGATGTGCCTGACCCGGTCATCGGCACGAACGACATTCTGTTGCGGGTGGCCGCCTGCGGGATCTGCGGTTCGGACCTGCACGTCTATGGCGACGGTTGGGCCACCGCCGGTGACATCCTGGGACACGAATACTCCGGCGAGGTCATCGAGATCGGTCCGTCCGTCACCAAGCATGCGGTGGGTGACCGGCTGGCGCTGATCCCGCTGGTCACCTGCAACGCCTGCGTCAACTGCCTGGCGGGACGGCAGAACCTGTGCGAGAACCCACGCGGCGCGGCGACCGGCGGCTACGCCGAACTCGTGTCACTGCCCGAGGACATCATCTCGTTCCCGGTTCCGGACGGCCTCAGTCTGGAAGAAGCGGCGTTCCTGGAACCGTTGTCGGTTGCCGTGCGGGCGGTCAACCGGGTCCAGTTGGAGCCGAGCGATCCGGTTGTCGTGCTCGGCCTCGGATCAATCGGGCTGTCGGTCGTGCAGGTGCTCAAGGCACACGGCATGGAGCAGGTCATCGGCGTCGACCTGTCACCGCGCCGGCTGGAGATGGCTAAGAAGCTCGGCGCCGACGTCACCCTGAACGCCAAGGATGTCGACGTCGTCAGCGAGATCAAGGCTCGGTTCGGTACCTCCAAGCACCGTATGTACGAATTCAGCCGAGCCCGGGTGGTATTCGAATGCAGTGGTGCGATACCGGTGCTTGGTCAAGCCATCACCGACATCGTGATGACGGCGGGCACTGTGGTCATGGTCGCCCTGTTCGAGCAACCGGTCAGCTTCGACGCCAATCCCTTGGTGCGCAAGGAAGTGTCGTTGATCGGCAGCTATGCCTACGCCAAGGCCGATTGGGAAGAGGCCTTTCAGTTGCTGGCCGATCGAAAGGTCGACGTGCTGGCCACGGTCACGCAGCGCGAACCGCTGGCCCGGATCAATGAGGCATTCTCCGTCCAGCTCGACAAAGGCGAATCGGTCAAGGTCCTGATCACCCTGAATTGATCGATCGACCACCGGGAAAGTCCTACCGTCACGATGTCATAACACCGTGACGGTAGGACGTTCGTAGCACTCGGATCGCTAATGCGCGCTACCCGCCTGCCGATGAGGAAAGTTGATCCCTGGCAGCTCAGACAGCTTTGTTCGAGTGGAGGGTGCTCCGAACCTGAAGGGTTCCGCATGCGCCCACCTTCTTCCGACCGTCGACGGACGGCCGGGGCTCTTGCCGCGGCAATCGCCCTGTCGGCGGCCACGATCGTCGCTGTCGCCGCACCAGCCAGTGCCTCGCCGACACCACCGGCTCCGATGTGCGGGCCGGTTACCTGCACCGTCTCGTTCGGCTACAGCGGTGCCGCACAAGGCTTCACCGTCCCCGACGGGGTGACCGCACTGTCCTTCAACGTTCTGGGCGCGGCCGGTGGCACGTCTCGCTTCCACTTGCCTGGCGGTGGCGGTGGTTCCGTGACGGGCACGTTGCCCGTAGTTGCTGGGCAGAACCTGACTTTGGTCGTTGGTCAGGCCGGCAACGTGAATGGCGTCTCCGTCTATGGCGGCGGCGGAGCCAGTGGCCCTATGCAGTACCTCGGGTCAGGTGGCGGCGGGTCGTTCGTCTTCGCCTCGAGCGGGTCCGTGCTCGTCGCGGCTGGCGGTGGCGGTGGCGCCGCCACTGACGGTGGACCATGCGGGCGCAGCTTTCAGCAATTGGGTGGTGCCGGCAGTGGGGCGCAGTCGCCCGGCGGTGGCGGCACCGGCGGTTGTTACTCCGGCGAAACCCCGGCGACCGGCGGACAAAGCAACGCGCCGGGCGCGGGCGGGCTCGGACCACACGGTAATGGAGCCAATGGCACCGGTCCGGCCGGCGCCTTTCTGCCTGGCGTTGGTGGTGCCGGCGGCAGTGCCGCGGACCAGTATTACGTCGGTGGTGGGGGTGGTGGTGGCTATTACGGTGGCGGCGGTGGTGGTTACGCGCAGAGCGGTGCCGGCGGCAGCGGGTTCGTGTCCCCGACGGTTACCGACGCGATCTCGCAGACAGGCGCTCATCAGGGTGACGGATCAATCGTTCTCAGCTGGCCCGCGCTCGTTCCCACGGTGGCCGTGTCAATCACCGCGCAGCCAGGTGGCAACGCTGGTGACGCCGACACGATGACCGCGACCGTGTCCGGTGCCGCGGTCGCTCCGACCGGGACGGTCACGTTTACCGTCGACGGCCACGCCGTGTCCGACTGCGCCCCTCAGACGATCACGAATGGCGTCGTTGCCTGCACCACAACGGCGCTTCCGGTGGGCAGCGACAGCATCCAAGCAAGCTATTCCGGCGACAACCTTTACGGCCCCGGCAGCTCCCAGACGACCTCCTACCTGGTGCCTGGCCCGGTGCAAGTCACCACCACGTCGTTGTCGATCGCGGCGGTGGATTCGCCTTATTCTGCAGTCATGTCTGCCACCGGCGGCGTGGGTCCTTACACCTGGACTCTCACGTCCGGCGTGCTTCCAGCCGGCTTGACTCTGAGCGCCGGAGGCCTCTTGCAGGGCACGCCGTCGTCGGCCGGTGGCACCGCGTTCACCGTGCTGGCGACCGACTCGCAGCAGCGGCCGGTTACGAACGGCCAGGCGCTGAACCTGGCGGTTGACAAGGCAAGCCAGACGATCACTTATACGACGACGGCCCCGACCTCAGCCACTGTTGGACAGACCTACAACGCAGTCGCGATCGGTGGGTCCTCCGGCAACCCGGTCGTGTTGTCCCTCGACGCCGCCACCACGATGTCGGCGTGCTCCCTGAGCGGGTCGAACGTGACGTTCGATCACCTGGGCACCTGCGTGATCGATGCCGACCAAGGCGGCAACAACGACTACTCCGCGGCGCTGCCGGCCCAGCAACAGATCTCGGTCGCCGCCATCGTGCCCGTGGCCACGTTGCAGACCTCGGCGACGACACTGGAGTTCGGTCAGCCGCTCACCGCTTCCGTTCGGCTTCTGCAGCCGGTCGGTGGTCAGGCGCAGTTCATCGTCGACGGACTCGATTTTGGATCACCCATGCCGCTCACCACCGGTGAGGTGAGCGCGACGCTAGCTCTGGTCGATGCTCAGGGGCACGGCCTGACGGTCGGCTCTCATCAGCTCGACGTCCGTTTCACGCCCGCCGACGCCACTCGATATGCCACTGTGTTGGCCGGTGCCCGCACCGTGTCGATCCAGCCGGCGCGCATCACGACGAGCCTGACCGTGCGAGCGGCCAGCCTGAGCCTGACGGTCTCGCGAGTGGTACCCGGCCTGCTGCCGACCGGCACCGTCGCCTTCTACGTCGACGGCAAGCCGGTCGGGACCGCGGTCGTATCCGGCGGTACCGCGACCCTCGCGTACCGCGTGCCACAAAGCCAGTCGCACAATGTGGCCGCTGTGTTCACTGGTACGACCGGATTCCTAACCTCGTCGGTCTCGGCGGCCCGGCACAACCCGTCCATCACAGCGACGTTGCACAGCACGCGCGCTAAGTCGCGCTACGGCTGGTACGCCGGACCGGTGACCGCGACCTTTACTTGTAAGACTGATGGGTCCGCGCTCACCACCGCGTGCCCCAAGCCGGTGACTTTCAATCGGTCGGGCGCCGCGCAATCCCTGAGCCGCACCGTCATGGCTGTCGATGGCGGTATTGCCACCGCGGTCGTCAAAGGCGTGAACATCGACCGGGGGATGCCAAAGGTGCGCATTGCTGGCGTCACCGCCGGTCGTACGTACTTCCTGCGGGTCCCGCTCGGCGCCTGCGCGGGCAGTGACACGCTCTCTGGCGTGGCCACGTGCAAGATCACGCGCCGGATCCACGCCAGCCGGGTCGACTACCTCGCAACGGTTACCGATCGGGCCGGACGCGCGGTCACCGTCAAGACGTCGGCATATCAGGCGAATTACGTGCTGGAAGGCGCGTCATCACGCAATGGTGTCTACACGGTGCGCGCCGGGCGCAGCTACAGCCTGCGGGCCGCCACCAGTACCCGGCCGTACTACATCGACGCGTCGCCGGCGCCGCAACGTCCGCGGGGGCTGGATGTCGGTTTCCTTCGGGCCGGTCAGAGCCGGTGGACGTTGGGCGTCAACATCGACCGGGCAATGCTCAGCCGTCCGCTCTGGAACCTCGGCGTCCTGGTCGGCAGTACAACGCACGTCATTGCCGTCCGGGTCGAGCGCTAGGGACGCCGCGGTCCTCGCGCCTACGCCGTCGCCCTCACTATCACCGGCAGCTCCACGAAGCCCAACTGAAAGCTGGACGGACGCCGGATCGCGGCGTCCACGTCGATCTCGTAATCGCTAACCCGGGTGAGGAACTCATCGAGGATGATGCGTTCCTCGAGGCGGGCAACGTGAACCCCGATACAGAAGTACTGGCCGAGACCGAAGGCCAGTGTCCGGGGAATCGAGCGATTCCACTGGAAGCTATCGGGATTGTCGAATTCTCGGGGGTCGCGGTTGGCCGACTGGGTGAGGTACACGACGCGTTGACCGGGCCGGACGATCTGGCCGCCGACCGTGGTCTCTGCCCGCGCCGTACGGCCGAACCACTGGGCCGGCCCGCAGAAGCGGTTCATTTCCTCCAGCGCGCGCAGTTGGCGGACAGATCCGAACGCACCTCGGCGAGCTGGTCCGGATGCCGGGACAATTCGAGCAGACCGTGCGCCACCACCTTGGGTAACGTCTCGGTGCCGCCGACAAGCACATCTCGGACGTGATTCTTCCGGCGCTGCGCGAGCGCGGGGTCAGTGACGCCGACATCGAGGCGATGCTCGTGACGACGCCGGCCTCGCTGTTCGCGGGGATTTCTTCTTGAACGGATCGACGTTGCCGGCAATCGCGATCATCGGTGCGTCCTTGGCCGGGCAGACGGCCCTGCAGACCCTGCTCGAATCCGACGATGTCGGTCCGGTGACCGTGTTCGGTGCCGAGCGGCATCGTCCCTATGACCGGCCACCGTTGTCGAAAGAATTCCTGCGTGGGGCGTGGGATGCCGATCGATGCGCGCTGGCCGCGGTGTTCGACCCGCGGGTCGACTGGCAAACCGGCGTGGCGGTGACCGGGCTGGACAGTCACAGCCTCACCGTCCGGCTGGCCGACGGTCGCACCCGTGATTTCGCTGGCGGCATCGTCATTGCCACCGGGGCTAGGCCGCGGACAATTCCTGGTGCCGATCTCGACGGTGTCCACGTGCTGCGCACCCTCGACGACGCTGCCGCCTTGCGGACGCAGCTGCAGACCGATCCGGTTCACGTGGTCGTCGCCGGCGGCGGTTTCATCGGGGCTGAAGTCGCCGCGGCCTGTATCGAGCGCGGCACTCGGGTAACCGTGCTGGAAGCCCAGGAAGCCCCGTTCGGGCAGGTACTCGGCCACGAGGTCGGCGAGGCGATCATGGCCACCCACCGAGCCCATGGAGTCGAGGTGCGAGCCGGTGCCGCCGTGTCGGCCTTGCACGGAACCAGCCGGGTCGAGTCCATCGAGATCGCGGACGGGACGACGCTGAGCACCGACCTCGTCGTCCTGGGCCTGGGCGTCATACCGGCCACCGGCTGGCTGGCCGGGAGTGGACTGGAGCTGGACGGCGGCCTCGAATGCGACAGCACGCTGCTCGCCGCCCCACGCATCGTCGCGGCCGGCGACGTCGCCCGCTGGCCCAACCATCGGTTCGGCGAGTTTCGGCGAGTTGAACACTGGGACAACGCGATCCGACAGGGCCGCCACGCCGCGCAGCGGCTGCTGGCCGAGCACGGCCGCTCAGCGATCGAGGATTTTGTCACGGTGCCCTGGGTCTGGTCGGATCAGTACGACAACAAGCTGCAGGTGGTCGGATCGACCTTTGACTTCGACGAGGTCATGATCGCCCACGGCTCAACCGCTGAAGCACGCTTCGTGGCGCTGTACCGCCGCGGAGATTACCTGACTGCAGCCTTCGGTATGAATCACGTCAAGATCATCACCCGGTACCGGCGGTTGCTGTCGAACCCGGTGACCTGGGCCGAGGCCATGACCGAGATCGAACACATCGGACGCGTCGGCGAACGAGCGGCATCTCGATGAGCATTCCCAGGGAGAACACCATGTGGGCATACGCTTTGACCGCGCCATTCCAGTTCCAGCGCTTTCAGGTGCCGACACCGGAGGCCGCTGAGCTGCGTGACGGTGAGGTACTGCTCGCGGCGCGGGCCGGTGGCGTTTGCGGCAGTGACCTGCCGAACTTTCGGGGCGCTCGCTTCCCGCATCCCAAGGATCGCGGTGGCTGGGCCGCCAATGTACCGGGCTTTCCGATGCATGAGGTCGCCGGTGAGGTTCTGGCGAGCCGGCATCCAGCCCACGAGGTCGGATCCGCGGTGGTCGGCTGGGCCTCTGGGTTCGACGGCATCGCCGAATTCGTGGTGAGCGACGGAGACGGGCTTTTCGCCTACGACGCAAGCCTTCCCGCTACTACCGCGGTCATGATCCAACCGCTGGCCTGCGTCCTGTACGCGGCCGAGCAGCTCGGCAATATCGACGGCGCCACGGTCGCGGTGATCGGTCAAGGTCCGATCGGACTGCTGTTCAGTCACGTACTCAAGCAACGTGGCGCCGCGCACGTCATCGGCGTCGACCGAATCGACCGGAGCGGTGCGGCAAAAGCATTTCTGGTGGACGAAACGGTGACCGCGGCCGCCGATCGATGGGCGGCGGAGCTGGTCACCGAGGCAAGCCGGCCGAACGTGATTGTCGAAGCGGTGGGGCATCAGATCTCGACGTTGCGTAGCTGCATGGACGCCGCCGCGTTCGGTGGCCAGATCTTCTATTTCGGGATTCCTGACGATGTGACCTACCCGGTCGAGATGATGACGCTGCTGCGTAAGAATCTGACGCTGCGGTCCGGATTCACGATCGAACGCCGTCGGGTGCTGTCCGACGCGGTGGGCTATCTGAGCGAGAATCCGGATTTGATCGACACCTACGTGACCGATGTCTTCCCGGTGAGCGACGTTCAGGCGGCCTTCGACGCCGCGATATCGCCGAAGCAGGGTCAGCTCAAGATCGCCATCGACATGGCCTGACGCGCGGCCGAGCAACACCGGCGCCCGAATGCCCGCGAGGTACTCGGACGTCCTAGTAGGCTGGCCCTCAACTGTTTTTCCGGGCCGAGCTGGAGAGGGTGTGTTGCACGCGTGGCACTAAACGGACGCCTTAAATCACGAGGTAGCCGTGTCGTTGCGTGGGGGCACTACCAACCCTCGACGACGCTTACCAACGATGATCTGATCGCCGCCGGATTCGACAGTGACGACGAGTGGATCCGTACCCGCACCGGGATCACCGAGCGTCGGGTCGCTCGCGCTGACGAGTCTCTGGTCGACATGGCTGAACAGGCCGCACGGGACGCGATCGCAAAGTCTGAGGTGCCGCTGGCCGAAATCGACCTGGTCATCCTGGCGACCTGCACGGCCAAGAATCCGGTGCCGATCGCTTCGGCGCAGCTGGCGGATCGACTGGGTATCGGCTCACCCGGCTCGTACGACGTCAACGCCGCCTGCGCCGGCTTCACCTACGCGACCAGTGCGGCATCGGATGCGATCCTGTGCGGGCAGGCGCGCAACGTGCTGGTCGTCGGGGCCGAGAAATTCAGCGACTGGATGGACTGGCGCGACCGCTCGACGGCGATGATCTTTGCTGATGGCGCCGGGGCCGCGGTGCTCAGCCGAAGTGAGGTGCCCGGTGTCGGGCCGCTGGTCTGTGGTTCGGACGGGTTCAACGCCCAGGCAATCCGAATCGACCCGGAGACGTCGATGATCGCCCAGGACGGCCAGACGGTCTATCGGTGGGCCACCTCGAGCATGGGTGATGTCGCGCTCGAAGTTTGTCGCCGGGCGGGCGTGAAGCCGGACGAGCTGGTCGTTTTCGCACCCCATCAAGCGAATCTGCGCATCATAAGATCCATCGCGGCCCGACTGGGCGCCGCCAACGCCTTGGTGGTCGAGGACATCGTCACGTCCGGGAACACCTCCGCGGCCTCGATACCGATGGGGCTGTCGAAGCTGCTGGCCACCCACTCGATCGCGGCCGGCCTGCCGATGCTGCTGATAGGTTTCGGAGCCGGACTCACTTATGCCGGGCAGGTCGTCCTGTCACCGTGACGCCCTGAGGCGATCGCGATTAGCCGTCCAGCGTTCACAACATCGACAGGGGTTCCTTGCGTACCGGCGGCGGAAAGGCGGCGTCCAGTTCGCGAAGGTCCGTCCCGGTCAGCTCCAGTGTAACGGCCCCGCGATCTTCGAGGACGTGAGCCGGCGTGCCGGCCTTCGGCACGGCGTTCATCCGCGGTTGGCCTGGTTGGCCAGGTTGGCCAGGTTGGCCAGGTTGGCCGAGCACCCACGAAAGAGCGACCTGGGCTGGCGTCGCGGCATGCCGGGCCGCGACGCGGTTGATCACCGGATGCTTCAACAACCGACCTTGTTCCACCGGCGAGTACGCCATGGTGACGATTCCGCGATCCTGGGACCAAGGCAACAGGTCGTACTCAGGACCGCGGCGGGAAAGGTTGTAAAGCACCTGGTTGACCTGAACGTCGTCGCCGCCGGGTAGCCCGATCAGTTCCGCCAGGTCGCTGACGTCGAAATTACTGACCCCCCAGTGTCGAATGGTGCCCGCACGCTTGAGGGCGTCGAACCCGGCCACCGTCTCGGCCAGCGGCACGCGGCCCCGCCAATGCAGCAGATACAAGTCGAGGTGGTCGGTACCCAGCCGGCGCAGGCTGCGCTGGCAGGCTTCGACGGTTCCGGCCGCGGAGGCGTTCGACGGAAGCACCTTGCTGACCAGAAAGACCTCGTCCCGACGGCCCTCGATTGCCGTCCCGACCAGCTCCTCGGCCGCCCCGTCGGCGTACATCTCCGCGGTATCGATCAGCGTCATGCCCAGCTCGATGCCCGCCCGCAGCGCGCTGATTTCCTCCTCGCGGCGGGACCGGGCCTCAGCCATGTGCCAGCTGCCCTGGCCCAGGGCCGGAATCGCCTCACCGGACGGCAGCACCACATTCGGCATAGCGGGTCGAGGGTCCATAGCCGTGAGCCTAACCAGGCCGAGCCAGGCCGAAGCCAGACCGAGCCAGGGCCGAGCCTCGCACGGTGGATAGCGATTGTCGGCCGGCGAATAGATACTCGTGAGCAGAACTTCGTCGCTTCGTCCGAGGAGGGGTCGGGAGTTGGCTGGTTTGCGAGCGGCGAGGTGACCGAGAGCGCCTGGGACCCGCAGGACCCGATCAGCGAGATTCACCCCGAGGCGGTGATGTTGCTCGAGGGTGCTTCGTTCTGCCTGTGCACGCCGGGCGGCGACGTCACCCGCGAGGCTTGCTGGGTTTGTTCGTCCGAGACACCCGGGTGCTGTCACGGTGGGAGCTCTACGTCAACGACGAGCGGCCGCGCAGCCTTGCCGGTCTCGTGGCGACGCCGTCCCGCGGTCTGTTCCTCGCCACGGCGCCCGCACCGAGCGGGTCGGGCGAGCTCGTCATCGAGCGACAGCGCTGGATCGGTGCCGGCTTGGTTGAGCGGATAACCGTGCGCAACTACGGGGCCGAGCCGGCCGGATGCACGTTGACGATGGCCTTCGCGGCCGATTTCGCCGACCTGTTCGAAGTCAAGAACGGGGCTATCCCGCCTCGCGCGACCCGGGTGTTTCAGACGCCACCGAGTCGCTGCACGATAGAAACCCATTGGCGCGGATTGCAACGCGCCGTGGTCATCGAATCGACCGGGGGCCAGCTCTCCGTTGGCTCCGATGGCTCTAATGGCTCCAATGGTCAGGCATTGTTTCGTGGAACAGTGGCCCCACATTCGGAGTGGAGGGTCAGCCTCGGGGTCAGCGTTCAGCTCAACGGCGTCGAGCTGCCTCGGGTGGTGCTCGATCCATCGACGAATGAGTCCGAGCCCGAGCAGCGGCTACGACAGTGGCAACTGAGCGTTTTCGGTACCCGTGGCCAGAGCGCGCTGACGCAGGCGCTGCGGCGCAGCGTCGCGGACATCGGCGCGCTGCGGATCATGGAGCCCGAGCATCCCGAGCGTATCTTTGTCGCGGCCGGAGCCCCGTGGTTCATGGCCTTGTTCGGTCGCGATTCGCTGCTGACCTCATTGATGGCCCTGCCATTAGATCCCCAATTGGCGCTCGGCACGCTGCAGACGCTGGCTCATTACCAGGGGAGGAAAGTCAACGCGCTCACCGAGGAGCAGCCCGGGCGCATCCTGCACGAGCTGCGGTTCGGCCTGGACGCAGCCGCGGCGCTGGACGGCGAGAACGCCTACTACGGAACCGTCGATGCCACCCCGCTGTTCGTGGTGCTGCTCGCGGAGTTGCAGAAATGGGGCCTGCCCAGGCGCGAGATCGACGCCCTGCTACCGCACGCCGACCGGGCCCTGACGTGGATAACCGACCACGGCGACCGGGACGGCGACGGGTTCGTCGAATACGAACGCGCGAACGACCGCGGCCTGCTCAATCAAGGCTGGAAGGATTCCTGGGACGGCGTCAATCACCTCGACGGCAGCGTCGCCGAGACGCCGATTGCCCTGTGCGAAGTGCAGGGTTACGTCTATTCGGCCTACCTGGGGCGGGCGTCACTGGCCGAGTCGCCCGGCCATGCCGCCCAAGCGCGCAGCTGGCGGGCGCGGGCCGAGAATTTGCGGCAAGAATTCAACGACCGATTCTGGCTGGCCGATCGGGGATATTTCGCGATCGCCCTCGACGGAGACAAACGTGCGGTCGAAGCTTGTGCATCCAACATGGGACATTGTTTGATGTCGGGCATTGTCGATCCCGACAAGGCCGAGCGAGTTGTCGAACACTTGATGTCGAAAGAGATGTTCAGCGGTTGGGGAATTCGCACGCTCGCAGCGAATATGGGCGCTTACAACCCGGAGAGCTATCACAACGGATCGGTCTGGCCGCACGACAACGCCTTGATCGTCGCGGGACTGGTCAGATACGGCTTCATTGAGGCGGCCCAGCGGGTGGCGACGGCATTGATCGAGGCGGCCGAACACTTCGACGGCCGGCTGCCGGAACTTTTCTGCGGTTTTGACCGAACCGAATACGAGCAACCCATTCCGTATCCGACATCGTGCTCGCCGCAAGCCTGGTCGGCCGCCGCGCCGATTCAGCTGCTGCGCAGCCTATTGCGCTTCGAACCTCGGTTCCCGGGCGGCGAGATCTCGGTCGCACCGCAACTGCCCGCCCGCTGGGGTGCCATCGGAATCGACAATCTGTGGCTCGGCAACGCCCGGGTGTCCCTCGACGCCGAAGGTGACCAGCTGGAGATGAGGCTGGTGGCGGCTGCCCGTCGTTGATTGATCCGCTCAGCGATGATCGTTTCAGCTTCGATCGCGATCGGGCAGCGTATCGAACTTCGGAGGGCGTGGTGAGCCGAATGCGACAATCAGGCCAGCGTCGCCTGCGTCGTGAACTAGCGTCGGAAGGAGATCGCCGTGCACCGCATGGAGGACCTGTCGGCGGCGGACTGGCTTGCCAGCACGACTGCCGATCCGTCGCGCCTGGTCACGTTCGGGCCGGCTCATTCGAGGCGTACGGCAGGTTGCGGTACGTGCCAGACCCGGACGAGCCGGAATCGTTCGAGTGCGACGTAGCGATGCCCGAGGACCACCCGTCCGACATCGAGCAGGCCCGGATCGTGCTGCGGGCACTGACCGAGCTCACCGACACCGCCAGGGAATGCATCTACTGCTGCGTATGGGATGGCTGGGTCGGGTCCTGGCTCGACCCGGAGCTGATTCGTGGCCCCCTGGTGGCGCTCCCGCATCGGCAGTACGTGTTATTCGCTGGCGGTCTAGGCGACATCGAGCATTGGGAAGAGCAGTTCGGCGGCGGCGAACCGTGCCCGCCGCCGGCGTTTGCGTGGCCAGCGGACCGCCAATGGTGCTTCGTGAGCGACGTCGACCCCCATTGGGCCGGTATCGGGGCACGCGCGAGGGTGATCGAGTCGCTGACCACTCGAACCGACGCGGATGTCGTGTGCGCCTCGCCGGATCAAGTCCCGCCGCGCTATGCCAGCTGATCGCCAAGGCTAGGGAACGTCCAGCGGTGTACTCGACCGTCGTGGCAATCATCGTCGCGGTTCTGGTGATGTTCACTGGGCGGTCCAGATGTGCAGGTCGGTCCGGTCCGCGATTCGTTGGCTTAGAGTCGAATGATGGCTTCCTACCGAACCCTCGAAGTCGAACGTCCGCAGCCCGGCGTGGTCGTGGCGTACCTGAACCGGCCTGAACGCCGCAATGCGATCACCTTCGAGATGTTCGCCGAATTCGTCGCGCTGCAATCCGAGGTCGAGGCCGATCCGGACGCGCGGGTGCTGATCGTCACGGGCCGCGGCGCCGGGTTCTGCGCTGGCCTCGATCTTGACCAGGCGGCTTCCCTGCCGGGGATGTCGGCGAGTGAGATGCTGGCCGGGCAGGAATCCTGGAGCCACTCGATTGCCGGCTTCCGGCGACTCAGCAAGCCGGTCATCGCCGCCGTCAACGGCGCGGCGGCCGGCGCCGGAATGTCCTTGGCCCTAGCCGCGGACATTCGCATCGCCGCGACGGATGCGAGGTTCAACGCAGCCTTTGTCAAGATCGGCCTGTCCGGCGGGGACTGTGGCACGTCCTGGCTGCTACCGCGGATCGTCGGGTTCGGTCGGGCCAACGAGATCTTGCTGACCGGCCGGTTCGTGCCGGCCGCCGAAGCCCTGGCGATCGGGCTGGTCACCGAGCTCAGCGCGCCGGACGAATTGCTGGCCCGGGCGCTCGCGACGGCCGAGCTGATCTGTGGCAACAGCCCGGTCGGCATCGCGCTGACCAAGCAGGTGCTCCAGCTCAACGTCGACGCGCCGTCCCTTGACGCGGCCCTGGCCCTCGAGGACCGTAACCAGGTGCTGGCCACCCGTACGGAGGACATGACCGAGGCACTGCAAGCCTTTCGCGAGAAACGGGCCCCGAAGTTCGTCGGGCGATAACCCACCATCGAATGGAGTCGTCATGATCGAGGCCGTGATCGTCGATGTCGTCCGGACCGCGTCGGGCCGCGGGAAACCAGGCGGGGCGCTGTCCGGGGTGCACCCGGCCGACCTGCTGGCCGACACCATCAGAGCGCTGCTCGTACGCAATCAACTGGACCCGATGCTCATCGACGACGTGATCGCCGGCTGCGTCAGCCAGGCCGGCGACCAGACCATGAACATCGCCCGCACGGCCGCATTGGTGGCCGGCCTGCCAGAGTCGGTGCCCGCGACGACGGTTGATCGGCAGTGCGGTTCCAGCCAGCAGGCCGCGGCGTTCGCGGCGCAGGGAGTTCGCGCCGGCGCCTACGACATCGTCATCGCCGGCGGCGTCGAAAGCATGAGCCGGGTGCCGATGGGCTCCAGCGCGCAGGGTGGCGACCCGCAGGCTCCGCTGGCCCGGCGCTACCCCGACGGGTTGGTCAATCAGGGCGTCTCGGCTGAGCTGGTCGCCGCGAACTGGAAGCTGTCACGCTCCGAGCTGGACGACTACGCGGCTCGCTCGCACGCCCGGGCCGCCGTCGCCGCGACGAGCGGGCACTTCGACCGCGAGATCATCGACATCGAGGTCGGCCCGGGACAGACCCATCGAGTCGACGAGACCGTGCGTCCCGGCACGACGGCTGATGGCCTGGCCGGACTGAAGCCGTCCTTCTACTCGGCCGAACTCGGCGGCCGCTTCCCGGACGTCGACTGGCAGATCACGCCGGGGAATTCGTCCCCGCTCACCGACGGTGCCTCAGCGGCCCTGATCATGAGCGAGGCGATCGCGCGCGAGCTGGGGCTGACTCCGCGGGCCCGGTTCCACTCGTTCTCGGTCGTGGGCAGCGATCCGCTGTTGATGCTCACCGGCGTCATCCCCGCCACCCAGCGGATCCTGGCCCGATCCGGGCTGGGCCTGGCCGAGCTCGACGCCTACGAAGTGAACGAGGCGTTCGCGTCCGTTCCGCTGGCCTGGGCCCGCGAGTTCGGCGCGGACGAAGACCGGCTCAACCCGCGCGGCGGCGCCATCGCGCTCGGTCATCCACTCGGCGCCTCAGGAACGAGATTGCTGGCCACCCTGCTCAATCACCTCGAGGCGACCGGTGGGCGCTACGGCTTGCAGACCATGTGCGAAGGCGGCGGCATGGCCAACGCCACGATCATCGAGCGACTGTGATGGCTGGACCGCTTGGCCGCGCTGTCCTGCTTGGCCCGTCCGTCCGGCTAGCTGGGGTGCGATGACATCGCCGCCCGGACTGGATCTCCTTGCGTTACAGGGCTATCTCGATCGGGTCGGGATAGCGACAAGTGGACCGCTCAGCGCTGAGCTGATCAGCGGCGGCCGCTCCAACCTGACGTACACCGTGACCGACGGCCAGCGCGCCTGGGTGCTGCGCCGGCCGCCGTTGGGCCAGATTCTGCCCGGCGCGCATGACGTGGCCCGCGAATACCGGATCATGGCGGCGCTGGCCGGATCGAGCGTGCCGGTGCCGTCGATGACGGCGCTGTGCCTCGACCCTGAGGTACTGGGTTTGCCGTTCTACCTGATGGATCGCATCGACGGCGTGGTGCTCCGCAGCCGCGAGCTGGTATCCGGCGTCGAAGAACCGGTCCGCCGCCAGCTCAGCCATCAGCTGGTGGACACCTTGGCCGACCTGCACGATGTCGACTACACCGCGGTCGGCCTCGGCGATCTCGGCCGGCCTGAGGGCTACCTGCAGCGGCAGTTGGATCGTTGGGTGCGGCAATACCAGAAGGTCAAGATCCGGGAACTGGACCACGTCGATGAGATCGTGAGCGCGCTGCAATCGGCGATGCCGCGTAGCCCCCGGCCGGCCATCGTGCACGGCGACTACCGGATCGACAACGTGATCCTGCGTCGCGATCAGCACACCGGTCAGGCCAGCGCCACCATCGCAGGCGTCCTGGACTGGGAGTTGGCCACCCTCGGCGATCCGCTGGCCGACCTGGCCACGCTGGTGATGTTCTGGGACGAGATCGGCAAACCCTGGAACCCGATCACGGCCGGACTCACCGCATTCGCCGGCTTTTCCAGCGCTGCCGACGTGATCGAACGGTATCTGTCCCGGCGCGGGCAGCAGGTGGCCGACATCGATTGGTATCTGGTCTTCGCCCAGTTCAAACTGGCCATCATTCTCGAGCAGATGCACGCCCGCTACGTTGCCGGGGACACGGTCGGGGCCGGCTTCGACGACGTCGGCGCGATGGTGATCTTCCTGCTGGACAAGGCCTCCTCCGATCTACACGGCTCGGCGAGCCTGGGCCGGCCGGGAACCATGAGGTACGACTGATGGCTGGTCCGCTGGTCGGAGTGCGAGTCGTGGAACTGGCCAGTATCGGTCCGGGCCCGCACGCGGGCATGATGCTGGCCGACCTGGGTGCCGACGTGGTACGGATCGTGCGACCTGACGACGAGGTGCCGGGCGGCACTTTCACCATGCGTGGCCGGCGCATCGTGCGGGCCGACCTGAAAGCGGCTGAGCAGCAGTCGGCCGTCCGGTCCCTCCTCGACCGGGCTGATGTGTTGATCGAGGGCTTCCGGCCCGGGGTCACCGAGCGGCTCGGGGTGGGGCCGCAGGAATCGCTGCTCCGTAATCCGCGGCTGATCTATGCCCGGATGACCGGTTGGGGGCAGTACGGTCCGCGAGCGCAGCTGGCCGGTCATGACATCAACTACCTGTCGTTGACCGGCGCGCTGCATGCGATCGGGCCCGCATCCGGGCCGGTGCCACCACTCAATCTCGTTGGTGACTACGGCGGCGGATCAATGTTGCTGATGACGGGGATCCTGGCCGCGTTGTACGAGCGGGAGCGTTCGGGCCTCGGACAGGTGCTGGATGTGGCCATGGTCGACGGCGTATCGACGCTGCTGCAGCCGGTTCTCGAGCTGCGGGCGCGCGGGCGCTGGAATGACCAGCGGGCGAACAATGTGCTCGATGGCGCGGCCCCCTACTACCGAACCTATCCCTGCAGCGACGGGGAATTCGTCGCCGTCGGCGCGATCGAGCCGCAGTTCTATGCGCAGCTGCTGGCGGGGCTTGAACTGTCGGCGATATCGATTCTGGATCAGAATGACCGTGCCCAGTGGCCCGACATTGCCGATGCCATTGCCGCTGTATTCCGATCGCGTACCCGGGCCGACTGGCTGGCCAGGTTTGCCGGCACGGACGCCTGTGTGACCCCAGTTCTCACCTTCGCCGAAGCCGCCGGCGATCCCCACCTGGCCGCGCGGGCCACGCTGGTGGCCGGCCCGGACGGCGCCGAGGCCGCACCGGCTCCACGATTTTCCCGCACCAGCACCAGCACCAGCACGCCTTCATCGTCGGCCGCGCCGGCCGAGGTCGTATCCGTGCTGGATGTCGTCGAGGCCTGGTCCGGACCGTGACGCGGCGTCGGCTCGACTGGGCCGCTCAGCTGTCCAGTAGTCGTTCCAAGAGCTCGATGGCGTCGACCAGGGTTCGCTGGTCGACGCCATCGAGCTGAGAAGCCATCGCTTGGGCCAACCAATCCTGGCGCGAACGCAGCAGTCGGTTGATCTGCCGTTGGCCTTCGGGCGACAGGCTGATCACGGACTTTCGGCGATCGGCGGCGTCGACCTCGCGGGTGACGAGCCCGGCCTCGGCCATCTCGTTGACGGTGGCACCCATCGATTGCGGGCGGACGTTGTGCAGTGCCGCGAGCTGGACCTGCGAGGCCGGCCCGAGCCGGTGCAGGTAGCCGAGCACGGCGATCTCGGACAAGCTCGGTGCGCCGTCGGGCAGCTGTGAGTTCATCCGTCGCCGCAATCGGCCCATCAGGTCGCGCAACCGACCCGCAGCGGCTCGGATTTCGGCCGCGGTCGGGGCACCGGCCGAAACGGGGTTACTGGCGGGACGGATTACCACAGGCATATCATCAGGTTAACTGATTAACAGGCAACCTGATGGATAGTGACTATGACGGCTGTTCCCGAAGACGGTCCCGAGGATGCGGCGCAGACGCGCTACGCCTGGCGGGTGCTCACCGTCTCCGCGGTCGGCGCGATCCTGTGCGGGGTGAACACCTCCACGATGGACGTGGCGTTGCCGGTGGTCAGCCGCCACTTCAACGCCTCCGCCACGCAGGCCTCCTGGACGTTGCTCTCCTTCATGCTGGCCAACACCGCGCTGATCCTGATCTTCGGACGGGTGGCCGACCTGGTCGGGCGCCGCAAGCTCTACCTGATGGGGCTTGGCACGCTCACGCTCGCGAGCCTGTTGTGCGGGCTGGCGCCGAACGCCAACTGGTTGATCGGTTTCCGGGTGCTGCAGGCCGTAGGTGCTGCAGCCTTGCTGTGCAATATCACCGCGCTTATCACCGATGCGTTCCCGCGCCGACTGCTGTCCACCGCGCTCGGCATCAACGTCAGCATTGCGGCGGCGGCGCAGGTTCTCGGCCCGGTCCTCGGGGGCGCCCTGGTGGCCGGCTTCGGCTGGCGATCGGTCTTCTGGTTCAACGTCCCGATCGGTGCCGCGGGATTGCTCTGGGCGCGATACAGCTTGCGCCGCGAGGCGAGCCGGCTTGACCGCGAACGGTTCGATCTGCTCGGCGGCGTGTTGTCCGCGATGGCGCTGGGCGGTTTGGTGCTGGCCCTGTCCGAGGGCGGTGCCCTGGGCTGGTCGAGTCGACCCGTGCTGATCGGGCTGGTCCTGCTCGTCATCGGCGCACCGTTGTTTCTGCGGGTCGAGCGGCGGCGTAGTTTCGCCATGCTGGACCTGGCTTTGTTCGCCGAGCGGGCTCGTTCGCTGGCCTACCTGTCGTTGTTCCTGATGGCCTTGGCCCGGTTCGCGGTGGTCATGCTGGTCGCGCTGTACCTGCAGGCGGCCAGCGGAAAATCCGCCTTTCACGCCGGCATGCAGGTCATCCCGGTGGCCCTGGGGATGGCCATCACCTCACCGATCGCCGGTCGGCTTACCCGTCGTTACAGCGCCCGACTGCTGTCCAGCACCGGCATGGGCGTGACCGCGGCCGGCCTGTTCGCGCTGAGCATGATCATCGCGCCCGGCATCGACTCTGTGGCGGTGTCGGCCTGCCTGCTTGCCGTTGGTGTCGGCACCGGGCTGTTCATGACGCCGAACACCAGTTCCATCATGGAGTCCGTCGCCGCCAACCAGCGCGGAATGGCCAACGGGATGCGACAGGGCGCGCAGAACGCCGGCTATGTCACCAGCACCGCACTGTCATTGGCGATCGTGACCATGGGGCTGCCGTTGCTGGAGAAGAAAGCGGCCTACGCCGGCACTTTGTCCGCGCTGTCACCGCACCTGCTCGGCACGTTCACCAACGGCTACCGGAGCGCGCTGCTGGTGCTCGGGGCGGCCTGTCTCGTCGGCATGGTTGCCTCGATCGCTCGCGGACCGCGGGTGTTTCCAACCGAGGTGGCCGAGAAAAAGAGAAGTGCTCGAGCAGACGGACTGACTGCTCGAGCACTCCTCGACGGCATGCCACGTGTCGGGGGAAACACGCCGGCACCCGTCCAACTCCAGGCTATGCCACGGGCATGGCTTGGAGGAGTTCGCGCGCCCGTTCAGCCAGGCGGTGTTCGACGAGGACCTCGTACTTGGTGGCGACCACCTGTGAGACGGAAGAGAAGTCTCGCGAGCCGCCGCGGGTGACGGCGCTGAATCCGATCTGGCTCCACACCAACCCGAAGATCGCCCCGAAGATCACCGTGGTGATCACGAAGCCCCAGCGGTTACCGTCACCGAACAGGGCAAAAGCCAGGCCGATGAACAGTCCCATCCAGGCTCCGGACAGGGTGCTGGCGGCCGCGACCTTGCTCCGCGTGATGCGCCCCGTGACGCGCTCGACGCTGCGCAGTTCGGTGCCGACGATGACCACGTTCTGAACCTCGAACGCATTGTCGGACAGGTAGTCGACGACCCGCTGGGCCTGGTTGTAGTCGTCGTACACGCCCAGCGACATGGGATATTCCAGGTCCAGGCCAGGACGTGGGACCTGCGAGCTGAGTGCCATTTGTCCACCTCGGGGCTGGTGCTGGCGGTTGCTCTTTATTGAACGAGCGAGCACCCCTACTTCGTTCCCGCTGGGGCCTGCGTTCCCGCTCAGATCCAGCTGGTGAACCACATCCGGGCCTGCCACTGGTCGTGGGTCAGCAGGCCGCCGGTGTAAAGCGGCCACATCCAGATAAAGTCGGCAACCACCGCACCGAGCCAGACCGCGACGGCCAAGGTCCGCAGCAACCGGGCGGTGGACATGCCGCGGATCTCGAACCACTCGCGCAAGCCGACGACGCGGACGGTATCCGCCCCGTCCGTCCCGTCTGCCCCTTCCGTCCCGTCCGTCCCGTCCGTCCCGTCCGTCCCGTCCGTCACGGACCCGGAGCCCGAGTCGGCGTCGGCGTCGATCGGGCCGGGTTCATCCGGCGCGCGGGCCAGCATGGCGGCCACGGCCATCGTCACGCCGAGCATCAGGAACGGCATCAACGGGGTCATGTAAAAAAGGAAGGCGGTGCGCCGGATGTCGTGCAGCCAGACGCCCCAGCCCACGATGAAGGCCATCCCGATGGCCCCGGCGCGCCAGTCGCGGGTGGTGATCCAGTGCCAGGCGAGCCAGCCCAGCGCGGGCAGGATCGCCCAGTACAGCAAGGGAGTCCCGATCAGCAGGATCTCGCGGGAGCAACTGGCCGCACCGCAACCACTGGGCTCGGACGGGTAGTAGAACGAGATGGGACGACCCAGCACCAGCCAGGACCAGGGGTTGGCCTTGTAGGCATGCGGGTCGTACAGATGACTGTGGAACTGGTACGCGTCAGCGTGATAGTCCAGCAGCGAGCGGATCGAGCCGGGCAGCAGCCGAGCGAGGCCGTGCGCGGGATGGCTGTCGGCCCAATGCCGGTTCCAGGAGTTCTCGCCGACGAACCAGCCGGTCCAGCAGAGCAGGTACGCACCGATTGCGGACAGCCCCAGCGAGCCGAAGGCGCCGGGCCAGGAGCGCCGCATCGCGTTGAACCACGGCGCGTCGACGCCGGCCGCCTTGAGCGCGCCCCGGTCCCAGACCACGGACAACAGGGCGAAGCCGAGCCAGAACGACAGCGCGCTCCACTTCACGCCGCAGGCCAGGCCCAGCAATATCCCGCCAGCCAGCCGCCACGGCCGCGGTCCGAGCGAAGGTGCGCCCAGGCGCATGTCGACGCCGGCGGCGTACAGCGTCCCCAGCCGGGTGCGCACCTGGTCGCGATCGATCACCAGGGCCGCGAAACCAGCCAGGATGAACACCTGCAGGAAGATGTCGAGCAGGGCGACCCGTGACATCACGACTGAGATGCCGTCGAGGCTGAGCAGGACGCCAGCCAGCGCCCCGAGTACCACGGACCGCAGCATGCGCTGGGCGAGCCGGGTCAGGATGACGACACTGACCACGCCGGCCACGGCGGGCGCGATTCGCCAGCTGAGTGAGTCGGTGACGTTGACGCCCAGACTGTGCAGGAATCGGCCGCCGGGCGCGCTGGGGGCGAAGATCCACGAGGTCAGCGCGATGCACCATTTACCCAACGGCGGGTGCACGATGAACATGTAATCGCGGTTGTCCTCGTAGCCGTAGCGCAGCAGCTCCTGGGCCTCGGTGGCGTAGTAGATCTCGTCGAAGCTCTTGCTCGTCGGGAACCCGAGCGCCCAGAACCTGGTCACCGCGGCCAGCAGCGCGATCAGCAGCGTCCACATCCAGCTCTGCCGCGGCGAGGCCGGCCGCCAGCTCGACAGCGCCGCCGGCACTTCCCGGACCTGGATCGGAGTGGGTTCGACGCGTCGTTCTTCGTCCAGCGTCGCGGTCGGCACGCAGCGATCGTAAGGTCTGCGACTGTGACCAGTCCGGAGAATGGCCAGAAGACCGGGCAAGTGGTGCTCGCGGGCACCCCACTCGGCCGGGTCAGCGACGCATCGACGGGCCTGGCGGCGGCGCTGGCCCACACCCCGATCGTGGCCGCCGAGGACACCCGCCGCGCTCGCCGGCTGGCGGCTGACCTCGGGGTGAGCATCGAAGGACGGCTGGTGTCGTTCTTCGAGGGGAACGAACAGGCCCGGCTACCGATGCTGCTGGAGCACTTGCGAAACGGCGTGGACGTGCTGGTGGTGACCGACGCCGGAATGCCCTCGGTCTCCGATCCCGGCTACCGGTTGGTCGCGGCCGCCGTCGCCGAGCAGATCGGCGTCCGGGTGCTGCCCGGTCCGTCTGCGGTAACCGCGGCGCTCGCGGTGTCCGGGCTGCCCGTGGACCGGTTCTGCTTCGAGGGCTTCCTGCCGCGCAAGGGGGCCGGCCGGCGCCGGGTGTTGACCGAGCTCGTCGCCGAGAAGCGGACCATGGTCTTCTTCGAGTCCCCGCACCGGTTGGCCGATTCGCTCGGCGACCTGGCTGCGGTGTTCGGCCCGGAGCGCCGTGCGGTCGTGTGCCGTGAGCTGACCAAGACCTACGAGGAGGTCGTCCGCGGGACCCTGGCCGAGCTGCTTGCCTGGTCCGCGGGCGAGGTACGCGGCGAGATCACCCTGGTCGTGGCCGGTCTACCAGCCGGGGCCGCCGGGCTGGAACCGGTCGAGCTGGCCGCGCTGGTCGCCGAGCGCGAGCTTGCCGGCCAGTCGCGAAAGGACGCGATCGCCGAGGTCGCCAACAACGCCGGCGTACCCAAACGAACCGTCTTCGACGCTGTAGTAACCAACAAACCCCACTAACCCACTAACCCGCCACCCACCCGCCCGTATGCGTGCGGCCCGAGTTCCCGGTTCGATCGCGGCAACCGGGAAGAGGGGCCGCACTATGCAGCCCCGGCGCAGCCCGGCCAAGCGAGTGGACGGGGCTCACTAGGCTGATGGGTATGCCTTCATCCAAGATTTTGACCGCCGTGGCCTGGCCATACGCCAACGGTCCACGGCACATCGGACACGTGGCCGGCTTCGGGGTTCCCTCCGACGTGTTCAGCCGTTACCAGCGGATGGCAGGCAACGAGGTGCTGATGGTCTCGGGCACCGACGAGCACGGCACGCCGATCCAGGTGCAGGCCGAAAAAGAGGGCGTCACAGCGCGCGAACTGGCCGACCGCTACAACCGGGTCATCGCCGAGGACTTGCAACGGCTGGGCCTGTCCTACGACCTGTTCACCCGCACGACGACCCGCAATCACTACGACGTCGTTCAGCAGATGTTCCTGACCCTGCTGGACAACGGCTACATCTTTCCGCGCACCGAACTCGGCGCGATCAGTCCGTCGACCGGACGCACGTTGCCCGACCGCTACATCGAGGGCACCTGCCCGATCTGCGGGTACGAAAGCGCCCGGGGCGATCAATGTGACAACTGCGGTAACCAGCTTGATCCGATCGACCTGATCAATCCGCGGTCCAAGATCAACGGAGAGACGCCGAAATTCGTCGAGACCGAACAGTTCTTCCTCGACCTGCCGGCGTTCACCGAGGTGCTCGGTGACTGGTTGGGTCGGCAGCGGCACTGGCGGCCCAACGTGCAGAAGTTCGCGATGAACCTGCTCGATGACCTCAAGCCGCGCGCGATCACCCGGGACCTCGACTGGGGCGTCCCGGTGCCGCTGGACGGCTGGCGCGATCGCAACGACAAGCGCATCTACGTCTGGTTCGACGCGGTGATCGGCTACCTGTCGGCTTCGATCGAATGGGCCGCACGCTCCGGCGACCCGCAGGCCTGGCGCAAGTTCTGGCAACCGGGCCCGGACGGCACCAAGCCGCAGGGCTATTACTTCATGGGCAAGGACAACATCGTCTTCCACGCCGAGATCTGGCCCGCGATGTTGTTCGGGTATTCCGGTATCGGCACCCAGGGTGGCCAGCCCGGCCCGTACGGCGAACTGGAGCGTCCGTTCGAGGTGGTGTCCAGCGAGTTCCTGACGATGGAGGGCAAGAAGTTCTCGTCCTCTCGCAACGTCGTCATCTACGTCGGGGACATGCTCTCCCGCTACGACGCGGACGCGCTGCGCTATTACCTCACCAGCGCGGGTCCGGAGAACCAGGACACCGACTTCACCTGGTCGGAGTTCGTCCGACGCAACAACGATGAGCTCGTCGCCGGTTGGGGAAACCTCGTCAACCGAACCATCGCGATGACGGCCAAGAACCTCGGCACCATCCCGGGACCGGGCGAGCTGACCGACGCCGACCGGTCCCTGTTGACCTCGTCGGTTACCGCGTTCGACACCGTTGGTGAGCTGATCGGCCGCAACCGGCAGAAGGCTGCTCTCGGTGAGGTGATGAAACTCGTCGGCGAGGCCAACAAGTACCTGTCCGACACCGCGCCCTGGAAGCTGAAGAACGACGACCCGGCCCGGATGGCGTCGGTGCTGCACACCACGTTGCAGGTGGTCGACGACGTCAAGACCCTGATGACGCCGTTCTTACCGGGCAGCTCACAACGGGTCTTCGACGCACTCGGCGGTAGCGGGATCTGGGCCGCCATGCCGGAACTCGTCCAGGTGGACGAGCCGACGGCCGTTGGCTCACCGAGCTACTCGGTCCTGACCGGTGACTACCAGACGCAAGCAAAGTGGGAGTCCAGTCCGATCCCGGTTGGTCGGGAGCTGGCAGCACCGACGCCGGTCTTCACCAAGCTCGACGTGTCGGTGGTGGACGAAGAGCTGGCCCGACTGGCCGAAGCCGCGGCCGCGGCTGAATAGCCTTATGGCGAAAAGCAGATCCGCCGACCGGAATGTGCCACCGCCGCTGCCCGAGCCGTTGGACGGCTCGGTCTTCGATGCGCACTGCCATCTCGATTCGATGGCGCAGCGACTGGGCTTGACCCGCCGAGGCGAACCGGCCCCGATGAGTTTCATCGACCAGGCCGTGACGCAGGCTCGGACGGTCGGGGTGACGCAGATGATCAACGTCGGCTGCGCGGTGGGGGAGTGGGAATCGACCATTGCCTCGTTGGAAAACCCCTACGTTTTCGGTGCGCTGGCCGTCCATCCGACCGAGGTCGCGGGGCTGACCGATGCCGACTACGACGAACTCGAACGGTTGCTGAAGCATCCGAAGGTGGTCGCGGTCGGTGAGACCGGACTGGACTACTACTGGGACAACGTGTCGGCGGCCGAGCAGCAGGAGCATTTTCGGCGACAAATTGAGCTGGCCAAGCGGGTCGCCAAGCCGCTGATGATCCACGATCGCGATGCGCATGCCGACGTGCTCGCGATCCTGGCCCACGAGGGGGCGCCACCGGCCGGCGTGATCTTCCATGCCTTCTCCGGCAATGCGGCCATGGCGGCGGAATGTGCCGAAGCGGGCTACTTAATGTCATTTCCTGGCGTCCTGACCTTCGCCAACGCGCCGGAGCTCAGGGCGGCCGCGCGGGTGGCCCCGCTCGAACAGATCCTGGTCGAGACGGACGCGCCGTTCCTGACCGCGCACCCCTACCGGGGCCGGCCGAACGCCCCGTACCTGGTGCCGCACGTCGTTCGGCTGCTAGCCGAGCTCAAAAACGTCCCCGAATCCGTGGTCTGCGCCACGATTTCGGCCACTGGACGCCGCTCTTTCGGCATTAACTGAGAGGTATGTCCCGGTCCGGACCAAGATCGGGTTTGGCCTTCTGTCCATCTGGCCGTTACGGTGCTGTGACCAACCAGATCGAGCCGGTCCGCCCACCGGGCTGCTTGACTGATTCAGGGAGTTTTACTTTTGCAACGCACCGCGAAGTTCGGCCTGTACGGGGTTGTCATGGCTGGCCTGCTCGGCGGCACTGCCGCCTGGGCGGTCGCCGCCGACGTCACTGACAAAGGCCAAACCGTTGAACTACGTGTCGACGGCCATGACCAGCAGGTTCACACGACCGCTAAGGACGTCCGAGGCGCACTTGCATCGGCCGGAGTCTCGGTCGGCAGCCATGACCTGGTCGCGCCGGATCTCACCTCAACCGTCAAGAACGGGACCGAGATCGTCGTGCGGCGGGGCCACCTGCTGCACCTGGTCGTCAACGGTGCGCCGCGCGACGCCTGGGTGAACGCCGACTCGGTCGATGCGGCCCTGGCGCAGCTCGGTTACGACCACAAAAATCTGGTGTCGGTGTCGCGTTCGCAGCGGCTGGACACCGGCATCACGACGATGTCGGTGGACTCGCCCAAGCGGGTGTACATCAAGGTTGACGGCAAGCGCGTCCCGGTCACCACGGCCGGTCCCACCGTCTTCAACGCGATCGCCGATGCGTCCGTCTTCGTCGGCCCCGTCGACCGTCTCTCGGTGGCCGGCACCAGCAAGGTGAAGAACGGCCAGACCATCTCGGTTCAGCGGGTGCGCTACGGCCACTCGGTGGCGACGATGTCGATGCCGTACGACGTGGTGACCAAGGACGACGCGACGAAATATGAAGGCGACGACACTGTTGTCACGCCGGGTCGCGAGGGTTCCAAGCGGGTCACCTTCCAACTCCTCTACGTTGACGGCAAGCTGAGCAAGAAGGTGGTCAGCCGCTCGCAGGTGCTGGCCCAGCCGGTCAGTGAGGTCAAGCAGGTCGGCACCAAGCAGCATCCGGTGGCCGCACCCCCCGCCGCGACGCCAGCCCCGTCCAGCAGCACCTCCACCGCGCCGCCCCCGACCAGTACCAGTGGCCTGAACTGGGACGCGGTGGCCGCCTGTGAGTCCGGCGGCAACTGGCAAATCAACACCGGCAACGGCTTCTACGGCGGCCTGCAGTTCGACGCCGGGACCTGGCTGTCCAACGGTGGCGGCGCCTACGCTGCCCGGGCCGACCTGGCCAGCCGTGAGCAGCAGATTGCGGTAGCCACCAACCTGTACAACGCGCGTGGCGCCAGCCCGTGGCCGGTCTGCGGGCAGAGCCTGTGATCCCAACCAACGCATCGACGGCATGAGCAAGGACCAGACGGCACTGCGTTCAGCGGACGAGCCCATCGAGGGCGATTCGGAATTCTCTGGTCGGGGCCGGCATCTGCAGCCCCAGCTCCGGGGGATCCGACTGGCCCGGCGAGGTACCCGGTACGCGCTCTACGCCGTGCTGCTAGCCGGACTCATCGGCGGTACGGCAGCCTGGGCCACCGCCAAGCACACGGTCGAACTGCGCGTGGACGGTGTCCAGCAGCAAGTCCACACCTCGGCCTCCAGCGTCAAAGGCGTGCTCGCGGCCGCCAACGTCCAGGTCGGCCCGCACGACCTGGTCGCCCCGGATCTGTCCGCCCATGTCGACCAGGGCGCCAGCATCGTGGTCAACCGAGGTCATCTGCTGCACCTGGACGCTGACGGCAAGGTGCGCGACGTATGGGTCAACGCCAGTTCGGTGTCCGACGCACTCGACCAGCTCGGTTATGACACCCGCAGCGTGGTCTCGGTATCCCGTTCGCAACGACTCGATTCCGGGACGACCAACGTGACCCTGGATGCGCCGAAGAAGGTCACCTTCGTGATCGGCAAGAAGAAGACCGCGGTGCTGACTGCTGGTCCGACGGTGTATGACGCAATAGCCGACGCCGGCCTCTACGTCGGGCCCGCGGATAAGCTCTCGGCCACCGGGACCGTGCGTAACAATCAGGTCATTCGCATCCAGCGCGTGACGTTCGGGCAGAAGGTCGCCAAGGTCAGCGTGCCGTTCCCAGTCATCAGCCGACCGGATGGCACCGTCTACCGCGGCACCGACCGGGTGATCACACCGGGCGAGGCCGGCAGCAACCGGGTCACGTACCAGCTGATCTACGTCGACGGCAAATACTCCGGCCAGGTCCCGCAGCGGACCTCGGTACTGGTCAAGCCGGTACCCGAGGTCAAGGGCGTGGGTACGAAGGATGTGCCGGCGTTCGTCGCCAGCGTGCCGGCCGGCTCGGCGCAGAAGATCGCGGCCGCGATGGTGGCGTCCCGTGGCTGGGACGGCGAGCAGTTCTCGTGCCTGGTCAGCCTCTGGAACAAGGAGAGTGGCTGGCGCACCGACGCGGCCAATCCCTCCGGGGCGTACGGCATCCCGCAGGCGCTGCCCGGCGACAAGATGTCTACGGCCGGTGCTGACTGGCAGACCAATCCGGCCACCCAGATCACCTGGGGCCTGAACTACATTTCCGGCGTCTACGGCACCCCCTGCGCGGCCTGGGGACACTCCCAAGCCACCAACTGGTACTGAGCAACCGGTCCCACCCCCCCGAAAGTCCTACCGTCACGGTGCTATGACCGCGTGACGGTAGGACTTTCCGGGCTGGCGGCGCGAGCTGCGACACTTGCCCGGTGACCGTGCCGCTCGACCCCGCTCAGCCGGCCATGCCGCTCGACCCCGCTCAGCCGGCCATGCCGCTCGGCCCCGCTCAGCCGGCCGTGCCGCTCGGCCCCGCTCAGCCGGCCATGCCGCTCGGCCCCGCTCAGCCGGTGGCACCGGAAGCGAGCCGGTTGCTCGGGCCGGTCGAGGTTCGTGAACTGGCGGCCCGGTTGGAGATTCGCCCGACCAAGACGCTCGGTCAGAACTTTGTACATGATCCGAACACGATCCGGCGCATTGTGCGCGAAGCACAGTTGGCGCCGGACGACGTAGTGCTCGAGGTTGGGCCAGGCCTCGGATCGCTGACGCTGGGCCTGCTCGGGGCCGGCCATCGCGTCGTCGCGGTCGAGATCGATCCCCGGCTGGCCACCGAGTTGCCGGTGACCGTGGCGTCGCTGGCACCTGCTCTGGCCGGCCACCTCGAGGTGGTCACCGCCGACGCGCTGACCGTGACTGACTTGCCCCGCGTCCCGACGGCGCTGGTGGCGAACCTGCCGTACAACATCTCGGTGCCGGTACTGCTGAGCCTGCTCGCCGCCTTTCCGTCGATCCAGCGGGGCCTGGTGCTCGTCCAGCTCGAAGTTGCCGACCGGCTGGCCGCAGCGCCCGGCTCGAAGGTGTACGGAATCCCGAGCGTGAAGCTGGCTTATTACGGCCCGGCTCGGCGGGTCGGGGTGGTGCCGCGCAACGTGTTCTGGCCGGTGCCGAACGTGGAGTCAGGACTGGTCCGCTTCCAGCGCGACAGCGCCAGCCCCGGCGAGCCGGGCGAACAGCGGCATGAGCTGTTCGCGGTCATCGACGCGGCCTTTGCCCAGCGGCGTAAGACCCTTCGCTCCGCGCTGGCGGGCTGGGCCGGATCCGCCGCCGCGGCCGAGACGGTACTGCGCGCGGCCGGCGTCGACCCGCAGGCCCGGGGCGAGACGATCGACGTGACCGGGTTCCGGGCGATTGCCGCGGCTCGGCGGGCGCTCAGTCCGAACCGAGGCGGCGCTGGACGAGTGGGTGGCCAGGATCGCGCTGGACCCGAGCGATCCAGGAACTAGCGCGCTAAGCCGCTCAACCGCCGGGGACGGCTAACTGCGACCGTCGAACAGACTGGTGACCGATCCGTCGGTGAACACCTCGTTGATCGCGCGCGCGATCATCGGTGCGATCGAGAGCACGGTCAGTTTGTCGAACTGCTGCTCGGGACGGATCGGAAGCGTGTTGGTGATGATGACTTCGCGCACCCTGGAATTCTTCAACCGGTCTGCTGCCGGTTCGGAGAAGATGCCGTGCGTCGCGGCCATGATCACGTCCGCGGCGCCCTCCTCGTACAGCAGGTCGGCCGCCTTGACGACGCTACCGGCGGTGTCGATCATGTCGTCGGCCAGCAGGCACAGCCGGCCGGCCACGTCGCCGACGACCCGGTTGGCCACGACCTCGTTGGCCACGTTGATGTCGCGGGTCTTGTGGATGAAAGCGATCGGCACACCGCCGAGCCGATCTGCAAATTGCTCAGCGGCGCGAACCCGGCCGGTGTCGGGCGATACCACGGTGATCGGCTCATTGGCGTACGTGCGCTTGACGTAGTCCGAGAGCAGCGGCAACGCGAACAAGTGGTCGACCGGGCCGTCGAAGAAGCCCTGGATCTGCGCGGTGTGCAAATCGATCGACATGATCCGGTGGGCACCGGCCGTCTTGAGCAGGTCGGCCATCAGACGGGCTGAGATCGGCTCGCGGCCGCGGTGTTTCTTGTCCTGCCGGGAGTACGGGTAGAACGGGGCCACCACGGTGATCCGTTTCGCCGAGGCGCGCTTCAATGCATCGACCAGGATCAGCGTCTCCATGACCCAGTGATTGATGGGCACGGTGTGCGACTGGATGACGAAAGCATCAGAGCCCCGTACCGACTCTTCCGGACGGACGAAGATCTCGCCGTTGGCAAAGTCGCGGGCGGTCATCGGAGTGACGGTCACCCCGAGTTGACCGGCGATCTCGGCGGCCAGTTCGGGAAATGCCCGGCCGGAAAAGAGCATCAAGCTCTTTCGACCCGCGACCTCAAGCGTGCTCATCCGCGCCCCTCGCTACCTGGTGAACTCGTCGTCGGATCGGATTGCGCAGCTGCCGTGTCATCCTCGCGGGCACCGGCCGCCAGCGCCGCGTCGGCCGCTTTGGTGCCGGCGCGGCGGCGCAGCACCCAACCGGCGATATTGCGTTGCCGCGCCCGGCCGACCGCCATCGCACCCGCGGGCACGTCTTCCGTGATGACCGACCCGGCCGCGGTGTACGCGCCGTCGCCGACGGTTACCGGTGCTACGAACATGTTGTCGGCACCGGTCCGAGCGTGATTGCCGATGACCGAACGGTGCTTGTGCACGCCGTCGTAATTGACGAAGACGGTGGCGGCTCCGATGTTGCTCTGCTCGCCGATGGTGGCGTCGCCGACGTAGGTCAGGTGCGGGACCTTCGATCCGACGCCGACCTCGGAGTTCTTCAGCTCGACGTACGTCCCGATGTGCACGCCGTCCCTGAGGACGGTGTCTGGCCGCAGATACGCAAACGGTCCGGCGGTCACGTCGTTGCCGATCACGGACGATCGCGCCACGACCCGGTCCAGAGTGGTGCCCTGTCCGACCGAGGTGTCGGTCAGCGTGACGTCCGGCCCGATGACCGAACCGCGCCCGACGGAGGTGACCCCTTTGAGCTGGACGTTGGGCTCGATCGTCACGTCCGCGGCCAGCTTGACTCCGACGTCGAACCAGGCGGTCGCGGGATCGACGATGCTCACCCCGTTGCGCATGTGCATCTCGACCAGGCGGTCGTTGTAGACCCGGTGCGCGGCGGCGAGCTGTACTCGGTCGTTCACGCCGGCCGTCTCCGACGCGGGCGCCAGCACCGCGATGGCCGGCTGGCCGGCCGTGACCAGGATGCGGACTACGTCGGGCAGGTAGTGCTCGCCCTGGGCGTTGTCGTTGGACAGTTTGGCGACGGCGTCACGCAACAGCGTTTCGTCGAAGGCGTACACCAGCGCGGACACCTCGGTGATTGCCCGCTCGGCATCGGTGGCGTCGGCATGTTCGACCACCCGGGCGACTGCGTCGGCAGTGCCGCCCACCCGCAGGACCCGGCCGTAGCCGGTGGGGTCGGGGGCATTGCTGGTGAGCAGGGTGACGGCGGCCCCGGACGCCTGATGACGTTGCAGTAGCGCGGTCAGCGTCTCGGTGCGGATCAGCGGAGCGTCGCCGGGCAGTACCAGTACGGTGCCGTTGCCGGTCGCGGGCAGATAGTCCAACGCCAGCGCGACCGCGTGGCCGGTACCCAATTGCTCTTCTTGGACGACCGGGATGCTGGCCGGTGCGATCTCGGCCAGATGATCGCTGACCTCGCCCCGGCGATGGCCGACGACGACCAGGGTCGCGTCCGCGGCCAGCGGCTCCAGGGCGGCCACCACGTGACCCAGCAAGGTCCGACCGGCAAACCCGTGCAGAACCTTCGGCAAAGCGTGGGATTTCATGCGGGTACCTTCACCCGCGGCCAGCACTATCACATGCAGCGGCGTCGGCGTCGTCGTCGCCTGCACCGTATGCGACTCAGTCACGCCGGGAGCCTATCCCGCGCGGACGAGATAGGCACTGCTGGGGGACTCGGACTCGAACCGAGACTGCACGGCTCCAAAGGCCGGCGGGCTGCCGATTACCCCATCCCCCACTGGATCGGACCACGGAGTCGTGGCTGGCTGGTGCCGTGCCGATCGAGCACGGACAGACTACCCACTCTCGAGCCGTCAGAATTTCGCGGCGAGGACTGCCAAAGTTACTTATCCGTAGGTTACGCTACCGTAGGTAAGTCCAACCTAAACAACGATTGTTGGCTACACCGGCGGTCGTGCCCGCCTTAAGCGACAGGAAGACACCGCTGATGACCCTCCTCGACCCGAGCGGCAATGCCGCTGACCGCGACATTGCCGACCGTGACGAGGCCTTGCGTCAGGCTGAGCCGAACACGAAGCCGATGATCGACGGACGCAAAGGCTACGCCGAGCAGTTCGCTTTGTACCTGTTCGTCGTGGTGCCGTTCATCGCGCTGATCGCCGCGATCCCGCTGGCCTGGGGCTGGGGCATCGGATGGACCGACATCGTCTTGACCCTTGTTTTCTACGTGATATCGGGCACCGGCATCACGGTCGGGTTCCACCGTTACTTCACGCACGGCTCGTTCAAGGCGAACCGGGCGCTCAAGATCTACCTCGCGATGGCCGGCACGCTGGCGATCGAGGGACCGGTCATCCGCTGGGTCGCCGACCATCGCCGCCATCATGCGTTCTCCGATCGCGAAGGCGACCCGCACTCGCCGTGGCGCTTCGGCGAATCGCTGTCCGGGCTGATCAAGGGTTTCTGGTTCGCCCACGTCGGCTGGCTGTTCGATCTGGAACACACCAACCGGGCCAAGTACACGCCGGATCTGTTAGCCGATCCGGACCTGGTCCGAGTCGAGAAGCATTTCCCCACGCTGGTTGCCTTCACCCTGCTCGCCCCACCCGTACTCGGCGGACTGATCACCTGGTCTTGGGCCGGCGCCCTCAGCGCGTTCTTCTGGGCCTCGCTCGTGCGGTTGTGCGTCTTGCACCACGTGACCTGGTCCATCAACTCGATCTGCCACATGATCGGCGACCGGCCGTACTCCTCGCGTGACAAGTCGGCCAACTTCTGGCCGCTGGCCATCCTGAGCTTCGGCGAATCCTGGCACAACAGCCACCACGCGGACCCGACCTGCGCTCGGCACGGCGTGGATCGCGGTCAGATCGACATTTCGGCTCGCATGATCAGGTTGTTCGAGAAGCTGGGCTGGGCCACGGACGTGCGCTGGCCCAAGCGGGATCGCTTCGACAAGCTCGCCGCCAAGCGAGCCACCGAACTGAGCCGTTAACTTCGCCACGGCACCGAAAGTCCTACTGTCACGGCGCCATAGGGCCGTGACAGTAGGACTTTCCGGTTTCAGGTCACCGCCAGTCGATGCTGGAACCGTTCGTCGAGATAGTCCTGTGAATCGAGCACCTGCCACAGCTCGGTCATGGCCTGCACCACATCGGAATGGCTCAGGTACAGCGGCGCGAATCCCAGCCGGAGCAGATCGGGCTCGCGGAAGTCCCCGATGACGCCTCGGGCGATTAGCGCCTGGCTGATCGGATAGGCATGCGGGCTGCGCAGCGCAATCTGCGATCCACGACGCTCCGGTTGCCGTGGCGTGGCCACTTCGACTCCGAAGTCGGTCAGCCATTCATCGGCGAACTCGATCACCCGCGCGGTCAGGGCCAACGATTTTCGACGGAGCTGGCTGATCGATGCCTCGTCGAAGCCGCGCAACCCGGCCTGCAGCGCGAGCATCGACAGGATCGGGGGAGTGCCGATCCGTCCCCGTTCGATCGAGGCGGCCGGTTCGTACGATTCGGTCAATCCGAACGGCTGCTGATGCCCGTGCCAGCCCGTCAACGGCAGGTCCAGTTGGCCGATCAGCCGGCGGGCGACGTAGAGATACGCCGGCGCGCCCGGGCCGCCGTTGAGATATTTGTACGTACAGCCGATGGCCAGATCGGCCTCGATCGCGTCCAGTTCCACCGGCAGCGCACCGGCGGCGTGGCTGAGATCCCAGAGCATCAACGCGCCACCGCGGTGCACTCGGTTGGTGATCGCGGCGGCGTCGAACAACTCGCCGCTGCGGTAGTCGACCAGGCTGAAGGACACCACGGCGGCCCGGCGCGCCAGCTCATCGGTGAGCCCGTCCGGCTCGATCCGGATGACGTCGAGACCGAGCAGGCGGGCCACGCTGTCGGCCAGATACTGATCGGTCGGAAAGCCTCGGTCGATCACGAGCAGGCGACGGTCGGGACGAAGCCGGGCCGCGCCCAGCAACGCCTGGAACGCCTGGACCGACGTGGAGTCGCCACAGATCACCTGGCCCGATGCGGCGCCGATCAGGGTGCCGATCCGGTCGCCCAGGACGGCTGGCAGCCGCCACCAGCCATTGCTGTTCCAGGAACCGATCAGGTCACGCGACCACTGCCGGCCGAGCCCGTCGGCCAGCGCGTCCGGCACGTCCCGGTGCATCGCGCCGAGCGAGTTGCCGTCGAGGTAGATCACGTTGTCCGGCAAGGCGAACCTCGCCCGGCAGCCAGCCAGCGGATCGTCAGCGTCCGCGACCACGGCCGCCGCTCGCAGCGGTGCGAATCGGGTGTGGTCAGAGGACATCGCGGACCTGCCACAGCTCGGCGAAGATCGGTGTGTCGACGGCCCGTTTGAGCCACGCCAGGCCAGCGGAACCGCCGGTGCCTGGTTTAGCGCCGAGAATCCGGCGGACGGCCGTGTAGTGCACGAATCGCCAGGTCGAGTGACGCTCGGCGACCGCGGTCAGCTCGTCGGCCAAGCCGCTGAGTTCAGTCGCGCCGGCCTCGCCGTCGGCAGTGGCCGTGTAGACCAACCGCCAGCACTCCACCAGGCCCGGGTCGGGCGAATCATGCTCGACGCCGTGGTCCCGGTTGAGCACCGATGCCGGTACCGGCAAACCTCGCCGGGCCAGCAGTTCGACCGCGGCGTCGTAAACGGACGGGGACTCGAAACTCTGCTGCACGGCGGCGTGGATCTCAGGCATGCCAACGTGGGGGTGCAGCATGTGCGCGTTCTTGGCGCCGAGTAGGAACTCGACCTGCCGGTACGCGAAGGACTGGAAGCCCGAGGCCTTACCGAGTGAGCGCCGGAACCGGTTGTACTGGACGACTGACATCGGTTCGAGCAACTGCCAGGACGAAATCAACGAATCCTGCACCACTGCCGAGCGCCGCAACCCGGCTCGGGCCTCGGTCACGTCGCCGGCGGCGAGGCGATCGACGCATCGCCGCCACTCGTGAATGAGCAGCTGAAAATGCAGCTCCATGATCTGGGTCGCCACGATGAACGTCACTTCGAGGGGCTCTGCCGTCTGCGGATGAATCAACCCGGCCAGCACGTCGGCATCGGTGTAGGACACGTACGGCGTACGCCCGGCGTACTCCAACGTCGGGGCGGCCGGGGCGGCCGGGGTGGCGAGCGGGTCGTCGCTGACCGCGGGAATGTCCATAGCGCCATGATGCTCCCGCGGCCGGTCGCGGGGTGGCTGATCTCGGCGCCGAACCGGTGCTTTGTGAGCGGGTAGTGCAGGATGGCACGGTGGCAGCCGACGAACCCAGACCCCGAGTGCGGATGACCGGCACTCAGCGCCGCGAACAATTGCTGGATGTCGGCCGCGCGCTGTTCGCCGAGAAGGGTTTCGAGGCCACCTCGACGGAGGAGATTGCCGCTCGCGCCGGGGTGTCCAAGCCGGTGGTCTACGAACACTTCGGCGGCAAGGAAGGCGTCTACGCGGTAGTGGTCGACCGCGAGATGCGCAGCCTGATGAACCGGATCACCTCGGCGCTGACGGGCGATAATCCACGCGCACTGGTCGAGCAGGCTGCGCTGGCGCTACTGACGTACATCGAAGAAGAAACGGACGGCTTCCGTATCCTGGTCCGCGACTCACCGGTGGCTACCAGTACCGGGACGTTCTCGACGCTACTCAATGACATTGCCAGCCAGGTCGAATACATCCTCGTTCGTGAGTTCGGCGAACGCGAGCTGAACCCCAAGCTGGCGGGTATGTACGCCCAAATGCTGGTCGGCATGGTCGCGCTAACCGGACAATGGTGGCTCGAGGTGCGCAAGCCCGATCGCGAAGAAGTGGCCGCGCACCTGGTAAACCTAGGCTGGAACGGCCTCAAAGGGCTCGAGGCCAACCCGAAACTAGGCCAGACGAAATAGCGAAATAGTGGCGTTGACGAATAGCGAAAAATAGCGCCGCGGCCGGTCGGGCCCGTCGACGCTCAGTCGTCGGTGGCGAGTTCGAGCCAGGCCGACTCGGCCTCGTCCTTGGCTCGTAGGACTTCGCGCAACTCGGCGTCGAGCTCACTGATCCGTGCGTAGTCGGTCGAATGGTCGGCCATCGACTCGTGCAGTGCCGTTTCTCGTTTGTCGAGCCGGGCGATCTCGCGCTCGAGCCGGTTTATCTCTTTGCGGGCGGCGCGTGGATCGCCCCGGGGTTGGCGGCTCGCCTCGCCCTCAGCCGCGGTCTCGCTGGACCCGGACGCCGACGGTGCCGACGGCGTCAGTGTCGCCGACGAGGCCGGCCGCGCCGCGCGGCGCTGCAGGTATTCCTCGATGCCGCCGGGCAGTGCCGCGATGGAGCCGTCACCGAGCAACGCCACGGTCGAGTCACATACCCGCTCGATGAAATACCGGTCGTGGCTGACGACGACCAGGGTGCCGGCCCACGAATCGAGCAGGTCCTCCAGGGCGGTCAGCGTGTCGGTGTCCAGATCGTTGGTCGGCTCGTCCAGCAACAGCACGTTCGGCTGGGCCAGCAGTAACCGCAACAGCTGCAACCGGCGTCGCTCGCCGCCGGACAGATCCGAAACCGGTGTCCATTGGCGTTGACCTTCGAAGCCGAATCGCTCGGCCAACTGCCCGGCCGACAGCTCGACCCCGCCCAGCTCCGCCGTGGTTCGCACCTCGGTCACGGCCTCGATCACTCGCAGTGTGCTCGGCAGTTCGGTGACGTTCTGGGACAGGTAACCGACCCGCACGGTCTGGCCGATGCCGACCCGCCCGGCGTCCGGCTGCAACTCGCCGGTGAGCAGGCGCAGCAAGTGGGTCTTGCCGGATCCGTTCACGCCGATGATGCCGATCCGATCGCCCGGACCGACGTGCCAGGTCGCATCGTGCAACAGCTGCTTGCGTTCGCCGTCCCCGCCGACCGAGAGGTCGACGTTCTCGACGTCGTACACGCTTCGCCCCAGCCGTCGCGCGGACAGCGCCTGCAGCGTGGTCTTGCTGCGGACCTCGGGCACGTCGGCGATGAGGGCCTCGGCCGCGTCGATCCGGAACCGCGGCTTGGACGTCCGGGCGGGCGGCCCCCGGCGCAGCCAAGCCAGCTCCTTGCGCATCAGATTGAGTCGGCGCGATTCGCTCGCGGCGGCCTGGCGTTCACGCTCGGCCCGGGCCAGTACGTAGGCGGCGTATCCGCCGTCGAAGCCGCGGACGCCGCCGTCGGTGACCTCCCAGGTCCGGCGGCACACAGCGTCTAAGAACCAGCGATCGTGGGTTACCGCCAGCAGTGCGCCGCGACGCTTGGTCAGGTAGTCGGCGAGCCAGGTCACACCCTCGACATCGAGGTGGTTGGTGGGCTCATCGAGGATCAGCAACTCGGCGTCCTGCACCAGGGCGCTGGCCAGTGAGACCCGGCGTCGCTCGCCCCCGGACAGCCGGTCGACACCGGTGTCGAATCCCAGTTCGGCCAGCCCCAGACCGGTGAGCACCTGCCGAACGGCGGCATCGCCGGCCCACTCGTGCTCGGCCGCGTCGCCAACGACGATGTCGCGCACCGTCGCCCCGGCCGGCAGCCGGCCCTGCTGGTCGACGGCGGCAATCCGGATGCCGCCGGTACGGGTCACCCGTCCGGTGTCGGGCGTCTCGGCGCCGGTGATCAGGTTCAGCAGCGTGGATTTGCCGCCACCGTTACGGCCGACGACGCCGATCTGGTCGGAATCGTCGATGCCGAGCGAGACCTGTTCCAGAACGGTCGTCGTGCCGTAGGACTTGCCGACGTTCTCCAGATTGACCAGGTTCGCCATCAGCTCGGCCCGGGTTCAGCCGGCCAAGCGGGCAGCACCGGCGCGTTGCCGGTCACCACAAGGGCGGCGCGGCACCGCGGCAGCGCACGCAGCCGGTCGGCGATCTGCTCGGCGGTGCCGGCCTCGGCCAGAAATACGCAGGTCGGCCCGGAACCGGAGACCATGGCCAAGCGCGCCCCGGCCTCGCGTCCAGCTCGCAAGGTGTCTTCGAGGTACGGGGCGAGTGCCACGGCGGCGGCCTGCAGATCGTTCATGGCGCCCGCCGCCGCGCTGAGGCCGTCGGTGTCGCCCCGGGCGAGCGCGGCCAGCACCGTCGCGTCGGATTCTGGCGCCGGCGCGTCGGACTCCGCGGCCGGCTCGGCGCTGGGTGAGCCGGTCGCCGAAGCGGTCTGCGCCGACGCGCGTTGCCGATCCAGCTCGGCGTAAACGGCTGGCGTGGACAGCGATCCCGCGGCCAGCGCCAGCACCCAGGTCCAGCTGCCGCCGACCGCTATTGGCCGGACGGTCTCGCCCCGGCCGGACCCGAGCATGGTTCCGCCGTGCACGGCGAACGGCACGTCGCTGCCGAGCTGCGCGGCCAGCCCGGATAGTTCGATCGCATCCAAATCCAAGCCCCACAGCTCGTGACACGCCAGCAACGCTCCTGCGGCGTCGGCCGATCCACCGGCCAGACCGGCGGCGACCGGTATTTGCTTGTCGATGTGCAGGTCGAATCCGGGCTTCGAAATTGCACCGGGCTTCGAAATTGCGCCGGGCTTCGGAACCGCAAGGTGCTCGGCCAGCAACCGCGCGGCCTGCCAGGCCAAGTTGGTGTCGTCGGCCGCCAGGCCGGTCGACTCCGGGCCGGTAAGGGTGAGGCGCATCGCGTCGGCCGCCTTTACGCTGACCGTGTCGTACAGCGAGACGGCGTGATAGACGGTGCTCAGGCCGTGATACCCGTCGAGCCGCCGAGGGCCCACCCGCAGCCCGATGTTGATCTTTGCCGGGACCCGTACCGTCACCGTGGATCCATTGTGCAGCACGCCGCGATGGTAGTGCCTCGCCGAGATTCGCTCGCGGCCGTCGAACGCAATAGACCCGATTTCGCAGCGGCCACCAAGGCTTGTAGGCTTGCAGGGTTGCCTCGGCGAGGGACTTCGCATGGCGCTTGAGATGCCTCCGATCTGTATCGGTGTCATCAACCAGCATCGCGAAGGTCTGTGATCGACGCGGTGCTGTGAAGCGCTGGGTCGAACTATGCGTCCTTCAGTCGCGGCAGCATCACGCGGTCCAGTAATCCGGCCCGCAACGTAGTCGTCCAGACCGTTCCGCCCCGTTCGCAATTCTCAGGAGTGCCGCCGTGTCCGAAGTCCGCCTCGCCGCCGAGATCCGCACCGAATTTGGCAAGGGTGGCGCCCGCCGTACCCGCCGCGCCGGCAAGATCCCCGCCGTCATCTACGGCCATGGTGCCGACCCGCGCCACGTCTCGTTGCCGGCCCACGAATTCGGCCGCGCCATGAAGAACGGCGGCGCGAACGTGCTGCTCACCCTGGACGTCGACGGCAAGGACGAGTTGGCCATCCCGAAGGCGATCCAGCGCGATCCCATCAAGGGCGTGTACGAGCACGTCGACCTGCTGTCGGTGCGCCGCGGTGAGAAGGTCACCATCGAGGTGCCGCTGCTTCTCGTCGGCGAGGTCGCGCCCGGCGGGCTGCTTGCTCAGGAATACACCAGCGTCAGCGTCGAAGCCGAAGCAACGCACCTGCCCACCGAGATCGAGGTGTCGATCGAAGGTCTCGAGGTCGGTGCCCACATCACCGCCGGGGATCTGGTGCTGCCCGACGGTGTCACGATGCTCGCGGAGCCGGACACCCTGCTGCTTCGCGTGTCGGAGTCCCCGTCGGCCGAGTCGATGGAAGCCGAGACGGCTGAGGCGGCCAGTGAGCTGGGCATCGTCGAAGACAAGCCGGCCGAAAGCGCGACCGAATAATCCCTGCGGGCGGTTCTGGTCCCGACTATGGCGGACGAGCGGTACCTGGTGGCCGGGCTCGGTAATCCGGGCGCCAAATATGCGGGCAACCGGCACAACGTCGGTTTCCTCGTCGCCGACGAGCTTGCCGCCCGGGTGGGCGGCAAGTTCAAAGTCACGAAATCTCAGGGCGGTCCGGCCGAAACCGTAGAAGGCCGGCTGGCCGGCCACCCGGTCGTACTGGTCAAGCCCATGTCGTTCATGAACACCTCGGGCGGCCCGACCGCGGCCATTGCCCGGTTCTTTCACATCCCGGTCGAGCGGGTCATCGCCGTGCACGACGAGCTCGACCTGCCGTACGGCACCTTGCGGCTCAAGCGGGGTGGCGGCGAAGGTGGGCACAACGGGCTGCGATCGCTGACCACGACCCTAGGCTCGAAGGACTACGCCCGCATCCGGTTCGGAATCGGGCGGCCGCCGGGCCGGCAGGACCCAGCCGACTTCGTACTGCGTGACTTCGCCGCGGCCGAGCGGGGGGAGCTCGGTTTTCTCATCGACCGTGCCGCCGACGCCATCGAGCTGTTGCTCACCGACGGGCTGGACGTCGCGCAGAATCGGTACAACTCCACCTGACCCTTCCGCTAAGCGTCGACCTGGCCCCGTTTTCGGCACGGAGCCGATGCGGTTGAAGATGCGGTACAGGTGTGACAGGGGTATACCTGTGGGACTCTGAACTTCGATTCTGGATCGCCGTCGCGTTTACTGCGTTGACTGCTGGTCCGACACAGTCTCTAGAGGAGCCGCAGATGCGCACCCGGTTAGCCGCCTTCCTTGCCCTTGTCCTCGGACTTGCCGTCGTGAACCTGGTCTCCTCCGGCGCCCCGGCGCTCGCGGCTCCGGCGGTAGTGCATCGGCAGGTGATCACGGTCCAGGTCCCGTCGGCCCGTTCCACGACGGGGACGCTGGACCTCTGGCAGATGGGCTCCGACGGTGTGTACCGGCATCAATGGGTCTCGGTGCGGGCCTACGTGGGCGAACTCGGCGTCGGCAAGACCGCGGACAACATCGCCCGGACCCCCGCCGGTGTGTTCGGTCTGACCCACGCCTTCGGCAACCAGCCCACGAACGGCACCAGACTGCCTTACTTCAAGGCCTCCCGGTCGGATTGGTGGAACGGCGAGACGTCGTCACCGGCCTACAACACCCATGTTCACCAGGCCCGCTCGCCGGGACCGAACAGTGAAAACCTGTACGACGCCGGTGCGGTGTACGCCCACGCGGTGGTCATCGACTACAACATGTCACCGGTGGTCAAAGGCGCGGGCTCGGCGTTCTTCTTGCACGTCACCAACGGGCAGCCGACCGCGGGCTGTGTCGCCATCCTCGGCAGCCAGTTGAACACCATCATGCGGTGGCTCAATCCGGCGCTGCACCCGGTGATCAGCATCGGGGTGGGGGCCGCGGCGAAGTCGATCATCGCCAAGAACAATGCGGCGGTCGCGAAGCACAATCCCATCGGCACGTTGGATTTCGCGGTGGCTACTGGTGCCCGTCGCGTCACCGTCAACGGGTGGGCCGTTGACCCGGACAATCGTTCGGCGGTAGTGCGGGTCCACCTGTACGCCGATGGCCGGGTCGTGCGCGCCACGACGACCGGGGTGGCGCGTCCCGATGTCGCGCGGGTGATTCATGCCGGGCCGAAGCAGGGATATCAGGCCGTGATGACGCTGACCCCCGGCCGGCATCGGGTCTGCACCTTCGCCATCAACATCGGGGCCGGGGCGCAGAACCCGCAACTGGGCTGCAAGCTGGTCACCGTTCGCTAGCCCGGACGCCGTGATCAGCCGGTGTTTCGCAGGCCGGCCGCGACTCCGTTCATGGTCAACAACAATGCCCGGCGCAACTCGTCCGGCGTCTCGTCAGGATTCGAGCGAACGCGCGATAGCAGGTCCACCTGAGCGTAGGAAATCGGGTCGAGGTAAGCGTCCCGGACACTCAAAGTCCTTTGCAGCGAAGGCTGATTGTCGAGCAGCTGAGCGGTGCCGGTGATTCTGGAGATCTCGGCGCAGGTCAATTCGTGCTCGGCCCGGACCACGTCGAACAGCCGGCGCAGGTGCTCCGGCACGAGGCTGGACACGTAGTACGCGGCGACGTCGAGATCGGTCTTGGCCAGCGTCATCTCGACGTTGGAGATGAAGGTCCGGAAGAAATGCCACTCGGCGTGCATGTCGGCCAGCGTTTGCTCCTGACCGGCATCGCGGGCGGCTTTGAGGCCGGACCCGACGCCGAACCAGCCCGGCACGATCTGGCGCGACTGCGTCCAGCCGAACACCCAAGGAATAGCGCGTAGTCCAGAGATGCCGCTGCCCGAATCAGGTCGCCGCGACGGGCGGGATCCGATATTCAGCGAGCCGAGTTGCTCGACCGGTGTGGAGGCCAGGAAGTATTCAGGCAGCCCCGGGTCGTCGACAAAATTGCGGTACGCCCCGAAGGCCGCGTTGCTGATCATGGACATCGTGCGATCCCAGCCGGCCAGCTGGTCCGGGCCCTGCCGGGGCGCCAGGTGCAAACTCGATGCGGTCAGGACGGCCGCGACGGTCAGCTCCAGATTCTCGCGGGCCAGATCAGGCAGGGCGTACTTGTCACTGATCACCTCGCCCTGTTCGGTGAATTTGATTTCACCGGCCAGCACGCCCCAGGGCTGGGCCAGAATCGAGTCGTAGGTGGGACCGCCGCCGCGGCCCACGGTGCCGCCCCGGCCGTGGAACAGCCGCAGCCGCACGCCGTGCCGGGCGGCAACGTCACGCAGCTTGCGCTGGGTGAGGTGAATTTCCCACTGGGACGTGGTGATGCCGGCATCCTTGTTCGAGTCGGAATACCCGAGCATGACCTCTTGGACGTCACCGCGGAGTCGCACGATGAGCCGATAGGTCGGATCGGACAGCATCTCGTCCAGCACGTCGCCGCTCTTGCGCAGCTCATCGACCGTCTCCAGGAGCGGCACGAAGCCGATCTTGGCCATCGGGGTGCCGCTGGTGCCGTGGACGTCGACCAAGCCGGCTTCGCGGGCCAGCACCACGGCGGCCAGCACGTCGTCGGCCCCCATCGTCATCGAGATGATGTAACTCTCGACCGCGTCCGGACCGAACGTCTCCAGGGCTCGGCGGATCTCGGTGAACACCGCGAAGGTCTTGGCGCCTTCGGAGTCCAACGGTGGCGGGTTGGGGGCCAGCGGACGCCGGGACGCGATCTCTTTGGACAGCAGTCGCTGGCGGTAGTCACGCGGAAGGTCGGCGTACAGCCAGGACTCCTCGGACAAGCGGTCCACCAATTGGCCCACCGCATAGTGGTGTGCCTCGGCGTGCTCGCGGATGTCCAGGGTGGCCAGGTGCAGGCCAAAGACCGAAACGGTGCGTTGCGTACGAGCCACCAGGCCGTCCGCGATCAGCCGTCCGGCGTTGGCGCGAAGTGATTCGGCGAGCAGGTCGAATTCGGCGAGCAGATCGTCACGGCCAAGGTAGTCACGCCCGTGCTGGTGCGGCGTTGCGGCATCAACGCGGTCGCGGGTGTTGAGCAGCTTCTGCCTGACGCAGGAAAGCTTCAGCCGGTACGGCTCGGTGGCGTTGATCGTTCGCAGCCGGGCATCCAGCTCCGGCAGCTGCTCCAGGTCTTCGGCTACCGAATCCAGCAATGGCTGGGATACCCCGACCACCGAGGTCGACGAGGAGAGCGCGGCAATCAGTTCGTCCACCAGCGTTAGACAGCTGCGTACGGCCACGTGATGTTGCTGGCGCAGCACCTCTCGCGTGATGGCCGCGGTCACGTTCGGGTTGCCGTCCCGATCGCCGCCGATCCAGCTGCCGAAGGTGAGCGGCCGCGCATCGGTGGCCAGTTCGGCGCCGCGGCGGTGCAGCTCGGCGGCCAGATCGGTGGTCAGTCCGGGCAGGGTGCTGGTGAGCAGTTCTTGCAGGTAATAAAAGGCGTTTCTCGCCTCGTCCAATGGCGTGGGACGGTGTTGGCGTAATTCGTCGGTCTGCCAGATCATCTCGATCGTCTCAGCCAACGCTCGATCCTGACGTTCCCGGGCCACCGTGCCGGCGTCCGTGGACACCGACAGCACGTCGGCCAGCGTGGCCAGTTTGGTCAGCACCGAACGGCGGCTGGCCTCGGTGGGGTGCGCCGTGAACACCGGCCGTACCGCGAGATCGTGTACCGCGCGGGAGAGCGCGTCTGGCCCGGACGCGGCCGCGACCTCAGCCACGGCGGTGGCCAACCAGCCTTGATCAGCGGGGCGTTCGCGCAGGCTTCGGACGCGGTGCACCTGTTCGGCCACGTTGGCCAGGTGGAAGTAGGCCGAAAACGCGCGGACCAGCGCCGTCACGGTGGCGATGTCGAGGCCGGCCAGCAGCGCCCGCACCTCGTCGCGCGCCCGATCACGATTGGCGGCATCGTCATCGTCCTTACTTCGCTTGGTCAATGCTCTGACCTGCTCCACCAGATCGAGTAAGCGTTGGCCGTGTTGCCGCACCAACGTCTGTCCGAGCAAATCGCCTACCCTGCGTACATCACGACGTAACGGAGTGTCGTCGTCGGCCGGATTGAATGCTGTCGCCGTCTCGATAGCAGTTTCACCGGCGTCTGTGTTGGTGGTCACGAGCCCATCTTCCCGTATGCGCACAGAGTGAGAACCATCGGTCGCTTTAGTCATATTCTCAGGATGATCGTGACCCTCTGCGACCATATGCTTACCGTACGCAGAGGTTCAGCTTCGGTTATGGAATTTGGTCGTTAACTCGCTGACTTAGCGCTTCCCAAACAAGTACTTCACCCGCTATAAACGTCATGTCACTGGTTGAAGACCCCGGGCGGCGGTATCGAAACGGGACGCCACGACTCTTGCAGTACGAGATGTGCAGCGATTGCGGGACCGTCGACATGGGGGAGACGGCCAGAGTCCGAGATCGCGCATCACGGGGGATTGGCCTTCCTGGGCCTTGGCTCGGACGGCATAGATGGGGGAAGCATGTTCACCAGTGGCCTTGAGGCTGCTTCAGGTGGCGAGTTCGGTGAAATGAACGGGTCGCTTTCGGCCCGCATCGTGACTCCACCATCTTTGGCCCTCTCCCAGAACGTAAGCGATGGCTTGATGAATTCAGACGTAGTCACAGGCGAGTTGGATGTGGCTGTTGCCGAACGCGCACACTTCGACTCGACCTCGGTGGCCGGCAAGGAACTTCCGCTGCTGACCACCGGCCGTGGCCGACGCGCAGGCAACAAATCGACGACTCGTCGCTCGACCTGGCTGCGCCAATATCAGACGGGTCTCGTGCTGATCGACGCGCTGGCCGCGTCCCTGGCCGTGATGGTGTCCTTCGTAGCGCGCTTCGGCATGACCCATTACAGCGTCGGGCTGGACAGCCTGATGATCGTTGCCCTGCCGCTCGTCTGGGTCGCGCTCGTTGCGCTGAACCGGGCGTACGAAGGACGCTTCGTCGGGGTCGGTGCCACTGAATTCCAGCGCATCTTCACGGCATTCCTGCATCTGACCGCGTTGCTGTCTTTCGCCTCCTTCGTGACCAAGGCCGAGTTGGCCCGTGGTTTCGTACTGCTGGCATTGCCATTGGCCCTCGTCTTCGACCTGCTCGCTCGCTTCGCGGCTCGAAAGTGGCTGCACAACCAGCGCGCCAGTGGCCGGGCCATGACATCGGTACTGGTGGTGGGCGAAGCCGACGCCATCGCCGACTTCACCACGCTGCTGCGGCGTGATCGCTACGCCGGTATGCGCGTCGTGGGCGCCTGCGTGCCGTCCGAATTCGTCGTCGACAGCCACACGGTGCACGTGCTCGATCAGTTGGACGTGCCGTTGCTCGGCGACGTCGACTCCGTGCTCAGCGCGGTGAACCTGAGTGGTACCGACACGGTTGCCGTGGTTTCGTCCGGCCTCATCGGTCCGGAGAAGCTGCGCTGGATCTCCTGGCAACTCGAGGGAAACGACACCGACCTGGTCGTGTCGCCGGGCCTCACCGAGGTTGCCGGACCGCGCTTGCACATCCAGCCGGTCGCCGGCCTGCCCTTGCTGCACGTCGAGGAGCCAGAGTTCTCCGGCTTCCGACGGATCCTCAAAAGTGCCTTCGACCGAACGGTGGCCGCCGCGGCGCTGTTCATCTTCTCGCCGGTGGTACTCGCGCTGGTAGTTGCAGTGCGGATGGACAGCAAAGGGCCGGCGTTCTTCCGGCAGCAACGCGTCGGCCGAAACGGCGAAGCGTTCACCATGCTCAAGTTCCGCTCGATGCACGTCGACGCCGAAGATCACCTGACTGCACTGGTCGGTGAGAACCAGCACGGCGAAGGCGTCCTGTTCAAGATGCGCAACGACCCGCGGATCACCAAGGTCGGTGCGCTGCTGCGCAAGTTCTCCCTCGACGAACTTCCGCAGCTGATCAACGTGGTGCGCGGTTCGATGTCGCTGGTCGGCCCCCGTCCGCCGCTGCCCCGCGAGGTGGCGCGTTATGAGGACCACGTGCACCGGCGCCTGCTGGTCAAGCCGGGCCTCACCGGCCTATGGCAGATCTCCGGCCGCAGTGACCTGGCGTGGGACGAGTCGGTACGCCTTGACCTTCGCTACGTAGAGAACTGGTCGATAGCCGGGGACCTGCTGATTCTCTGGAAGACGGTCTTCACTGTGGTTAAGGGCACCGGCGCCTACTGAGGAATGGCCACAGAGGCAGTGGCAATTATCCGCATGACGAACCGGCGGTCAATGACCGCCGGTCTCGCCATGCGGGCAGGTACCACACTCGAGGTCGGCCGGTCGTTGCGGCGATCGGGATACCACCGCGCCGCAGCGACAGACCCAGCCGATCGGTCGTGCGGGATTACCCACGACGAGTTGGTGCGGCTCGACCGGCTTGGTGACCACGGCACCTGCCGCGACCAGGCAATGCTCGCCGAGCTCGTTTCCACAGATAATCGTGGCGTTAGCGCCGATCGACGCGCCGCTCCTGACGAAGGTCGGAGTCAGGATCCAATCACCGGTGGCTCGCGGGTTGAGATCATTGGTGAACACAGCCGCCGGGCCGACGAAGGCTTCGTCTTCGAGCAGCACACCCTCGTAGACGGAGACGTTGTTCTGGATCTTGACCCGATTGCCGATCTGGACGTGAGCGTCGACGAAGACGTTCGCTCCGAGCTGGCAGTCGGTGCCGATCACTGCGCCGGTGCGGACGTGAGCGCGGCGCCAGATGCGAGTGCCGGCACCGATCGTCGCACCGTCCTCGATCTCGGCGCTCGGATGTATCTGGGCGGCGGGGTAGATCTCCGTGCTGGTGTGAGCGTCGTTCGGTTCGCGCATCGGTCAGCCTCCGGGTGTCTGGTCGATCCTATTGGCACCTGCCACCGGCACCCTGCTACGCAGCGTCGCACGGCTGTCACGCTATGTCGAGAATGTGATTCATCGCATTCCATAACGGGAAACTCGATCACAAGCGGGCGACGAGGCCACTTGGCGCGGCGTTCAATCCACGTTAAGCTTTTGACATTCCGCTTCATGCGGGCTGGGGTATTCACGGGGGAGCACTGTCATGGTTAATGGCACTACTGCGACGCGCGCACGGGTTCCCGTCGGTCGACGCCAGCTGGCCATTTTGTTGGCGACGACATTGTTCGTCGCCTTCATGTCGGTGTTCGTCGCGGCACCCAAGGCGCAGGCGGCGAGCGCGGGCTCGGCGTGTGGCGCCACGATTAACCCGGTGACGTGTGAGAACCGCCAGCCCGGCACACCCGAGTCGGTGTGGGACATCGACGGGGCCGGTGACTCTACGATCCAGGGCTACGCCACCGATATCAGCGTGAACGCCGGCGCCGCGATCAGCTTCAAGATAAAGACCGACGCCCAGTACACGATGGACATCTACCGCCTCGGCTACTACGGCGGCGACGGTGCCTCCCTCAAGCAGAGCAACCTGACTCACGTGGCGCCGGTAACCCAGCCGGCCTGCCTGAGCGACGCCTCGACCGGCCTGTTCGACTGCGGTAACTGGTCCGTGTCAGCGACGTGGACTGTGCCGGCAGCGGCGGTGTCGGGCGTATACATCGCCAAGTTGACCAAGACGTCGACTGGCGGAGCCAGCCACATCACCTTCATCGTGCGCAATGATGCGAGCACGGCCGATGTCGTCTACCAGACTTCCGACGAGACCTGGCAGGCGTACAACCGCTACGGCGGCTCGGACTTTTACACCGGTTCGACGGTGGACATGTGGGACTCGAAGTCACGGGCGCGCAAGGTCAGCTATAACCGTCCGTTCGCCACCCGCGACGACTCGTCGGGCCGTGACTTTCTCTTCAGCAACGAGGTCCCGACCATCCGCTTCCTCGAGCAGAGCGGTTACGACGTCACGTACATCGCCGGTGTGGACGCCGATCGAGCGGGCGCCAAGATCAAGAACCACAAGACCTATCTGTCTGTCGGCCACGACGAGTACTGGTCGCAGGCTCAGCGCAACAATGTGATGAGTGCCCGCGACGCTGGCGTGAACCTGATGTTCCTGTCAGGCAACGAGATGTATTGGCACACGCGGTTCGAGCCGAGCATCGACGGCAGCAATACCGCATACAGAACCCTGGTCTGTTACAAGACGACGTGGGACAACGCGAATACCGACCCCACCGGCGAGAACACCTCCACCTGGCGAGATCCGCGCTTCACCTCGTCCACCGCGCCGAACGTGCCCGAAAACAACGTGACCGGCACGATGTACATGTCCAACAGCGATGACCTGCCCATCACCGTCACCAGCGCGCAGGGCAAGACCCGCCTGTGGCGGGGTACCGCGCTGCCGAGTATGTCCGGCGCATCCACCGCGCTGGCTCAGCACACCGTCGGGTACGAGTCCGACGAGGACGTCGACAATGGCTTCCGCCCGACCGGCCTGGTCGATCTGTCGACCACCGTCGGGTCCACCCCGCAGGAACTCCAGGACTTCGGCAACGTTGTTGCGCCCGGCACCACCACGCATCACTTGACCCTCTACAAGGCGCCCAGCGGTGCGCTCGTGTTCAGCGCCGGCACCATCCAGTGGGGTTGGGGTCTGGACGTCAACCACGACGGCGACACCTCTGGCGGATCGGACGTCCGGATCCGGCAGGCCACGGTCAACATGCTGGCCGACATGCATACCCTGCCCTCGACGCTGGCGAGTGACCTCGTTGCCGCGAGCCCGTCCACTGACACCACGGCTCCCACCGTCACGATCACCAGCCCGACGAACGGCGCAGCGGTAGCCAACGGCACGATATTGACCGTGGCTGGCACCGCCTCCGATGTCGGTGGCGTGGTTGCGGGCGTCGAGGTCTCCACAGATGGCGGCACCAGCTGGCACCCGGCCACCGGCACCAGCAACTGGACCTACCAGACCGCGATTCACGGCAACTCGGCCACCAGCATCAAGGTCCGGGCAACCGACGACAGCGCCAACACGTCTTCCGGCGCCACCACCGTCTCCGTGAATCCGTCCTGCCCGTGCTCGCTATTCGGCCAGACCGTGCCAACCAAGGCCGACTTCGGTGATTCGTTCGCGTTCTCGCTCGGCCTGCGCTTCACGGCCGATGTCGACGGCTCGATCACCGGCGTCCGCTTCTACAAGAGCGCGGCCAACACCGGCACCCACACCGGCACGCTATGGACCGCGTCCGGTGCTCAGCTCGCCAAGGGCACGTTCACGAACGAGACCGCCACCGGCTGGCAGACGCTGACCTTCTCGGCGCCGGTCGCCATCACCGCCGGCACGACGTACGTGGCCAGTTACTACGCCCCCAACGGCCACTACTCCAAGGACATCAACTACTTCTACTACCGGGACTACAAGGCCGCGCCACTGAACGCCGAGTCCACCACCCCGAATGACGTCACCAAGATGAACGGCGTCTACAACTACGGCGGCGACAAGTTCACGCCGTACTCCGACCAGGGTGACAACTACTACGTCGACGTGAACTTCGTCCCGGGTGCCACAGTGACCGGTCCGTCCGTGAGCTCGACCACGCCGGCCACCGGCGCGAACAACGTGCTGGTCTCGACAGCTCCCACCGCAACGTTCTCCAAGGCGATGAACAGCACGACCGTCACCTTCGCCCTGAAGGACGCCGCCGGCAACGCCATTGCCGGAAGCACCGCGTACAACGCCACGACCAAGGTCGTGACCTTCACGCCGAGCGCAGCGCTGGCCAACAACACCAGTTACACCGCCACGGTGAACGGATCCGACAGCACCGGTGTGGCCATGGCGGCACCGTTCACCTGGTCCTTCACCACCGCGGCTGCGGGGGCGTCCGGTCCCAGCGTTGCCTCGGTGACCCCGGCTTCCGGATCGACGGACATCGCGACGTCGGTGTCCCCGACCGCAACGTTCGCCGGCACGATCAACCCCTCGACGATGTCCTTCACGGTGCAAGACACCACGGGCAGCCAGGCGGTCGGCACCACGTCGTACAACCCGACAACCCTGACGGCCACCTTCAACCCGACCTCCCCGCTCTCAGCAGGACTCACCTACACCGCTACGGTATCGGCCAGCGATGCGACCGGGGCAGCGATGTCGGCCCCGTACACCTGGTCGTTCAGTACCGTCTCGGCTGGTCAGATCAGTGGTCCGACCGCCGCCTCGGTGACGCCGCTCAACACGGCCACCAGCGTTTCGGTGTCGGTCGCGCCGAGTGCGGTAATGACGGAAGCGATCGTCGCGAGCAGCTTGGTGTTCACCCTGAAGGACGCGGCAAACGCGACTGTCGCGGGTACGACCTCGTATGACGCCCCGACGCTCACGGCAACCTTCACGCCGGCGTCCGCACTGACCCGTGGGGTCAAGTACACGGCGAGCATCTCGGCCACGGACACGGGCGGCACCAGCTCCAGTGCGCCTTACACCTGGTCCTTCACCACGGCCCAGCCCACGCCAGCTGCCGGGGTCTGCCCCTGCGGCATCTGGAACGACAGTTCGACGCCGGACTCGGTGACGATCAACGACCCGCACTCGGTCGAGTTGGGCGTGAAGTTCACGGCTGACGTAGCCGGGGACATTCTCGGCATCCGCTTCTACAAGGGTCCGCAGAACACCGGTGTACACACGGGTTCGTTGTGGAGTGGCAGCGGCACCCTGCTCGCCACCGCAACATTCGGCACCGAGTCAGCCACCGGCTGGCAGTCGGTCACTTTCTCCACTCCGGTGACGGTCACGGCGAACACAACGTACCTGGTGTCCTACCACTCGAACGTCGGCTACTACTCCGAGACCTACGGCGGTAGTTTCGCCAGTGTCGGCGTCGACAGCCCGCCGTTGCACGTGCCGGCTCATGCGTCCTACTACCTGTACGGGTCCGGCTTCCCGACGGGCGCGTCGAACTCGAACTACTGGGTCGACCCGATCTTCTCGACGACCGCAGCGCCTCCGGGCGACACCACGGCTCCGAGCGTGACCTCGGTCAGCCCGTTGAACACCGCGATCAGCGTGGCTACGACGGTCGCTCCGACCGCTGTGTTCTCTGAGCCGATCAACGCCACCAGCCTGGTGTTCACCCTCAAGGACGCGTCGAACAACACGGTCGCCGGTGCGGCCACCTACGACGCGGCGTCGCAGACGGCGACGTTCACGCCGACGGCTGCGCTGACGCAGGGCGCCATGTACACCGCGAGTGTCAGAGCCTCGGATGTGATCGGCAACGCGATGGCCGTCGCGAATACCTGGTCCTTCACCACGATTCCCGCTGGTGGCGGGACGCCCACCAGCTGCCCGTGCAGCATGTGGGACAGCAGCGCCCTGCCTGAGACTGATTCCGTCAACGACGGACATGCAGTCGAGGTCGGCGTGCAGTTCAGCGCGGACCGCGCCGGTTACATCTCTGGCGTTCAGTTCTTCAAGGGAGCCAAGAACACTGGTACGCACACCGGCTCACTCTGGAGTTCGACCGGCGGACTGCTGGCCACCGCGACCTTCACGGCTGAATCGGCATCCGGTTGGCAGTCGGTCAACTTCGCCACCCCGGTCGCGGTCACCGCGAACACGACCTACACCGTGTCCTACTTCGCGCCGGTCGGCTTCTACTCCGAGACGTACGGGGGCACCTTCGCCAGCGTCGGCCTCGACAACTCGCCGTTGCACATGGCCGCTCACCCGGGCGTGTACCTCTACAGCGCGGGTGGCGTCGTCCCGAGCAACGGTTCGAACTCGAACTACTGGGTCGACCCGGTGTTCTCCGACACCGGATCGGTGACGCCGACGCCTACTCCCACCGTGACGCCGACTCCCACGCCGACCGTGACGCCGACGCCGACCCTGACGCCCACCCCGACCGTGACGCCGACCCCGACCCCGACCCCGACGCCCACCCCGCCGGCTGACACCACCGCCCCGACCGTCACCGGCGTGACGGCCACCGGTGCCGGCACGACAGCGTCCGTCACTTGGACCACCGACGAGGCGGCCACGAGCACGGTGCTGTACGGCGTCAGTGCGACCGCGCTTGACCTGACGGCCACCACCTCAGGGCTCAGCGCCGCGCACACTGTCGCGTTGAACGGCCTCACGGCCAACACGCGGTACTACTACCGCGTCGTGAGTGCGGACGCGGCGAGCAACTCGACCACCTCGCCGGCAACCTCGGCGGCGGCGGCGAGTTACGCGCCGGCCACAGCTCCGATCAGCGATTCGACGAGCGCCAGCTTCAACCTCGGTACCGCCGCCAGCACTTACGTGGCGGCCAACGGTGACGGCGAGGTCATCCTGACGCCGACGTCGGTGCAGGAGTTCACCGGCACCACGTTGCCCGCCGGTTGGTCGAGCACGCCGACGGTCACTGGCGGCGCGACCACCTACGCCGACGGGATCGCGAAGGTATCCGGTGCCAACCTGACCACCACGGCCACCGCCGGAAACGGCACGTCGTACCAGGCGCAGCTCACGATGAACAAGAACCAGAGCTTCGGCCTGGTGACCAGCTCGAACTCGAACGTGAAGATGAGCTTCTCGATCAACGCTTCGAATCAACTGGCCTTCACCGTGAACGACGGCGTCTTCAACAGCAAGTCCGGCGTCTTGACCGGTAGCTGGGTGGGCGTGAGCCATGTCTACCGGGTCGACTTCACCTCGAGCGCGGCCACCTTCTTCGTGGACGGGACGCAGGTCTTCACCAACGCGTTCACGACGTGGTACAGCACGACCTACCGGCCGTTGTTCTCGGACACCTCTACCGCCGACAACGTGGCACTGGCAGTCGACTGGATGCGTCGGGCGCCGTTCGCCACCACCGGCACCTTCACGTCGCGGGTCTTCGATGCCTCCGCGAGCGTGGCCTGGGGTGCCCTGAGCTGGGATGTCACGGCCCCAACCGGTTCGAGCATCGTGGTGAAGGTCCGCACCGGCAACACCCTGGTGCCCGACGGCACCTGGAGCGCGTACGCCACAGTGGCTGCTTCTGGCGGTTCCGTCGGTCGCTCGTCGCGCTACTTGCAGTACCAAGTCACCTTCACGCGCGGCACCGGAACGAACATCACCCCGACTCTGCGTTCGGTGACGGCAGCCTTCGCGATTTGAGGTCTTCTGTAGCCGAAGCAGGGCAATTCTTTAGAGCGTTTTGCGGGAACTGACCGTCGACTGTTAAGTCGACGTTATACTGGCCGAATTGAAAGGGGGCGGCGTACGGCCGTCCCGGGGGAATTAGGAGATTCAGATGTCGCTAGGAGTTGTCGTTGTCGGTGCGGGCTACTGGGGACCAAACCTCATCCGCAACTTCATGAAGTCCGATGACTGGCATCTGCGCGCTGTGTGCGACGCCAACGTGGAGCGGGCCGAAGGGGTTATCGGCAAATACAGCACCGTGCGGGCAGTCCAATCGTTCGAAGAAATACTCGATGACGACGCGGTCGACGCGGTCGCCATCGCCACCCCGGCAGGTACACACTTCGACCTGGCGCGCAGCGCGCTGGAGGCCGGCAAACACGTCCTGATCGAAAAGCCGATCGCCGCCACGGTGGCCGAGGCCGAGAAGCTGGTCGACATCGCCGACGCAAACGGCCTCACGCTGATGTGCGATCACACCTTCTGTTACACGCCTGCCGTGCAAAAAATCCGCGAGCTGATCCAGAGTGGCGAGCTGGGCGACATCCAGTACATCGACAGCGTGCGGATCAACCTCGGGTTGATCCAGCCCGACATCGACGTGATCTGGGATCTGGCCCCACACGACCTGTCCATCCTCGATGCGATCCTGCCTGCGGACAACCGCCCGTCAGCCGTCTCGGCTTTCGGGGTGGACCCGGTCGGCGCCGGTCGTGCTTGCGTTGCCTACCTAAACCTGCCGCTGGCCGGCGGCGGCATCGCACACACGCACGTCAACTGGCTCTCGCCGGTAAAGATCCGCACGATGGTCATCGGCGGTTCGCGCAAGATGATCGTGTGGGATGACATGTCCACCACGCAGCGGATCAGCCTGTACGACAAGGGCGTTGACCTCTCAGCGGCCATGGACCGCGAGCAGCGATCGGCGACCTTGATCTCCTACCGGCTCGGTGAAATGGTCGCTCCAGCTCTGACCGAGCGCGAGGCGCTGGGCAACATGGTGACCGAGTTCGCAGAATCAATTCGCGACAAGCGTGCTCCGCTGACTGATGGCCGCGCAGGGCTACGCGTCGTGCAGACCCTGCACGCAGCCAGCCGAAGCTTGGAAACTAACGGTTCGTTGATATCTCTGGAAGGAACGTCGTGACCAAACTTGAAGGTGCTCGGGTCCTGGTGACCGGTGGGGCCGGAACCATCGGTTCGACTCTGGTCGACCAACTGCTCGATGCCGGCGTGGCCCACGTCGACATCCTGGACAACCTGGTCCGCGGCCGGCGCGCGAACCTCAGCACGGCCCTGCCGTCCGGCAAGGTCACGCTGGTCGAGGGGGACTTGCGGGATCGCGACCTCGTCAACGACCTGACCGCCGGCAAGGACGTCGTCTTCCACCAGGCCGCCATCCGGATCACGCAATGTGCCGAGGAACCACGCCTGGCCCTCGAAGTTCTGGTGGATGGCACGTTCAACGTGCTCGAAGCGGCGGTCACCCACAAGGTCGACAAGCTGGTGACTGCATCAAGCGCGTCCGTCTACGGACTCGCGGAGGAATTCCCGACGACCGAGCGTCACCACCACCACAACAACGACACCTTCTACGGTGCGGCCAAGTCGTTCAACGAGGGAATGGTCCGCAGCTTCAAGGCGATGTACGGCTTGAACTACGTCGCCTTGCGTTATTTCAACGTCTACGGCCCACGGATGGACGTACACGGTGTGTACACCGAGGTGCTCGTCCGCTGGATGGAACGGATCGCCGAGGGCAAGCCGCCGCTCATCTTCGGTGACGGCAAGCAGACGATGGACTTCGTGTTCACCGACGACATTGCGCGGGCGAATGTCCTCGCCGCGCAGAGCAACGTGATCGACGGCCACTACAACATTGCCAGTGGCGTCGAAACCAGCCTGCTGGGTTTGGCCGAATCGATGCTGAAGGCCACCGACTCCGATCTGTCGGTGGAGTTCGGTCCCGAGCGCGCTGTCAACGGCGTCACCCGGCGTCTCGCCGACACCAGTGCCGCACTGAACGATCTTGGCTTCAAGACCGAGGTTGGACTCGAAGACGGCCTGCGCAAGTTGGTCGCCTGGTGGCAGGTGGAGCGGGCTGACGTACTGCAGGGCTCCGCCTCATGAAGGTGACGGTCACCGAAGAAGATCTGCCCGGCGTCAAACTGCTCGATCTCGAGACGTTCAACGACGACCGCGGTTTTTTCTACGAGAACTACAGCTCACGTCGGCTGGCCGAGCATGGCATCGACCTGGTCTTCGTGCAGGACAATCACTCCCGCTCCAACGCCAACGTGGTTCGCGGCCTGCACTATCAGGGGCCGGCCGGGGCGCAGTGGCGACTGGTCAGGTGCACGGTGGGCGAGATCTTCGACGTCATCGTCGACCTGCAGATCGGATCGCCGACCCTGGGACAATGGCGAGGCTATCGCCTGTCGGCTGACAACAAGCGTCAATTGCTGATTCCGCCGGCGTACGCCCATGGTTTCGCGGTGCTGTCTGACGTCGCTGAGGTGCAGTACAAGTGCAGTGCGCTGCACAACGCCGCTGCCGAGCGGGCGCTCGCCTACAACGATCCCGACCTGGCCATCGAATGGCCCCTGAACGGCGCTCCGGTGACGTCCGCGAAAGACGGGGCGGCGCCCAGCTTCAAGAACTACCTGGCCAACGCGGATTTTCCCGCTGGCTGGGACGCGTAACGCAGCGCAACGATCACTAGGAGACAGCCATGATTCCCATCACCCGATTGGCCCTTGGCGACGCCGAGGCCGAAGCCGCGGCAGCTGTGGTGCGCTCTGGCTGGCTGATGAACGGCCCGCAGACCGAGAAGTTCGAAAAGCTCGTCGCCGAATACGTTGGCGCCAAGCACGCTATTGCGGTCAGTAGCGCCACCACCGGACTGCACCTCGCCCTGCTCGGTGCCGGGGTGAAAGCCGGCGACGAGGTTATTTGCCCGTCGTTCAGCTTCATCGCCACGGCCAACTCGATCCGTTACATCGGTGCGGTCCCCGTGTTTGTCGACATCGACCCGCGTACGTACAACATCGACGTCGCGCAGATCGAGGCCGCAGTCACCGAGCGGACCACAGCGATCATGCCGGTCAGTCAAATCGGCCTGCCTGCTGATCTGATGCCGATTACGGACATCGCTGCCCGCCACGGGCTGAAGGTTGTCGAGGACGCGGCCCCCTCCCTCGGGTCCGCCATCGACGGCAGGCGGGTCGGCAGCATCTCCGACTTCACGGTCTTTTCTTTTGACGCCCGCAAGATCCTCACCACCGGTGAGGGCGGCATGATCACCACCGATGACCCCGAGGCCGCTACCCGGATGCGCCTTCTTCGCGCGCACGCAGCGTCGGTATCGACGGCCGACCGCGATCGGGCGAACAAGATCGTTCTCGAGACCTACCCCGAGGTCGGCTTCAACTACAAGATCACCGACATCCAGGGCGCCATCGGCGTTGTGCAGATGGGCAAGATCGCCGAGATAGTCGCTGAGCGTCGCCGGCTTGCCGCGCGTTACGCCCAGCTGTTCGCTGGTGACGACCGCATCGAGATCCCCTTTGAGCCGGTAGGCTTTCAGCACGTCTACCAGTCCTACGCCGTTCGGCTGCACACCGAGCGGACCCAGGAAGACGTCATGCACGCGATGATGGACCTGGGTGTCGCGACCAGGCGTATTTTCGCGATCCACGACCAGCCTGCGTTCGCAGATCTCGGCGAGGCTCCGGAGTTGCCCGAGACGATGTCGGCGGCCAAGCACGCGATCCTGTTGCCGATGTTCGTCGGCCTGACTGACAGTGAGCAGGACGACGTAGTCGCAGCGCTGATCAAGTCGTTGTAGTAGCGGCTCACATCATGGGACGACCGCTGATCCTTGTGTCGGCCAGCGGCCTAGCTCGAGAAACCGTCGCTGCCGCACTGGCCCAGGGGACATACGACGTACTCGGCTTCGTCGACGATGACGCCAACCAGTGGGGTTCGACCCGCGAATCCGTTCCGATTCTCGGGGGTCTGGACCAGATCGAACGGCATCCGGACGCCGCGGTCGTGCTGTGCACCGGCAAGGGCCGTACTCGCGCCGCGATTGCGCGGCGGTTGGCGAAGTCAGGCTTCGACGAGCAGAGGTACGCCACGATTGTCCATCCGAGTGCTGAGGTGCCGGCCACGTGTGTCGTCGGCGCAGGCTCGATCATTCTGAGCAAGGTTGTTCTGACGACCGCGGTGTCGATCGGTCGGCATTGTGTCGTGATGCCGAACGTGACGCTGACCCACGACAATGTGCTCGCCGACTGTGTGACTGTCGCGGCAGGCGTCTCCCTGGGTGGTTGGACACAGATTGGGCAATACAGCTACGTGGGCATGAACGCCTCGGTACGCGAAAAGGTCATCCTCGGCGACGATGTGACGATAGGTATGGGGGCGGTCGTTCTGAACGACGTACCGTCCGGCAGCACCGTAGTGGGCAATCCCGCGAAGATCCTGTCCCGCTCAACAATCCGATAACCGGTTACTAAGAAGGATCATTGATGACCGAGAACATCCCACTGGTCGATCTGGGCCTGCAGCATCGACGCGTCGCGGACGAGGTCCGCGAGGGCTTCGACCGAGTGCTGGCGAACACGTCCTTCATCCTCGGCCCCGAGGCCGAGACGTTCGAGCGGGCCTACGCCGAATATTGTGGGGTCGCCCATTGTGTCGGTGTCGGCAACGGCACCGACGCAATCGAACTGGCGCTGCGTGCCTGCGACATCGGCCCCGGCGATGAGGTCATTGCCCCGGCCAACACGTTCGTCGCCACGGCAGGAGCCATCGCCCGCACCGGCGCAACACTTAAGCTGGTCGACTGCGACGAGAACTTTCTGATCGACGCCAACCAGATCGGTGCCGCGATCACAGCGCGGACCAAGGCGATCGTCCCGGTGCACCTGTACGGCCAGCTCGCACCGGTCGCCGCTGTTCGGGCGGCCGCTCCGGACACGGTGATCATCGAGGATGCCGCCCAGTCACAGGGGGCAAAGCAGGGCGGCGCCCGTTCCGGTTCGCTCGGCCTGGTTGCCGCGACCAGTTTCTACCCGGGTAAGAACCTCGGCGCCTACGGCGATGCCGGCGGGGTAACGACCAGCGACGATCACATCCACGAGCGGCTGCTGCGGCTGCGCAATCACGGCGGCATCCGCAAGTACGAGCACCTCGAGGTCGGCGTCAACTCGCGGCTGGACGGATTGCAGGGCGTCGTATTGGCGGCCAAGCTCAAGGTCCTGGATGACTGGAACGCCGAGCGCCGAGCAGCTGCGGCCAACTATGCGGAACTGATCGGCGCCAACGACGACGTGAGATTGCCTCAGGAAGTCCCCGGGAACGAGCACGTGTGGCACCTCTACGTGGTGCGCGTGCCCCGGCGCGACGCCGTCCTGTCCTCGCTCAACGCGGCCGGCATCGGCGCGGGCATTCACTACCCCGCGCCGGTCCACCAGCTGCCGGCCTTCGCGCACCTCGGTTACGGTGCGGGTAGCTTCCCGATCTCGGAGTCGCTGGCCGGCGAGATCCTGTCTCTGCCAATCTTCCCCGGCATCACGAACGCCCAGCAAGAGCGTGTGGTGCACGAGCTGGTGACGGCCCTCAAGGGCTAGCACGGGACAAGGTTGTTTGATCCTCGCCAGCATCAACAAGCTGGTCAGGATCAACGACTGTGGCTAGCGCCACCGTTGGTCTTAGGCTGTCCCCTGGTCAGGGCGTCGACGATTCGGCGGGACACGTTCGCCCACGTTGACTCGGCCGCGCGGCCGGCCGCCTCCGCGCCCAGGCGAGCGGCAACGGCTGGATCGGTCAATCGTTGCATGGCGGCTAAGATTGCCCCGTCGTCATCAGGGGAAACGGTGAGCGCGCCATCGCCGAGCAGCTCGCCAGCGCCGCCTTCGGTCGTGGCGATCACGGGTAGGCCGGCCGAGGCAGCCTCGAGGTACGCGATCGGTGACGGGTCGAACCGACTCGGCAGGACGAACGCGGTCGCCTGGGCGAAGAGATCATCCAGCAATGCCTGCGCCGCCGGATCGTCGCGACGAAGCAACCCGTGGTCGTGCACGCCCTCTTGGACAACGAGGGGATGATCTCCGACCAGGTCTAGGCGAGCTGACGGATGAGTCCTATGTAGCTCGGTGAACGCTCGCAGCACGGCGTCACCGTTTTTGCGGCCCCATTCGACGCCGACGAAGAGGAAGCGGGGAGCGCTGAAATCTCGCTCGCCTCGTCGTCCGTTGGCGCCAATCCGCGGCCGGTGACCCATGCCCACAACTCGAACCCGGTCGGCCGGCACGTGGTAGTCCGCCACGACCGAACGGGCGGCCCAACCGGTACTGAGACAGCACACGGTCGCCGTACGGCAGCCGATGCCTTGCCGCGCGATCCAACGGTCTAGCTCGGCCTGCGGGATCCCGTCCCGGCGTATGTCCGAGTCGGGATGCTGCGCGAAGAGCGCGAAGGTGCCGTCGTCGTAGGTGGCCACCGGGAGGTGTTCCGGCAGAACCTGGTCCAGGCGGTACGCCTCGGTGTCCATGGCGATCAGCGCGTCGAGGTGGCCGGCCTTACGAATCTGTCGTGCCACCTCGAGTGTCCGCGCTTTGCTGGCTAACGGGCCGCGGTTGGCGATCGGTCCGCGCCGGCCAGTGACGCGTGACAGTCCGGCGATCGTCTGTCGGATACCCACCGGGAGAACGGCCCCGATCGGGACGAGCTCGAAGCCGTTGTCCACGAGGCCAGCGGCCAGCCCCGCCGGCGTGCCAGACCAACTCTGGGGCGAAACGGGATTCGGATACGGGTAGAGCAGGCCGACCCGGGTCACAGGCCCATCCGATGCCAGCGTTGCCATTTTAATCGGCCTTTGACGTCGCGGCGCAGGCGGTGCCCAGCGCGCAGCGCCGGCGCCAGCGTGGATGAGTGCGGCGTGGAGAGCAGTTGATACTCATGCCAAGATCGCAACGACGCGTAGCCCGCGTCGATGGTTCGGGCAAACGCCACGCATTCTGCGATCTCGGCCCGATCGGCATCGGTGCATTCGGGCTTGGTGAGCAAGAGACAAGTCCAGTCCAGCGCCTCGTCGGCCATTCGGCGGTGCGACAGCGCGCGGAGTTTCTCCGCGTCGGGCAACCCGCGGCCCGCGGTGGCCAGGAACTCCGCGTACGCCTCGTCCCGGGTTTTCAGATCGATGAGAACGGTGCCGTACGTCGTGTGCATCATGCTGTTCGCGTGCTCGCGACGGTAGGCTTGGTCCGGCCCGTTCACCCGTCCGACATCGGCTACCGACGCGATTCGTAACCACAGCTCCAAGTCGCCCGAGTGGGGAAGTTCCGGTTTGTAGTAGCCGACCTCGGCGTGCACCTTCGTCCGAACGACGGCCTCAGGCGAGTAGACGATGCTCATGCCGCGCGAGAACTGCCTTCGGGCCCAGTCGTGCCCCGACCACAGGGACCAGCTGCGGACGGTGGTTGAGGCGGGCGGGAGCACGTCGTCGAAAGTCAGCGGGTTTCCGTAAACCAAACCGACGGACGGATGCGATTCCATGAGAGCAGTGGCCCGGCCCAACGATCCGGGGGCAAGCAGGTCGTCGGCTGACAGCAGGACCAGGTAGTCGCCGGTCATCGTCGGCAAGCCCTCGTTGTACGTTGCGATGTGTCCCATGTTCTGCTCGTGGACGAGCGCACGAACATTCGGGTGCTGTTCAGCGAGTGACTGAGCGACCTTTCCGCTGCCGTCGGGGGAGGCGTCGTCGATGATGAGCACGTCGGTGTCGACGTCCGGCTGCTCCACGATGCTGGCGATACACTCCGGCAGGTAGTGGCCGTAGTTGTAGCAGGGTACGACCACGCTTACCACCGGCCGGCGCCCGGTCGGCATGGCCTGCACCTTCCGGCGAGACGTGAGTTGAACGGTCACAGACGCCCTTCCAGATCAACCAGCGAATGGTTCATGAGAGTGATCTCGGTGCCATCGACCGGCAGGGTCGATGGGTCGGGCACGGACACCGGTAACCCGAGTCCGAGAATGCGCAATCGCCGGCTGTAGGAGTTCAGCGGCGCGGCTAGCCTGCCGGGTAAGCGTCGAGAGCTGCCTATAGCGTCCTGGGCCAGGGGCGCGGCAAAGACAAGATAGACGGCGGAACCGGTGAAACCGCCTGCAAGCAGTTGCAGCAGTGAACCGTGAACGGAGTGCGACACCGCATAGGCGGCGACCCCGGCCAACAATCCCGCGAACAACAAGGGGAGCACCGCGCGCACCACCAACAACAGTCGCAGCGTAGCTGCGCGTTTCAACATGACCAGGTACACCGGTAATGCCACGAGGCAAACGATCAGGATGTGAGCCCAGGCTGCGCCGACGATTCCGTTTATCCTGATCCCGATAGCCATGGCCGGGATTAGGCACCCGATCCACGGCAGCTGGGTGATCAGGAGCAGGTTGGTTTTGCCCATGCCGGACAGTGCATTGGCCAGTAGCAGGCAGAACACCGAGATCGCGCCGTACGTGGAGAGGATGGCCAGTACCGATGCCGCTGCTTCCCATTGACCGCCGTAGACCGTACGGACCAGGGGTTTGGCCAGCGTCGAGGTGAGCGTGCAGATCGGTACGGCCACAAAGGCGAGCGCGACTGTCCCCCTGGCCAGGGCCCGCTCCAGCTGAGCCGCGTCCTGCTTCACTCGTGAGAAGGCCGGCATGGCGATCGAGTTGAGCATGGTCGACATCATGGAGCTCGACCAGCTCGAAATGTTGAAGGCCAACATGTAGATGCCGAGCTGGACCGGGCCGAGCAGATTTCCGATGAAGACGTAGTCCGTGTTCATTAACGCGTAGTTGAGCAGATTGGCGCCCGCCAACGGCAGGCCAAAAGACAGCACGAACTTCAGCTGTTTACGATTGATCCGCGGAACATAAAGTTTATCGACCATTAACGTCATTACGGTGCCAATAACGAACTGACCCGCAACACGCGACCAAGCGAATGACATCGCGCCGCCGCCGTGCGTCGCCAATACCAGTAACAGGGTATTTGCCACGGCGAAGCCCAGCAGATTCGCCGCGAATTGTTTGTCTTGGCGAAACTCGCGCGCAAGCTCTGCGCCAGGTACGGCGAATATGCCGACCAAAAGGACGACGAGCGACATCACTCGCATTGGGCCGGCCGCATCCACGCTGCCCAGCGCCGCCGACAGTGGACGCGCGAAGATAAACATCCCGGCCGCCAAAATCGAGCTGCTGATCAAGGAAACGGCCGCGACGGTTGGTGCCACCTCGTCCGGATCGACATCCGCGCGCATCAAGCAGGACGCCACGCCCAGTTCGGCGATGCTCGAGACGATGGCGTGAACGGTCAAAGCTACCGCAAAAACGCCGAAATCGCGCGGCGAAAGGGTACGAGCAACGACGGCCATGATCGAGATGTTGGCTAACCGCATCGTTAGCGTGCTGGCCGCGCTCCACATTGCGCCCCGTCGTACGCGATGCGAGAGGCCAGCCTCCGGAGCCTGATCCGCGCTGTGTCGGGCCTGTGCGCGCTGTCGCCGACGCCGTGCGTTAATCATCGCGCGACGGGCATGGCGGTCAGGCTCCCACTGCGGCTCGGTGCGCCCCGCGACTGCGGGGGCGCTTCATGTTTGCTTATCGTACGGTCAGGTGAGGAACTGAGCACCTTTGGCCGCAAAATCTGGGCTGTTAGGGCAGATCTGGCGAATCTGAGAGGCAAATTGCGCGACTTGTCCGGCTCGCCCGCCGAGGTTGAAGCCGGGTTCGATGAAGTGATCCCCGTCAAACTGTGAGCTAGATCACAGTTTGGGTCGGCAGGCCCACCGTTTTGACCGACGATTCGGTCAAAGGAGACGTGAATTCGAACGCCCTCACGTTTATTTAACCGTTATCTTATCAATAGTTTTACTGCGGCCGAAGTCAATTCTTCGGTAGGGCAGTTGGTCGGCTAATCTCTGGCGGGATTCCAAGTTGCCGCTAACCCGTTAATTCACGGACCCCGTGATGGCCCCTCGTCAACTGAAGATCCCCGCCGAACAACATTCCGTTTGCATTCCGTTAATTATTCGCGGTGCTCACAAGCTCCGTACGGGCTGCGCAACATGAGGAGAGTTTTCTTACATGGCACATCGACTACTTGAGATCGTGAAACATCCGAAAATGCGGCTGCCGTCCATCATGATCGCCGTGGCGACGTCGGCTTTGGCCTGCGGCGTCGGAGTCGTTGCCTTCTCGGGGCAATCCTCCGCAACAACCAACCATGACTCGCCCCAATCCGCGCAGCTGGTAAGTGTGTCGGCGAGCCCAACTGCGACGGCATCCTCATCAACCCGCCGGCACCGTCACTGGGGAACGTGGTCACATTCCCCCTCTGCGACACCGTCGGTGAGCACAACGACCGTCGCGCCGAAGCCGTCACAGACGACTTCAACCCCTCAGCCGACCAAGACCACTCCGGCGCCAACGCCAACCAAGACCACCCCGGCGCCAACGCCAACCAAGACCACCCCGGCCCCAACCGCGCCGACCGGAACGGCTGGTGTGACCGCGGGTACGCCTCTGACCAGCGTTCCTGGTCAGGCCAAATCGGGCCCCGGCTGGACCTGGACGGGTAGCGCACTAGCGGTCACCGGTACGAACGTGACCTTGAGTGGTCTGGACATCAACGGTCCGGTACAGGGCTCGCCGACTGGTTTGACCGTCGTCAACACGCGAATCCGTTGCACTGGTGAAACCCAATGGTGCATCAGCCTCGGTAGCCATTCGAAGCTCTCGCACACCGAGATCGGCGGCGGTGCCAGTGGCACCGCGTTCGTGTCCGCGATCGGCGTCTGGTCCGGTGGTTCGACGGCCGGCAACGTCTTGGACTCCGTCGACATCCACAACACCAGCGATGGTCTGCGGATCGATGGTGGCACGACTCTGACGAACTCCTACATTCACAACCTGAGCATGGGTGAAATCCCCGGAGCACACTCGGACGGGATCCAGTCCACCGGTGGCGCCAACGTGACAGTGTCCAACAACCGCTTTGAAAGTGGCAACAACTGCAACGTGTTCCTGCAGTGGCTGAGTGGCAACGCAGCCATCAGCAACTACGTCATCAGCGGGAACACCTTCACACCCGGTAACCGCAACGGTGAGCAGACCTCGTACGGCGTCTGTGCCTACTCGCCCAACGTCGCGGGCGTAACCCTGACGAACAACAAGTTCGTACGCGGATACCAGGTAGGTCCGGCGACCCTGCCGGCTGGCTCAAAGGTATCGGGCGATGTTTACACCGATGGAACGGCGATTGCGGTCATGAGCAACTGACACCAGCCAATCCGGTAACCGGACGCTGATCGCGCCGCTAAGATGATCGGGTGCGCCGCGGCTTCCGAAAGTACCAATTGGGTGCTGCGATAGTTGCCATCGGCATCGCGGTCATCGTGGGCTCGGTGATTTGGCGCAATACCCACCGCGCCGCGACCGAGCAGAAGCAGACCGAGCAGAAACAAACTGCGGTTAGTACGTTTCCCGCTTCAGCGAACACCGGCGTACCAGCTGGTGTTTCGCTGGAGCGGGTTCCGCAGGATGTGAGCAGTGGCCCCGGTTGGGGCTGGAATAAGTACGGGTGGGTTCAGATAACGGCGCCGAACGCGGTAATCGACGGCCTTGACATCAACGGTAGCTTGCAAAGCAAATTTCCGGGCCTGCAGGTCAAGAACACCCGCATCCGATGCACCGGCGAGAACGATTGGTGCCTGGCCATCGCCAGCTCGACCACCGTGACCGACACCGAGATCGGCGGTCAGGCCGACGGCAAGACGTTCGGCAAGGCTACGGGTGTGTTGTCCGCCGGCTCGGACGCGAAGAACGTCCTGAAGCGACTGAATATTCACAACACCAGCGATGGTTTGCGGCTAGACGGCGGCACTGTCCTCGAGGATTCGTGGGTGCACGATCTGTCGATGGGCGACATTCCGCTGGCCCACTCGGACGGCATACAGACCACCGGCGGGGCGAACGTGCTGATTTCGCACAACCGCATCGAGACGGGCAACAACTGCAATGTGTTCGTACAGTGGCTCGCCGGGCAGCCCAAGATCAGTTCGTATCAGGTCATCGACAACCTGTTCGTCAGCGGCAATCGCAACCAGGAGCAGACCTCGTACGGAGTCTGTATCTACGGTGAGGGTGTGAGCGCGCCGGTGGCAATCACCGGCAATACCTTCTCGCGCGGTTGGCAGGTCGAGGCCATTACCGCGCCCCCCGAGACGACGCTAGGATCTAACAAATACACCGACGGCGCACCCACCGGGCCGCCCTCAAAATAGCTGTCGCAGCTCGCGGTCATTGCTGCCCCTGGTCGAGTGATTGGTGGTCGTCAGTGGGACTGTTGGCGCGACGCCCCGCCTTGGCGCGAGCGGTCCGGATCACCCAGCAGGACTTCAGCTGGATGCCCCGCACTTTATGGGTGAATGCGATCGGCGGCTCGCCGGTCACTCCTCGGCTACTGCGCAATCTGATCTATCGCAGTGCGGCGCTGGACATCAGGACGCACAACGTCTCCGAACGATGCCGGTTCACCGGCAATGGCGGCATCCGTGTCGGCCGCGGCACGTTCGTCAACGTCGATTGCACCTTCGACGCGTTCGGTCCCATCCATGTCGGCGAGGACTGCGCGATCGCGATGCACGTGACGATCACGACCTCCACCCACGAGCTGGGCGCAGACGGCCTGATGGATCCGAATCCCGTCGGCCGTGGCGTGCATATCGGCAATCGATGCTGGATCGGTGCCGGCGCGCTTATTCTGCCGGGCGTCACCATCGGGGATGGCGCCATCGTCGCGGCCGGGGCGGTGGTCGCGAAAAACTGCGAGCCGCGCACGCTGTACGCGGGTGTGCCGGCAAAGAAGGTGCGAGAACTCGGACCCGATCGGCTCGGCGCCTGAAGCGGTCCGCTTAGCGGCCGCGCTTCGACCGTTGCTCGGTGTGGAGCCGTTGCTGCGGGGGACTGAGTCGTCGCAGCGCGCCGGAGCAGCCCACGATGAGAAAGAGCAGGCTCGCTGCCATCGGGAATGAGAAAGCGTCGTACACAGCGAAGCTCAGGCCGGCGGCACCGACCGATGCAGCGAAAGCCTGACCCAAACTGCGCGTCGACTGGTCGGTGTTGCCGCGCCGAACCGCCATGCTTCCAAACGTGGCCGTCAGCAAGAAGATCAGAAAAATCGAGACACCTACGAGGCCGAGTTCGATGGCCAAGCCCAGGTACTGGTTGTCGAGGATCCGGTAGGTCGGCAGAAATGTACGAAAACCGCGACCGAAAATCGGGGCCCGAGCAATGAACTCCGTGGCCAGTTGGTAGCTGTCGGTTCTGGACGTGGCGCTGCTGTCCTGCGATATTCCGGTGAAGAGGCTGGTAAGCGTGCCGATGAGGCCCGGCACCGTCACGTAGAGCACCAGCCCGAGCGCCACGATGAATGCGTACGCTCGTCGGCGCAGCGGCCGCGCCCAGGTCGGCAGCAGGATTAGCAGGACGACTGCAGCACTGAGAATCGCCGATCGAGAGATCGAGATCGGGACCGCCGCCGCAATGGCGACAACCGGGAACCAACGCGCTGCCTGCTTGCGGTGCCGATCATGCAGCGCGTAGTGCAGGGCGATCGGCAGGATCATGGTGAGAACGGCCCCGAACTCGATCGGATGGATCGTCGTGCCGGCAGGCCGCGTCAGCCCATCACGGCCAATGACGCTGCCGAGATCGCTGTTCACCGTGAGACCGGGTATGACCAGATAGTTCGTCAGCGGCAGACCGGTAGCGAACTGCACGATGCCGAACACGCCCTGCAACCCACCCGCCCAGCACAACCGGCGAAGCAGGAGATCGAGATCGGCACGGCTGCGCGGCCCGTCCAAGGCGAACAGCAGGATCCCCACCCAGCCCAAGACACTGATCAGACCGCGGTCGGCCGCGCGAATCTCGACCGCGTCGATCGGACGTGTGGTCGCAGCCACATAGCTGATCATGACCGCACCGAGAAACAGCCAGGTGACCACGCGCAACGGCTGATGGTCGTACCGGATGTAACCGGTGATCAGAGCGGCGAGCCAGAGCACCAACATGACCATGCCAAGCACCAACGCCGGGGTGCCCGCGCTGCCCAGTGGGGAGAATATGAGGCGCGACGGAATGCCGATGAGCAGCACGATCAACAACGTCAGCAGGCGAACCTCTGGGCTGCTCCAACCGACCTTCTCAGCTGGGGTCATCCGTATCCGCGACGCATCTTCGCGGACTTGCGTTGTCTGTGCGCGCGTCGAGATGATCGAGCGCTGCCTCACGCGACCGAGCTGGGTGCTACGCCTCCCCGAGGACACCATCACACACGATCAGGACGACGAGTTGTCGCACGACGATTGCGTCGCGATGCCACTCGACTCCGGCTACCGCCACCGCTGCCCGGGTAGGTCGTCGTCGAGTAGCGACTCTCGTGCGGGTCGGCCGTCGAGGGATCGCCGCCGGTCGACTCGTTGCCTGCGCCCCGCCGTCTGAGAATCTTCTCGGCAAAGGCCACCAGCAGTACGGTGAACAGGATCCCGAGCGCTGCAGCGGTGATACAGGACCGCAACTGTGCTTTGCGCTGGACTTTGGCGGTCTGATCCGACGACAGGTCGTACTGGGTGATGAAGGATTCGAGGGGCACGTCCTTAGCGGACTGCAGGGCCTCCAGCGAGGGGCCGAGTCGGTCGACCAGGAACTTCACAGACAGCAGCGCCTGCTGAGCCGAATCGGCAGTCGCGGTGATCAGAATGATCGGGCCGGTCGAACTGGTGTCCCGGCCGACGGCGTATTGCGCGGTGCCGCCGGCGGCCAGCAGCGCGTCGGTCGTCTTGGCATCCGACGCCGCGCGGGACACCACGTCGGCGACCTCCTGCAACCCGCCGAGGCCCATGAACGGGTTCACGCTCTGGGCGGTTTTCGGCGGGATCAGCAACACCGAGGCGTCCGCTTCGTAAGTGGGCGGCGAGAGAATGCCGGCACCGACTGTCAGGGCGGCAGTGAAGACGAGACCAAACAGGGTCACGTACCACCGGCGAAGCATGATGCGCCAGATGCTGGACAACGACATGTACGACTTCTCCCGACATCAGAACTTGCCACCCCCCGCTGTGGAACTCGGGGTGTCCTTGGCGCATGTAGGCTCTATGCTAAGCCAGAGTAAGCTACGGAGCGAATGGAGAGGTGCTGGATGGAGCATCCACATGCCTCTCCTACCGCTTCGGAACCGCGCAATACTACGATCGGCCGCCGTCGGAGAAAGTTGAACGGGGTCACGGCGGTCGTCCTCCTTGCCGGGCTGGTTGCCACCTTCGCCATGAGCTATCGGATGGCGAAGACGCCCGGCGTCTTCTGGACGAGGGTGCAGGTCAGATTCGTTTCACCGCAGCTGGACAAATCGAACGGTCTGCAATACGTGCCGGCCTCGATGATCGTGGTCGCCGGTGCGGTGGGGAAAATGATCGATCCAGACCCGCAACCTCGCCTCGCCACCGCTGAAGCAACCCTCGTCGGTGAGGGAGTTCGCAACGGCTATTCGGTTCAGCTGCCGAACACCGGTGGCCAATGGGCCAACCAGTTCATCGATCCGTACCTGGACGTCCAGGTCGTCGCACCGACTCAGGACGAGGTCAATGCGCGCACAAGCCGCCTGGTATCCGAAATCAATCAAGACCTGCTGACCCTCCAGAACGGCTCGACCGTTCCCCACCGTTTTCTGATCACGACATCGCTCAGCCCGCCGGCACCACTGCCGATCTACTACCAGAAGGGCAGTGCCAAGCGGGCCGGGTTGATCACGCTGATTCTGGGATTGGGCATCACGTTTGCGGCGACCCGTCTCACCAGGCGCTGGTCTCCGACGGAAAGCACACCCGGGCACGCTGCCGCTGAGGTTCGCCCGCTCGCCACCGCATAACGACAGGTAGGTGTGTCGGGCCGCCGAATGATCAGCCGCTGATCGTCGGCCTGGAACACTCATCGGTAATCGGATTAGCCTGTATTGGTTGAATAGGAGACAAACTTGTCCGCGGCCAGACGTCGAGTTTTGATCGTGGTGCAGAACCTGCCGGTGCCGCTCGACCGCCGTGTGTGGATGGAGTGCCTGGCGTTGCGCTCGGCCGGCGTGGGCGTTTCGGTGATCTGCCCGAAGGGACCGGGCGACTCCTTCTATCTGGAACTCGAAGGCGTCCGAATCTACAAGTACCCGCCGCCACCCGCGGCCCGCGGCCTGCTCGGTTACGCCATCGAATTCGGCTATTGCTGGATCGTCACCGCGCTGCTGTCCATTCTCGTTGCCGTCCGGGACGGTTTTGCGGTCCTGCAGGCCTGTAATCCGCCGGACACCTACTGGGCGCTCGCCGCGCTGTGGCGTCCGTTCGGCAAGAAGTTCGTGTATGACCAGCACGATCTGAATCCCGAAGTCTTCCTTTCGCGGTTCGGCACGCCAACAGGCCTCGCTGGGCGAGCGCAGCTGGCTGTGATCCGCTGGCTGGAACGCCGCACTTTCGCGATGGCTGACCGGGTCATCTCGACGAACGAGTCCTATCGGTCTATCGCCCTCAGCCGCGGAAACCGCCGACCCGAAGACGTGACCGTAGTTCGTAGCGGCCCGGACACCTCGGTGATGCGCCCGATCCAGCCCAACCCTGAGCTCCGTCAGGGCCGGGCCCACCTGGCCGTATATCTCGGCATCATGGGTCCGCAGGATGGTGTCGATCAGGCGTTGCGAGCGATGTCGATCCTGGTTCACGAACGCGGTTACACCGATTGCCATTTTGCCTTGCTCGGGTTCGGCGATTGTTTGGCGGAACTGCAAGAACTCGTCCTGGAGCTGTCGTTGGGCGACTACGTGACCTTCACCGGCCGCGTCGGACCGGACAAGATCGGTGAATATTTGTCGAGCGCCGATGTCGGCTTGTGTCCCGATCCCAAAAGTCCGCTGAATGACGTGTCCACCATGAACAAGACGATGGAGTACATGGCGTACTGCCTTCCCGTCGTCAGTTTCGATTTGGTCGAGACCCGGGTGTCCGGTGGCGATGCTGCGATCTACGTGCCCGACGGCGATCTCGCCGGGTTCGCCGACGCCTGGGCGGAGCTCCTCGCCGATCCCGATGACAGGGAGCGTCGCGGCAGGCTGGCACGGGACCGTGTCAGCGCCGAGTTGGACTGGGCGCCGCAAGCACGCAGCTACCTGATGGTCTTCGGCGCGCTGCTGGATCGCGATCTCATCGGCACGCACACGGACAACTCGGCCGCGAAACGCGATGCCCGCGGTAACGACTACATCGATCTGGACGACGACGCGGCCCTTTCTGCCTTCATCAGAACCCGGACTCCGGTGGGATGAACCAGATTGGTTCGGTTCAGCGGCGAAGCGTCGGGGCCGGACGTTCGGTTCCGGCCAAGGCGAGCCTCCACCGCCTCGCCGCTGTACTCGCCGACGGGCTCGTGGACCCGACACGGGCCGTCGATCAGCTGAGGCAGCTGCCGGATTCAGACGTGCAGCCCTTTATCGAACTCAGTCGTCGGCATGGCGTCGAACCGTGGATCGCCGCCGTTGCCCCGAAGCAAGACGTGTGGTCGTCGGCCGCCCTGCAGCGGGTCAAGTTCGTGGCCACTGGGGCGAAGGCACGGGCCGAACTAGAGGCATTCGGGAGCGTCGCCGACGAGTTGGCCGTGCCGTGGTGCGCCGTCAAGGGCCAGGCGGTCGCGGAGAGTCTGTATCCGAGCCCGGCGTGGCGCTTCGGTGTCGACATCGATGTGTTGGTGGCGCCGAGCCGGTTCGCTGAACTGACCGCGGCATTGGAGGCTCGGCGGTGGCAGCTGATTGACGTCAATTGGCCACTCGCCGCCGCTACCATGCCCGGCGAGCTTCGCTTTCGTTCGCCCACCGGGGGCCTGTTCGACGTGCATTGGCACCTGATGAACAACCCCGTCTTGCGCCGCAGCTTTCCGATGCCCAGTGACGTACTGCTCAAGCGGCGTCGGCAGCTGCCATCAGGATTGCCCGTGCTCAGCGCTGACGATCAATTGGTCCACCTTGCCGTGCATGCAGCGCTGTCAGGTGCCTGCAGGCTGGGGTGGTTGCTCGACGTAGGTCTCGCGGCGTCCGTCGTCAGCGACTGGACGGGCGTGGCCGAGCGGGCGGCGGCGGCCCGCGCCGGGCTGCCGCTGGCGCTGGTCCTGTCGCGCGCGCACCGATGGCTGGCCACGCCGGCCGGCCGGAGCGGTTATCGCGCCATGGGGGTCGGTGTCGGCTGGCAATTGTCGGCCCAGTTGATCGACCGGCTCAGTCCACTGTCCGAATACCCGGACCAACCGGCGCTCGCGCGTTCTTTCGCGAGGTCGACCCGGCCGTCAGTGTCGCGCTCCATGGTCGAATTTGCGCGCCACGCCTCTGCCTTCGTTAGATCTGGTGCGCCACAGACGCGGGTGTCCTCACCGCTGCAGGACCCGAACGACGTTCGGAGCCCGCTGCACCCGGTGCCGGATGACCACGCTCGTCGGCGATACCAGGCGGAGGTGGCCACCGCAGAGTCCGGTTGAGCGACGGATTGTCGCTACGCCAGCTGGCTGAAGTGCTCCCGAACCAGTCGCGCAAGTTCGAGTGCGTCGGAGTACGTCGCTCGCCAGATGCGGGCGGACCGAACCACATCCAGCACGGTCTGCAGGCTGCTCGACGGATCCCGGTAATGATTGAAGCTCATTGACAGCAAGGCCGTCACCGCGACGGACTGCTCGCCGGCGACAATGGCGGCAGCACCACCCGTGCGCCGGGCGAGCAGGACATCGGTAACGCGCGGCGCGGCCATCGGCCAGTCTCGGGACTCGGCAACCGAGCCGAAAAGACGTGGGGCAAACTGGCGTTCGATTTCACCGGGCGCCGGTGTCGCCGCTAGGCCCAGCAGCGGCCAGACATCGGGGGCCAGCGAGAGAGGACGGGGGAAAGCGGCGACCGCGAGTGAATGACGATCTAGGGCCAAGGCTTCGTCGGACAGGTAACTGAAGCCAGCCAGCGTGAGCGCCCCTGCAAGCGTGGTTTTGCCCAATCCGCTGTGCCCCGGGATCGTGACCACGCCCCGTGGGTGAGCAACCACCGCGGCGTGGATACACAGCAGCGGCGAGTTCTGCACCAGAGCCCGCGTCAGCTCGGACAGCGCTTGCGACGCCTCGTCAGTGTCCGACAATTCGATCTCGACCTGCGCGGTCGGGGGCACGAGGTCGCCACCGACCAGATCTGCGAAGTTACCGGCGAGGCGATCCAGCTGGTCCGCACGACCGGTGATGGTGACGTGGACGCCGAGCAGGCTGAATGACAAAGGCCGGACCACCGTCATGCAGCGCCCAGATCAGGATGGTGCGGAGTCATCGACCATCCGCAGGTAACCCACGTCGGCCAGCTCGCTCAGAACGCCGAGGACGTCGCGGCGCACATCCTCGAGATCGGCCTGGTACCGCTGGGCCAGCGTCGAGCAGACAAAGTCCACATCGCGCTGATCGGCGATCAGTGACCACACATCGCTCGCGGTCCGGTTCAGTACGAGTACCTGTTCGTCACGCACGTTGTAGAGGCAGATGCCGTCCTCGAGCGGTTCGCTCCGGATGCCCGGCTGGGCCGCATATCGGTCGCTCATAAGCGGAGTATACGGAACTGAGCATCGCCCGGGATCTGGCTGCATGCCCGGACGTGAGGACTATTTCGGAAAAGTTTGCATGTAAGGATGGCGTGATCTGTGATCGACGCCTAAGCTAACACCAACAACACGTCCTGGTAGGACGATCTGGCGCCAATACTTTGGGGAAAACATGGGTAACGAACCGCGAGAGACCGAGGAAGTGCAAGCCATCGACGGCCTGAGCCGGCGGACGCTGCTCAAGCGGGGTGCCGTTGCCGGTGCCGCCGTCGCATGGACCGTCCCCCTCGTTTCGGTGCTCTCGATGACGCCGGCGCACGCCGAGTCGCCCAGTGCCCCGCCGGCATCATCGAATTCAGGTACCAGAGGTCCGAACATCGGCGTCGATGCCGCGAGCCAGCAGGTAGCCGCTGCACCCGCGTCGGGCACGAACGCTGGCGGTCTGGCCAGCACCGGATCCGACGTTTCGATCGTCACCGCCGCGGGCATTGCGGCGACCGTGCTCGGTGCCGGAGCGATCGCGGCCTCGAAGATGCGCGCCAAGCGCGACGACGAGTCCACGGCAACCGAGTAGGCAAAGCAAAGTAGTCTCGCGCTAGCAGCGTTTCCGCTTACCGGGGAGTCCGCATTACCGCCGCCTGTTCACGGTCGCTATGACGCAGTCGACATCGTCAGCAACCGAACGTATCTCGATCCTCGCGCCCACGCTGGCCCGCCTTCCGGGTGGTGGGGCACGAACGTACTACGAACATGCCAATGCCCTTGCCGCACGGGGATATCTGGTCTCCGTCGTTCATTCGCTTAGCTGCCGACCCGGTGTCGCCGGTCGCCTCGAGGGTCTGGCCCGGGCGAAGGTTCGCGACCTGCGTGCCGGCAATCTCACCCGTCGGGTGTCCTGGATGCCTATCGACCCTCGGGTTCGTATGCAATTCGTCGCCAATTTCGATGAGCGGACGACGCTGCCAGCGGCCGATCTCAGAATCGGTACGTATTGGCTGACGAATGAATTCCTGGCGAATCGCCCCCCCGATGGTGCGGCGCATCTGCAGCTAATTCAGGCCTATGAAGTGTGGGCCGGGCCGGCGGATCGGGTCGATGCCACCTGGCGGCTGCCCATCGACACCGTCGTGGTGTCGGAGTCCCTTTACCAGCGCGGGTTGCAGCTCGGCGTGTCGCCCGATCGGTTGCATATCGCAGCGAACGGCATCGACCATGACACCTTTCGCGTCAAGCGTCCGATCGCGTCGCGGCCGCCGCGCGTTGCCTTCCTGTCCCACGAGGCACCCGTCAAGGGTCTAAAGGAATCCATCGAGACGTTGCGGATTGTGCATGAGCAGCGTCCTGACATCGAACTGGTGGCTTTCGGCGGCGCTGCTCGTCCGGCCGTGCTGCCAAAGTTCATCGACTACGTTCGCAAGCCAATCGGTGCTCAGGTGGCCGACCTCTACAACGGAGCCAGTATCTTCCTCTGCGCGAGCCGGAGCGAGGGATTTGGCTTCCCGTCCATCGAGGCCATGGCCTGCGGCGCCGCACTGGTCAGCACTCGAAACGGTGGCGTTGACGACTTTGCCGTGGATGGTGAATCGGCCCTGCTCTGCGATGTCGGTGACGTCATGGGTCTGAGCGCGGCCATCCTAAGACTTGCCGACGACGACGCGCTGCGTTCGCAGCTCACCAAAGCCGGCCTCATCGCCGTGCAGCGATTTACCTGGGAAGAGTCCACCAACGCCTTTGCCTCCTTCGTCCGCGTCGCTCTCGACAATCGGTAGGTGAGCGTGCCCGCGTTGGCGAAACTTCGGTCCGCGGCCCGAGCCGCGATGATCAGGCTGGGCCGCGATTACACCGTCGCCTCGGCTCAGCGCTCGGCGCTGGTCGTTGCGCCGCATCCCGATGACGAAACACTTGGCTGCGGCGCCCGAATCCGGCACGCTCGGCTGGCTGGTACCCCGATCAGTGTCGTGGTGGCCACAGACGGCGCGGCGTCGCACGGCCCGCATGCCGCCGACCGCGAGACACTGGCCGAGCTCCGCACGCGCGAGCTTGGGGAGGCGACCAGACACCTGGGCCTGGACGCCGACCGCGTCCACAGGCTCGACTTTCCTGATGGCCAGTTGGCTGAACACCTCGATGAATTGACTCGCGAGCTGGTTAGGCTGATTCTGCAACTGCGGCCGGACGAGATCTATTGCACATCGGCGTGGGAATCGCACCCGGACCACGCCGCGGCCGCAGTCGCAGTACGCCTAGCGATCGCGGAGCTCGACTTCTGCCCACGATTGTTCGAATATCCAATCTGGCTGTGGGGCGATTGGCCGCTATCTCGAAAGTGGCTTCGGCATGGCCCCCGGGACTGGCTTTCGCTGCTTATCGGGCGAAGGGTGTTCACCGTGGACGTCGAGCCCATCCGAGGCGCCAAGGTCGCTGCCATCGCGTCGTACGGCAGCCAGCTGGGCGAGGCGGTCGATGGGGTAGCGGTCGGACTGCCGAAACAGTTGATCGCCAGGGCCGAGTCGGGACCGGAGCTTTTCTTCGAGATGCGGTCGTGATCCGTTACGGAATCACGGCCGGTGACCACGCTTGCGGAATCAGCACCTTCGGTATTCCGGAGCCGTCGATCGGGACCGACCAGACGTCGGATACGGCCGCTTCGGTGCCGCTACGCGGTAGGCCGTAGATGACGTGGCTGTTGTCCAGCCACTCCACCTGGTCGTCGACCGAGTGGGTCTCGGACAACTGGTTGATGGCGCCGCTGGCCACGGTGTAGTCCACGAGCCGCCATTGCCCCTTCGGACGGTCACCCCGCTGCTTGTAGACAATGTGCGCACCGTCGGGGGACAACGAAGGGCACTCGGCATCCTCGGTCAACGTGTGGACCGTGCGGGTGGACAGCTGGCCTTCGACGAGCCAGGTGTGTTGGCCCCACTCTGCCGTGGCGTAGAAAGTATTGTCGTCGGCGGCGAACGTCACGCCCCAGTAGTTTCGATCTACCGGCTGAATGGTTTTTCCTTGATGGACAAGGCGGAAGTCCTCGAGGCTGCCGAAGGACGCGCCGCCGATCTTGCTGATCACCGTGCGGGTCGAGAAGGACGTGGCTGCGTACGAGTCGCCCTGCACGAAGCTCGTCGTTGCCGCCAGGGTTCCGTCCCGCGAGAGCCGCGCCCGACTCGGTACGCCAACCAGCGGGAGCTCGGTGATCTTGGCGCCGGTCGTGACGTTGAAGACCTTAGCCGTGTATGTCGTCACCAGGCCCCGATCAGAGGCCAGGCACAACATCCGCTGCGCGGTGGCGTACACCCGGTCACATTGGTTGCCGAAGAACGCCCGGGGGCCGGTCGGATCGGACATCGCGACCGCGGCAACGGATCCGTAATCGGTGTTTCGCACGGTGCTGCGAAACACGATCCGGGGCGCGCTCGCCAATTTTGCGTAGGTCGTCGTTGCGGCCGCGGGGGTGTTGCGCCGCGCGGCGTCATCGTCGGACCGGGTCTTGACCAGCGCTGCCACCGTGCCACCGATTGCCAGCAGGCAAATCACGACGAAGATCGTCAGTTTGGCTTTGGTACTCACGCAGTGGAAAGCTCCTCTGAACGGTCTAGACCCCGAAGCATGAACGCGGCGATCGGGATGGCCGCGATGAGCAGCCAGATCATAAGGTGCAGAGCTGGGACCCGGCCCATCGTGGTCCACAGCAGGCCGAAACCGAGCGAAGCCACGAAGCGCGCCATCGCCAGAACCGTCTGCGCCGTCGCGATGCCGCTGGTTCTGATAGCGGGCGGAACCAGCTGGCCGGCGATGGCGGCGAGAACGCCGTCAGTGGCGGCGTAGTAGGAGCCGAGCATGACGAGGCATCCCACGGTCGCGGCCGCACCGGAGAACACGCTGCCGGCGAAGATGTACGCGGCCAGCAGCGCCAAGTGTCCGCCGACGAACACCTTGGTGCGTCCGATCCGATCGGCAAGTCGGCCCAGCGGAATCGCGAAGGCGAGATAGGCGATGTTGCTGCCGACGTAAAGCAGCGGGAAATACTTCGTCGCGAGTGAATCTCGTTCGGTCAGCTCGAGATAGAGGAAACCGTCACCGATGGTCAGCACGCCGAGCAGGGCCGCGCCGCAGCACAATCGGATCATGCCGGGTCGAAGCAGCAATCGCAGCGACGGCTTGGGCGCCGCGGGGCGGCTCGCGTCCTCGGCCGGCTTCGATGTTCGCTGGGGTCGTAGGTTGGGGACGAACAGCACTAGTACCGCGAACCCGATGATTGCGAATGCGAAAGAGGCGATGAACACGGTCCTGAAACCGGTCGGTGCGGCGATCAGGATCCAGAAGGCGAGCAGCGGGCCGATCATCGCACCGACCGTGTCGAGGCTTCGGTGCACGCCGAATGCCCGGCCGAGCGACTCCGGCGCCGACGAACTGGCGATCAATGCGTCGCGGGGCGCGGTGCGAACGCCCTTGCCGAGCCGGTCGAGGGTGATTACGGACGTGATGGCCGCAAAACTGTGCATCGGGATGAGGGCTACCCGACTAATGGCCGAGATCCCGTAGCCGAAGGTGGCGACCAACTTCGGCCGGTCCGTACGGTCCGCAATCCAACCGCCCAGCAGCCGGATCAGTGCGCTGACGCCTTGGTAGATGCCGTCGATGAGCCCATACGCAAAGGTGCTCAAACCGAGAACGGTCGTGAGGTAAATGGGAAGAATGGCGTTGACCGACTCCGACGAAACGTCGGTGAGCAGAGATACGGCGCCTAGCAACAGGACGGTACGGGCAACACGCTGCTTACCGGTCGGTGCTGCCCCGGCAGCCGATTTCGACGGGCGATCCCGCAAATTCAGGTACACGGCGGACAGCCCCCTATTCCCGCCAGTTACGGATCCCGCCAACAATCAACAAATCGTGTTCAGTCTAGGTTAATTTGTGCGCGGGGGAAAACCCGCCGACCACTGCGGACGGTGATCCCAGGCGTAGCGCCATTTCTTTCCGCGGCCTGTGAATCGCGAGCCAAGCGCCCGGGCCGCGACGCCACCGCGGATCAGATTGAGGAACAATAGTTGGCTCAGACCCGTCGAGTGCTTCTGCGCGTAGGTGATCTTGCCGGCCAGCAGCAAGCAGGTTTTCGTGCCGCCATCCTCAGAAGAGACCCCGATCGCATGCACGACCTCCGCGGCCGGTGTAATAGTCGGACGGTAGCCCGCCGCCGTGGCCCGCTTCGCGAAATCGGCGTCCTCGCCGTAGACGAAGTAAGACTCGTCCAGCCCGCCGAGCTCGTCCCACACCGGTCTGGGTACCAGTAGCAGACAACCGGTGACCATGCCGACCTGCCGAACCGAATCCCGGAGCCAGCCGCCGATCGCTTCGGGATCGAAGATCTTTGACTTCGGAAACAATGTGGCCAACCCGAGGGCGAAGCACGCCGTGCTCCAAAGCGTGGGCAGATTCCAGCAGGACGACGGTTCGACTGCGCCGTCCAGGCGGAGTGTCCGTCCGCCGTAGATGCCGCGGCCGGGGGTGCTCCGCGCGAAATCGTACAGCGCTCGTAGCGAGCCGGCCTTGGGATCGGTGTCGGGATTGAGCAGCAGGATCCAGTCCGCAGTCGTGGCCGCGGCGCCCAGGTTTACGGCAGCGGCAAAGCCGAGATTGCTGCCGCTTCTGACGAGCGTTACCTCGGGATGGTGCGCGGCGACCTCGTCCGCGCTCGAATCAGCCGAGTCGTTGTCGACGACGACGATCTCGGCCTGCAGGCCGCCGAGCGCGGCGGGCACCGCAGCCAAGCAGCGCCCGATCCACTCGGCGCAGTTGTAGGTGACGATGACGACGGCCAACTCGCTCATGATTCCGACCGGCTTCCCCGCGCCCTGATGACGCGTGCCGGAATGCCCCCCGCCACACAGTCCGGCGGCAGGTCCTTCGTGACCACCGATCCGGCCGCCACGATGGTGCCGTCCCCGATCGTGACCCCTGCCACGACAACCACCCGGGCACCCAGCCAGGTGTTCGCGCCGATCCGGATGTCGGCCTCTTTCTTCGGCAGGTCCATGACCGGACCGGGTCCCGCGTCCATGTCGTAGTCCGAGGCGGTGATGAATACCTCGGGCGCCAGGAGCGCGTGGTCGCCGATGACGATGCTGCCCGTGGTGTCACCCGCCCAGAGGCAGCTCCACTGACCGATGTGGACGCCGTCACCGATGGTGATCCGCGCGCCGTTGCGCACCGAGGTGGTCGGCGACATGCGAACACCGCGGCCCACCGAGATGTCGGACTGCCCGGCGAGGTCATAGCCGAAGAAGTTCACCAGTCGGGCCAAGCTGCGGTAGGTGCCCGGGTTGGCAACGGTGCTGAGCGCCCTTCTTGCTCGGGTCTGTCGATTCATCGAGCGTCTCCGCGGCTGGTGTCGTCTCGGTTCCAGGATTGGACCGCCCCCCGGCGGATGCGTCGTACGGCGATCTGGCGGGCCAGCGCGTTGACGGCTATGTAGACCAACGCGTTCGGCGCCAAACGCGGGTTCCTGCGGACGACCTGATGCCAGTACGGAGCAGGCACATCCATTCGGGCGCCCGTCGCCGAATGCAGCCGCAGGTTCCCCTCGACGATGCGGACGCGGCGATGCAACGTCGCCCGCAGCGTTCTAGGCGCACGGATCGAAAATGTCGCGCCGACCGGATTCACTCGTTCCGCAGGTGCGAACTGGCTGTAGACAAAGCCGTCATCGGCGATGATGTCGGGGAAGTCTGCGAACCGGCTACGCCCCTCGGCGGATAGAGCGTAAACGCCCGAACCGAGCGCGCTGCGGGTGCTGTAACCCAGCTGCGCCCAGAAACGGAAGTATGCCCGCGTTGATCGCGAGGAGTGAGTGGTATCCACAACGGGCAACGGCGCGGCTGCCGGCGCGCCGCGGGTCAATGCACAGACCACCTCGCGAAGCGCCGCCGCAGCTACCTCGACGTCGGCGTCCAGATAGATGCGCGGCATCACGGTGGCGACGCGGTCACCCTCGTTGAGCGCGGCGACCTTGGAAGCCGTGGTTATCTCCACCACCCTTACGTCCGGGTAGGCCCGGGCCAAGTCCGCGGTGCGGTCGGAGCAGCCGTTGCACACGACGATGACCTCGAACTCCCCAGGGTGAGCGGAGGAAGCAATCTTCTTCAAACAGCGATCGATCACCGCCGCCTCGTCGTGTGCCGGGATGATAACGCTCGCCGATGCCTGCATGTTCACGTTACGTTCGTCCCCACCCACGCGTTCTCGGCCTGGTTTTCAGCGCTTCCCGCGCTGTTAGAATCGTGTCAGGATAGCAGCGAAGCAAGCAGTTCGGGGGGCGCAACGGTGGATCGAAGGCGGACCGCCGAGGCCCCGATTTCGCGGCTCGCGCGAACGATCAGCGCACTCGGATTTCTTTGCGGCATAGCGGTGTCCGTGAGTTCCTGCTCCTCGCCGCCTGACAACCCGCCGCTCGGTGTTTCCGCGCCGCCGCCCGCGTCCTCGGCGGTCGCTTCGTCCGGTGCCCCGAGCGCTACGGGTTCGAGCCAGTCGAGCAAGCCGACGTCCCCAACGACACCGACTCAGTCGGGGGGAGCCGAGGGGGCTTCCTCGGCGAGCGCCGCGCCGTGCCCGATCGCGTCAGCGTCGGCCATCGAGGCTGCCCTCGGCGCGGCCGTCACCAGCCAGTCCACGTCGTCGGCGGGCACGTCCGGCCTGCTCTGCCAGATTTACCTCAAGAAATCAAATTTACGAACCGCGGTCACGTTATACCTGTCGACTACTTCAGCAGCGTCGCTGTCCACGTTCAAGCAGGCCAAACGAGCGGCGCTGGCCACCGGCGCGGTGGCGATTGCCGGAGTTGGGCAGGATGCGTATTACGATTCCAACGCCTTCAACCTGCACTTCATCAACGGCCACTATTCGGGCGCGGTGCAGATTGCCGGGCCGTCCGCGAACAGCCTCCGGGGAAATGCCGAACAGGTTCGCTCGAACATCATCAAGCTCGCGCAATCAATCGCGGCTAATCAGTAACGGTCTGTTACAGGCTTATCCGGCAAACCGGCCGCGCGCAGGGGATGAACACGCACCTTGCGCCAATCTTTATAACGTAGGCGCTTCAGGTGACTACTCGGAGTGACGATGTGGAACGTGACCACATCATTGCTTCTAAGGATGTCAACCGATGCCTAAACTTCAGCGCGATTGCTTGCCGGCGGCCGGTCAGTCTATCGACGGTCCCACCAACAACGTTGCCCGTCGCCCGAACAAGTGGGTGGTGGCAGCCGTAGTCGGCTCCGCGCTCACCATCAGCGTCACCGCGACCACGCAGGCCGCTCTGGCCGCGACGGTGTCCGGAAAGCACGTCGCGGTGCACGCCACGGCTAAGACCTCGACGGCCAAGGCGACCGCCGCGGCAAAAGCGAAGGCGGTTGCGCACGCGAAGGCGGTTGCGCACGCCAAAGCGGTGGCCAAAGCCAAAGCAGCTGCGAAGGCCAAAGTAGCGTCGAAGGCCACGACGGCATCAGTCGCCACGGCGGCCGCGAAGACCGCATCCGTCGCCGTTCTCGCTCGCCAGGTTGCCGCAGCCAAAGCGTGGCCCACCGCCGCAACGGCTGGTGTCGTCCCCGCGACCGGACTCGTCGCGGTACCCGGCAAGCTGAAGTCAGGCCCGGGATGGCACTGGGACGCCCGCGGTTGGGTAACCATCGATTCGACCAATGCACGCCTGTCCGGTCTGGACATCGCGGGCTCGGTACAGAACGGCAAACAGGGACTGAGCATCAGCAACTCCCGTATCCGATGCACCAACGAGCGTGATTGGTGCCTCGTCCTCGGATCGAGCAGCCAGCTCACCGACGTGGAAGTAGGTGGCGGCGCCAGCGGAACTGCTTTCACCAACGCCATAGGCATCTATTCCGCCGGGCCGTCCAACGTCTTCGAGCGCGTCAACGTCCACAACGTTCGTCAGGGCATGCAGATCGACGGCGGCACCACGGTCACAGATTCCTACGTCCACGACTTGGTGAAGTCGACGGCGACCTCGTACTCGAACAGCGCGGGCGTCGTCACGAACGGGGCAACGAACACCGCGCTGAAGCACAACCGCATCGAGGCCGGTGACTGGGCATCTGTAGTCGTCCGACCGGGTGTTGGCGCGATCAAGACGTACAGCATCGATGGGAACTTCCTGGTCAGCCAGGTCGGTCGCTCCGCCTACGGCGTGATCATCGCGACTTCCGGTGTGCAGGGTGCTATCTCGGTGAGGGACAACCGCTTCAGCTCTGGTTGGACCGTCACCGCGTTGCAGGCGCCGCTCACGGTAGTGACGAGCGGAAACATCTTCGACGGAACGGGCGCTCCGGCCCCCGCTCCCAAGCCGACTCCGACCCCGACGCCGACGCCGACGCCGACCCCGACGCCGACCCCGACTCCGACGCCGACGCCGACGCCGACCCCGACGCCGACTCCTACCCCGACCCCGACGCCGACCCCGACCCCGACCCCGACCCCGACCCCGACGCCGACTCCTACCCCGACGCCGACGCCGACGCCGACGCCGACTCCTACCCCGACGCCTAGCCTCGGATCGTTCCCGGACAAGACCAACACCGGTGTCCCGGCCGGCACGGTGCTCAAGGTGGTCTCCGGCAACCTGTCGATTGCCGCCGGCCAGACAGTCTCCGGCGTTGATGTGACTGGTGGCGTGACCCTGGCCAAGGGCGCCCAACTGCTGAGCTCACGAGTTCGATGCGCCAGCGTCAGCGATTGGTGCATGCAGCTCACCGGAACGAACTTGGTCCAGGACGTCGAGATCGGTGGCGGTACGAACGGCAGCACGTTCTCTATGGCCGATGCCTATTGGTCGGGCGGATCCGCGTCGAACAACGTGCTTCGTCGCGTCAACATTCACCACACTGCAGACGGTGGCCGTGTCGACGGCGGAACCACGATCGTCGATTCCTGGATCCACGCCATGCCCGCTGGCGATCAGCCGATCCCGGACGCGCACGGCGACGGCACCCAGGTGACCTCCGGAGGCAACATCTCGTTTATCCACGACTCGATTGAGGGCGGCAACAACGACGCCGTCTTCGTCCAGATGACCGGGAGCGAAGCGATTGGCAACATCACGGTCTCGGGTTGCTTGCTCAGTGGCATCAACCGAAACGGCCAGCAGACATCCTGGGGCGTCTACATCCAGAACCGCAGCATTGCGGCTGGGGCCAAGTTGACCGTAATCAACAACAAGTTCGCCGGAAGCTTCCAGGCCGGCGCGATCAACGTCCCGGCCTCGGCCAGCGTCAGTGGAAACACTTTCCAGTCGAACGGTGCGGCGATCACCGCCGAGCGCAACTAGTTCAGTAACCACCTGAGTGGGGCGACCGTGCAAACGGTTGCCCCACTTTTGTGTTCCCGCCGAGGACACACGCGTGGTGGGAGTGACCGGTCGGCGGCGTTTGCCGTGCGATCGACTGTCAGAGCGATTGCGTACGCTGGTCTGAGCCGCTCCAGGCCTTCGGCCGAAGCAGAGTGGCAGCATTAAGAGGTCGACTCGACCGGCTGATCGAAGGATTGCGATGACCCTGCGTGGCCTGCTCGACGCCACTAGTTCAGATCCCGCCATAGCGGCCATTTTGGCCTCCGTAGGCCAACGGTCCCTACAGATTTCCGGACCGAACGCGCTCCGTCCACTGGTCGCCGCAGCGCTGGCCGGTCCGGCCGGCCAGACCGTGCTGGTGGTCACGTCATCAGCCCAGGAAGCCGACGAACTGGCTGATTCGCTGCGATGTTTCCTGACCGAAGACGATGTCGCCGTCTACCCCGGTTGGGAGACGCTGCCGCACGAGCGGCTTTCCCCGCGAGCGGACACCGTCGGGCGTCGTCTCGCCGTGCTGCGCCGGCTGCGCCACCCCGCTGCCGATGGCGCGGGCTCGGGACCGTTGAAGGTAGTTGTCGCGCCGGTGCGATCCGTCCTCCAGCCGCAGGTGCCCGGGCTCGGGGATCTCGAGCCGGTCCGGCTGAGCGCGGGGGACACCGGGCGGGAACTGTCCGGGATCGTGACCGCGCTCGCGGCCGCCGGCTACGCCCGCACCGAGCTGGTCGAGAAGCGCGGCGATTTCGCGGTTCGAGGTGGCATTCTCGACATCTTCCCGCCGACCGAGGACCACCCGCTCCGGGTTGAGTTCTGGGGCGACGACGTCGAAGAGGTGCGCTACTTCCGGGTGGCCGACCAGCGTTCGCTGGAGGTCGCGCCCGAAGGCGTCTGGGCGCCACCCTGTCGCGAGCTGATGCTGACCGACGAGGTCCGTAGCCGAGCCGCCAAGTTGCTCATCGAACATCCAGAACTCGGCGAGCTACTCGAGCCGATCAGCCTGGGCATGCACGTCGAAGGCATGGAGGCGCTGGCGCCGGTGCTCGTGGACGAACTGACGCTGGTGCTGGACGAGTTCCCCGCCGGCACCCACGTAGTGCTGTGCGAACCGGAGCGGATCCGGGCCCGCGCGGCTGATCTGGTCAGCACGTCCGAGGAGTTCCTGGCCGCATCCTGGGCCGCCGCGGCTGGCGGTGGCAAGGCTCCGATCGATCTGCGTTCGGCATCCCTGCGTTCGCTGGACGAGGTACGAGAGCGCGCCGGTGAGCTCCGGATGCCGTGGTGGAGCCTGACCCCGTTCACGGTCGACGTCGAACTGTCGGAACCGGACGAGGCGGTCGCCTCCGCGTTCGAGCCGGCCGCCGGGTATCGCGGCGACACCGAAGCGGTTTTGAGTGACATCGCGGCCTGGGTCCGGCAGTCGTGGTCGGTACTGATCGTCTTCGACGGGCACGGCAGCGCGCAACGGACGACCGAACGGCTGCGCGGGGCCGACATCGCGGCCCGGCTGGTCCCCGGATTCGAGCGGCTGGAGCCGGGCGTCGCACTGGTGACGACCGGTCACCTCGAAGCCGGCCTGATCTCGCCGAGCCTCAAGATCGCCGTCCTGACCGAGTCCGATCTGACCGGTCAGCGCGGCAGCACCACGCTGGACAAGTCGCGGTTGCCCTCACGTCGCCGCAACGCCATCGATCCAATCCTGTTGGCTACCGGTGATCTCGTCGTACACGAACAGCACGGGGTCGGTCGCTACATCGAGATGGTGCGACGCACCGTCAACGGTGGCGAGCGCGAGTACCTGATCATCGAGTACGCCCCCGCCAAACGTGGCCAGCCCGGCGACCGACTGTTCGTACCGACCGATTCGCTCGATCAGGTGACGAAGTACGTCGGCGGCGAAGCGCCCACCCTGAGCCGGCTGGGCGGCGCGGACTGGGCCAAGACCAAGGGCCGCGCTCGCAAGGCCGTCAAAGAAATCGCGGCGGAACTGATCCGCCTCTACTCAGCCCGGATGGCGACCAAGGGTCACGCCTTCGGACCGGACACGCCCTGGCAGCGTGAGCTCGAAGACGCCTTCCCGTTCATCGAAACTCCCGACCAGCTGGCCGCGATCGAAGAGGTCAAGGCTGACATGGAACGACCGCTGCCGATGGACCGGGTCATCTGCGGCGACGTCGGTTACGGCAAGACCGAAGTTGCGGTGCGCGCGGCGTTCAAGGCGGTTCAGGACGGCAAACAGGTTGCGGTGCTGGTGCCCACCACGTTGCTCGCGCATCAGCACATCCAGACCTTCACTGGCCGGATGAACCAGTTTCCCGTTGCCGTGAAAGAGCTATCTCGGTTCACCGGCGACGCCGAGGCGGCCAAGACGATGGCCGGCATCGCGGACGGCAGCGTCGACATCGTGATCGGCACCCATCGGCTGCTGCAACAGACGGTGCGGTTCAAGGACCTGGGCCTGGTCATCATCGACGAGGAGCAGCGATTCGGCGTCGAGCACAAGGAATACCTGAAATCCATGCGCACCGCCGTGGACGTCCTCACGATGTCGGCCACGCCGATCCCGCGCACCCTGGAGATGTCGCTGACCGGTATCCGCGAGATGACCACCATCCTGACGCCACCGGAGGACCGGCACCCGATCCTGACCTTCGTCGGCGCCTACGACCCGCGCCAGATCTCGGCCGCCATCCGTCGTGAGCTGATCCGCGACGGTCAGGTCTTCTACATCCATAACCGGGTCGAGTCGATCAACCGAGCCGCGGCCAAGCTGGCCGAGCTGGTGCCCGAAGCGCGGATTGCGGTGGCGCATGGGCAGATGGGTCAGGACGCACTGGAAAAGATCATGGTCGGCTTCTGGGAGAAGGATTTCGACGTACTGGTCTCGACCACGATTGTCGAATCCGGGCTGGACATTCCCAACGCGAACACGCTGATCATCGAGCGGGCGGACAACTTCGGCTTGTCGCAGCTGCACCAGATGCGTGGCCGGGTCGGACGATCGCGCGAGCGTGGCTACGCCTACTTCCTCTACCCACCCGAGAAGCCCCTTACCGAAACGGCTTTGGACCGGCTGGCCACGATTGCCCAGCACACCGAGCTGGGCGCCGGAATGCAGGTCGCCATGAAGGACCTGGAGATTCGCGGCGCCGGTAACCTGCTCGGCGGCGAGCAGTCCGGCCAGATCGCGGGGGTCGGCTTCGACCTCTATGTGCGGCTGGTCGGTGAGGCGGTGGCCGACTTCCGAGGCGAGGAGCAGGAGCAATTCATCGACGTGAAGGTCGACCTGCCGGTGGATGCCAACCTGCCGCAGGATTATCTGCCGGGCGAGCGGCTCCGGTTGGAGGCCTACCGGGCGTTGGCCTCGGCCACGACGGACGACGCGGTGGACAGCGTGCGGGCAGAATTGCTGGACCGCTTCGGTCCGATCCCGCGCGAGGTCGAGAACCTGCTGGCGGTGGCGCGGTTCAAGGTCGTCTGCCGTCGGTACGGCCTGACAGAGGTGTCCCTGCAGGGCCAGTCCGTGCGGTTCTCGCCGGTGCTGTTGCCCGAGTCGGCGCAGCTGCGCCTGGAGCGGTTGTACGACAAGACCCTTTACAAGGCGCCGGTTTCGACGATGGCGGCCGCCCGACCCAAGGGCGTCACCAAGCCGGACGGCTCGTTCGCGGTGGCAAAATTCGGCGGCGAGCCGCTGCGCGATCAAGCGCTGTTGAGCTGGTGCATCGAGTTGCTCGACACCGTCCTCGGGCCGGTACTCGAGGTCGTGCTCGCCAGCAGGAACGCCTGATCCGATCATGGCTTCCGTCGATTACCCCGAGGTGCTGGTGCCCGATGCCGCGGCCTGGCGGGCTTGGCTGGTCGAGAATCACGACGGTTCGGCCGGCGTCCGATTGGTGCTGCACAAGAAGGGCGGCTCGGTCACGACGCTCGATTACGACGGTGCGCTGAACGAGGCACTGTGCTTCGGCTGGATCGACGGCACCGTTCGCCGCCGGGACGAGGGCAGTTACACCCAGCAGTTCACGCCCCGCCGGCCACGCAGCGCCTGGTCGGCGCGCAACGTCGGATTGGTGGCCGACCTCACCGCGGAAGGTCGAATGGCTCCGGCCGGATTGGCCGCGGTGGCGGCAGCGCAATCGGATGGACGCTGGGATGCGGCCTACGCCGGACCGGCCACCATCACCGTCCCGGAGGATGTCAGCGCCGCGCTGGCCGCGGTCCCGGACGCCGCGGCGGTCTTCGCTCGGCTGACCTCACAGAACCGCTTCGCAATCCTGTATCGGGTCGGCCAGGCCAAGCGGCCGGAAACCCGCGACCGCCGAGTTGCCGAGTTCGTGGCCATGCTGGCCCGCGGCGAGGCGCCTTACCCGCAGTCCGGACTGTCGGTCCCGTCCGCCGAGGCGGCGGCACCATCGGCCGAGTCGCCGGCCGCCAAGTCGCCGGCACGGCCCAAACGTGCCCAGTCGCGGTCTCGCACAGGAGCCCGTGAGAAGCTTGATTGATCGCCGAACTGAACGTCCAACCGATCGTCTGACCTCGAGAACGTAGCCCGAGATGAATCCGGAGTCGCAGTGAGAATGCCCGCCCGCAAGTCCGCGTTGTTCGTACTTCCCGCGGTGGCTGCGGCGGTGATCGGGCTCACCGGCTGCGACTCGAAGACCGGCACCGCGGCCGTGGTGAACGGGAGCAAGATCTCGGAATCCTCGCTCACCGATTATCTGGGCCCGAACGTCAAGCCGATTCCGGACAGCCAGGGCGGTTCCACGCCGGCGCGGCTGTTCGTGCTGCAGGTTCTGGTGCGCAACGCAGTGCTGCCCCGGGTTCTCGATGCCACCGGCGGCCCGGCAACGCCGGCGCAGCTCAGCACGGCTCGCGATCAGCTGCTGGAGGGCGGATCGCTGGGTCAGCTGCAAAGCCAACTGACCGGCCTCGGCCTGCAGGCCAAGTTTGCCGAGCAGTACCTGGACCAACAAGAGATGATCGGCATCGTGCAGACCCGGGTCGCGTCGCAGGAACAGCTGGATGCGGCTCTGAAGAAGGCCGCCTTGTCCGTGTCGATCAGCCCTCGCTACGGAAGTTGGGACGGGGCGGCGCTGACCGTGAAGGACCTGGGTAAGCAGGATCTGCCCGATGCGGTAAGCCTGTCGACCACGCTGCCCGGGGACGCGACGCCCGCTCCGACCCAGTAGCTGAGCCGGATGGCCAAGCCCGCTGAGCCCGCGCGATCAACCGGAAACACCCGATCAGTCGAGCCCACTGAGCCCGCCGGATCGGCGCTGCTGCGCGCCGTCGCCGTGATGGACCGGCTGCGTTCGCCCGGCGGATGTCCGTGGGATGCCGAGCAGACGCACGCTTCGCTGGCGAAATACCTGTTGGAAGAGACGTACGAGACCCTGGATGCGATCGAGGATGCGGACGCGGTCGCGTTGCGCGAGGAACTGGGCGATCTGTTACTGCAGGTGTTGTTCCACGCGCGGCTGGCCGAAGAGGCCGTTGCCGGTGAGCGGTTCTCGATCGAGGACGTGGCTGGTGATCTGGTCGACAAGCTGGTGCGCCGGCATCCGCACGTGTTCAGCGATACCGCCGTGAGCGGTGCCGGTGAGGTGAACGCCAACTGGGAAGTCATCAAGCAACAAGAAAAGCAGCGAACGTCGGTGACCGATGGCGTACCGCTCGGCCAACCAGCGTTGGCCTTGAGCGCCAAACTGATCGGCCGTGCGCAGCGGGCCGGCCTGGCGCCGCCGCCGCACGAACCAGACGTCACGACCGATGCGACTGGCCGGGTCAACGTGGCCGGTTCGCTGAACCCGGCCGGCCCGGTCAACTTGGCCGAACCGGTCAACCCGGCCGACCAGCTCAACGTGGCCGAGGTGGAGTTCGGCGAGAAACTGTTCGCGCTCGCTTTGGAGGCAGTGCACGCTGGAGTCGATCCGGAACTGGCCTTGCGCGCGACCGCCCGGCGCTTCGCCGACGCCCTGCACGCTGAGGAGCAAGCTCGTGCCCGAACCGAAGAGTCAACCGATACCGGCTCGAACTGATCCGCCCTACGACGGCGGCGAACGCGCCGTCCTGCTCGGGTTCCTGGACTATCACCGTGACACGTTCCGCTGGAAGTGCCAGGGACTGACCCCGGAGCAACTCCTGCGCCGCGCGGCGTCGCCGTCCACCCTGTGCCTGCTGGGGCTGATGCGGCACTTGGCCGACTGCGAACGGCAGTGGTTCTCCGAACGGTTCGGCGGCGCCGAGCAGCTGTTCCTGTACGGACCGGGTGACGGCGACCTCGACGTCTACGAAGCCGACGACAAATCGGTTTCCGCGGCGTGGGCGACCTGGGAAGAGCAGGTCGGACAGGCCCGAAAGTTACTGGCGCACGCCGACCTCGACGCCACCGCTCGCCGTCCTACCCGCGACGGCAGCTTGCCCAGTTTGCGGTGGATCGTCCTGCACATGCTCGAGGAGTACGCGCGGCATAACGGGCACGCGGATCTGATTCGGGAAGCAATAGACGGCCATACCGGCGAGTGAGCCCGGGCCTCGACGGCCGGTTGGCTAGGCTGACCCTGACGAGACTGCACGAGGCGATCGCGCGGTGGCGTCGAGGCAGCACGATCGATGCCCGGCGACCGGCACGTACCCCGAAGACAACGGAAGGAAACCCCCTGTGGCCAGCATCGAGGCGGTAGGCGCCCGAGAGATCTTGGATTCTCGGGGTAACCCGACGGTCGAGGTTGAGGTCGCCCTCGACGACGGGACGTCCGCCCGTGCGGCGGTGCCGAGCGGCGCATCGACGGGTGCCTTCGAAGCGGTCGAGCTGCGTGACGGTGGTGAGCGCTACGGCGGCAAAGGCGTTCAAAAAGCGGTCAACGCGGTGCTGGACGACATCGCGCCGGAGCTGCTGGGATTCGAAGCCAGCGAGCAGCGCTTGGTGGATGCCACCCTCATCGATCTGGATGGCACGCCGGACAAGTCGCGCTTCGGCGCCAACGCGATCCTGGGTGTATCACTGGCGGTCGCCAAGGCGGCCGCCGCTTCGGCCGAGCTGCCGCTGTTCCGCTATCTCGGCGGCCCCAACGCCCACCTGCTTCCCGTTCCGATGCTGAACATTCTCAACGGTGGCGCACACGCCGACTCCAACGTCGACGTGCAGGAATTCATGATCGCGCCGATCGGGGCCGCGACGTTCTCCGAAGCGCTTCGCCAGGGCGCCGAGGTCTACCACGCCCTCAAGAGTGTGCTGAAGAACAAGGGCCTGTCGACCGGCCTGGGCGACGAAGGTGGCTTCGCGCCCAGCCTGGAATCCAACCGGACCGCACTCGACGTGATCTCGGAGGCAGTGGACAAGACCGGCCTGATCCTCGGCCGCGACATCGTCTTCGCTCTGGATGTGGCCGCCACTGAATTCCACGTCCCGGAGGGCTACCACTTCGAAGGGACCGTGAAGACGTCGGAAGAGATGATCAGCTACTACAAGGGGCTGGTTGCCAACTATCCGATCGTCTCGATCGAGGACCCGATGTCCGAAGAGGACTGGGACGGCTGGGCCGCGCTGACCGTCGAGTTGGACGAAGTGACCCAACTGGTCGGCGACGACCTCTTCGTGACCAACCCGGAGCGGCTGGCGCGCGGCATTGCCAACGGGGCCGCGAACGCCTTGCTGGTCAAGGTGAACCAGATCGGCACGCTGACCGAGACACTGGACGCGGTGGATCTGGCGCACCGTTCGGGTTATCGCTGCATGATGAGCCATCGTTCCGGCGAGACCGAGGACACTACGATCGCCGACCTGGCGGTGGCCACCAACTGCGGCCAGATCAAGACCGGCGCACCGGCCCGGTCGGAGCGGGTAGCCAAGTACAACCAGCTCATGCGAATCGAGGAAGAGCTCGACGATGCGGCCCGCTACGCCGGCGCCAACGCGTTCCCGAGGTTCCACCGGTCGATGTCATGACCGCTGGTTCGACCCAGCCCGCCCGCCGCCGCCGTCCCCAGCTGAGCGGACGGACCATGCTGGTCTCGGCGATGGCGCTGTTCCTGGTCATCGTGCTGGCCTCGCCGCTGCAGACCTACCTGAGCAGGCGGGGCGGGGTGGCGGCATCGCAACGACAGAATGCTGAGTTACAGCAACGGGTTCTGCAACTTCAGCAGCAGAGCGACGCCTGGAACGACCCGTCCTACGTGGAGCGTCAAGCACGGGCGCGGCTGCAGTACATCAGGCCCGGCGACACGCTTTACACAATCCTGAATGCCGATGGAACGCCGCGGGCATCCTCGGATACCGGGCCTGTGGCGCTGCCACGATTGCAGCATCAGGCGAGCTGGAACGCCACTTTGTGGGGCAGCGTCGCGGACGCTGACGCGACGAAATGACGCCCGCGTGACGCGGCCGTGGTGACGCTGCACGACGTTGACCGCGAGGTCGTCGCTCGCCAACTGGGCCGGGCCCCGCGCGCCATTCGTGAGGTCGCGCATCGCTGCCCGTGCGGTACCCCCGACGTCATCGAGACATCGCCCCGACTGCCCGACGGCACGCCGTTTCCCACCTTGTACTACCTGACCTGCCCGCGGGCAGCGTCGCGCATCGGCACCCTGGAAGCGTCCGGGCTCATGAGCGAGATGACCGATCGGCTCAAGGCGGACCCCGAACTGGCCCGGCGTTACCGGCAAGCCCATGAGTCCTACCTCGCGCGCCGTGCCAGCCACGGTGAGGTGCCAGAGATCGACGGTGTTTCGGCCGGCGGGATGCCCACTCGCGTGAAATGCCTGCACGTGCTGGTCGGCCATTCGCTGGCCTGCGGGCCTGGCGTGAACCCGCTCGGCGACGAAGCCCTGGCCATGCTGCCCGAATGGTGGGCCGACGGGCCATGTGTGCCGCGCGAGGACGCCTCGACGGGCAGCAGCATTTGACCGGCGGCAGCTCGTGACCGGCGGACGCGGCGCCGGCGGACGCGGCGCCGGCGGACGGGTGGCCGGGATCGACTGCGGCACCAACTCAATCCGCCTGCTGATCGCCGAGCAGGGTCCGAACGGTCTGCTCGACTTGCACCGTGAAATGCGGGTCGTCCGGCTCGGCGAAGGCGTCGATCGAACCGGCATGCTGGCACCACCGGCGATCGAGCGCACCCGGCTGGCGCTGATCGACTACACCCGCCTGATCGCCGAACTCGGCGCCACTTCGGTGCGCATGGTTGCCACCTCGGCGTCCCGGGACGCCCGCAATGCCGAGGAGTTCGTCGGCATGGTGCGCGCCACGTTGGGCGTCACTCCCGAGGTCATCACCGGCCACGCTGAAGCCGAGTTGTCCTTCATAGGCGCGGTGGCGGGGCTGCCCGGGGTGGCCGACCCGTTAATGGTCGCCGACATCGGCGGCGGTTCCACCGAGCTGGTGCTCGGTTCGCCCAGCACGGCCACGGTCATCTCGTCGTACAGCATGGACGTGGGCTGCGTGCGGATGACCGAGCGGCGGCTCATCGACGATCCGCCGACCGATGTCCAGATCGCCGCCACCGAGGCCGATGTCCGGGCTGCTCTGCAGCTCGCTGCTCGGGCGGTGGCGGTGGCGCAGGCCCGTGCGTTCGTCGGGGTGGCCGGCACGGTCACCACGGTTGCGGCCATTGCCAAGGGATTGACGAGCTATCAGCCCGAGGTCATTCACGGTTCGGTCGTGAGTAGGACTGAGGTGGACGAAGTGACCGAGCGGCTGCTGCGCATGACCCGAACCGAACGAGCCGCGCTGCCGGTGATGCATCCGGGCCGCGTCGACGTGATCGGCGCCGGTGCGCTGGTACTGCGGACGGTGATGGATTACGTCGGTGCCGAAGCGGTCATCGCGAGCGAGCACGACATCCTCGACGGCATCGCGATGAGCTTGCTGCCGCGTTGATTTGACGTCGAGCGGGACGGTGGTGAGAACGCCGGTCAGGCGGCGACGACTGCGTCCTGCTTCGATTTTGCCTTCGGTCGGGGCGACGGCTTGCCGGTCATGGCCCGCCACAGGGTGTCGGCCCCTTTGGTGGTCAGCAGCTGGGCAACAGCCGCACCGACGCCGGTGATCAATGCGAAGATCACCGCGTCCTTCCAGTTCGTCTGCACTTCCTTCGGGTTGTGCGGCGGATTGTCCGGACGGGCAGTGGTCCAGGCCTTGCCGCTGGCATTGGCAATCGCCTTGCCCACCGGCACGGCGACCAGTGAGGAAAGGATCTTGAACGCGAACCTGCTTGCTCCGCCAGCCATGTGCGTGTCTCCCGTATTAGTCGCGTCTCGTCGTGGCCATGCTAGCGAAGGCACGCCCACGAGCGGTCTAACCGGCTACTGCGGCCCGATCTACAGCGGTAGCCTCGAGGCAGCCGTTCGGCGCGTCGACACTACGTGGATCGGACGGGCTGACGCGGTCGAAGGAGCGGACTCGATGAGCACCGAACCGAAGCGAATTGTCATTGTGGGCGGCGGATATGTGGGCATGTACACCGCCCTGCGGATCCAGGGCCGGCTGTCACCGGGCCGCGCTGAAGTCGTTGTCATCGACCCGCAGCCGAACATGACTTATCAGCCGTTCCTTCCCGAGGCCGCCGCCGGCAGCGTCGAACCTCGGCATGTGGTGGTCCCGCTGCGCCGGGTGCTCAAGAAATGCCGGGTGTTGACCGGTGCCGTGACTGCCGTTGATCCCGTCCGACGCCAGGTGACCGTGGGTGCCGGCGAGGGCGAGGCGTACGAACTGGGCTACGACCTGCTGGTCGTGTCAGCCGGCTCGATTGCCCGCACGCTTCCGATCCCCGGCCTGGCCGAGGTCGGCATCGGATTCAAGACCATCGGCGAGGCCATCTTCCTGCGTAACCACGTGCTTTCCCGATTGGATTTCGCGGCGTCCAACGAGGACGGCCCAGCCCGGCGGCGGGCGCTGAACTTCGTGTTCGTCGGTGGCGGGTACGCCGGCATCGAGGCGCTGGCCGAGCTGCAGGACATGGCTCGTTACGCCTTGCGGTACTACCCGGCGATCAAACCCGGTGAGATGCGGTGGGTGCTGGTCGAAGCCGCGGACCGGATCATGCCGGAGGTCTCGGTGTCGCTGGCGTCCTACACGGTCGATCGGTTGCTGGAAACCGACATCGACGTGCGGCTGTCGACCCGACTCAATTCGGCGGTCGGCGGCCGGATCGAATTGTCGGACGGGGAAAAGTTCGAGAGTGACACCCTGGTGTGGACGGCCGGCGTCAAGGCACACCCGTTGATCAGCAGCTCCGGGTTGCCCTCGGACGAGAAGGGCCGGCTGCCTTGCCGGGCCAACCTGACCGTGAAGGGCGTCGAGGGAGTTTTTTCGGCCGGTGATTGCGCCGCCGTTCCTGACCTGTCGAAGCGGGATCCGACCGCGCTCTGTGGGCCGTCAGCGCAGCATGCGGTCCGGCAGGCGAAGGTGCTGGGCGACAACCTCATCCGCACCGTGAACGGCGAGGCCCTGCACGATTACCGGCACGCCTACGCCGGTTCGGTGGCCTCACTCGGTCTCTATCGCGGCGTGGCCGAGCTGTACGGCGTCAAAGTGCGGGGGCCGCTGGCGTGGTTCATTCACCGGACGTATCACCTGTCCCGGGTGCCGACCTTCAACCGGAAGGTCCGGGTGCTGGCCGACTGGACGGCTGCGTTGTTCTTCCGGCGCGAGGTCGTGTCGTTGGGTCAGCTGCAGGCACCGCGCAAGGAATTCGACATCGCCAACGCGTCGCCGCCGGCCGCCTGAGCGGCCCGTACGATCTACGGGCACCGTCGGCATCGGCTGGCTGGGCGGCCCTCGTAGCCCAATGGCAGAGGCAGCGGACTTAAAATCCGCACAGTGTCGGTTCGAGTCCGACCGAGGGCACCCGCTCGCAGCCCCGGTTGCGGATTGAGCAACACCTGGCATCACAGGGATGCCAGGTGTTGCTCAATTCATGCGGGATGCCGGTGTATCGGTCAGGCTTCGAGCAGCCGCCGAACCCACTTGGTGCGGGCTTCGGTCATCCGGATGGAGACGTCGGCCTGCGGGGCGAGCTGGTCGAAGGCATGGAAGCCACCCGGCCAGACGTGCAGCTCCGCGATCCCGCCGTCGGCCCAGATCTGGGAGGCGTACGCGACGTCCTCGTCACGGAACACCTCAGCGGTGCCCACGTCGATGAAGGCCGGCGGAAGGTTCGACAGATCTGTGGCCCGAGCCGGGGCGGCGTAGATGGACACCGCGTTGGTCTTGCGGCGGTCGCCGAGGTAGGCGTCCCAACCCGTCTCGTTGCTGCCCCGGTCCCACACCCCGATGCCGTCGATCTGATGGCTGGACACGGTCTCGTTGCGGTCATCGAGCATCGGGTAGATCAGGACCTGGCCGGCCAGCGCCGGGCCGCCCTTGTCGCGGGCCATCAAAGTGACTCCAGCGGCGAGCCCGCCGCCGGCGCTCGCACCGGCGATGATCAGGCGAGCGGGATCGAAGCCGAGCTCGTCGGCGTGATCGGCCATCCACACCAGGCCGGCGTAGGAGTCCTCGACCGGGGCCGGGTCGGGATGCTCCGGCGCGAGCCGGTATTCCACCGAGACGGCTACTGCGTTCATCACGTCGACCCATTCCAGGATCCCGCCGATTCCGGTGAAGCGGTCACCGATGATCATGCCGCCGCCGTGCGTGTGGTAGATCCCGGGCGCGCCGGCCACGAAATCGCTGCGCTTGAAGATCGAGATGGTCAGGTCTGGTGCGCCTTCGGGTCCCGGGATGGTGCGCTCGGTGTGGGTGATCGGACGCCCGGCGATGATGTCCTCGAGTGGGATCGCGGGTGCTTCGCGCATCACCGGAATCAATTCGGGGGTGATCGTCGCCGGCATTACCTCGGCCAACCCGGCCAGCACCACGGCCAGCTCGGAGTCGAACGGTGGTGCGGGATGAGTCTTCGTGGTCATCTGACCTCCATTGATTACGGCCCGCCTCTTTGTGGCCATTGCGTTACATCATTGCCGCTCCGTCAAGAGCTCAGCTATGGACAAGCTGTGTAGCCCGCGCCGACTGGGGACCGCAGGCCGCTGGTAGCCGCGGAGGAACGGGAACCATCGGCCAGGCGCCGTACGTTATCCGGGCAGCGAACCGCGTCATGGCGGGTCTGGTGAATCAGCGGCGGATGAGAATCAGCGGCGGATGAACATTCGAATGAACGAGGAGGCGACGACAGTGGCTAGTAACCCTGTACTGCGGGGTTTCGAGCGGACAGGCCGCCCAGGTCTGAGCGTCGGGCCGGGTAGCCAGCGCGGGCAGCGCGGGCCGATTGCGCCACCGCCACCGTCGACCGACCAGCTCAATCAGTGGTACGCCCAGCCCGCTTACGGTCAGCAGATCGGTCAGCCGGGCTTCCCGCCGCAGGCGCCACCGGCCGCCCCGGCCCGCTACCTGACCCTGGACGACGTCATCACCCGTACCGCGGTGTTGCTGGCGACGCTGCTGGTCGCAGCGGGCGTGGCCTGGTTCGTGATCCCGGACAGCGCCGCCGGCGGAGTCGCCGTGGTGGCGATCCTGGCCGCCCTCGGGCTTGGCCTGTACATGGGCTTCTCCGGTAAGGCCAATGCCGGCACCACCGTCACCTACGCCGTGCTCGAGGGTCTCGCGCTCGGTGCCATCAGCGAGATCTTCAACCAGCAATGGCCGGGCATCGTCGTCCAGGCCATCACGGGCACCGTCATGGTCGCCGGCGGCGTGCTGGTCGTCTACAAGACCGGCGCGGTCCGCGTCACCCCCAAGTTCACCAAGATCGTCTTCGCGGCGACCCTCGGTGCGGTCGGGCTCATGCTGGTCAACCTCGTCGCCGGCATCTTCGTCAGCGGCGGCCTCGGCCTGCGGGGCGGCAGCGGCGGCAACATCGGCATCGCCATAGGTTTCAGCGTGCTGTGCATCGTGATCGCCGCGGCGAACCTGATCGTGGACTTCGACATGATCGAGCAGAGCGTGCGACGTGGCGTGGACGAAAAGGCCGGCTGGTACCTGTCCTGGGGCATCCTGGTCACGCTGGTCTGGCTCTACCTCGAGATCCTGCGGCTGCTCAGCTACCTGCGTGGCAGCGACTGACTTGACGTCCGCCGCGCCAGCGTCGTCGCCTTACGACAGTCGTCGCCTTACGACAGTCGTCGCCTTCCGACAGTCGTCCCTTCCGACAGTCGTCCCTTCCGACAGTCGTCCCTTCCGACAGTCGTCGCCTTACGACAGTCGTTCCAGGATCATCGCCATTCCCTGGCCGCCGCCTACGCACATCGTCTCGAGGCCGAACTGCTTGTCGCGCGCTCGCAATGAGTTGATCAGGGTGGACGTGATGCGCGCGCCGGTCATCCCGAACGGATGGCCGACCGCGATGGCTCCACCGTTGACGTTCAACTTGTCGAGGTCGATTCCGAGTTCGGTATAAGCCGGAATCACCTGCGCGGCAAAGGCTTCATTGAGCTCGACCAGATCGATGTCGTCGATGGTCATGCCGGCTCGAGCCAGCGCCTGGCGCGAGGCCTGCACCGGCCCGAGGCCCATGATCTCCGGGGACAACGCGGTCACCGCGGTCGCCACGACCCGGGCCAATGGAGTGATGCCCAGTTCGGCCGCTCGGGTATCGCTCATCACCACAACCGCGGCGGCACCGTCATTGAGCGGGCAGCAATTGCCCGCGGTGACCCGGCCATCGGGCCGGAAAACCGGTTTGAGCGCGGACACCGCGTCGTAGGTGACGCCGGGCCGGGGGCCATCGTCGGAACTGACCACGGTGCCATCGGGCAACGTCACCGGCGTGATGTCGCAGGCCCAGAACCCGGACGCGATGGCTGCTTCGGCCAGGTTCTGCGAGCGGACGGCGAAATGATCCATGTCTTCCCGCGAGACGCTGCGTAGCAGAGCGACGTTCTCTGCCGTTTGCCCCATCGCGATATAGGCGTCCGGGAACAGGCCGTCGGCCCGCGGGTCGTGCCACTGCGCCGCACCTTCGGCGGCGACCCGCGCGGTCCGCTCGCCCGCCGGCAGGAACCTCGGGTTGTGAGTGTCCGGCCAGTTGTCCGAGGAACCCTTGACGAACCGGGACACCGCCTCGACGCCGGCCGAGATGAAGACGTCGCCCTCACCGGCCCGGATTGCGTGCATGGCCATCCGGGTGGTTTGCAGGGACGACGAGCAGTAGCGGGTGATGGTGGCCCCAGGAAGCTCATCGAAGCCGAGCGCGACGGCAACGATGCGAGCCATGTTGAAGCCTTGCTCGCCGCCCGGCAGGCCACAACCGAGGAGCAGATCGTCGATCTCGGCCGGATCCAGCGACGGCACTTGCGCCAGCGCCGCGGTGATCATCTGGGCCACCAGATCGTCCGGTCGGGCTGAGGCGAGCGAGCCCTTGCCCGCTCGGCCGATGGGTGAACGGGCGGTGGCCACGATAACGGCTTCAGGCATAGCGGAAACCCTTTCGGTCAGTGTTCGGCGGATGCCCCGAGTTTGTCCTCGTCAATGCGCCGGCCGCCCGCGATGCCCGGCTCGGCCGGGGCGGGGTGATCGGACTGGGCGTGGTGATTGGACGGGGCCGCGTGATCGGACGGGGCGGGAGGAACGGACGGGACGGGAGGAACGGACGGGGCCGCGTGATTAGACGGGGCGGGAGGATTGGAGGCAGCCGGGTGATCGTCCTCGGCGACGTGGGTCGCCTCGAACGGAGCCGGCGTGTCCGAATCCGACGTCCGGCGGCGCAGGATGCGAGCCCACGGTCCGTGCCGGCCGCTGCGCTCGCCGTGTACTTCGGCGGCCGCTACTTCGACGCCGGGGTGGCCGGCGGCCCGGGCGGCAGCGCGAGTCGCCGGTCGCGCCCGCGTCGAGCTGAACACCGTTACCGGACCGGCCACCGTCGTGAGCCCGAGCGCGTCGGCCGCGGACGGGAGCAGCACCTCGGCGGCGCGGGCGTAGCCGGTGGCCGAGGGATGGAACTGGTCTTCGGAGAAGTACTCCCGCTGAGCCGCGAATTCCGGTCCCAGAATGTCGCCGAGGCTCACCGCTCGCCCGCCGGCCGAAACGACGGCTAGTGCCTGGGCGGCCGCGAGCGTGCGGGACATCCGCCGGGCCAGATAACGCAGCGGTTGAGCGATCGGACGGATGGTGCCGAGGTCCGGACACGTGCCCACCACGAAGGCCACGTCGTGCTCACGGAGCCGGTCGAGCGCCTCGCCGAGATGCCGTACGGACTCCGGGGCTCGGACGCGGTGGGTGACGTCGTTGGCGCCGATCATGATCACGGCCAGCGCGGGCCGCAACGGCAGCACGTGCTCGACCTGAGCGTTCAGTGCGATCGACTGCGCGCCCACCTGGGCCACGTTTATCAACCGAACGGGTCGGTGCGCGATCGAGGACAGCCCGACGGCGATGCGGGCGGCCGGCGTCTCGACATCGGTGTGTACGCCGTAGCCAGCGGCCGAGGAATCGCCCAGCATGGCGAGCACGATCGGGTCGATCGCCCGTACCGAGACGCCGGGGGCAACCCACAGGCCATCGGCGCTGGGCGGGTCGGATTCCGGGGGCCGGATCCGGCGCCGGGCGAGTTTGCTCTCCCACGAGATGACGCCGATCAACGCGGCGCCAAGGGCACCAAGGCTGCCGCCGCCATAAGCCGCGGCGGTAACCACTCTGCGAGCGCGGGCTGCTCGACTCATCCCGGCGGGCCTCCTCGTCCGTTTGCTCCCGTTCGGTACCTAAGCGGGACTTCGAGGTTAGCCTTTGCCCCATGCGCTACTACACATCGCTCGTCGAGCTCATCGGAAACACACCGCTGGTGCAACTGCGCAGCGTGACCAAGCACCTCGATCCAGCCACCGCGCCGACGGTGCTGGCCAAGGTCGAGTACTTCAACCCCGGTGGATCGGTCAAGGACCGGATTGCCGTGCGGATGATCGACGCAGCCGAAGCTAGCGGTGAGCTGCGCCCCGGCGGGACCATCATCGAGCCAACGTCCGGCAATACCGGCGTGGGGCTGGCGATAGTGGCTCAGCAGCGGGGCTACCACTGCATCTTCGTACTGCCGGACAAGGTCGCAGCGGACAAGATAAACACGCTTCGAGCCTACGGGGCCGAGGCAGTCGTGTGTCCCACCGCGGTCTCTCCGGAGGATCCACGCTCCTATTACCAGGTCTCGGATCGGCTGGCGCGGGAGACGCCGGGCGGCTGGAAACCGAATCAGTATGCCAATGAGAACAACCCACGCTCGCACTACGAAACCACCGGACCGGAGCTCTGGGAGCAGACGGACGGACGGATCACCCACTTCGTTGCCGGGGTCGGCACCGGCGGCACGATTTCGGGCGCTGGGCGCTATCTGAAGGAGGTGTCGGAGGGCCGCGTGCAGATCATCGGTGCCGACCCGGAAGGCTCGGTCTACTCAGGAGGAACCGGCCGTCCGTACTTGGTCGAAGGCGTCGGCGAGGATTTCTGGCCGGCCACGTTCGACCGGAACATCACCGACGACATCATTGCGATATCGGATCGTGAATCCTTCGAGATCACCCGCCGGCTGGCCCGGGAAGAGGGTCTGCTGGTCGGCGGATCGTGCGGCATGGCGGTCGCGGCGGCGCTGCGGGTGGCCGAGCGAGCCGGCCCGGACGACGTCATCGTGGTGCTGCTGCCTGACGGGGGACGCGGCTACCTCGGCAAGATCTTCTCCGACACCTGGATGAGCGACTACGGATTCATGGAGTCCACCGGTGACGAGACGATCGGCGAGGTGCTCACGGCCAAGAGCGGCCAGACGCCGGCCCTGGTGCACGGCCATCCGAACGAGACGATCCGCGAGGCCATCGACATCCTGCGTGAGTACGGCGTGTCGCAGATGCCGGTGGTCAAGGCCGAGCCACCAGTGACCGCCGGCGAGGTGGTCGGCTCCGTGTCCGAGAAAGCCCTGCTGGACGCGTTGTTCTCCGGCTCGGCGTCGCTGGCTGATCCGGTCGAGCGGCACATGTCGCCGTCGCTGCCGATCATCGGCTCGGGCGAACCGATCTCGGCCGCGATCGAGGCGCTCGGCCAGGCCGACGCGCTGCTGGTCCATGTGGACGGCAAGCCCACCGGCGTGCTGACCCGACAGGATCTGCTCGGTCACCTGGTAGGTCGCTGATGGATCCACGGCCCACCGCGGGTGCCAGCGGCCACCCCGGCTTCAACACGCGCGCCATCCATGCCGGACAGGAACCCGATTCCTTGACCGGTTCGGTCGCCGTCCCCATCTATCAGACCTCGACCTACAAACAGGACGGCGTCGGCGGCCTGCGGGGCGGCTACGAGTACTCCCGCAGCGCCAATCCGACCCGGACCGCACTGGAGGAATGCCTGGCCGCGTTGGAGGGAGGCGCCCGTGGCTTGGCGTTCGCCTCCGGCCTGGCCGCGGAGGACACCCTGTTCCGGGCCATCTGTGTGCCCGGTGATCACGTGTTGCTGCCCGACGACGCCTACGGCGGGACGTTCCGGCTGGTGGCGCGGGTGCTCGCGCGCTGGGGGCTGGAATACACGCCGGTAGCGATGCACGAACCGGCCGCGGTGGCCGCGGCCATGCGTCCGAACACCAAGCTGGTGTGGGTCGAAACGCCGACGAACCCGCTGCTCAACATTGCCGACGTTGCCGCGCTGGCCGAGATTGCCCATGCCCAGCAGGCGAAACTGGTCGTGGACAACACCTTTGCCTCGCCCTACCTGCAACAGCCGCTGGCGCTCGGTGCCGACGCGGTGGTGCACTCCACGACCAAGTACCTCGGTGGTCACTCGGACGTAGTGGGTGGCGCCGTGATCACGGCGGATCCGGAACTGGGCGGCGAGATCGCCTTTCACCAGAACGCGATGGGCGCGATCAGTGGTCCGTTCGACGCCTGGCTGGTGCTGCGTGGCATCAAGACCCTGGGCGTACGGATGGACCGGCATTGCGACAACGCCGAGCGCATCGTCGAGTTCCTGTCCAGCCACCCGGCCGTCTCGCGGGTGCTCTATCCGGGCTTGACGTCGCACCCGAATCACTCGGTGGCGAAAGGGCAAATGCGGCGCTTCGGCGGGATGATCTCGTTCCGCCATCGGGGCGGCGAAGAGGCCGCGCTGAAGGTGTGCGGCCTGACCAGCGTCTTCACCCTGGGGGAGTCCTTGGGTGGCGTGGAATCGTTGATCGAGCATCCTGGCCGAATGACGCACGCGAGCGTGGCCGGGTCGCCGCTCGAAGTTCCGGCCGACCTGATCCGGTTGAGCGTCGGGATCGAGGACATCGCAGATCTGATCGCCGACCTGACCACCGCGCTGGCATAACCCGGCTACACAGCGGAAAGTCCTACCCGGGCGTCGTTATGACGGCGCGAGGGTAGGACTTTCCGCTGGCGGCGCGGCGGCGGATTAGCTGCGGCGGCCGATCTTGCTGCCGAGCCACACCAGCGGGTCGTACTTGCGGTCGACGACGCGCTCCTTCATCGGGATCAAGGCGTTGTCGGTGATCTTGATGTGCTCCGGGCACACCTCGGTGCAGCACTTGGTGATGTTGCACATGCCGAGCCCGTGCTCGTCCTGAGCCTGGTGCTGCCGGTCGGCCGTGTCGAGCGGGTGCATGTCCAACTCGGCGATCCGCATCAAGAAGCGGGGGCCGGAGAACGCCTGCTTGTTCTCCTCGTGGTCTCGGACCACGTGGCAGGTGTTCTGGCACAGGAAGCACTCGATGCACTTGCGGAACTCCTGCGAGCGCTCCACATCGACCTGCTGCATGCGGTACTCGCCCGGCTTGAGGTTGGCCGGCGGCGCGAAGGACGGAACCTCGCGCGCCTTGCGGTAGTTGAAGGAAACGTCGGTGACCAGGTCGCGGATGACCGGGAACGCCCGCATCGGCGTCACCGTGATCGTCTCTTCCTCGGTGAAGGTCGACATCCGCGTCATGCAGAGCAACCGCGGGCGGCCGTTGATCTCGGCGCTGCAGGAGCCGCACTTGCCGGCCTTGCAGTTCCAGCGCACGGCCAGATCGCCCGACTGGGTCGCCTGCAACCGGTGGATGATGTCGAGGACGACCTCACCCTCGTTGACGTCGACCTTGTAATCCGCGAGGTCGCCGCCCTTGTCGTCGCCCCGCCACACGCGGAACTTGGCTAGGTAAGTCATCAGGCAGGCTCCTCGGTTAGTGCGGGCAATTCCGCCTCGGTCAGGTACTTGGACAATTCGTCGCGGTCGAACAGGGCCAGCAGGTCTTCGCGCAACGACGGGATCGGTTGTTCGATGACGGCGATCGAATCGCCGTCGATCGAGCAGACGAGGTTCTTCTGGCGCCACTCCGCACTCATGGCCGGGAAGTCGTCCCGGGTGTGACCGCCCCGGCTCTCTTCGCGGATCAACGCGGCCCGGGCGATGCACTCACTGACCCAGATCATGTTCTGCAGATCCAGGGCCAGGTGCCAGCCCGGATTGAACTGGCGGTGGCCTTCAACGGTCAGCCGCGCGGCCCGGTCCTTGTAGCCCTGGAGCTTGTCCAGCGCCGACTGCACCTCATCGCGGGTACGGATGATGCCGACCAGATCGTTCATGGTCTGCTGCAGTTCCTGGTGGACCGTGTACGGGTTCTCGCCGCCCTGTTCGTTGAACGGCGCCAACGCCGTCGCGGCCGCGGAGGCGAGCGACTCGTCGGTGGCATTGGGGTACTTGCCCTGCAACCCGCCCACGTAGATCGCTGCGCCGTCGCCGGCCCGCTTACCGAACACCAACAGGTCCGACAACGAGTTACCACCGAGCCGGTTGGACCCGTGCATGCCACCGGCGACCTCGCCGGCGGCGAACAGCCCCGGCACCCGTGCCGCCGCGGCCGTGTCGGGTTCGACTTCGACGCCACCCATCACGTAGTGACAGGTCGGACCGACCTCCATCGGTTCAGCGGTGATGTCGACGTCGGCCAGTTCCTTGAACTGGTGGTGCATGGACGGCAGTCGCTTGAGGATCTCTTCCGGCGTCCGGCGCGAGGCGATGTCCAGGAACACCCCACCGTGCGGCGATCCCCGACCGGCCTTCACCTCGGAGTTGATGGCCCGGGCCACCTCGTCACGGGGCAGAAGGTCCGGCGTCCGCTTGTTGTGTTCCGGGTCGGTGTACCAGCGGTCGGCCTCGGGCTCGTTGTCCGCGTACTGCTTGCGGAATACGTCGGGAACGTAGTCGAACATGAAGCGCTTGCCATCGGAGTTCTTCAGCACGCCGCCGTCACCACGGACCGACTCGGTGACCAGGATGCCCTTCACCGAAGGCGGCCAGACCATGCCGGTCGGGTGGAACTGGACGAACTCCATGTTCAGCAAGGTCGAACCGGCCCGCAACGCGAGCGCGTGGCCGTCCCCGGTGTACTCCCAGGAGTTCGAGGTGACCTTGAACGACTTGCCGATGCCGCCGGTGGCCAGCACCACGGCCGGCGCGCGGAACACCACGAACCGGCCCGACTCGCGGTAGTAGCCGAAGGCGCCGGCAATGGTGCCGGTCTCGTCCTGCAGCAACTCGGTGATCGTCACCTCGGCGAACACCTTGAGCTTGCCCTCGGCGCTGCCGGATTCCTTCTCGTCGTCCTGCTGCAACGAGACGATCTTCTGCTGCAGGGTGCGGATCAGCTCGAGGCCGGTCCGGTCACCGACGTGGGCCAGGCGTGGGTACTCGTGGCCGCCGAAGTTCCGCTGACTGATCTTGCCGTCCGCGGTCCGGTCGAACAGCGCGCCGTAAGTCTCCAGCTCCCAGACCCGGTCGGGCGCTTCCTTGGCGTGCAGCTCGGCCATCCGCGGGTTGTTCAGGAACTTGCCGCCGCGGATCGTGTCGCGGAAGTGCACCTGCCAGTTGTCATTGGAATTGGCGTTACCCATTGATGCAGCGATGCCGCCTTCGGCCATCACGGTGTGGGCTTTGCCGAACAATGACTTGCAGATGATCGCGGTACGCATACCGGCTTCGCGGGCCGCAATCGCCGCGCGCAGACCGGCACCGCCCGCACCGATGATGATCACGTCGTAGCGGTGTTCTTCGTATTCCGTCATGTAGTGAGCCACCTCATGGCAATGAGTCCATCGAGCTGTCGAGCAGTGGACATCGTTAGTGAATGATTCGCAGGTCGCTGAAGACGCCGCCGGACACCAGCGCGATGTACGCGTCGGTGATCGTCAGGCTGGCCAGGGTCGACCAGGCCAGCTGCATGTGCCGCGTGTTCAGCTTCGTGACGAACGTCCAGGCCTTGTAGCGGACCGGGTGCGCGGAGAAGTGCTTCAGCCGGCCGCCGATCGCGTGCCGGCAGGAGTGGCACGACAGCGTGTACGCCCAGAGCAGCACGACGTTGATCAACATGATGATCGTGCCCAGGCCGATGCCGAAGCCGCCGTTACCGCCACGGAACGCCCGGATCAGGTCGTAGGTGTTGATCAGCGAGATGAGCATGGCGAAGTAGAAGAAGTAGCGGTGGGCGTTCTGCACGATGAGCGGGAATCGGGTCTCGCCGCTGTACGTGGTGTGTGGCTCGGCGACGGCACAGGCCGGCGGCGACGACCAGAAGGCGCGGTAGTACGCCTTGCGGTAGTAGTAGCAGGTCAGCCGGAAGCCGAGCAGGAACGGCAGCACGATGAGCGCGTACGGCAGGAACGGCGGGAAGTGCGGGAACCAGGTACCGAAGTCACGGGCGGCCGGGTTGCACGACGCGGTGACGCAGGGGGAGGAGAACGGCGACAGGTAGTGGTACTTCTCAACGAAATAGGCCCGCTGGGACACCGTGCGCGCGGTGGCGTACAGCACCCACAACGACAGCAGCGTGAATGTCAGCGCCGACTGGAACCACCATTTGTCGGTACGAAGGGTGCGGGCCGCGATGTTCGCGCGTCCCGGGGAGCGGACACCGGTCTGGCCCTTGACGGGCTTGACCGGACGGTCGGCCTCGATTCGGCTCATCGGCTCGTCCCGCGGAAGCCGCCGAGACCTTCGTCGTCGGCGTCTTCGGACCACATCGCGCGGTCGTAGGGCTCGTCGGTGATGTCCGTCATGACCAGTGTGGCCCCGCCCGCAGGACCACCCGGTGGCAAGGCTTGCACCTCGTTCACATCGATGATCAGACGCTCTAGATCGTTACGCAGTCGAGCCACCACAGGAACCTCTCCATACCTTCCGTTGAGCGAGGTAACGGCTGAACGCAGATCATCGATGGCGCGATTCAGCGTCCGAAGCTCTGTGGGGGCGGGCATGTGTTAACCCTTCGTCCAACGCCAGTTACCTGAAAGACGGGCAAGATGCACCGAGAGTATGTCCATATTTCCAGCGCGTGCCAATAGTGGGCGCGCCGAAGTGCGGCACCTCTCTTTCCGGCAGGCCCGTCGTGGTCGCTTGCCAGCGATCAGCCGCAGGCAGCCTCGTAAGGTCGGCGCCGGAGAGATAGCGTGATAGGTCATGGTCACCGCTGCCGATACACCTCGAGGCTGCCCGGCGTGCCTGGTGTGGGGCGAGGGCTTCCTCAGCTATGACTTCGGTGAGCACCCGATGGCCCCCGTACGGCTGGACCTGACGGTGTCGCTGGCGCGCAGTCTCGGGGTGCTGGAGCGGCTTGAAATCTGCCCGCCCGAGCCGGCCAGGGAAGCCGAGCTACTGACCGTCCATACGCCCGAGTACCTGAACGCCCTGCGCGAGGCCAGCGATGACGCGGGCTTCTTCGGCCACGGTCTGGGCAGTGACGACAACCCGGTCTTCCCGGGCATGTACGACGCGGCGGCCCTGATCGCCGGCGGCTCCCGGCAGGCCGCGCTCAAGGTGTGGAGCGGTGAATTCCAGCACGCCGTCAACATCGCCGGCGGTCTGCATCACGCGATGCGCAATTCGGCTGCTGGATTCTGCATCCTCAACGACGTCGTGCTGGCCATTCGGACGCTGCTAGACAGCGGCGCGCAGCGAGTGGCCTACGTCGACATCGACGTCCACCACGGCGACGGTGTGCAGGCGGCGTTCTACGACGACCCGCGGGTGCTCACGATCTCGATGCACCAGGATCCACGCACCCTGTATCCCGGTACCGGGTTGCCCAAGGAAGTTGGTGAAGGTGCCGGGCTCGGCTCGGCCATCAACCTGGCCTTGCCGCCGGCGACGGCCGATGACGGTTGGCTGCGAGCGTTTCGTGCCGTGGTGCCGAGCGCGGTGGCCGCCTTCAAACCCGAGATTCTCGTCACGCAGTGCGGCTGTGACACCCATCATGAAGACCCGCTGGCTGACCTTGCCTTGACCGTGGACGGCCAGCGCCAGGCGTACGCGGAGCTGCACGCGTTGGCCCACCAGGCCGCCGGCGGTCGATGGCTGGCCCTTGGTGGTGGCGGCTACGGTGTGCTCCGCTGCGTGCCCCGGACCTGGACGCACCTGCTGGCCGAGGCCAGCGGCCATCCGCTGGCCGCCGACCTCGAGATCCCGCCGTCCTGGTCGGATGAGCTGCGCCGGCGCGGCGTGACCTCGAAACTGCCGCACGTGATGGGCGAAGGCCGGGTGCCCGATCCGCAGAGTTGGGCGCCGGGCGGCGAGACCTGGCTGGACCGCGCCATCTGGGCGACCCGCGAAGCGAGCTTCCCGTTGTTGGGGCTCGATCCGCTGGACCCGCGGGACTGAATCGATGACCGTCGAGGACGCCGCCGCAGCAGCCGCGAGAGTCGAAGAAGGCAAGTATTTCGACTACCCGCCGCATTGGGAGGCCGATGTCGTGGCCGCCGACGGGGGCGTGGTGCACTTGCGCCCGATCACGCCGGACGACGCCGATGCGCTGGTCACTTTTCACGGCGGATTGTCCATGCGCACCCGTTACCTGCGATATTTCTCGGCCTACCCGACGATCCCGCAGCGCGACCTGTTCCGATTCAGTCACGTGGACCACCACGATCGGGTGGCGCTGGGGGCCTGGCTGGGCGGCGAGCTCATTGCCGTCGGTCGCTTCGATCGCAGCTCCGCCGATCCCACCCGCGCCGAGATCGCCTTCGTCGTCGCCGACGTCCATCAAGGTCGCGGTATTGGCTCGATGCTGCTGGAACACCTGGCCGAAGCCGGTCGTGAGGTCGGGCTGCGGCGGTTCGAGGCGCTGGTACTGGCCGAGAACCGTCCGATGATGCGAGTCTTCCTGGACGCCGGCTTCGAATCGTCCCGGCATTTCGAGATGGGTGAGGTCACCCTCGAATTCGACATCAGCGCGACGCCACGCACCGAGAAGGTGATGCGGGAACGCGAACACCGGGCCGAGTCCCGCTCGATCCGCCGGCTGCTGTTCCCGGCGTCGGTGGCCGTGATCGGGGCCAGCTCGGACGAATCGAAGATCGGGCACCTGATCTTCGACAACCTTCGCCGATCCGACTTCACCGGACCGCTCTTCGCCGTCAACGGCCACGGCGGCGAAGTGGACGGCTTCGTTGCCTATCCGACGGCGCGCGACGTGCCGTCCGAGCTGGACCTGGCTGTGTTGGCGGTGCCGGCCGCGTCGGTGCCCAGCGTGATCGCCGACTGCGCGGCCCGGGGCGTGCGTGGCATCGTGATCATCTCGGCCGGGTTCGGCGAGTCTGGCGACGACGACTCGCGGGCCGCGGGTCGGCAGGCGCAGCGGGAACTGGTCGCCGACGCCCGATCCAAGGGCATGCGAGTGGTCGGGCCGAACTGCCTCGGGATCATCAACACCGACCCGACGGTGTCGCTGAACGCTTCACTGGCGCAGTTCGCGCCGCCCCGCGGGCGGGCTGGTTTCTTCTGCCAGTCCGGTGCGCTCGGAGTGGCCATCCTGGGCGAAGCGGCCCGCCGTGGCCTGGGCGTCTCGACCTTCGTATCGGCCGGTAATCGCGCTGATGTATCGGGCAACGATCTGCTGCAATATTGGGAATCGGATCCGGATACCGAAATCGCGCTGCTGTACCTGGAGAGCTTCGGCAATCCGCGAAAGTTCGCCCGGCTGGCCCGGCGTTTCGCGCGCAGCAAGCCCATCGTGGCCGTGAAAAGCGGGCGAAACTCCGTCGTCGCCGGTTTGCAGCACACCTCGGTCGAGGTCCCCGAGGCGAGCGTGCAAGCCCTGTTCGAAGCGTCCGGCGTGATCCGCACCGACACGCTCGCGGAGCTGTTCGACGTGGCGATCCTGCTCACCACCCAGCCGCTGCCGGCGGGCGATCGGGTCGCGGTGGTCAGCCATTCCACCGCGGTGGGCGTGTTGGTCGCCGATGCTCTGGCCGGCGCCGGGCTGCCGATGAGCCGGCTCGTGGACGTCGGGGCTGACGGTGAAGCCGAGGACCTGGTCACCGCTGTGACCGAGGCGCTGGCCGCGCCCGACGTGGACGCCGTGATCTGCGTATTCGTGCCGCCGATGCGACGTGGGCACGAGATCCAGGTTGCTTCCCGGCTGCGCTGGGCGGTGGCCAATTCCCCCCACGACAAGCCGGTGCTGTCGACCTTCCTGGGCTTCGACGGGGTGCCCGCGGAATTGTCGGCCCAGGTACCGCCCGGTTCGGTCGACCGCGGGGCGCCGGTTCGTGGCTCGATCCCGTCCTACTCATCGCCCGAACGTGCCGTCACCGCGCTGGCCAAGGTCAACCGGTATGCCGCCTGGCGCCGCCGGGACGCCGGTGCGCTGCCGCAACTGGCCGGTCTGGACCGGACGGATGCCCGGGCGTTGGTGGACGACGTGCTGGCCGAAAATCCGGCCGGCCGGGCCCTCACGTTGCCGGAAGCACGGCGCTTGCTGGCCGACTACGGCGTCGACGTGGTCGCGGCGCGGACTGTCAGCACCGTGGCGGAGGCATTGAGCGCCGCCACCGAACTGGGCTGGCCGGTCGCGTTGAAGGGCGCCGGCTCGGTGCGGCTACATCTGGCCGATGAGCAGGACCTGGCTGACGCTTGGTTGTCGCTGTCCGGCGCCGTACCGGCCGTGGTGCAGCGGATGGCGCCCCGCGGCGTCGACACCGTGCTCGAGCTGCAGGACGACCGATCCTTCGGCGCGCTGGTGTCCTTCGGGGTGGCCGGGCTGGCCACGGATCTGCTCGACGACCGAGCGTATGCCGCGGTGCCGTTGACCACGTTGGATGCGTCCGAGTTGATCAACGCGCCGAAGGCCTTTCCGCTGCTGACCGGATATGGCGGCACCGAACCGGCTGACGTCTCGGCCCTCGTCGAGGTCGCGGTCCGGCTGTCCGCGCTGGCCGATGACCTGCCCGAGGTCGTCGAATGCGCGCTGGATCCACTGGTTGCCGGGGCCGATGGCGCGCACTGTTTGAGTGCTCGCGTGCGGCTGGCGCCGCCGCTGGCCCGTTCCGGCAGCCAAGCCCGCCGCCTGCGTGGCGCCTGAAATCCACCCTTTCGTTCCCGGAAAGTCCTACGCTCACGTCCCTATGGGAACGTGAGCGTAGGACTTTCCGGGAAAAACGGGGGAATCAGGCCGAGCGGGAACGGCGTCGGCCGCGTCGCATGGTCAGGTAGTCCGACACCACGTACTCACCGAGCGCACCGGTTTTGGGCAGGAACACCCGGCCACCATTGCGTCGGCCCACTTCTTGCATGAAGTCCACCAACCGCTGCTCATTGTCCAGCATGAAGATGTTGATGGTCGCCCCACGCCGGGTGCAGCGCTCGACCTCGGCCAGCGTCGCGGCCACCGTCTCCATCGAGGGTGGCCAGCTGAAGTCGGAGAATCCGTCCGAGGCCAGGTGCGCGGTGGGCTCACCGTCCGTGATGACCAGAATCACCGGCTCGGCGCCGCGATGCTTGTCCAGGTGCCGCCGGGCCAGCATCAGCGCGTGTTGCAGGTTGGTGCCGTACACCCGCTCCCAGTCGTGTTCGACCAGATCGCGTGGACTCATCGGCCGGGCGTAATCAGAGAATCCGATGATCTCGATCGCGTCCTGCGGGTACTTGGTGGTGACCAGCGAATGCAGCGCGAGTGCGGTCGTCTTGGCCTCACCCCAGGTGCCGCGCAGTTCCATCGAGTACGACATGTCCACCAGCAACGCGACCGCGGCCGAGGACCGGCGCTCGGTCTCGACGACCTCGAAATCCTCCGGCGCCAGGTGCACGCGCCCGCTGGTCGGACCGCCCCGCAGAACCGCGTTGCGCACGGTACGAATGACGTCCAATGGTTGTTCGTCACCGAAGCGCCACTCGCGACTCGCCCCGGTGATCTCGCCCGCAGCCCCGGCGTCGCGTACGTCATGGTCCCCGCGACCGCCGGATTCGATGGTGGCGAACACCTTGCGCAGCGCAGTCGAGCCGATCCGGCGCAGTGCGCGGGGGCTCAGCTGCAAGCCGCCGCCGGTGTTGTCCAGATAGCCCTGGCGCTGCAATTCCCGCTCGATCTGGCGAAGTCGCTGAAGGTCGTCGACGGCCTGGCGGCCAAGGGCCCGCTGTACGAGTTCCTCGTCGATATCGGCCAGGCTCGCTCCCGGGTAGTCCTGCAGGGCGAGGTCGGCCAGCTCGTCCAACTCGGCTAGTTCGGCCAGCGCCTCAGTGCCGTCGGCGTAGCCCATCGGCTGATCGCCTTGCATGCGTTCTGACCCACCCCAGCCCAGGTCCGGACGGGCCGCACGCAGCGAGCGTTGCAGCCGTCCCATCTGATCGGCCAGCCCCGCGTCCGACATCGCCTGCTCCATCAGCGCGCCCAACTCGGCTTGCTGCTCGGGCGTGAGGGAGTTCATCAACCGCTCGGCCGCCGCCGCCCGGCGGGCCAGCGAGTCGATCAGCTCGTTGAGATCGGCGGGGTTGTCCGGGAAGAACTGGCCGTGCTTGGCCATGAACTCATCGAACTGCTCGGCCGTGTGCTCGCCGCGCGCATCAGCGTCCAGCATGTCGTTGAGATCCGACATCATCTGCTTGATGGCCTGCATGGCCGCGGGGTCCGGGTTGGACATGGCGTCCCGCATACCGGCAAACTGCGCGTCCAGCACCTGGGACCGCAGCAGCTCGCTGATCTGCTCGTACGCCTGGGCCGCTTCGGGGGACCGCCATTGATAGTCCGACAGCTCGCGCACCGCACGGGCCGTGTCATTGGGCAGCGCGTCCAGTTCGGCCTCGGCCATCCGGGCTGAATCGGCCGGATCCGGGAAGAGCGCGCCGCGTTCGGCCTCCAGCGCCTGATCCAGCAACTCACGAACCTGGTCCAGAGTGCCGTCCAGCCGCTTGGAATTGCGCAGGTCGCGGGCACGCTTACGCGCCTGCTGCCGGAGGGCATCCAAGCCATCGCGACCGCTGCTGCCGGTGCGCATCAGGCGATTCAGCGCTTGCCGGGGTGACATCCCGGCAAGCACGTCCTCGCCCAGGTCGTCCAGCGCCTGCCGGATGTCGTAAGGCGCTTCGAGCGGGTCAGGTCCACCCCGCCAGGCGCCGTACCGGATGCTCATCGTGCTCTCCCGTTCGCTGGCACTCAGGCCCCGTACACCGTGCGGTTACCGGCCGATTCCTTGGCCAGGCGCTTGTTCAGGTAAAGCCCCTCCAACGCGAACTCGACGGCGGCGGCGGCAATGCCGACCGTGGCCGGACCCTCGTGCACGCTGTCGGGCTCGAGCCGTTCCAGCAGCTCGGACAGTCCCGGAATCGTGCCGAGTTGCGCGAGCAGTTTGTCGGCCGAGACGCCGTCGCCGGATTCCACCAGCAGCCCGCCGTCGAACTTCTCCTGCAACGGCCGTAGATCCAGCCCGGCCAACCGGGCGCGCGACGTCTCCGCCACCGCCCGTCGCAGCAGGTGGTCCAGCACTTCGAACTCGCGGCCCTCGTCGGCGTCGTCGAATTCGACCTTGCCGCGCGAGGCCGGGATCACGGCGGGTAGATCGGACACACGCGCCACCGCGACCGGCTCACCGGTGATGGCCGCCCGCCGAACCGCCGACGCGGCAAGCGTCTCGACCGCGGCGATGGCGAATCGCGCGGAGACGCCGGAGCGTTGATCGACCTGCGGAGCGTCCCGTACCGCTCGAGCAAACCGGCCCACCACCTCGAGCAGATGACTGGGCACCACCGGGGCACCGTGCGCGGCCTCGGTGCCCTCTTCGTCGACCGAACCCATCACGCCGTTGTCCCACAGCACGGCCGCTTCCTGAGCGATCAGCCGCAGCTCGTCGTGCAGGTCGAGCGGGTAGTGCGTCCGCACCTCGGCGCCGAAGCGATCCTTCAACGGGGTGATGATCCGTCCCCGGTTCGTGTAGTCCTCCGGGTTCGCGCTGGCCACCAGCAACAGATCCAGGGGCAGCCGCAGCTGATAACCGCGGACCTGGATGTCGCGTTCCTCCAGCACGTTGAGCATCGCGACCTGAATACGCTCGGCCAGGTCGGGCAGTTCGTTGACTGCGAAGATCCCACGGTTCGTTCGCGGGACCAGCCCGTAGTGGACCGTCTCGGGGTCACCCAGCGAGCGGCCTTCGGCGATCTTGATCGGGTCGATGTCGCCGATCAGGTCACCGACCGAGGTGTCCGGAGTGGCCAGCTTCTCGCCGTAGCGCTCACTTCGATGGCGCCAGCTGATTGGCAGTTCGTCGCCGAATTCGGCCAGCCGGCGTGCTGATCCGGGAGTGATCGGCGAATACGGGTGTTCGTTGAGCTCCGAGCCCGCGATGATCGGCGTCCACTCGTCGAGCAAACCGGTGAGCGTACGGATCAGCCTGGTCTTGCCCTGCCCGCGCTCGCCGAGAAGCACGATGTCGTGCCCGGCCAGCAACGCCCGCTCGACCTCGGGGATCACGGTCTCGTCGAAGCCCACGATCCCGGGTAGCGATGGTTCGCCGGCCGCAAGCTTGGCGATCAGGTTCTGCCGGATCTCGGCTTTGACGCCGCGGTGAACGTGGCCGGACGCGCGCAGCGCACCGAGAGTGGATATGTCAGGGGCCGCGCTCGAGCCGAAGCCGGGCGTCGATGCATACGCCAGAGCGTGCTCGGCCGGCGAGCCGGAATTGTCAGCAGAATTTGTCACCCCCACGACGCTACGTCGCCGTCGCCAGATCGGCTACGAAATCCGAGGATGTCTCATGCTCGCCGGCCCCGTGCCGGTCAGCCGGGCCGGAATGCTCAGCCGGAGAACGGCCTTGTGTCGACGAGGGTCACCTTCATGGTCTTGCCGGTGGGTGTCTGATACGACACCGAGGCGCCCTTGCTGGCGCCGGTCAGCGCCTGGCCCAGCGGCGAGGCCGAGGAGTACACGTCGAGTTCGGTGGTCTCGGATTCCTCGCGGGAGCCGATCAGGAACGTCTCGGTATCGCTGTCGCCATCGAACTGGACGGTGACGACCATGCCCGGACCGGCCTTGCCGCCGGTGTCCGGAGCCTCGCCGACCTTGGCACCGCGCAGTAGCTGTTGCAGCTGGAGGATGCGGCCCTCTTGCTTGCCCTGCTCCTCGCGGGCCGCGTGGTAGCCGCCGTTCTCTTTCAGATCCCCCTCTTCGCGACGGTCGTTGATCTCTTTCGCCATCGCGGGCCGGTTCACGATCAGCTGATCGAGTTCCTTCGACAAGCGGTCGTAGGCCTCCTGGGTCAGCCAGGTGACGGTTGTCGCGTCTGTGCTGGTCACGTCGAGTCCTCCGATAGGGCGAGTTGTACGAGCTAATGAACGTAACACCGGGGCGCGCGGTTCCCCCACCGCCGTATCGGTGACAATGGGAATGTGCCCCGTAACCCTGATTGGCCCGACCACAATGCCAGCCCCGCCGCGACCGCTGACCCGACGGCCGTGGGTGCTACCGCCAACGCCGTCGACACCGTAGGGCGTGAGCGGTTGCGGCTGATGTGTGTACACGCCCACCCCGACGACGAATCCAGCAAGGGCGCCGCGACGATGGCCCGCTACGTCGACGAGGGGGTCGAGGTGCTGGTCGTGACCTGCACGGGTGGCGAACGGGGCGACATACTTAATCCGGCGCTGAAGCATCGCTCCGACATAGAGCAGGACATGCCCGCGGTCCGGCGGGAAGAGATGGCTCGCGCCCAGGCGATCCTCGGCGTTGAACAGCGGTGGCTCGGTTACGTCGACTCTGGCCTGCCCGAGGGCGATCCGTTGCCGCCGCTGCCCGAGGGATGTTTCGGTCTGGTTCCGGTGGACGAGGCCGCCGGCCGGCTGGTACAGCTGGTGCGGGAATTCCGTCCGCACGTCATGACCACGTATGACGAAAAGGGTGGCTATCCCCATCCGGATCACATCATGTGCCACCAGGTCTCGGTGGCCGCGTTCGACACCGCCGGCGACCCGGACGCCTATCCGGACGCCGGCGCTCCGTGGCAGCCTTTGAAGCTGTACTACGACGTCACTTTCACCAAGGAACGCGTGCTGGCCATGCATCAGGCGATGCTGGACGAGGGACTCGAATCGCCGTATCAGGAGTGGATGGACAGGTGGGAGGAGCGGTCCGCGGATCGCCGCCCGCCCAACGTGACGACCAAGGTCTACGTCGCCGACCACTTCGAACGACGGGATGCCGCGCTGATGGCCCACGCCACCCAGGTCGATCCGGAAGGCTGGTTCTTCAAGGTGCCGCTCGACCTTCAGCGGCGGGTGTTCCCGTGGGAGCAATTCGAGCTGGCCCGATCGTTGGTCGAAACCACGATCCCCGAGGATGACCTGTTCGCCGGGGTCCGGCAGCCGGCCGACGTCCGATGATCGCCACTATCAGCGTGATCGCCATGCCGTTGGCCGACGATGACACCGACAAGGGCAGCCCGATCGGCCTGCTCGTCGTGCTGTTGTTGCTGGTCGCGGTGTATTTCCTGTACCGCTCGATGAGCCGGCACATGAAGCGCATCCCGCCGAGTTTCGACCCGGCCCCGCCCGATGACGACGGTGGCCCTGGATCGGACGACACCGGTGCAGCGCCAGACTCGACGTCGGCGCGCGACTCGGCGGCTGCCGAATCCGGGGACAGCGGCGCGGTTGCTCCGGGCGCGAGCAGCCCGGCTTCGACCGAAGCGCCGACCTCAGCCGAAGCGCCGACCTCAGCCGTTCCGCCGGCTTCGACGCAAAGCACGGGTCCCGGGCGGGCCAGAAATCAGGCCGGCGAGGGCCGCTCGGCCTGAGCGTCGCGCATCCACTCGGTGACGGCGTCGGGCTCGCGGGGCAGCCCGCGCGACAGGTTCACCGGTGCCCCGTCGGTAACCAGGATGTCGTCCTCGATGCGGATCCCGATGCCGCGCCACTCCGCCGGCACGGTCAGGTCGTTCGGTTGGAAGTACAACCCCGGTTCGACGGTCAGCACATATCCGGCACCAAGCGGGCCGTCCCGGTAGAGCTCGTCGCGGGCCCGCGAGCAGTCGTGCACATCAATGCCGAGCATGTGGCTGACGCCGTGCAGGGTGTAGCGACGGTGCAGGCCCGCGCCGGGTGCTTCGACGTCCGAGGCACAGGCCACATCAGCGGGGACGTCGAGAATGCCCCAGTGGTGCAGATGATCGGCGAGCACCCACATCGCGGCGCGGTGCGCGGCCAAGAAATCCGCCCCGGCCTTGACCTCGGCGATGCCCGCCGTCTGGGCTTCCAGCACGGCGTTGTACAGCGTGCGCTGGGCTGCGGTCCACTCGCCGCTCACCGGCATCGTCCGGGTGACGTCGGCGGTATAGAGACTGTCCATCTCGACGCCCATGTCGGCCAGCAGCAACTGGCCCTCGGCTGGATCGCCGTTGTTCCGCCACCAGTGCAGTGTCGTCGCGTGTGCCCCGGACGCCAGGATCGAGGTGTAACCGACGTCGTTGCCGGCCATCCGAGCCCGCCGCCAGAACGTGCCTTCCAACCAGCGTTCCGCTCGCCCGCCGCCCGCGGCGAGCACGACCGGCAGTTCGGCCGCGACGTCGGCAAAACCGGCGGCGGTGGCATCGCACGCCGCTTGTAGCTGGCTTATCTCCCAGTCGTCCTTGGTCAGCCGCAGCTCGTCGATCGTCGCGGGCAGCTCGCCCGCGGCCACGCCGGCCAGCACGGTGTCGACGACCGGGTCGAAACCGGTGATGGCGAGGGTCGTCGTCCGATCCAGCGCTCGCAGGTCGCGGCCGAGCTCGTTGCGCGGCCGCACGGTCAGCCCGAGGACGGCGGCCGTCTCCAGCACCGAAGGCACGTTGCCGACCCAGATCGCCCCGTGCTGGCGATTGGTGAAGTAGCCGACCTCGCCCGCGCCGGCGTATTCGCGGATGTAGAGCGTGGCGGTCTGGCCGGCCGACGAAGCGTGCGTGTCCGAGTGCTGCGGCCCGAGCACGAGAACCGCGCCCTCCACGGTCTCGCCGGTGAGCCAGCTGAATTCGCTGCGAGCCCGGAAGGCGTACTCGGTGTCGTTCGCGCGAGTACTGCCCTGGCCGGCCGGGATCACGAGCGTGCGGCCGGGCAGTCGCTGCAGCAGTGCGGCCCGATTGCGACCGTAAGTCGCCGCACCGGGGGCGATCCCCGCTTCGTGACGGTCGGCCGGGTGGGCCATCCGAGGTGCCGGCTCCCAATCGCGGGAAATCGCGGCAGCCAGGCCGGCCGGCAGCGGGATGTCGTACGAGGCGGGCTCGCCGTCGTCGGGCGCCGCTGCGGCTGGCTCTGCTGGTCGCTCGTTCATTGCCAGAGTCTAAGCAGTCCTGGTTACAGCAGGCGCGATTTATACCACAGAAATCTTCTGATCTATTTCCTAACACACCCGAGACAGGTGTATGTTCGCTGTTAGTCAAGTACGAATGGGCAGTCAGTCGGGGGTCTGACGCGCAACTGGAAGGCCCCTCGATGTACCTAGCTCACCCCCCGAGGTTGTCGCGCTCCGCTGCGGCGCCCCGGCGTGTCGCGCCGGTGTTCGGCGACGTCGAGATGGTGCTGCAGCCGATCGTCGATGTCAGCTCCGGCGTGGTGGTGGCTGCCGAGGCCCTCGCCCGTTTCACGGGTCGTCCGGACGAAAGCGTCGAGGAAACCTTCGCGTTGGCCTATGCCTCGGGCCGTGGAGCCCATCTGGAAGCTGCGTGCATTCGCGCCGCGCGGGCCAAGCGGGCCGAACTGCTGCCTGGCATCGCCCTTACGTTAAACGTCAGCCCCGACGCCCTGATGCATCAAGCCGTCAAGCAGGCGCTGGCCGGTGATCTGACCGGCGTCATCGTCGAGATAACCGAGCATGCCTCGCCCAACCTGGCGGCGTCGCGAACCCTGATCGAGGACCTGCGCGCCCGCGGCGCCAAGATTGCCGTCGACGACACCGGGACGGGCTATGCCGGCTTATTGCGGCTGACCGAGGTTCGACCCGACATCGTGAAGCTGGACCGAGGACTGGTCACCGGATTACGCGACAGCATCGAGAAATCTGCCGTCATCGAAGCGCTGGTGAGCCTGTCCCATCGAATGGGTGCCCAGGTCCTCGGCGAGGGCGTCCAAACGCAGGACGACCTGATCGGGCTGGCCGAACTCGGCGTCGACCTGGCTCAGGGCTGGTTCATCGCCATGCCCAGTTGGACGTTGCCCGCCGGCCTGCCCGAAGCCGTGGTGGCTTGCCGCGCGGCCCGCACCGCGTTGATGCGTCACGAGACGGTGTCGGCCACCGACACCGGTCTGCAGAGCATCACCGCCGCGCTGGCCGGCTCCGTCCGGGTAACCGACCTCAGCGCCGCGCTGGCGGCAGCCGCCTCCAGTTTCGGCGTCGACCTCATTGGCCTGTCGACCCTGTCGGCCGGTGGCGTGTTGCGTGAATTGACGGCCTCGACCGTCCCGGCCGATTCGCGGTTCTACCGGCTGAGTGATTTTCCGGCGACCAAGAGCGCGCTGATCACCGGCAACATGGTCGAAGCCCATGTGGACGATGCGCACACCGATTCGGCCGAACGCGCGCAACTTCTGCGTGACGGTATGTCCAGCCTGCTGGTCACGCCGGTCATCAGCCGCGGCCGGCCGCTGGGCGTGCTCGAGCTCCAACATCGCTCGCACCGGCGCTGGACCACGAACGACATGACCCGAGCCCGGATGCTGGCACGGCACGTCGCCGGAGTGATGGCTCGACTGGAACGTCCGCAGCTTGCTCCCGCCGGTTAGCCGCTGATCTCAGTGCCCGTCAGCTGTCGTCCAGCTCGCTGATCGGGTCGGCTGAGAAGGTCGCGGGCCCGTCGGCCAGGATCACCCGGTTCCGGCCGAGGTCCTTGGCGGCGTACAGCGCGGAGTCAGCGGCGTGCAGCAACGGAGTGAGTTCGGTGCCGTGCTGCGGGAAGCAGGCGACCCCGACCGACGCCGACAGCCGGATCGAGGTCGGAACGCCCGCGGTGGTGACCTTCAGGTTGGCAATCCGGCGACGAACCCGTTCGGCGGTCGACTCGGCTGCCCCGGCGTCCACCTCGGGTAGCAAGGCCACGAATTCCTCGCCGCCGAACCGGCCCACCGTGTCGTAGCCACGCAGCTCCGCCCGCAATGCATCGGCTGCGGCTCGCAGTGCGGCATCACCGACGATGTGGCCATGTTCGTCGTTGACGTTCTTGAAGTGGTCCATGTCCAGGATCAATACGGCCGCAGTCCCGCCCTGTCGCCCGGCTCGGGCCAGTTCGCGCTCGGCCAGCTGGGTCCAGGCGCCGGGGTTCAGCAGTCCGGTCTTGGCGTCCGTCGTTGCGGCCGCGGTCAGCTCGGCAACGAGCGCGCCGCGCTGCAGGACAACCATCGGGGCCAGCACCAGGATCAGCAGGGGCGCCTGCCGGTGGAGCAGGACCGAGACCATTGCCCCGAGGCACAGCGTCGCCACTTCCAGTGCGTTGGCATCACCGCTACCGAGCAGATCCCACAATCGAGGCAGGCTGCGGGTTCGGCTGGAACGCCCGGACAGGTAGGTCGCCGCGGCGATGAGCAGGGCGTTGACGAGCCGGTAGCCGACCAGCGCCACCATTAGCGTGACCAGCCACAGCCAGGGGCCGGCGGCGGTGTGCTTGTGGTGCATGACGACCTTGGCCAGCAGATGCGCGGTCTGACAGGCGAGCACGATCGTCGCGGCGGTGAACACACTCCGGTACGGCTGATTGCGGGTTTGTCGCTGATAGCGATGGAACATGTACAGCCGCAGGATGAGGACCAGCACGGTGGCCAGCAGGGCGGGCAACGCGATCGCAGCCGCGAAGGTCCACACCGAGGTCATGTCGAAGTACGAGACGCCGGCGACCTTGAGCCGTAAGTTGGCCACCCGGCGCGACGCCTCTTCAAAGGCGATGGCAACCACGGTGAGAAGCAGTAGCCGCATCAGGTCTTCTCGGCCGACCGTGAGATCAACCGCCGAGATCACCATCGTGACAACGGCAAGTAATTCGATACCGAGCAGGAAAGCAATCAGGTCTGCAGGATTTTGACGCAATCGGGCCCCGGGGGCGGGTGAATTCACACCCTGCCCCTGTTCAGGATCCTGCTGCATCACAATAATGCTCCTCGAGGTCAACGACTGCCCTCGTGCAATGTTTCATTTGTAGCCCGGGAAATGAGCTGGCCAATCTCAAGTCTGGCAGAGCCATTGTGCTTCTGATGATAGTGCTTCCGGCCGCAATAGGTAACAAACGGACATCAAGAGCATACCGTATCGATAAGGCCTACCGAATAACGCTAGTAATCGGGCAATTTTTGCGCAAGATGAGGGGGCACGAATCATTGCTTTCGAGGCGTTACGGCGGCGGATGTCTGCCTAGACGGCTCGGACGCGGTAGCCGAGCCTTACCGCAGCCAGAGGTGATCTTAGGTTTTTAGGTCACTTCGGCCGCACAATATTGCCAAGACTGTGCCAACAATACCCTTTTGGGTAACGACGTGAGGCGGAGGTGAGATAAATGCAGAATCAGGGCTGGAACCAGGGTTGGTGAATATCACGAACGTATTTCCGCTTAATACTGAGAATACACAGGACGGATGTGACGATCATGCAGAATCAGGGCTGGAAATCAAATCAGGGTTGGTCGGTAAATCAGGGTTGGTCGGTCAATCAGGGATGGTCGGCAAACCAAGGTTGGTCGGTCAATCAGGGATGGTCAGCAAATCAGGGTTGGTGATGCTCGATCAGCCGGCAACACGGGGGCCGGCGATCGAGCCGGCGCCGGCAGCATCAGCAACGCCGCGCAGCATCAGCAACGCCGCGCAGCATCAGCAAACACCGCCGCTGGGCGGGCGAAGGCGAGCCGCGGGCGTGATCGCGAGCACGATGCCCGCCAACCCCGCCAGTGCGATGGCCGTACTGGCCGTCCATTGACCGGCGAGTAGGCCGCCTAGCAGCAGACCGAGCCCTTGAGAGACGAGCAGGCCGGACGATGCGAGGCCGACGATTTGGCCGCGACGCTCAGCCGGAACGCGGCGGGTAAAGGCGGCGGTGAGGATCACGAGATAGCCGGTGCACAATCCGGACAGGAACAGCGCCGCCAGCGCAATCATGGTGGGCAGCGTCGGTGCCGACGCCGTACCGCTCATCACGACCAACACCAGCAGCGGCAGGCCGGCCGCCACGCATAGTGGTCCGGGCAGCCGGTCGCGAAGCGCAGCCGGGACGAGCCGCACCAGAAGGAAGGCGCCGAGGCCGGCGCCCGCGGGACCGGCGGCCAGTAGCAGCCCGATCAGCTCCGAGCCGCCGTGCAACTGCCGCGCCAGCGGCGCCGCCAGACCTTCGGGTACGACGAACAGGCCGTAAATCCAAGCCAACCGGAGCCGGGCCCGCTGGTCCCGATGGCCGGCCAGATATCGGACGCTACTGGTCAGGCCGTCGATCCAAGCCACGCCCGCCACGCCCGCCACGCTCGCCTCGCCGTCACCATTGACCGCGTGTGTGCTGGGCCGGCTAACCGGGCGATGCGGACGCAGCCCGATCCGTATCAGCGCCGCGGACAGCGCAAAGGTCAGGGCGTCCAGCAGCAGGGCGGTGTGCGGGCCCACCGTGATCACCGCCAGCCCGCCAGCCGTGAAGCCAGCCAGCTGAGCCAACTGGCCACTGATATTTCGTAGCCCCATCGCCACGACGTAGCGGTCGCCGTCCAGCACCTGCGGTAGCAGTGCCGACTGGGCTGCGGTGAACGGCGAGCCGGCCAGGACGGCGAACACGAGCAGCGCGCTGACCGCCGCCAATGACAACCCGGGCAACGCCATCGCCGTCAGCAGCAGGGCCCGCGCCAGGTCGCAGCCGACCATGACCGCTCGCTTGGAGCATCGGTCGGCCAGTCCGGAGAGGAGCGCTCCGCCGGCGAGTGCGGGCAGAAAGGTCAGGGCGTACGTGCCGGCCGTCAAGGTGGCCGAGCCGGTGCGTCCGAAGACGAGCACGGTCAGCGCCACCCGGGCCAGTTGATCCCCGAGCACGGATTGCAGTTCGGCGCCCCACAGCCAGCGAAACTCACGAACCCGCAGGACGTCGGAGAACGTGATGCGCGGCAACACCATTACGCGCTCACTCATCAGGACTCCCTGGCTCTCGTTGCCTTGTGTAGCCGTCATCGGACGGTCAGTAGCAGCCAAGCAGGTTTGCGGGCAGCAACGGGACGGATGGGCCGCGCCATGGCCGTCCAGGCGGCAATGACTGCCCCTCTGTACTAGCGATGACTGCAGCCGCGTCAGAACGGCAGGGCGTCCGTGACCACCGCCGGTTTTGCGTCCGACCAGGTGGTCACAATGCTCAGATCAGCGACGAATCGCACGGCTGTGCTGGGCGCCCACCGGGCTGCGACCTCACGCAACGCATCCCCGACCGCGGCGGCGACCTGTTCGACCTGCCCTTCCGGTGCCTGGACAAGCAGCTCGTCGTGCAGGCACATCACGATCTGGCCATCCATCGGCCGGCACCGCGCCCGTACCGTCGCCGCCCACGCCTTGAAGAACTCGGCCGCGGCCCCCTGCACGACCGCATTGCGCGCGAACCGGCCGCGCCCGGCCGCCGCGCGCCGTTCGGTCTCCGCATCGGTGCCGCCCGGAAGTCTGTACATCCGAATCAACCGGCCGCCGTGGGTGCGGAGGTCGCGGCCCGTCCGGCCACTTTCGTAAGCGTTCTTCAGGAAGCGCATCGCGATTGGGTAGGCGTCCTCCAGTCCCTGCAGGGCGGCGCCCGCGGTACCGGAGGTCTGCCCGTACATCGCCGCCAGCACCGCGATCTTGGCCGTCGGCCGGTCGACGTTGAGCCGCTCGGCCACCGGTGCGTACAAGTCGTCGGCATGCGTGGCCAGCGCGAAGGCCGGATCCCCGGCGATCTCGGCCAACACCCGCGGTTCGATCTGGCCCAGATCGGCGCGGACGAGCAGCTGCCCGTCCGGGGCCTGAACCGCGGGCCGGAGCTCGGCCGGCATGCTGTGCAGTCCGGCTGATGCCGTCATCCGGCCGGCGCCCCCGTCGCACCCGGTCCAGGTGCCGCGCAACCGGCCGTCGGCGGTGTGTTCGTCAAGCCACCGATAGCCGTACGTGGTGGCCAGCCGCTCGGATTTGCGCCAGGCAAGCAGGGCCTCGACCACGGGATGCGCGCCCCGGAACATCTCCAGCCGCCAGGACCGGGTGTCGCTCACCTCGATCCCGATCCGCGCGAGAAGTTCGCGGACCTGGGCCGGGCTGCGCAGATCGACGTCGTGGCCCGGTACCAGTCGCTTGACCTGCTCGTCCCGAGCATCGCGGATACGCGACGCGTGCTCAGCGTCGCTCGGCCGCGGGCCGATGTAGTCGGCCAGGATTCGCTCGATGCGGTCGGCGTCCAGGGGCAGCCCGACCACCGCCAGCTCGGCGCAAAGCAGCTCGGCGGCCGATTCGGAATGGGCGGTGGCCAGCGCGTCTCCGCGTGGGTGCAGATCGCCCAGCCGGGCCCGTTGCCGATCGTGGACCCGGAGCGCGAGGGCGGCCCACACCGACAGCCGTCCGGTCGTCCGGCCCCACCCACCGGCCGCCCACTCCGGCCGCAGATATCCGTCCGGACGGGTTGGTTGCTCGAGGTCGACGCCGTCATCGAGCTCACCGCCGAGCAGGTCGAGCTGGCCCAAGGCCGGCAACCGGTCCGGATCGAGATCGGCGCAGCCGGCCCACACCCGGGCCGGATCGGCCGCCCACCCGCCGTCGATCAACCGATGGACCGCCGCCAGGTCGAAGCAAGTCGCGGGGCGGACTCCAGCCTGGATCAGGGCCGTTGCCGTCGAGTTGTCCCACCACACCCAGCGCGGGCGAAGCGCCTGCTCGACCAGTTCCAGGTCGGCGACCTGACCCCCCGCCGGTGCTGGCCCGGAGCGGAACTCGTGGCCGCCGGACACGCATAGCCCGAAGCCGGCCGCCGACACCGCAACGGCAATCAGATCGCCGCGTCCGACGCCGGCTGCTCGCAGCTGGTCGATGAGCGTTTCGGCGGTGGGCATGCGGCCATTGTCGCCGGTATACCGTGACGGATGGCCGTTTACGAGTCCGCCGCCGATGCGATCGGGGACACCCCGCTGATCCGGCTGGCCACTCTCGGCCGGGACGTAACGGTTCCCATCTACGCCAAGGTCGAATTCTTGAGCGTCGGCGGGAGCGTGAAGGACCGGGCGGCGCGGGCGATGATCGAACGGGCCGAACGCGACGGGTCGCTGCGGCCGGGCGGGACGATCGTCGAAGCCACGTCGGGCAACACCGGCATCGGGTTGGCCCTCGTCGGCCGGCTGCGCGGGTACCGGGTGATCGTCGGCATTCCGGACACGTCCGCGAAGGAGAAGATAGACATTCTCAAGGCTTACGGCGCGGAGGTGGTCATCGCGGCGTCGGCTCTGCCCAGACAGCATCCGGCGCACCTGTTCAACGTGGTGCGCCGACTGGTGGACGAGATACCCGGCGCCTGGCTGGCCAATCAGTACGACAACCCCGCCAACCCCGACGTTCATCGGCGCACCACCGGCCCGGAGATCTGGGCGCAGACCCAGGGCCGCATCACGCACTTCGTGGCCGGCATCGGAACCGGCGGCACGATCAGTGGCGCTGGCGGTTACCTGAAGGACGTGTCCGGTGCGGGCGTGACGGTGGTCGGCGCCGACCCCGACGCGTCGGTCTATGCCGGCGGCGACGGCAGCCCTTACTTCGTCGAAAGCATCGGCCACTTCCTGCATCCCAAGACCGACGAGGACGTGTGGCCGCAGTCCTATCACCGCGACATCGTCGATCGGTTCGAGCGGATACCGGATCGGGAATCGCTGCTGACCGCGCGCCGGCTGGCCCGCGAGGAGGGGCTGCTGGCCGGCCCCTCGTCCGGCACCGCTGTCGCCGCGGCGCTGCGGGTGGCCCGGGAACTCGGACCCGACGATCTGGTGGTGGTGTTGTTGCCCGACTCGGGCCGCTCCTACCTGTCGAAGCTCTTCAACGACGACTGGCTGCGCCAGTGGGGTTTCCTCGACGAACCATCGGATTCAGATCACCCTGAGCCACTGTTGCGCGATGTACTCGACCGCATCCCCGGCTGGACCGCGCGACTGGTCACCATCTCCTCCGACGCGACGATCGGACAAGCCGTCGCCGAGTCGCCCGAGTCACTGGCCGCCGTGCCGGTCATCCTCGCCCGCGAGCAACGCCGGCACGGCGTCACCGCCAGCGAGATACTCGGCTCGATCGAACCCGCGGCCCTCAGCGCAGCGATCGCCGCCGGACGGATCGACCCGGGCGCCACCGTGGTCGGACACCTCGCCGAGCCGCTTCCCACGATCGGGATCGGGATTTTCCTCGCGGAAGCACAGGCCGCTCTCGGGGACCGCGCTGCCGCCCTGGTACTGCGTGACGGTCGCGCGATCGGTCTGATCACCCGCGCCGAACTATCGGCCGCGGCGGCGGAGGATTTCGTGGTCGTCACCGATCCGGCGCTCCACGACGTCGTCCACCGCAGCAGCCAGTGGTAGCCGAACTGGTCGAGCGGGTACGGGCGGTGTTGTCTGCGTCGCGTCCCTGGGCCGTCACCCAGGTGGGCGATCCCGTGCTCCGGCAGGCGGCGGCACCGTACGACGGGCAGCTTCCCGACGACTTGCTGCACGAGCTGCTCGACGCGATGCGAGCGCATCTACCCGGCGTCGGTGTCGGGCTCGCCGCCCCTCAGATCGGCATCCCGCTCGCGTTGGCGGTAATCGAGGACCCGGCCGACATCGCGCCCGAGGTCGCCATCGCTCGGCAACGCCCGCCACAACCGCTGATCGATCTCATCAACCCCGCGATCACGCCACTGGGCGCCGAGCGACGGGTCTTCTACGAGGGCTGCCTGAGCGTTGCCGGGCTGACCGCGGTCGTCTCGCGTCATCACCAGGTACGGCTCGCCGCACAGGACCGGCACGGCGCCGCCTACAGCCTCGAACTGTCCGGGTGGCCCGCCCGCATCGTCCAGCATGAGACCGACCACCTCAACGGCGTGCTCTACCTGGATCGAGCCGAACTGCGCTCGCTGTCCACCACCGCCGCCTACGAGCAGCGGTGGGCCCAACCAACGCCGACCCTGGCCGCGGCCGCCCTTGGCTTCTCGCTCTAGCTTTGGCCTCGCTCTAGCTTTGGCCTAGCGCCTAGCGCCTAGCGCCTAGCGCCTAGCGCCTAGCTCGCTGGCCGGACTGCGCGGCGACGTTCCCGTCCCTGGGTTTCGTCCGGCTGATCAGATCCGCTGTAGCCGCACAATCGGGATCTGGCGGGTCTCGCGGCAACGGTCCTGGTAGCCGTAGATGCCGATGATCTCCTCGCCGATCAACGCGAACAGGCGGTCGCGATCGAGGCTGTTCTCGACTGTGCTGGCGACGGCCTGGTAGGTCTCACCGAGAAATTCCACTGTCACCTCGGGGTTGGCGACGAGGTTCAGGTACCACTGGGTGTGAGCCGGCTGGCCGCCCGCCGTGCCGGCGATGATCACGTCCGTGCCGTCGGCGCGGGCGCACAACGGCTTCACGTGCCGGCGGCCGGACTTACGGCCGGTCGTGGTCAGCACGACCAGGTTCGCATTCCCCGCGGCGTTGCGGCCCCCGTTCGCCCGCAGTTCCGCGGTGAGCGCGTCATCTTGGGTGCGACGGTCGAGTGCCGGGTCAGCTGCCATGTCTCGACGCTAGTGCACGTCGAACCTCGCCAGCGATTGCGGGCCATGACCTTGGCCGGTGTGCGCAAGCCCTGGCGAGGGTCAAGAATCGACTCATGGTGAACCGACTCGCGTCCGCGACCAGTCCGTACCTGCTCCAGCACGCCGACAACCCGGTCGACTGGTGGCCTTGGTCCGACGAAGCCTTCGCCGAGGCGCGCCGCCGAAACGTGCCGATTCTGCTGTCGGTCGGCTACGCAGCCTGTCACTGGTGCCACGTGATGGCCCACCAGTCCTTCGAATCGGACGAGGTCGCGGCTGTCCTCAACGCCGGCTTCGTGTCGATCAAGGTCGATCGCGAAGAGCGGCCGGACGTCGACGCGGTCTACATGTCCGCGACGACCGCGATGACCGGGCACGGCGGCTGGCCGATGACCTGCATGTTGACGCCGAGTGGCGCGCCGTTCTTCGCCGGCACGTACTTTCCGCAGGCGGAGTTCTTGCGGTTGCTGGCGGCCGTGCAGGAGGCGTGGACGACCCGGGGTGACGAGATCGAAGCGTCCGGCCAGAACATCGTCGCGGCCTTGACCGAACGGGCCGACGAGCTCGCCGGCCGGCCCGCAACCGTGCTGGGCGGCGCCGCCGCCGGAACCGGGCTCGGGGCGGCTGAATTGGACCAGGCGGTCAAACTCTTGGCTGCCGGCTATGACCAGCGGTTCGGCGGGTTCGGTGCGGCCCCCAAATTCCCGCCGTCGATGGTGTTGGAGTTCCTGCTTCGCGCGCACGGCCGCGACGGCTCCTCCGATTCGGACGCGTTGGCCCTGGTGACGGGGACCTGCGAGGCGATGGCGCGCGGCGGGATCTATGACCAGCTCGCCGGGGGATTCGCGCGTTACTCCGTGGACGCCCAGTGGGTCGTCCCGCACTTCGAGAAGATGCTGTACGACAACGCGTTGCTGGCCCGGGTCTACCTGCACTTGTGGCGAGCCACCGGGTCTCCGCTGGCTCGCCGGATCGCCACCGAGACCCTCGACTTCATGATCGCCGAACTGGGTACTCCGGAAGGAGCATTCGCAGCCGCCCTGGACGCCGACACCGACGGGGTCGAGGGTCTGACCTACGCCTGGACGCCGACGCAGCTGGTCGAGGTGCTCGGGGCTGAGGATGGTCAGGCCGCCGCCAGGCTGCTGCTGGTGGACGAGCGGGGCACGTTCGAACATGGCTCGTCGACGCTTCAATTGCCGGCTGATCCGGTCGACGCCGACTGGTGGGCCGATGTCCGGGCCCGACTGCTCGCGGCTCGGCTCACCCGTAGCCAGCCGGGGCGGGACGACAAGGTGGTGACCGCCTGGAACGGGCTCGCGCTGGCCGCCCTGGCCGAAGCCGGCGCGTTGCTGGACGAGCCGAGCTACCTGGCTGTGGCGACGACCTGCGCGGAATTCCTGTGCGCGACTCACCTCATCGACGGGCGACTGCGGCGGACGTCCCGCGGCGCAGTGGTCGGGACGGCGGCCGGTGTCGCCGAGGACTACGGCGACCTGGCCGAAGGGTTGCTCGCCTTGCATCAGGCGAGCGGGGAGGCTCGCTGGTTGCAGGTCGCCGAACAGTTGCTCGCCGCGGCCGTGACCCATTTTCGCGACCCGGACGGGGGATTCTTCGATACCGCCGATGACGCCGAGGCATTGTTCATCCGACCTCGTGATCCCGCCGACAACGCGGCCCCCGGCGGCCAATCCGCGCTGGCCGGCGCGCTGTTGACCTGTTCGGCGCTCAGCGGTTCGGAGGAGTTCCGCCGTGCGGCTGAGCAGGCGCTGCATGCGGCGTCGGCGCTGGCGGCCAGCGAACCTCGGTTCGCCGGGTGGACGCTGGCCGTGGCCGAAGCAGCGCTGGCCGGCCCCCTGCAGGTGGCGGTGGTGGGGACGGACGAGGTGGCAACGGAGCTGCTGACCCTGGCGCGGCACAGCACCTCGCCCGGCTTGGTGCTGATCCACGGCGAGCCTGACGCCGCGGGAATCCCGCTGCTGACCGATCGGCCGTTGGTCGGCGGCGCCTCCGCGGCCTACGTGTGCCGTGGCTTCGTCTGCGACCGCCCGGTCACCGTCGCGCGCGAGCTGGCCGCCGCGCTGGGTCGCCCCTGACGTGGCGGGCAGACTTCGCGGTTCCGGCGTACTAGCCTTGCCATTCGTGGACGTTCGCAAGGCGGTGTACTCGGTTTACGAACGACGCCTGCGTAACCGCTTGCTCGGGCGGCCCGTGCCACGCCACGTCGCGGTGATGCTCGACGGCAATCGCCGCTGGGCCCGCGCGGCGGGTCTGGACGATGTGAATCACGGCCATCTTGCCGGTGCCAATCACATTCAGAACCTGCTGGCGTGGTGTTCGGAGGTCGGCGTCCAGCACGTCACACTCTGGCTGCTGTCCACCGACAACCTGCTGCGCGATCCGAGCGAGGTCGGCCCCCTACTGCGGATCATCGAAACCGTCGCGTCCGAGCTGTCGGCGCCGGACCAGCCGTGGCTGGTCAACGTCATGGGTTCGCTAGACCTGCTGCCCGCGCAGACCGCCGAGACGCTCAAGGCAGCCGCCGAACGATCCGCCGACAAAACAGGGATGACGGTGAACCTCGCGGTTTGCTACGGCGGCCGGCGGGAAATCGCCGATGCGGTGCGTTCGTTGCTTCACGAGCACGCCGAGGCGGGTACCTCTATCGAGGAGCTCGCGGACATCATCGACGTCGAACACATCGCGGATCATCTTTATACGAAAGGGCAACCGGATCCTGACCTCGTCATCCGGACGTCCGGCGAACAACGCCTGTCGGGCTTTCTGTTGTGGCAGTCGGCGCATTCGGAGTTCTACTTCTGCGACGCGCTGTGGCCAGATTTCCGGCGGATCGACTTCCTCCGGGCACTGCGCGACTTCTCCGAACGGCAGCGCCGTTTCGGCAACTGAGCCAAATGTGAACGACATCGAACGTTCACGTAACGGCCCTCGCACCGTCACGGCGTGGCGGCAAGGTTGGGTTCGAGCACCGACGTAGCGTGCTCGGCAGATGGCCGCGCATACCGGTCATCCAGGAGGTCCCTGACGGTGGTGAAAACCAGCGAGGGGGCCGGCATCACCCCCTCGGTTCGGGGCATGCCGGATCCCTCAACACGGCCGACGACGGTGTCTCGTCGGTCCGCGGAATGGCACTTCAGCAATGCCGTCCGCCCGTCCTCAGGAGAGTCCTGTGACCGAAACCCAGCGCGTGAAGACGTTCGTCCTCGACACCTCGGTGCTGCTGTCAGACCCCGGCGCGCTGGCTCGCTTCGGTGAACATCAGGTCGTCCTGCCGCTGGTGGTGATCAGCGAGCTGGAAGGCAAGCGGCACCACCCGGAGCTGGGATGGTTTGCCCGCCAGACCCTTCGAAGCCTGGACGACTTGCGCATCCAGCACGGCCGGCTCGACGCACCGGTCCCGATCGGTGCGGACGGCGGCAGCCTGCACGTGGAGCTGAATCACTCGGACTTGTCCACGCTGCCGGCCGGTTTTCGGATGGACACGAACGACTCCCGGATCCTGGCGGTCGCGCTGAACCTGGCCAACGAAGGCCGCGACGTGACGCTGGTGACCAAGGACATGCCGCTGCGCGTCAAGGCCGCTTCGGTGGGACTGAGCGCGGACGAGTACCGCGTGCATCCAGCCATCGATTCCGGCTGGACGGGCATGTCCGAACTGGACGTGGACGTAGCCGTCGTCGACTCGTTGTACACCGATGAGCGCATCGATCCGGCTGACCACGAGCGGCTGCGGGAGGTTGCCGACCTGCCCTGTCACACCGGGCTGGTTCTGCATTCGGCTCGCGGCTCGGCTCTCGGTCGGGTCACCGCCGACAAGCAGCTCCGTCTGGTCCGGGGCGACCGGGAAGCTTTCGGCTTACATGGCCGCTCGGCGGAGCAACGGGTTGCTCTCGATCTGCTGCTGGATCCCGAGATCGGCATCGTGTCGCTCGGCGGCCGCGCCGGCACCGGCAAGTCCGCGCTGGCGCTGTGCGCCGGACTCGAGGCAGTGATGGAGCGCCGTGCGCACAAGAAGGTCGTCGTGTTCCGTCCGCTCTATGCGGTAGGTGGCCAGGAGCTGGGTTATCTGCCGGGCAGTGAGAACGAGAAGATGGCGCCGTGGGCCCAGGCCGTCTTCGACACCCTGGGCGCCTTGGTGAGCAAGGACGTGATGGACGAGGTGCTCGATCGCGGCATGGTCGAGGTCTTGCCGTTGACGCACATCCGCGGCCGCTCGTTGCACGACGCGTTTGTGATCGTGGACGAGGCCCAGTCCCTGGAGCGCAACGTGTTGCTGACCGTGCTGTCCCGGATCGGCCAGGGCTCACGAGTGGTCCTCACCCACGACGTGGCGCAGCGCGACAACCTGCGAGTCGGTCGTCACGACGGGGTGGCCGCAGTGATCGAGGCACTGCGCGGGCATCCGCTGTTCGCCCACGTGACACTGACCCGTTCGGAACGGTCCCCGATCGCCGCACTGGTGACCGAGATGCTCGAGGATGTCGGTCTGTCCTGATACTCACCGTGCGCGGTTGATCACGGGCCCTCCAAATCTGTACGAGCAGCTCATGCAAACGCAGGTGTATTCGACGAACCCTCGGTAAACTCTGAGCATCACGGGGGAGGTTCGTTATCGTTGGGTTACACATGAGCTCTGCCAGTTCTTTCAACGGCGCTGTGGTCACATCATGCTGATCGACGCCAAGACTGTTCCGGTAGGAAGTCTCTTCGAGCGAGATGTGTGCGTCGTCGGGGCCGGTCCGGCGGGTATCGCGATGGCCCGCAGGATGGCGGCCGCCGGACTGACCGTGGCGTTACTGGAGAGCGGCGGGTTCACACCCGAGTTATCCAGTCAGCGGTTGTACTCCGGTGACAACGTGGGCCGCGACTATTTCCGGCTGGATGGCTGTCGATTCCGCCAGTTCGGTGGCTCCACGAATCGGTGGGGTGGCTGGTGTCGGCCCCTCGACGCTGCTGATTTCGAAGAGCGCCCCTGGGTACCGGACAGCGGCTGGCCCATCGGCATCTCAGCGATCGAGCCGTATTTTGAGGAGACATCTCGGCTTTTCGACATCCCCTCAGCGGAGTTCGAGCTGGACTACTGGCAGGAGCGATTGCCACCACGGTGGGCTTTCGGCGACGAGTCCGACTTCTCCAGCGAGGTGTTCCAGTACAGCCCGCAGACGAATTTCGGCGAGAAGTTCCGGGACGAGATCGTGGGCAATCCGGCGATAACGACCTTCCTGCACGCCAATGTGACCGAACTTACGCTGGACCAGGGTACGGCGCGGGTGGGCTCGGTTCAGGTGGCGACGCTGACTGGCGCTGGGTTCACCGTCCGGGCCAAGGTCTTCGTATTGGCGACCGGTGGCCTGGAGAATCCACGTCTGCTGTTGCAGTCTCGCGCCGACCGGCCGAACGGGCTGGGCAATGAGCACGACGTTGTCGGCCGCTATTTCATGGAGCATCTACACGTTCCGGCCGGCCACTTGGTCAGTCCGGACGGTTCCCTCAAGAGCGACTTCTACTGGCGGGCCACCCGCAACGGCGTCAAGACCCGTGGCGTACTCACTCCGACGGTCGCTGCGCAGGAACGCTACGGCTTGCCGACCTGCTCGATCGCCATCGAGAACTCGACCTATGTCTTCGGAACCCCATACGTTGGTTGGCATCCCAACCTTGTGCTGACGTCGGTGCTTGCCTTCCGCGCAATGGCGCGCGCCGGTTCGCCCTTGCTCAGCCGCAAGGCGCAGGGTTTGGCCGAGGTTGCGTACAACAATCAGAAAAAAGCAGTGACTTCAATCAAATCCCGTCGGGCGGCGGCGGCGAGTGCGGAGCTGCGTCCGGCCACGCCGGGTCAGGAGTTGCACTCGCTGTACTTCCGTACCGAGCAGGGGCCCAACGCGGCAAGTCGGGTCCGGCTGAGCGAGCGCAAGACCGACGCGCTTGGCATGCCGCGGATCGAGCTCGATTGGCAAGTCACCCAAACGGATCTCGACGTCGTGACTCGCTGGCTGCAACACCTGGACGCGTCGGCGCGCTCGGCCAAACTCGGCGTCGTGATTCCAGCGGCCGAGGGCTGGCAGGATGGCATCATCGGCGGGCCGCACCATATGGGCACCACGAGAATGTCCAGCGATCCCCGCCGCGGAGTGGTGGATGCCGACTGTAAAGTCCACTCGGTGAAGAACCTTTACGTTGCCGGGAGTTCGGTGTTTGCAACGGGGGGGTACACCAATCCCAGTTTCACGCTGGTGGCCCTGGCGTTGCGGTTGGCTGATCACCTGCGCGACCAGCTGGCATGACGCCGGCGAGGTGCCGGGCTCGATCGATGGTCTTGCCGGTGCTACTCGCCCTCGTGGCCAGCGTGTTGCTGGGTTGCACCGCAGCCTCGCCTCCCAATGCCGCTCCGGCGTCGGGATCTTCGGGTCCCGTGCCGGGATCTTCGGGCCCCGTGCCGGGTTCTTCGGGCCCCGTGCCGGGTTCTTCGGCCCCCGTGCCGTCGGATGGTGCTTCGACCGCAACGCCGGCCGGTGGGCCGACACCGTTCGTCGCGACGCTGAACACCCGGGCCGACAAGGTGTCCACCGAATCCGCACACGGGCTCAAGGTGTCCATGATCGAGCTGAACTGGGCTGATTACGAGCCGAAGCAAGGCGTTTTCAACACCGCCTACGAACGAGATCTGCAGCGACGGGTGCAGTTGCTACGAGCTGCGGGGACCCGGGTCACCCTCGGGCTCGGCTTGCACTACACGCCCGAGTGGGTAAGCCATTTGCCGAATGCGCACTTCGTCGACCAGAACGGCGATGTCTCCGAGGAGATCGACTTCACCTTCAATTCGGTGGTACGGGCTGCGGCTGATGTCTTCCTGGCCCGTGCCAATCAGGCACTGGGCTTCAGCAATTTCTGGGCGGTACGGATCACCTCTGGCGGCCGGTCGGAACTGGTATATCCCAGTGGCGGGACGTATTGGGCCTACGGTCGCAACGCACAGAACGGCCCGCAGTACCCGAGCGGCTTGGAGCCGAACCCGTATCCGGGGTGGCGACCGGGCGACAATTCACTGAACACGTCGCAGATTCGGCGCTGGTTGATGTGGTATCTGGGCGCGCTGGCGAATACGGCTGAATGGCAGATGGACACCGTCCGTGCTTTCGGCTTCACCGGCTACCTGCAGGCGGTGACTCCCGGCGTCGGGATCCTGCCGGCGGCGCTGAACCAGGTGATTGCCACCGGCATGCCGGACAGCCTGGCCGGCAATGGGGCCGCCTGGGATCAGCTCTATGCCCTGCTCGCGCGGGAGCCAAACGTGATGGCATACGTATCCTCGATGGCTGACGGGTCTGGCGGCAACGGTGGATGCCAGCCGGGCGATGATCGAGTGCCGCTGGGGTCGACCGCGATCCGGTCGTGGTCGGCGGTGCGCTGGATCAGCCGGATCGCCGCGCAACACAACCTGCCGATCGCGGGCGAGAACCCGGGCTATCAGACGAAGGGCAATCACCAGGATTTTTATCGTGATTCCTCCGGTTCGGGAATGTTGGCGGTGACGTTCGAGCAGGCTCGATCCTGCCAATTCGAGGGTGTCTACTGGGCGCACGACCAGGACCTGTGGGACGGCACTTTGCCGGCGACGCTGCTGTTCGCGCAGGCGGCCGGCATCACGGCGATGCCGGCACTCGCTCGCTCGCGGTGATGCGCCGAGTGCATCACGGCGATAACGGCACTCGCTCGCTCGCTCGCGGTGATGCGCCGAGTGCATCACGGCGATAACGTAATCTCTCGCCCATGAACTCGATGGCGGCCGGATGGCGGTTAGCTGTGGACGGCAGGGTTCTGACCGACCGCTACCACGGTGTTGGCCGGATCAATTTTGAATTGCTGCAACGGGTCGCCGATCATCCTGATTTGCACATCGTGCTGTTTATGCACCGCGAGCAGGACACCGGCCGGTTCGATGTCGATGAACTGATCCAGCACCCCAACGTCGAGGTGCGTCATATTCGTTCGGCGCTCACCTCTCCGTTTCAGCTGTTGGAGTGGCCGGTTTTGCTGCGGGCGTGCCGAGCCGACATAACTCTCTTTCCTTATCACCTCGGGTCCGCGCTCTTTGGTGGCGGTCGGCGGTATTCCATGTTGCACGACTGCATTTTCGAGACCGACCCGACTTTTGCGCCGGATCGGCGAACGCTCATCCTGTACCGGCAGTTGACCCGTCGGGTCGTTGCGCGCAATTGGATACTGACGCCCAGTCACGCCTCGGCGGACGACATCGCTCGTTACTACCGCCACGCCGCGCACAAGATTGCCGTTGTGCCGTGGGGTGTATCGCGACTCAGCGAGTCTGACGCCGGATCGTCGATCGCCTTGCCAGACCGATACTTCCTGCAAGTCGGCGCGCGTCGACCGCACAAGAACGTCGAGTTTCTAGTGCGGGTCTTGAACACCCTTAGCGAGGACGAACACCTGGTGCTGGTCGGCGGTCGCGATCACCGGTTCACCGATCAAGTGGCGGCCGTCGCCGGCGAGCTCGGCATCATGTCGCGGGTCCACCATTATGAGTCGGTAGATGAGGCGACCTTGCAGGCTATGTACTCGCGCGCGCAGGCATACCTCTACCCGTCCCGCATCGAAGGCTTCGGCTTGCCGTTGCTAGAGGCGATGGCCGCCGCCGTACCGATTGTGGCCAGCGACATTTCGGTGTTCCGCGAAGTCGCTGGAGACGCGGTTCAATTCGCTGCTCTCGATGACGTCGCGGCCTGGACCAAGGCGATCCGCGCGCTCGACGATCCGGACGTGCGTGCTGCCTACGTTGAACGCGGCTTGGAGCTCGCCCGCGGCGCCACCTGGCAACGTTCGGCGGACCGACTGCTCGCGGCGTTGACCGACGACACCGACGCTTGATCTTTGCGCTGGGTGGGCCGAAGCCGATGTCGAGGTCGATGTCGATGTCGATGTCGACGATGGAACACGTCAATCGTGGTGATGTCGGCGGGGATGCGACCTTGGTGGGGCTCATGGTTGTGATGGCATTGGTCGTCGCATAGGTCGTTAGATGAGTCATCTCAGGGGTCGTCGTATAGGTCGTTAGATGGGTCATCGCAGGAGTCGTCCTATCGGTCGTCGCATTGGTCGTCGCATTGGTCGTCGCATTGGTCGTCGCGTTGGTCGTCGCGTTGGTCGTCGCAAGGGCCATCACAGCGGTCGTCGGTGGATGACGCCGGGCGGACAGACAGCCGGGACCGGCGGCGCTCGCCAGGTGGGCAGGAGTGGTGCTGGCGGGGCTCATTGGTGGTGGTGTCGGTTGTGTTGGGGGGTTTGGGTGGGGTCGATCCAGGTGGGTGGGATCCAGTAGGGCAGGCCGTTTTTCATGGTGCAGCGCCAGCCGTGTTGGAACAGGTGTCG
>JAOPUZ010000048.1 GCA_025966315.1 Frankiales bacterium | reverse complement strand
ACCACCTGGACCGCCTCCTACAGCCTGGACAACCACCACTGGACCGACCTCAGCCCCACCATCACCTCACAACCAACCAGCCACGCCATCACCATCCGCGCCGCCTACACCCACCTCGTCCCCTGACAACGTTTGACTCTGGTGGCGACGTTGGAGGATCGCCTCGCCCACCGATGTCGCGATGCGGGCAGTCCGACCGACGGTCACTCGATCATTGCGTACCTACCGGATCAGTCGTAGACACCTTCCAGAAACCAGTGTTGGCGATCGAGGACGAAGCAAACCAGGTAGGCGCGCCCGGCTGCGTCAACGAGCTGTAAACGAACTAGGTGCTGTCGGGCCTTGGCGTCCCACCAGCGTTCATCCACTGGCCACGGCCCGGCCCAAGCGGTGACAAAAGCCGGCTTCGAACCTTCGATGATGAAACGGTAGGGCGTACCTGGCAGGGAGCCGCGGTCGGTGACGATCACGGGCCGGCCAGCGTCATCGAAAACGCTCATCGGCCGTGGCGGGTCGATGAGCACTGACGGAGCAGGAGCAGGCAGACGCCCTGGCCATGGTTGTTCAGGTGACCGGGTCGGTGTTCGCTCGTCCCCCCACGGCACCAGTTTGGTGCGCTGGGTGGGACTGCGGCCGCCGTTGACGACCGGGGTTTGCACTGATCCATGCCCTAGCAAGGTTTGAACCCGGGCCAGCGCGCGGTGGGCTCGTTCGTCGACCGCGCCGTCGCCACCCCAGAGTGCCCGTTGGTGAACACCCGTAGGAACCGTGTCGATCGGGGTCAGCCTGAGCAGGTTCACCGGTCCGGACGGGGCATTCGGCTCACCCGCACGGCGGTTCAGCCAGCCTTCCAGTTGCCATCTGATCCGATCGGTGACGTCAACTGCAGACAGCACACCGGCATGGCGCCAGCGTCGCACGGTTTCTTCACCTCGATCCGTTTGGGCGATGAGTTCGAAACAAGTGCAGGCCAGCCCGTGATCGGCGAGGTCGGTGACGAACTGTTCCACTGCACCTCGCGCGCTGAAGGCAATTGCATCGACCCGGTCCAGCCCCGGATCGAGCTCGATGCTCACTTCGAACTCGATCGGTGGTCGCCGGGCGGCAATCGGACGCGAGTCGATTCCGCCCGCTTGCCGGTGTGCCCAGGTACCGACTGCCCCGAACCGTGCCGAGACATCGGCGGCCGGAAGCCGAGCAAAGGCGCCCAGGGTGCGGATGCCCAGGCGTTTGAGTAAATCGATCAGCTCGGGCTCGTCCAGTGTTTCGATCGGGAGCGCAGCCAGGAAGTCCGGCGATGTGCCTTTCGGAATGATGTTGCCCTGGCGGGCAGCTTGCTCCGCGGCGAACGGGCCATCGGCGACGCCGATCAACACATCATTGGTATGTGTGGCGATGACGCGCGACAACGCGTGCAGGACGGCCGTCTCGCTGCCAAAATACCGGGTCGGGCCTTGGATGCCGATGGCCGCCAGGCCCGGTCGGTTCACCTCAACCCCCGGAGCGATGGATTCGATCGCTCCCACGATTGGTTCGAAGGCCCGGGCTTCGGCGGATTCGTTGCGGGCCAGCACGATCAGCTCTGGGCAGCGGCCTTGAGCTTCACGCCGCCGCAGACCGCGATGGATGCCTTGTTGCCGGGCCGAATGTGAGCAAGCCACTACCCGGTTGGCGGTGAAGACTGCAAGCGGTGCCTCAGCCGGGAAAGCGCTGTCGATACGCAGGGTGGTGACCGGCCAGTCCGGGCACCACACGGCGGCCATTCGAGGCGGAGCGGGCAGCGACATCTCTTATCCCGCAATGGAAAGGTGGTCTGCGGATGGTGCTGTTTCGCCCAGGGTAGGTAGCAGGGGTACGACAGGCGAAGCGTCGCCCGGTCGGGACCCGATCGGCAGCCACAGTTCGGTGTCGCGAACGCGCCCGGATTTGCCACGACCCGTCACCGAGACCAGCAGCCGGCGAGCGGTCAATCGGCCGTAACCGTCGCCGATGCCGGACCAGCGATCGTGTCGAGCGGTCAGTTGCAGTTCGACTGCCGGCCACGCGGCGGCCTGTGGCCCGAAGAGGATGAGCACTGCATCTTTGCTGCGTGCGCGAGCAGTCAGCCGACGCGCTTCGGAATCAGTGGGCTTGGCCGAGCCGACCACGCCAGGTCGGGCCACCACCACATCGACGGCATCGAGCAACGCGCCAACTGCGGTAGTCCAGCTTGCGCCGGTCCAGTTGGTTTCGGGAGGGTTGATGATCGCCAAGTGTTCGAGATCGATGCCGGCCTCGACGGCCGCATCGGCGCTGATGGCCGGCATGCCCACCATTGCCGCCCAGGCGCCGTGGGCCGACGACTCGCCCAGTAATGCCAGCAGCAGCGACACCGATCCCGTCACCGAAATCGTGCTGCCACGCCGTAAGCCGTCAGGTAGCGCCTCGCTGAGATCGGACACGACGGGCAACGGAGGTAACCGGGAGCCGCTGAGAACTGTGGCTGAACGAGTGGTCATTGTGCGAAGTTCGGCCCGCAACGATGGCTGCCGAACGTTGGTGAGCGGCCCGACGTCAGCGAATGGATCGGGTTCGGCCACGGCATAGGCGCCGTCGGTATCGTCAAAAACAACCGCCGGATCGTCCTCACCCAAGGGGTCGGGATGGGGGAGCGGGACGGCGAGACTCACCCGTCAATGATCGAACACACGTTCGAATAAGTCAACGCCAGTCTTCCGCGCCTAATGTGATGTCTCAGGACATGGGTGACGGTTCTGCATCAGGACTTTGGTGACGGTTGGTGTGTCAGGTCTTCGGTGACGGTTGGCCGGTTTTGGGGCGTAGGCCGCGGGGTCGCCCGTTGCCGACGTATCGGATGCCGGGTTCGGGTCGGGTGTGTTCGGCAAGGATCTCGCCTTGTAGATCGGCGGTGATGATCTTGTCGTCGGTCTCGTTGCCGTCGGTGATGACGACGACCTGCTCGAATCTTGCGAAACCACGCGGAGGGCAGTAGGGAAACACCTTTCCAGATAGGCTGATCGGTCGATGTGATCGTCCTGCGGGCTGGTGAAGACGAGGTCCGGCGCGAGCAGCGGCTCGATCGCGTCCGCATCACCAGCGAGGTAGGCCGCGAAACTGGCGCGGACGACGTCGACGGCAGTCATGCCGTCACGGTACCCACGACCCCGCGATGAGCGGCAGGATCACGATGTCAACCGCGGTGATTACCCATTCGGGCTCAGGTAGCGACGCATGATCGGCGCCACCCCGTCCGGCCCCACCCAGTCGGCCTCGCGTGAATCCTGTAACCGCCAGCCCAACTTCTCATACAGCGCGATGGCGTCCATCGAGTGAGCCACTACCTCCAGGACCAACGTGAGCCGGCGCGCTTCGGCGTAGGCACCCGCGACCTCAAGCAGCTGTGTGGCCAATCCTTGCCCGCGCGCACCGGGGTCGACGAACAATCGGCTGACTTCGGTCAGCGTGCCGGGTGCCGGTTGAACCAGTGCAAGGTGTCCGAGGATGCGGTCGTCCTGCTCGGTCACCGCAACCCAGGCCACGATCAGCCTGGGATCGTCGAGCCAGCCGACCGGATCGGCTGGCCAGACCATCGGATATCCATCCGACTCGTGGGTGGCCCGCAATGCCGTCAGGCAGTGCGCGAGGTCGGCCGCGACCCGTGGGCGAATCACGAGGCCGGTTCGCATGCCACCGAGAAATCCCAGGTCAGCGAGACGAAATCCTCTTCGCGCAGGGCGCCGGCACGTCGATAGGTGGCGAGCGCGGCGGCATTGTCCGGCTCCGTGCCGACCCACATCCCGTAGCAACCTCGGTCGCGCCCGAGTTCAGCCAGGGCCGCGACCAGCGCGGATCCCACACCGGCTCGGCGGGCGTCCTCGGCCACGCTCAATTCGTACAGGAACATCTCTGTTCCCTTGTCGGGATGCGTGGTCTCGACGCCGCTGATCATGCCGAGTACCCGATCACTTTCGTCATAGGCATAAAGGAGATGGTGATCGGTGCTGCCCAGGAATCGCCGGGTCGCCGACGGGATCGGCGGCCCGTCGAACAGCTCGGAACCGGCTGGCACCGCGGCAGCGTCGGTGACTCGTTCGATGCGCATCCGCTTACCGTAGAACACCATCGTCGGGGCGGGCGGTGTGCCAGGTATTGCCCGGGACGGTTGTCAGACCCGGCTGGTAAACCGAAACCATGTCGACATGGGCCGAAATTGCCACCAGCCAACCCGAATTCGCCCGCCGGGTGCGGCACATCTTTGAGGCGGGGACGAACAAGACGCTGGCCACGTTGCGCCGTGACGGGGCGCCCCGGATCAGTGCCACCGAACTGGAGTTCACCGAGACCGACATGACGCTCGGCATGATGGCGGATTCGCTGAAACTCGCCGACGTTCGCCGGGACGCACGGGTCGCCATCCACAGTCCCACCCTGGAGCCGCCGGCCGACCCGGTCGACTGGCTCGGTGACGCCAAACTGGCCGGCCGTCTGATCGAGATCCCGCCACCGCCAGATACGCCATATCCGGACGCGGGATTCTTTCGCGTCGACGTCCTCGAGGTTGCGCTGACCTACCTCGGCGATCCGGCCGACCACCTGGTCATCGAGTCCTGGCACGAGGGCCGGGGCTATCAACGTCGGACCCGCGTGTGAGTGATCGTTTGCGTATCTCCCTAGATGGGGTTATAAACCTAGATGTAACCCCGAATTGCGAGTGCGCTGAGGAACTCTGGAGGACGACACATGCCCAAGATCAACATCTACTTGCCGGACGACCTGGCCGCCGCGGTAAAGGCAGCGGGGATCCCCGTTTCCGCGGTCTGCCAGCGGGCGCTCACCGAAGCGGTCGCCGAGGTGGACGCCCCGCTGGCCGACCCGCCGGACGCCGCGGGCGCGACCGGCCAGTCACCGGCGCTGTCCCGGTTCACCCAGCGGGCGCGACGAGCAATCGAACTGGCCAAGCAGCGAGCCGAGTCCGAAGACCGGACGCCAGATTCCCTCGACGTCGTCCGCGGACTGATCACCGAAGGTGGCAGCCTGGCGCTGGTCGTACTCAAGACGATCGACGTCGATCCCGATGATCTGCTCAGTGAATCCGAGGCAAACTATCGGACCAGCAAGCGTGGAAAGGCCAGCACGCCCAGCACCTTGGACGAAGTGCTGCAGGCTGCGCACGACGAAGCGTTGGGCCTCGGGCACAACTACATCGGCTGCGAGCATCTGCTGCTCGCCTTGGCGGCCGGTCCTGCTACCGACCCGGTGGCCCAGACGTTGCACACGCTGGGCATCGACCAGGACCGCGCCCGGTCAGCTGTGCGAGCCGCCCTCAGCGGGATCAACTACGCCCAGGGCAATGCGATGCTGTCCGGACTCAGCAGCCCGGTGAAGTCGATCCTGGAAGAGATCCGGCAGCGACTGAGCCGCCTCGAACCACCGGCCGGGCCAGGCCCGCGGGGCAACGATCAGTCGGACTGACGTCAGCTCGCCCTGAGGTCAGCTCGCCCTGAGGTCAGCTCGGCCTGAGGTCAGCTCGGCCTGAGGTCAGCTCGCCGCGATGTAGGCCTCGCCCTCGGGATCTTCGGTCGCGGCGATCACCCGGTCTGGCGCCAGGAACACGAAGCGCTTGTAGGCCCAGAAGCGGAACAGGGTGCCCAGCCCGATGGTGAACAGATTGACGACATTCATGACCAGATGGTCGTACTTGTAATGCAACGGGTAGGCGAACACCGCCAGCACCACCTCGGCACCCACCAGAGCGACGAAGTTGATCGCGAAGAAGAAGCTGGTCTCGCGACCGAGCGTCGTGCGGGCGCGGTGCGAGAACGAGAAGTGCAGGTTGCCGAAGTACGCGAAGGTCGTGGCCACGATCGTCGACACCAACTTCGACGTCAGCACGCCGATGTTGTGGTGCAACAGCAGGTTGTAGATCCCGAGGTCGATGATGAGCGACACGAAGCCGACGATTCCGAACGCGACGATCTCTTTGATCAGAACGCGCCAGGAGCTACGGAGGTGGCTTACCAGTGAGTTGGACATCGCGAATGAGTTTACGGGCGAAACCTGAGTGTTTGTTCAACGCCACCGGTTAGCCACGCCACGGCCACGCCAGGGCCACACCTTAGCCACGTCGGGGCGGTAACGGGACGAACCCTGACGTCCTGGCCATGTACTCGTGGTAGCCCGGTCGCTTGGCCATTGAGCGCTCCAGCACCCGCTTGCCGGAGCCGAATGCCAGCAGATAAATCATGATCGCGGGCGCCGGGAAGGTGAGTAGGCCGGGCCAGCTGTCGGCCGAGACCAGAAAGATCCCCAACCAGACGCAGGCGTCACCGAAATAGTTGGGGTGTCGGGTGTACCGCCAGAGGCCGTGATCCATCACACCGTCGGCTTCGCCCCGAGACTTCTGGTCCCGAAACCGTTCCATCTGGGAGTCGCCGACGCTTTCGAAGAACAGGCCCACCAGCCAGACGAGCACGCCGATCCAGGCCAGCACACCGATGCCCCCAGTGCTGAACATTCCCACCTGTACCGGCATCGAAATGACGTACGCCAGCACGCCCTGCAACCCGTACACCATCACGATGGTCTGCAGCTGGCCCCGATCGGCCAGCATCTCTTCATAGCGCGGATCCTCGCCCCTGCCGATGGATCGGCGGCCGATATGCACGGCGAGCCGCCCGCCCCAGATCGCGGTCATGCCCAGAAGTAGCCAGCGACGCACGTCGTTGCCGTCACCGATGGAGCGAAGGAACGCCGCCACGGCCGCGGCGGAGAACAGCAGCCCCCAGGCCGTGTCGATGACGCTGTGCTTCTTGGCGATCGAGCTTGCGAGATAGGTGATCAGCAGGACGAGGAAAACGGCCAGTCCCGTCCAGGGAAGCGTTAGGGCGAAGTCGTGCATGGCCCAGCAAACCACTCGGGGGTGGCCGGCATGTCCGCAACCCCCAGCGAATCCGTCCGGACCGCCAGAATCTGGTCGACGCCCATCCGGCCCTCGGCGAAGGTGAGGGCGCCGCCGACCAGATACAGCCGCCATACTCGCGCCACCTCTTCGCCGACCATCGCGACGGCGTCGGAGTAATGCGACTCGAAGGTGTCCAACCAGTCCTGAACCGTCCGCACGTAGTGCTCGCGCATGGCCTGGACATCGCGGATCTCGAATCCGGCCCGCTCGAGGAAGCCAAGCGTTTCGCTGACCGGCCGCATGTGCATGTCCGGGGCGATGTAGCTCTCGATGAACGGCCCGCCTCCCGGCGCCGCGTCCGATCGTCGTGACATCTGCTGGAGCACCAGGCGGCCCTGCGGTTTGAGGTGCGCGAAGAGCGTATGCGCATAGCTGGGGTAATTGTCCGCTCCGACGTGTTCGCCCATCTCGATGGAGCTCACGGCGTCGAACGCCGGCTCGCTCACGGCGCGGTAGTCCTGCACCCGCACCTCGACGCGGTCACCGAGGTTGCGCGCGGCGATCTGCTTGGTGATGAACTCGTGTTGCTGAGCCGAGATGGTGACTCCGAGGACCCGCACGCCGTAGTGCTCAGCCGCGTGCAGGCTCAACGAACCCCAGCCACAGCCGACATCGAGTAACCGCATGCCTGGTCGCAGACCCAGTTTGGTGCAGATCAGGTCCAGCTTGGCCCGCTGCGCGTCGGCCAGGCTCGCCCGCGGATCGCCGAACGAGTCGTAATAAGCGCAGGAGTAAGCCATCGACGGGTCGAGGATCAATGAGTAGAACTCGTTGGACAGGTCGTAGTGGTGCGCAATCGCGGCCCGGTCCCGGGCCCGGCTGTGCATCGTGCCGGTCAGTTTCGCCTGCGCGGACGGCACCGTCGGGCGACGTCCTAGAGCCCCGAGGCGTGCAGCCAGCAAAGCTGCTCGTAGTTTCTGTCCAGCACTGAGTCGAACCTGGCCGGCTCCGCTACGGCGCGACTGTTGCCACACCCGGCGCAGGCCCGCGTCCAAGGCCGCCGCGCCGCCGGGCACGTCCAGCTCGCCGGTGATGTACGCCTGGGCCAGGCCTAGCTCGTTCGGTTCCCAGAGCATCCGGCGCAGCGCCCGCCGCGAGGTGAGTCGCAGCACCGGAGCATCGACCGGTCCGGCTTGGCTGCCGTCCCACGCTTGCAGGCGCACCGGGAGCTGGCCGCCGAGCAGTGGCTCGAGTAGCGCGGCCAGCCGATCCGCGTTGGTAGTTCGTCCGCTCAACCGCGCCATGACGATCAGGCCTGCGCTTTCTTGGTCAGTCCGAACTGCACGACGTCCAGGTAGCGGGAGCGAAAACCGGCTTCGGAATAGGCCAGATACAGCGACCACATCCGGCGGAAGGCAAGGTCGAAGCCGAGTTCGGCCACGTCGTCGGCCCGGGCCTCGAAGGTGGCCCGCCAGCGGCGCAGGGTCTCGGCGTAATGCAGCCCGAAGGTGAATTCCGAGCTCATCCGCAGGCCCGCCGCGTCGACGTGCTCGCGGACCGCCCGTACCGAGGGCAGGTGGCCGCCGGGGAAGATGTACTTCACGATCCAGGTGTACGTGTTCATCGTTGCCAGCATCCGGTCGTGGGGCATCGTGATGGCCTGCAGCCCGACCCGCCCGCCCGGGCGCAGCAGCTGCTCGATGGCACCGAAGTACTCATCCCAATGGTTGGCGCCGACGGCCTCGATCATCTCGACGCTGATCACGGCATCGAACTGGCCGCGCACCTCGCGGTAGTCCTCCAGCCGGACGTCGACCAGGTCGGCGTACCCGGCCTCGGTGATCCGCTTCTGAGCCAGCTCAGCCTGCTCGGTGGAGATGGTCACCGTGGTGACCCGGGCCCCACGCGCCGCCGCCCGCAACGCTAGCTCGCCCCAACCGGTACCGATCTCGAGCAGCTCGGTGCCCTCGACCACACCGGCGATGTCGAGCAACCGGTCGATCTTGCGGTGCTGGGCGACCTGCAGTTCTTCGTCGTTGTGCTCCGGGTCGCCGTCGAACAAGGCGGCGGAGTAGGTCAGCGACGGGTCGAGGAACGTACGGAACAAGTCGTTGGAAAGGTCATAGTGCCGATGGATGTTCGCGCGCGCACCGCTGACGGTGTTGTCCTGGCTGGACGGCCGCGCATGCAGTACGGCTGACCGCAGCCGCTGCAGCTTGGCCGGGATCAGGCTGGCCATCCGGCTGGCCATCACGGTGAGTACGCCCGCCAGGTCGTCGGACACCCAGTCACCGGCCATGAACGATTCGCCGAAACCGATCAGGCCACCGGTGCCCAGGCGCTGGTAGAAGTCCTTCGGACGGACCAGGTGCAGGTTGGGGTCGTCGGCGATGCCGGCGCCGAAGCGTTGCCCGTCGGCCGTGGTCACCCGCAGCGGTAGCGAGGTGACGGCCCGCTTGGTCAGTCGTTCGGCGGCCGCCGCGTGGATCGCGCGGCGCGGTATCGCGACGACGTCCGGCCAGATGGCAGGGTCGATTGCGGCTTCGCGAGCCGGCCTCGTGGTCACAGTCTCGGTCATCGAGCTTCCTCCTGAGCAGACCCGGTCGTTGCTTCGGCCGGAGCGGAGCGCGGAAAAGGCCGCAATCCCTTGAGATATAGGCGTATTCCGTGGCGTTTGATGCCGAACATAACGGCGCGGGTGGCCAGCGGACTACGTAATACGGACCACAGCGTGGCCGCTCGAGCCGAGGCACGGTTCCCGGTCATGACCGCGGCAAATGGACGTTCACCATCGCGGTGCAGGGTGACCGACACCAACAGGTCGGCGCCGGGCTCGGGCATCCGCATCGTGTAGCGGCCCTCGGTCGGGTAGAACGGCGAAACGTAGAACACCTTGTCGGTGTGGGCGCTTCCCGCTTCGTCCGGGGTCAGCAGGTAGCTGTGTCGGCCGCCGTAGGTATTGCGTACCTCGGCTATCTCGTGGGTGAGCCGACCCGCAGCGTCGTAGCAGTAGAACACCGAAAGCGGGTTGAAGACGTAGCCGAGCAACCGCGGGTTGGCCAGCATCAAGATCGTCGCGGGCGGCGTCGGCACGCCCTGTTCGACCAGAAAACGCTCGACCTCGTGGCGCAGCGATGCGGTGGTGCCGGAGGCAGCGGCGTCGCGATGGTCGGCGACCCGGAACGAGGCCAACCAGCGCAAGCCCACCGGAAGCCGCGGCAGCGCGTCAAGATCGACCAGCCAGGTACTGCTGCGCTGGCCGAAGCCGTATTCGAGTGGATCCCGCCGGCGGTGGGTGATCTGGACGTCGTAACGAGCCGGCGTCAGCGGCAGGCGAGCCGACTCGACCGGTGCGTCCAGACGCACGCCTTGGGCTGTGGTTTTCACCAGTTCACCCCGAAAGTGGCGGCGGCCTGGACACCGGAGCGGCAACCGTCTTCGTGGAATCCCCAGCCGTGATACGCACCGGCGAAGGCGATCGGGCCGTCGCGTAGTTCGGACAACCGAGCCTGGGCCGCGACGGACGCCGGGGTGAAGATCGGGTGCTCGTAGGACATCCGGTCGATGATGGCGTCCTCGGCGACGTCACCGTCATCGTTGAGGGTGACCAGGTACGGCGTGTCGGTCGCCAGGTTCTGCAGCCGATTCATGTCGTAGCTGACCCGGACCGATGCGGCCGAGGCCGTGCAGCTGGGCAGGTAGTAATTCTACGACGACCGTGCTCGGGGGGCCCGGGGCAGTACGGACGGATCGGAATGCAGCAGCGTGGGGTTCTGCGAGTACGGCATCGCGCCGAGAATGCTTGTTTCGGCCGGGGTCGGCTGGCTCAACAGTCGCAGCGCCTGTGCCGGATGGGTGGCGATCACGACCCCGTCGAACACGGCTACCTCGTCGGATTCGTCGCGAACTTCCACGGCGCCGCTGACCCGGCGGACCGCGCGAATCGGGGCGGAGGTGTGTACCGCGGACAGCTGCTTGGCCACCAGTTCGACGTAACGACCGGAACCGTCGGACACGGTGCGCCACGCAGGCGAGCCGGAGACCGACAGCATCCCGTGATTCTGCAGGAACCGGAACAGGTAGAACGCGGGATACTGGCTGGCCAGCTCGGGTGCGCACGACCACACTGCCGACACCAGCGGGGTGGCGAAGTGGGCCCGGAAGTAGGGGGTGAAACGGCCCCGCCGTAAGAACTCACCGAAGGTCAGCCCAGCATCGCCGGCCGGGTCGGCCAACAACGCTCGGGCCTGTCGGTGGAAGCGCAGGATCTCGGCCACCAGGTAGAGGTAGTGCGGATTGCCCAGGTTGCGGGCGGAGGGAAAGAGTCCCCCGAGGCCGCGCGCGCCGGCGTACTCGAGGCCGCAACCGCCGCATCGGATGGACATGCTCATCTCCGAGGCCTGGGTCTGCACACCCAGTTCGTCGAATAGGCGCAGCAGGTTCGGGTAGGTCTTTTCGTTGTGGACGATGAAGCCGCTGTCGACGTTGACGACGCGGCCGGCCCGGTCGGTCACCTCGTGGGTGTGCGCGTGCCCACCGAGCCGCTCGTCGGACTCGTACAGGCTGACGTCACACTCGCGCTGCAGGATGTGGGCGGCAGTCAATCCGGCCACGCCACTGCCGATGACAGCCATTCGTCTGCGGGCCATCGTGCATCCTCCTGCCGCCCCGAGCGCGGGCCGATCGTCCGCTCCGAGACACCGTCACTCTTTGTCGATATTCCTGGTAAGGAATTCGGCCTGGAGGACGCCTCGGATTGGCAGGCTCAACGGCCGTTTTTTGGCCACCGCAGTAGCCCGGCCCGATTGCGGCCGCGGGCGTGCGCGCATGCCGTCAAGCTACTTCAACGGCAGCACCGGTAGCGCTATGTGCGCCAATGTGCATAGCTGTGCGGACCGGCGGCGCGGCCTCGCCCGGCGACCGGGCGCGTCGTCGGACTAGATTCTGCAGGCGTGGACACGCGTACCGGACTGCCGGTAGTGGGCATGGTCGGCGCGGGGCAGTTGGCGCGAATGACGCAACAGGCGGCAATCGCGCTGGGCCAGTCGATTCGGGTACTCGCGGAATCGGAGGAAGACGGGGCGGCCCTCGTCACCCCCAACGCCGAGTTCGGTGATTACCGGTCGCTGCCGGACCTACGGCGCTTCGCGGCGTCCTGCGACGTCGTGACCTTCGATCACGAGCACGTGCCGGCCGAGCACATCCGCGCCCTGGCCGAGGCGGGCGTGACCGTGCTTCCCGGAGCGGACGCGCTGCGTTACGCCCAGGACAAGGCTGCGATGCGAGTACGGCTGACTGAGCTCGGCGTGCCGGGCCCGAGGTGGCTGGACCTGTCGGATGCCGCGTCGGCGGACGACACCCGCCGCGCACTGGTCGAATTCGGCCGCGAGGTCGGCTGGCCGCTGGTGGTCAAGGCGATCACCGGTGGGTACGACGGACGCGGCGTCTGGGTGCTGGACTCGATCCAGGATGCTGATCCGATGCTGGCCGCGGGCACGTCGCTACTGGCCGAGGAGTTGGCGGACATCGACTTCGAGGTCGCGGCCGTCGTGGCCCGATCACCATTCGGTCAGGGCGCGTCGTGGCCTGTCGTGGAGACGGTTCAGGTCGGCGGCATCTGCACCGAGGTCATCGCACCGGCGCCGCGGCTGCCCGCGCTGCTCGCCGATCAGGCCGAGTCGCTGGCGCTGCGACTGGCCGCCGAGCTGGACGTGGTCGGGATACTCGCCGTCGAATTGTTCGTCACCCGGTCGGGTCGGCTGCTGGTCAACGAACTGGCCATGCGCCCGCACAACTCCGGGCACTGGACCATCGAAGGGTCGCGGACCTCGCAGTTCGAGCAGCACCTGCGAGCCGTGCTGGACTACCCGCTCGGGGTGACGACTCAAACCGCCCCGGTGGTGGTGATGGCCAACGTGCTCGGCGGCCCGGACGATACGAAGCCGGCGCTGGACGAGCGGGTGCACCACCTGATGGCGAAATGGCCCGACGTCAAGATTCACCTTTACGGCAAGGGGTTCCGTCCCGGCCGCAAGGTCGGTCACGTCACCGCCCTCGGCCACGATCTCGACACGGTCCGGGCTCGGGCCCGAGCGGCGGCCGAGTACCTGGCCAACGGCGATCGCGCAGAGGTGGACGCACATGAATGAGCAGCACACTCCCGAGGGCCTTCCGCTGGTCGGCGTGATCATGGGCAGCGACTCGGACTTCGAGGTGATGCAGGCCGCGGTCCAGGCGCTGCGTGAATTCGACGTCCCGGCCGAGGTTCGCGTCGTGTCGGCGCACCGCACCCCGGAAGGCATGCTGGATTACGCCCGGACCGCGCACGGGCGGGGACTGCGCGTGATCATTGCCGGCGCCGGCGGGGCCGCGCACCTGCCCGGGATGGTTGCCTCGCTGACCCCGTTGCCGGTCATCGGCGTACCGGTGCCGCTGCGCTATCTGGACGGGATGGACTCGCTGCTCTCGATCGTGCAGATGCCGGCCGGGGTTCCGGTCGCGACGGTGTCCATCGGCGGTGCTCGCAACGCCGGCCTGCTCGCGGTGCGGATCTTGGCCAGCCACAACCCGGCCTTGCTGGAACGGGTAGTGGCCTTTCAGTCCGAGCTCGCTGAGAGCGCCCTCAGCAAGAACCGGGCCTTGGCCGAGCGGGTCCGTACGCTCGGCGAGTGAAGCCAGCTCGCGGTGCCGTGGCGATCTGGAGCCGGTTTCGCGGGCTGACCCGGCGCCGGCGGATGGCGGCCGTCGCGGGGCTGGTGCTGGTGATCCTGCTGGTCGTCAGCGCGGTGGCGTTCACCGGCGGGTCGTCGACGCCGGTTGCCGTGTCGAGCCGCTTCATCACGGCGACACCTGAGTCCGACGGCACCCAGGTGCAGTTGGACACGTCCTTCTACCTTCCCGTCCGCACTCCCGCCCCCGCGATCCTGCTGGCCACCGGTTTCGGCGGCACGAAGCCCACGCTGGACGCCTACGCCCGCGTGCTGGCTCGGCACGGGTACACGGTGCTGACCTTCAGCCCGCGCGGCTTCGGCGCCTCCAGTGGGCTGATCCACATGGATTCGCTGCAGTACGAGATCGCCGACGGCGCCCGGCTGCTGGACTGGCTGCAGACCCGGCCTGAGGTGAGCAAGCGCGCTGACGGGACGCCCATCGTCGGCGTGGCCGGGGCGTCCTACGGCGGCGCCTTCTCGTTGATGCTCGGGGCCACCGACCACCGGATTGCCGCGGTGGCCGCCGACATCACCTGGAACGATCTCGGTCGCAGCTTGTTCGCCGATCTCGACGGCGCGCTCACCCGGGCCGGCACGACGGCCACCGGCGGCGTGCTCAAGAAGCTGTGGACCGGCACCCTGTTTGCCACCGGCGCGTCCGCGAGGGCCGATGGTTGCGGGCGGTTCGCCGCGGATATCTGCGCGTTGTACCGCAGCGCGGCCACGTCCGGCGAGCTCTCTTCCAGGGCACAGCGCAGTCTGCTGAGTGAGTCCAGCCCGGCCTCGGTGCTGGACCAGATGCAGGCCCCGACGCTGCTGACCCAGGGCGAGCAGGACTCACTCTTCCCGCTCAGCGAGGCCGATGCCAATGCTCGCCAGATCGCCGCCGCGGGCGCGCCGGTACAGGTCCGCTGGCGTCCCGGTGGCCACGACGCCCCAGCGCAGAATGACGATGTTGCCGGCTGGCAAAGGCAGTTCTTCGACGCCGAGCTGCGCGGGATCGGGCCGAACGGCACCAGCTTCGAGCTGTCGCAACGGGGGGCCTCGCTGTCCTCGAGCACCGGGCGCCGAGTCGATGTGACCTTGCGCGACGATGCGGGCTACCCGGGCATCGATTCCCGTCCTGGCTTCCAACTCGATCCGGTGACGGTGGCTGGTTCGGCGCAGACCGTGGTGGCCCCGCCCGGTGGATCGCCGGCCGCGGTGACGGTGCTGCCGGGCCTGTCCGATCTGCTCAGCGCGGCCAGTGACGCCGGGATCGGGCAGGTCAGCAGCCTGTCCCGGGTGCGTGGTCAGACCGCGGTGTTCGCGTCCGCACCACTGTCCGCGGCCAGACTGGTGGTCGGCTCGTCGTCGATCACCTTGGCCGTGCAGCCGTTGTCCGGCGGCGCCCGTACCGCAACGCTCTTTGTCAGCCTGCATGATCTTGCGCCGGACGGTACCGACACGCTGCCCGTCCCCTTGGTCAGCCCGATCAAGGTCCCGGTGGGCGGCAGTGGCTCGGCCGCAGCGGAGCGCACCGTCCAGCTGCCGTGGATCGTCGCCTCGATCCCGGTCGGGCACCGGCTGGGCGTCGAGGTGTCTACCACCGACTTCGCCTACGCGATGCCTGAGCAACCGGCGACGTACCGGATATCGCTGGCGGCGCCGGTGCTGCAGGTATCCGGACTGGCGGTGCACTCGGTCGGCAACAGCAGCGGCGTGTGGGCGTGGCTGATCGTGGCCGGCATCGTCGTTGCCGCTTGCGTCCTGGTGCTGCTGATCGCGTTCGTGCTCCGCCGGCCGGGACGTCGGCGCGGCGCTCGACTTGTCGCCGCCGAACTGGAGACCGATGTGCCGGTGGTCGTGACCGATCTGGTGAAGCAATACCGGGACGGCTACCGCGCCGTGAACGGGGTCAGTTTTCGGGTCGAGCGGGGCCAGGTGGTCGGCCTGCTCGGGCCGAACGGGGCCGGTAAGACGACCACTTTACGGATGCTGATGGGGCTGATCCTGCCCACCGCGGGCACGATCCAGGTGTTCGGGACGACGGTCCGGCCGGGGGACCCGGTGCTGGCTCGGCTCGGTGCGTTCGTCGAGGGGCCGGGCCTGCTGCCGCACCTCACCGGTGCGGAGAACCTGCGGTTGTACTGGGCGGCATCGGGGCGGCCGATCGAGGCGGCCCGACTCGATACGGTGCTGGAGATCGCCGGACTCGGCGATTCCCTTGCTCGACGGGTGAAGACCTACAGCCACGGAATGCAACAGCGCCTGGCGATTGCGCAGGCCATGCTGGGCCTGCCGGACGTGCTGGTGCTCGACGAGCCGACGAACGGGCTCGATCCGCCGCAGATCGCGGAGATGCGCGAGGTTCTGCACTCCTACGCCGGGACCGGCCGCACGGTGATCGTGTCGTCGCACCTGCTGTCGGAGGTGGAGCAGACCTGTACGCACGTGGTGGTCATGCACCGCGGCCGGGTGCTGGTGGCCGGATCGGTGGCCGAGGTTGCCGGCACCTCCACCGATCAGCTGGCGGTGGCCGATCCGGACGCGGCCCAGCAAGCACTGGCCGCTGCCGGGCTGGCCTCCCAGCGGGTGCCCGCGAGCCGAGCGTTGGAAACGGTATTCCTGGACCTGATCGGGGAACGGCATGACTGAGATCGACCCGTCCGTGCCGGCTGCGGCTACCAGACGAGGCGGGCATGCCGGGCTGATCAACTTCGATACCTCCGACGCCGGCTCGACCGGCTTCGACGCACACCGGACCATGCCCCTGCGAGTGGAGTTCACTCGCCAGCTGCGCCGGCGACGGACCCAGCTGACCGGTGCGTTCTTGATCGTGCTGCCGATCGTGATGGCGCTGGCCTTCGAGCTGGGCGGCGGGTCGTCGAGTGGCAACCAGGGCGCGCCCGCGCTGGTGGATCTGGCCACGGCCGGCGCCGGAAACTTCGCGCTCTTCGCCGAGTTCGCGTCGGTGGGCTTCCTGCTGGTCGTGATCGTGGCCATGTTCTGCGGCGACACGGTCGCCAGCGAGGCCAGCTGGTCCTCGCTTCGCTACCTGCTGGCCCTACCGGTGCCCCGAGCCCGGCTGCTGCGCCAGAAGCTCTTCGTCGCCTTGGCGCTGAGCTTCGGAGCCAATATCCTGCTGCCGGCTTGGGCTTATACGGTCGGCGGAATCTTCTTCGGCTGGGCTCCGGCCCGGTCGGTCTTCGGTGGCACGTTCAGTTATCCGCAGACGTTCCAGCGGATGGTCATCGTCGCGGTGTACGCCTCGGGGCAGGCCTTGATCGTGGCGGCGCTGGCGTTCCTGCTGACCGTGCTGACCGATGCTCCGTTGGCGGCCGTCGGCGGGGCTACCTTCCTGGTTGTGGTGTCCAACATCCTGGATTCGATCACGGCGCTGGATCCGTACCGGGTGGTGTTGCCGACTCACTTCCAGTATTCGTGGCTGGATGCGCTAGCCGCTGACATCAACTGGGACGACATGATTCGGGGAACGGCCCTTGCGGTGATCTATGCGGCGGTGCTGTTCACGGCCGCCTGGCTCTGGTTCGAACGCAAGGACGTGACGAGCTAGCCGCCCCCAGCCCGGAAAGTCCTAATGCTGCGTTGCTATGACGACGGGAGAATAGGACTTTCCGGATTATCAGGGGCGGCCGAGGGCGCGGTAGGCCCAGCCGGCGGCCCGCCATTCGACCGGATCGAGCACGTTGCGGCCATCGACGAGGTTGCGTCGCGAGACCAGGCCGGCGATCGTGTCCGGCGACATCGAGCGGAATTCCTGCCATTCGGTGAGCAGCATGATCAGGTCCGCGCCGGCCACCGCCTCTTCCAAGGAGTCCGCATAGCCGAGTTGTGGCTGCAGTTTCCGGGCGCTCTCGTTGGCCTGGGGGTCGAAGACGACGACCTCGGCGCCGCGGCGGGCGACGCCGGCCGCGACGTCCAGCGCCGGCGAGTCGCGGACGTCGTCGGAGTTCGGCTTGAAGGCTGCGCCGAGGACGGCAACCTTGGCGCCGTGATAACTGCCGTCCAGCAGTTCCAGCCCGAATTCGACCGTCCGGGCTCGGCGCCGCAGGTTGATCTCGTCGACGTCGCGCAGGAACGAGACGGCCTGGTCCACGCCCAGTTCGCCCGCTCGGGCAATGAAGGCGCGGATGTCCTTGGGCAGGCAGCCGCCACCGAAGCCGAGACCCGCATTGAGGAAGCGCCGACCGATCCGCACGTCGTGGCCGATCGCGTCGGCGAGCTGGGTTACGTCCGCGCCGGTGACCTCGCACACCTCGGCCATCGCGTTGATGAAGCTGATCTTGGTGGCCAGAAAGGAGTTGGCCGCGACCTTGACGAGTTCGGCGGTGGCGAAGTCGGTGACGATGACCGGTGTACCGGCATCGATGATGGGCTGGAAGGCGGACCGGATCGTCTCCTCGGCCCAGGCGGAGCGAACGCCGAACACCAGCCGGTCCGGGCGCAGGGTGTCCTCGACCGCGAAGCCTTCCCGGAGGAATTCGGGGTTCCAGACGAGTTCGACCTCTTTGTTCGGGGCGCGCTCGGCGAGCAGATCGGCCATCCGCGCCGCGGTGCCGGCGGGCACCGTCGACTTGCCCACGACCAGGACCCGCCGGGTCAGGTGTTCGGCCAGGGACGCGAACGCCGCTTCGACGTAGGTCAGGTCGGCGGCGTACTGGCCCTTCTGCTGCGGGGTACCCACGCAGATGAAATGCACGTCGGCGAACGCGGCCACCTCGGCGTAGTCGGTGGTGAACCGCAACCGGCCGGAGTCCATGTGCTTGACCAGCAGCTCCGGCAGACCCGGTTCAAAGAACGGGATCCGCCCCGCGCGCAATGCGTCGATCTTGCTCTGGTCGATGTCGAGGCCGATCACGTCGTAGCCGAGTTCGACCATGCACACCGCGTGGGTGGCGCCGAGATAGCCAGTGCCGATTACCGACAGGCGGGGTCGTTCAGTCATGTGCGGTAACTCCGTATGACCGGGGATGGCGGGCCGGCAGAGCCTATCGCGCAGATGTTTCGGCGCTGACCGCGACGGCCGCCTTCGACCCCCGGCAATGGCCGGACCGCGCCCCAGTCCGACCCCCGGTAATGACCGGACCGCGCCCCAGTCCGACCCTCGGCAATGACCGGACCGCGCCCCGTTCGCCCCCGGCAATGGCCGAGGCGTGTCACCTTGACCCCCATACCGGCAACCGACCGGAGTCGTCCAGTCACCCAGTGCTGTGAGGTTTGCGTAAAGGCGCCGCACGTGTTCACATGGCGCTTACAGCCGCTGGCGATAGCAGCACCTATTCTCGGGTCGCCAGCCGGCAATCGGCCATTTTTGGGTACGGGGGACGGGTACATGCAGCGAAAAGCGATGTCCGCATCGTTAAGGCGGGCACTGGCACTCACGGCCGCGTTGGCCGCCGGTGCCGTCGGTCTCGTTGCGATCGCGGGCCCGGCGGCCGCCCACGCCGCACCGATGACGGCATCGGCCAGCTGTGCAGCGGACGGCACTTACACCGTTGTCTATACCGGCACCTCGAACGTGGCGACCGGCGCCCAGTTCGTGCTCGACGCCGCGCACACCGTCCCGGTCACCAGCGTGGTTACGCCAAGTTCGGTGGCCGTCCCCGCCGGTGGCAGCTTCGTCGTGACCCAGACCGGGATCAGTGGCAGCGCCACGCTGGCCCACGTCGACGGGATCGTGACCTGGACCGACCATGTCGCCGCGAGCGTCGGCGCCGGCGTTACCTTCGCCGGCACGTGTACCGCAACGGCGCCGCCGGTGACAACGGCGCCGCCGGTAACAACAGTGACCGCCAGCGTTCCGGTCGCCGTGCAGCCGACCTGCGCGCAGGCCACCGGGTCTTACGACATCCCGGCCGCAACCGGGGTCAGCTACGCGATAGCCGGTTCGACCGTGGCGGCAGGTTCGTACTTCGGCATTGCCGCCGGGACGTCGGTCGTCGTGACCGCGACGGCCCGGCCGGGCTTCGTCCTCACCGGCGCCAACAGCTGGACGTTCACGTTCGTGGCGCCGACGGGCTGTGTGCAAGCCGTGGCCGTGACGTTCTTCGACCAGACGTGCGCGACCAGCGCGGGGTCCTACACGATCCCCGCGGTGGCCGGCGTGGATTACCTGGTTACCGGTGTACGCACCGCGGCCGGGACCTACCCGGTCGGTGCCGGGCTCGCGGTGGGTGTGGTGGCCGTTGCGCAACCCGGTCACACGCTGGTTGGTCCGTCCAGCTGGAGTCACAGGTTCGCCGCGCCGTCCGGCTGCGCCGTCGCCGTTGCCGTTGCCACCATCACACCCGGATTCGGCGACGCTACCTGCGCAACCGGCGGCGGCTACCTGTCGATCCCCGACGTGACCGGAATCGAGTACTCAGTCGACAAGGAGGTGCTCGTTCCGGGCGACTACATCATCGGCGAGGGTGAGACGTTCGACATCGTGGCCACCGCCAGACCGGGCTACCGGCTGGTTGGCGTCGACCATTGGACCTACGTGGTCAGCGTGCCCAGCGGCTGTGACACCGGAGACTCCGATACGCCACCGATAACGTCCGTCGACCCGCCGCCGCAGCCGGCTCCGCCTACTAGTCCCAGTACGCCGGGACCGATGACCCCCGTCATCACCACCGGGACCGGCACCGCGGTCAGTCCGCCGGCTCTGGCCAACACCGGAGTTGCCGCACCGGTGGGACGCACCGCAGGCGTGGGCACGGCCGTGATACTGCTGGGCGCCGGCCTCTGCTTGGTCGCCGGCCGACGTCGCCGTAGCAGCTGAGGCCGCCGGACTCTGGCAGCGGCGTCCGCGTCGCACGATCGGTTCGCGCCCAGAATCTGAAGGGTAATAATCTCGATATGGCTCTGGACCCTGATTTTGCGTTGTACCAACTCCCGGAAGAGCACCGCATGTTGCGGGCGGCGGTGCGCGCCCTGGCCGATGACAAGATCGCACCTCGCGCGGCGGAGATCGACGAGACCGAACAATTCCCCTACGACGTGCTCGAGGCGCTGACCAAGGCCGGTTTCCATGCCGTGCACATCCCCGAGCAGTACGGCGGCGCCGGCGCTGATTCGCTGGCCACCGCGATAGTGATCGAGGAGGTCGCCCGGGCATGCGCCTCGTCATCCTTGATCCCGGCGGTGAACAAGCTTGGCACCATGCCGATCATTCTCAGCGGCTCGGAAGAGCTGAAGCAGAAGGTGCTTCGCCCGGTGGCCGAGGGGACCGCGATGTTCTCCTACGCGCTGTCCGAGCGCGAAGCCGGTTCGGACGCGGCGGCGATGCGTACTCGCGCGGTCGCGGATGGGGACCACTGGGTCCTGAACGGAACCAAGGCCTGGATCACCAACGCCGGTGTTTCGAGCTACTACACCGTGATGGCCGTGACCGAGCCCGGCGCCGGCTCGCGCGGAATCTCGGCGTTCGTGGTGCACAAGGATGACCCCGGCTTTTCGGTGGGGACGAAGGAACGCAAACTCGGTATCAAGGGATCGCCGACCTGCGAGATCTACTTCGAGGACTGCACGATCCCATCCGATCGCATCGTGGGTGAACCCGGGACCGGATTCAAGACGGCGCTGGCGACCCTGGACCACACCCGGCTCACCATCGGCGCCCAGGCGCTCGGCCTGGCGCAGGGCGCGATCGACGCTTCTCTTGCCTATCTGAAGCAGCGGCATCAATTCGGCCGCCCGCTGGCTGACTTCCAGGGCCTGCAGTTCATGATCGCGGATATGGTCATGCAGACCGAGGCCGCGCGGCAGCTCGTGTACGCCGCGGCCGCCAAGGCAGAACGGGGCGAACCGGGCTTGACTTGGATATCAGCTTCGGCCAAGGCGTTTGCCTCAGATGTGGCGATGAAGGTGACGACCGATGCCGTACAGCTGTTCGGCGGCGCCGGCTACACCCGGGACTTTCCGGTGGAGCGCATGATGCGCGACGCCAAGATCACCCAGATCTACGAGGGAACGAACCAGATCAACCGCATGGTGATCGCTCGCCAGTTACTCAAATAATCTCTCGGCGCGAACGGAATTGCGGGTTCACCAGTGATCGGGGTGCGTGAGCGAGTCGGCTAGTTCGGTGCGCGCGTCGCCGCGGGCCGAATCCAGCTGTGCCTGGGTGAGAAACATGGCTCGGTGCAGGTGTGCGCCGCTGAGTTCGGCGTCGCGCAGATCGGCGCCAGTCAGATCCGCCCAGCTCAGCTCGGCATCGCGTAGGTCGGCGCCGATCAACAGCGTGCCGCGCAGGTTCGCGCCCCGAAGATCGGCGCCGACGAACCGGGCGCCGACCAGATCGGCACCGCGATGATCCGGCCGCGGTCCCGTCACGCCGGCCCGTTTCAGTTCCCGCGCACGCACCGATTCACTGACTTTCACCAGTATTTTGTTGACTTCCTGTCGATGGGCAGCCACGTCCAGTTGGCGTAAAACGTCGGCCGCGCTACCACTCAGCCGCTGGGTCGTTGCGATGGCGTCAGTCAATTCGGGCCGCACCGGCGCCGCGAGGGCCGCTGCCTCGGTGAGATACCAGAGCAGCTCGTGCAGCTGCCGGACGATCGGGAAGACCGAAAACATGGCACCCGAGATCTCGGGGTGGCTTCGCCAATCCCGGCCCTGGAACGTCACCTGCGAAACCTGCTGGCCGGCGCCGAAGCAGTCGTACACGGTGCAGCCGCGAAAGCCCCGTGCCCGTAGATCGCGGTGAATTGAGCAACGATGATCGGCGCCCAGATGTGGACAGGCCTGTTCGGCCGGCTTGTCCAGGGCGAAGTCAGCCGAGGCGGCAAATGCCGGCACGACACAGCAAAGCCCGAAACACTGTGCACAATCAGCCTTTAGCCGCAGGCCGTCGGCGGTTCGATCCACCGGTGATGGCCTGCCGTCGGCGGTTCGATCTGCCGGTGATGGCCTGCCGTCGTTGGTTGTCTCGGACATGGTCTGCCGTCTCAGCCGGTAGAGCCGAGCGCGAACGGCAACACCGAGCCCGCGCCGGCTTGGCGTAACCGCCGAGCCAGCTCGGCCATCGTCCAGCCGGTATCGATGTAGTCATCGATGAGCAGCAACGTCACACCGGCCAACTCGCCCGCCAGCTGTTCGCGTACCGCGTCGGGCAGCTCATAGCCGCCGTGCACCGCGCGCAATCGTTGCGCTCCGTTGGACCGGTGCGTGCTTGATTCCCGCTGATGCGGCAGCACGCCCAGGTCGATCATGCGGCCCAGTCCAGCGACCCGAGCAGCCGTGTCGGCGATCAGCAGCGGGCGGCGATGCGAGCCGATATGCACTACCGCGCCTGGTCGTTCGTCCCAGCCCCAGGACTTCAGTACGGCCACGATCGGCCCCTGCAAATCGTCGGGAAGCGGCCCGTCGGCCGTGGTGTCGGCGAGCAGCGCACGCACTTGCTGACCGCGGCCCAGATCGGTGAAGCGCGCAATGACCCGTCCGACCTCGGCCTGTTCCGTGGCTGGAATCTTGCCGCGCAGCTCGATGCCGAGGGTGGGCATGGCGGCCGGCCACATCTTTCGAGGATCGATCGGGACGCCAGGGCGGGCCAGCCGCTCGCTCGCTTCGTCGATTGCCGTGTCGGTCACTCGGTCGGTCAGGGGCACGCCGGTGCAGTTGTCGCACCGGCCGCAATCGGTGGCCCCCGGGTCGTCGAGTTGCTCGCGGAGGAAACGCATCCGGCAGCTACCCAGCCGCTGATAGTCGGTCATGGCCTGTTGTTCGGCGCGCCGGGTGGCATCCACCTTCGCGTATCGCTCGGCGTCGTAGGCCCATTCCTGCCCGGTGGCAACCCAGCCGCCGCGAACCCGGTGAACCGATCCGTCGACGTCGAGCACTTTGAGCATCGTCTCGAGTCGCGAGCGGGACAGTTCGACCCGAGCCTCCAACGCCGGCGTGCTGGTCGGCGACACGGAATCCAACTGGGCGAGGGTCGCGCGCACCTGCGATTCGGCCGGAAAGCCGACCGAGGCGAAATAGTCCCAAATCGCGGTGTCCTCAGTCCCGGGCAGCAGGATCACCTGGGCACTGTCAACGCCGCGCCCGGCTCGTCCGACCTGCTGGTAGTACGCGATCGGTGATGCGGGCGCCCCGAAGTGGATCACGAATCCAAGATCCGGTTTGTCGAAACCCATGCCCAGCGCGGAGGTTGCAACCAATGCCTTGATCCGGTTGCCGAGCAGGTCCTGCTCGGCGGCCAGCCGTTCGGCCGGATCGGTCTGTCCCGAGTAGGACGCCACCTCGTAGCCGCGATCGCGCAGATGCTCGGCCACGTCGCGTGAGGCGGCGACGGTGAGCGTGTAGATGATGCCCGAGCCAGGCAGCTCGCGCAGGTGTTCGGCCAGCCAGGCCAGCCGATGTGGCGTCGAAGCCAAGCTCAGCACGCCGAGGTGCAAGGACTCACGATCCAGACTGCCACGCAGCACCAGCACGTCGTCGCCGGATTGGCCGAGACCGAGTACGTCCGCGATGTCCTCGACCACCCGCGCGTTGGCGGTCGCGGTGGTGGCGAGCACTGGCGTGCCGGCGCGTAGTTCGGGCAGCAGGGTGCGCAGGCGTCGGTAATCGGGTCGGAAATCGTGGCCCCAGTCGCTGATGCAATGTGCTTCATCCACCACGAGCAAGCCGCAGGTGTCGGCCAGCGCCGGCAATACCTGATCCCGGAAGTCAGGATTGTTCAACCGCTCGGGCGACAGCAGGATGATGTCGATATCACCGCGGCGAACCGCGTCGTAGACGGCCGTCCACTCTTCGAGATTCGTCGAGTTGACCGTCGCCGCGCGGATGCCGGCTCGTTCCGCGGCGGCGATCTGGTTGCGCATCAAGGCCAGCAGCGGCGACACGATCACGGTCGGCCCGGCCCCGGCGGCTCGCAGCAGTGCGGTGGCCACGAAGTACACCGCCGACTTACCCCAGCCAGTGCGCTGCACTACCAGCGCGCGCCGATGCTCGGCCACCAACGCCGAGATTGCCCGCCACTGGTCCTCGCGCAGGATCGCGGTGGGACCGGCGAGCGCGCTCAGGTGCCGCTGGGCCGCCTCACGCAGGGTCGGATCGGCGATGGTCAGGGATTCGGTTGCTGCGCTCACCCGTTCTGTCTAACACCTGGGGACGACAGAACCGGCGACGGTCAGCGCTTGGGGCTGTTCACGGCCAGCAGCAGTTTCCAGCCCGCGCCGTTCATGACCCCGTCACCGGGCAGCCGATGAGCGCGCTTGAGCCGGTTCAATGCGGCCGTGGTGCGCGCGTCGAACGTCGAGGTGACCGGTACCCGAAGCCCACGCTGCACGGCGGCGACCGCAGGACCAGACATGCCGGCGCGCATGGCGATGCCCGACCACTGCACCAGGCCCTTCATGATTGCGCTCGATCCCCTGGGAGCCACGGGGTTCTTGACCGGCGCGCACCGTGTCGGATTGGCCCGTGCGTAGTTCGCCGACCAGTTGAAGATCGCCGACCGGCAGGGACCGAAGTCGTCGGCGTAGACGTGCCGGGTCCAGAACGAGGTCCGGCCCAGCGCGCCGTTGAACGACAGTGAGAAGTGCATGTGGTTGCGGTGGCAGGCGCTGTCCAGCGAGGGCGACGGGGTCTTCGCGCAGTTGTTGTACGCCGACCATTTGCCGTCCCAGGCGCCCCAGATCCGGTTGTTGTAAATGATGTACATGATGCCCAGCCGGCGAGCATTGGCGAACTTGTGGCCCGCCTTGTCGGTAGCCAGCAGGAAGTTGAGGACCGAGGTGGCCTGTGCCCTTTGGGTGGGATTGCGGAGCGAATCCATCCAGTCGACGGCGCGTCCGTCGTAATGCTCACTCCGGGTACCGTCCGTGCCGCAGTTGTAATTGCCGCCGAACGAGGTATTCGGGTAGCGCGCGGTGAGCAGTCGGCCGAGGGCGAGGGTGCCCTTGCGGAACGCCGGTTGACAGGACACCTGCGCGACATACGGAGCGGGCGGCTCGATCTGGCTCGGCATCCCGGCCGGCGTGCGCAGGCTGGGCACGCCGGCTTCGGCCGGGCTGGTGATCGAGGCGAGGCCGACCAGCAGCGAGGCCGCGCTGGCCAGGACGGCGAACAGCACAATGGCAGGGCGAGTCAGGCGTGACGTCAAGGGCACGACGTCCCATCGGCCGCCGCGCTGAGTTTCGTAGAGATTTCGCCGAGCGAGTCCCGGCGATCAACTCGGCCGGAGCACCTCGCGCAGCGTGACCAGCACGCCGGCGTCCTCGATCGTGGACGGCACCGGGGCATCGTCCCCGTCCGCCAGTTGCCGCATGGTCTTGCGAAGGATCTTGCCGGATCGGGTCTTGGGCAGGCCGGGCACGACGTCCACCCCCGACAGCGACGCGATCGCCCCGACTTCGGTGCGGACCAGCCCGCGCAGCTCAGCCGCCAACTCCTCCGGCGATCCCTCGAAGCCCGCTTTGGTGACCACCAGCGCGCGTGGAACCTGGCCCTTCAATTCGTCCCGCACGCCGATCACGGCGCATTCGGCCACCGCGGGATGAGCCGATAGCACCGACTCGATCTGGCCGGAGGACAACCGGTGCCCGGCCACGTTCATCACGTCGTCGGTGCGGCCGAGGACGAACAAGTAGCCGTCCTCGTCGAAGTAGCCGCCGTCGCCGGTGAGGTAATAGCCCTTGAAGTCGGACAGGTAGGAGGACACGTACCGGTCATCGTCGTTCCACAAGGTCGGCAGGCTGCCCGGTGCCATCGGCAATTTGATGCAGATCGCGCCTTCGATGCCGGCCGCGGCGGGGGTGCCGTCTTCGGTCAGCACCTGGACATCGAATCCGGGAACCGGCTTGGAGGGCGAGCCGGCTTTGATCGGCATCGGTTCGAGGCCGCGTGGATTGGCCACGATCGCCCAGCCCGACTCGGTCTGCCACCAGTGGTCGATCACCGGCACACCCAGTTTCTCGGTGGCCCAATGGTAGGTGTCCGGGTCCAGCCGTTCGCCGGCCAGGAACAGCGTCTTCAGGCTCGAGGTGTCGTACTTGCCGACGAATTCACCGTTCGGGTCATCGCGCTTGAGGGCCCGGATCGCGGTCGGCGCGGTGAACAAGGCCTTGATCCGGTATTCGCTGACCAGCCGCCAGAAGGCACCGGCGTCGGGGGTGCCGACAGGCTTGCCCTCGTACAACACGGTCGTCGCCCCGGCGATCAGCGGCGCGTAGACGATGTAGGAGTGGCCGACGACCCAACCGACATCGCTGGCCGTGAACATCACCTCGCCCGGGCCGACGTCGTAGATGTTGTGCATCGACCAGTTCATGGCGACCGCATGGCCGCCGTTGTCGCGCACCACGCCCTTGGGTCGGCCGGTCGTGCCGGAGGTGTAAAGGATGTAGAGCGGATCGGTAGCAGCCACCTCGACGCATTCGGCCGGTTGGATGAGCTGGCTGGACATTAGGGCCTCATAGTCCAGGTCCAGCGGGCCGAGTTCGGCGCTGGACTGCGGGCGGGCCACGATGACGCAGCTCGCCGGCTGGTGCTCGGACAATTCCAGGGCGCGCTCTAGCAGCGGTTTGTATTCGATCACCCGCGTCGGCTCCACGCCGCAGGTGGCACTGACGATGACCTTCGGCTGCGCGTCGTTGATGCGAACCGCGAGCTCGGACGAGGCAAAGCCGCCGAATACCACCGAATGGACGGCGCCGATGCGGGCACAGGCGAGCATGGCAATCACCGCCTCGGGGATCATCGGCAGGTAGATGAGGACCCGATCGCCCTTGCTGACGCCCAGGGTTCGCAGCACACCGGCGAATTTGGCGGTCAGCTCGGTCAGGCGTTCGTAAGTGAATGTCTGCTTGACGCCGGTGACGGGGGAGTCATAGATCAGCGCGGTCTGCTCAGCGCGCCCGAGCGCCACGTGCCGGTCTAGGGCATTGAAGCAGGTGTTCAGGGTGCCGTCCGGATACCAGCGGTAGAACGGGGGATTGTCGCTATCGAGTGCCTTGGACGGCTTGTGAATCCAGCTGATCCCCCGGGCCGCCGCCAACCAGAACGAGTCGGGATCGACCAAGCTGTGCTGGTAGTCCTCGGCATAACCCATTGCGTTCCCCTATCCGATCCTCGGCCCGGCGACGGGATCAGCCTAGGGGTGCGAACCCGGCCAGCAGAAGGTCTGGCCGGCAGCCCGTCAGCCGAGCTGGGCGCCGGCTTCCTGCAGCGGCGAGCGCCGAACCGCATAAGTGCCTCGCTCGCGCAGGCTGAAGAACGACAATGCCGCCACGATGCAGAGAATTCCGGCCGTGAACCAGGCGATCCGATAGTCGCCGGTGTGGGCACGTATCTCGCCGGCGTAGGACGCGGCCAGTCCCGCGCCGACCATGTGTGCGGCGTACACCCAGCCGAATACGACGCCGGCCCGTTGTGGCCCGAAATGCTCGCGGCACAGGGCGACCGTCGGCGGCACCGTAGCCACCCAGTCCAAGCCGTAGAAAACGATGAAGAGGAACAGCGGCGGATCGACGCTGGAGCCGAGGACGGACGGCACGATCAGCAGCGAAAGCCCGCGCAAGCCGTAGTAGGCGAGCAACAGGTTTCGCGGATCAACCCGGTCGGTGAGCCAGCCCGAGCCGATCGTGCCCACGATGTCGAAGATGCCGATCAATGCGAGCAGGTTCGCGGCCGTGGTCGGCGGCATGCCGTGGTCGTGGGCGGCCGGGATGAAGTGCGAACCGATCAGTCCATTGGTCGACCAGCCGCAGATGAAGAAAGTGCCCATGAGCACCCAGAAGGTCCAGCTGCGCGACACCGAGACCAGCGAGGAGATGGCGGTGCGCGCAGCCCCGGCGCTCGGTTCTCGCTCGACCGGTGCCGGAGCTGGTTCGGACAGGTCAGCCCCGAACGGGCGGACGCCGAGCTGCTCCGGTGAATCGGCCAGTAGCCAGAGCACGAATGGAACCAGCAGCAACGCGAACCCCGCCACCACCCAGACGGCCGTGCGCCAACCGTGGGTGGCGATGAGCTCGGCCAGCAGCGGCAGGAACAGCAGCTGCCCCGTCGACGAGGCGGCCGAGAAGACGCCGGTGACCAATCCGCGATTGGTGACGAACCAGCGCTCGGCCACGATGGCGCCGAAAACCAATGCCATCGACCCGGTGCCGACGCCGATCAGGACGCCCCAGGCGGCGACCAGCTGCCAGGCCGAGCGCATCACCACGGTGCAGACGCAGCCGAGGGCGACGAGGGTGAGCGCCAGGGCAACCAGCCGCTTGATGCCGAACTTCTCCATCAGGGCGGCGGCAAACGGGGCGGTCAGTCCGTACACGACGAGGTTCACCGTGATGGCCAGCGAGGTCGTGCCGCGCGACCAGCCGAACTCGTTCTCCAGCGGCTCGATCAGCGTCCCGGTCGAGGACCGGAAAGCGGCGGCGGCAATCAGCGCGAGGAAGGTGATCCCAGCGACGAACCAGGCACGGTGAATCCGTCTGGTCGCCGGGGCCGCGGTGGTCACGACGCCATCATCCCTGATGGTCGGTCCGACTTTCGTATCGACGTCTGCCATCGTCCGTCAAGATCGGCCCCGACTTGCTGCATGGCGCGGCCCGACTCCTGCTTTGATCGAGTCGTAGCGGGAATTGAGGCCGCGCAATGCCGTTTAGGGGGCTGGCCAGGTTATGGTTCGGGCAAGGCCCTCTTCGAGCATCAGCAGCCACCGTTTCGTCTCCAGGGCACCCGTGTGCCCGGCGGCCGGGTCGCCGCCGCTGTAACCGCCGAGCCCGTCGTGGGCAAGCACTCGATGGCATGGCACGACCAGCGGAAATGGATTCGAGCCCATCACCGAACCGACCCCGCGGGCTCCGATGCTCGTCCCGCTGAGCTCGGCCAATTGCCCGTACGTCACGGTCTGCCCGTATGGCACGTCCGCGGCCAGCGATTGCAGTACCAGCAGGCGGTCGCCCGTCAGCCGGCCCCAATCCAGCGGCACGTCGAACCGCGTCAATTCGCCCGCGAAGTAGGCCGCCAACTCTGCCAGCACGGTCGACAGCGGCTCGCTCGATCGAGGCTCAACCGGCGACGGCGGCTCGGCGGCCCGCAGCCACCGCAAGCCGGTCAGGCCGCCCGCGCCGACGCTGACCCGTAGCCGACCAACCGGACTGGCCAGGTCAGCCGAAGAATCGGCGTCGAACTCGGTACTCATCGCAGCGCGATCACGGCTCGCTCGGACTCGATCAGGGCTTCGAGCTTTTCTTCGGCGGCGTTGCGCACCAGCACCGTCGACCCACCGACGGACACCGGCGCGAGCAACGCGGCCAGCCAGGCTTCCGGCCCAAATCCGGGCTCGGACGGGGCGAACATCAGCCGGTCACCAGGGTCCAGGCCGAGGTCGTCGGCCAGCGCGACGGCGTCGGCTAGCAGTTCGGACCGGGTGCCACCGTCCAAACCGGGATCGCTGGGCGCCGCAATCGGATGCACGGTTGCCCACGCGTCGGGTTGCGGACGCACGGCCGCGGCGTAGTCCTGCATGCCGGCCGGCGGTTCACCGGATCGGGCCATCGACAGCAGCGAGACCGCAAAGATCTCGTCCACCGACGTGAGGTCGACCCCGTCGAGGGAGTCGACATCGCCGAACGCGACCGCTGCGCCCTCGGGTGTGCTGGACACCTCGAGCCCGGCAAACCAGCAGCCGTAGATGATGGGGGCGGCCAGCCAATGCACGGGCATCCGGACGAACGCCCGGTCACCGACGCCCAGTCCCAACTCGTCCACGAGCAAGAAGTACGTCTTGGCCACCCAGTTGCCCATCGATTTCGCCGACAGCTCGGCTCGCTCGCCGGTGTCATGGTCGTAGAAGGTCACCAGCGGCGAACCGGGATCGGCCGCAAGCCGGGCCGCGAAATCCGATTCCGGGGTGCGCGCGCTGACGCTCGTCAATTGATGCACCCCGCGTCGGCGGCGGTCGTGACGCCGGGCGTGGACGTCGCCGTCGGCTTGGGCGTCGCCTTGGCCGTCGTCTTCGGTGCAACCGGCGTGGTGGCTTTCGGCATCAAGCTCTTCACCTGGACCTTGTTCTCACCGAGCAGCAAGCTGACGCCGGTGACCGTCCTGGACCGCACCATCACCGCGCCCGGCACCTGCGCCTGTAGTGCTTTGGCCTGTGCTTCGGTACCCGTTGCGTACCTGATCGTGGTCTTGGCCAGCACATCGGTCGTCGGTGCCGGAAGCGTCACCTTGAAGCCGGCCGTCCGCAGCGCCGCTGCGTTCGTGCTCTCGATGCCGTTGGTGTTGGTGTCGTTGTAGACCTGGACGGTCACGGTGCTCGGCGCCGCGGCCTTGGCGTTCTTCAGCAAGGTCGCGGCGTCCGTACCGATCAGGCTATCCACGAAATCAGGCATAGCCGTCGTATCCACCACGACCACGTTCTGGGTCTGTCCGTCGATCTGCACGTCCTCGGTCCCGTCGGTCGGGATTGTGGTGAACTTGATGTTGCCGGCCTTCAGGTTTTGCATCTGCTGGGCCAGCTTCAACGGGTCCAGGCCTTTGTGACTGCCGGAGTCGCCATCCATCTGCAGCGATGTCGTGATCGCCTTGAGCAGGTTCTGCAGTTTGAACGGGTTCAGCAGGGTCCCGGCCGAAGACACCTTGCGGAACACGGCCGACAAGAAATACTGCTGGCGCTTGATGCGATCGAGGTCGCCGCCGGGTAGGCCGTGCCGTTGCCGGACGAAGGCGAGGGCGTTCTTGCCCGAGATGACGTGCGTGCCGGCCGACAGTTTCAACTGCGAGTAGCCGTCGTCCACGGCCTGGTTCAGGCACACCGAGACACCACCGATCGCGTCGGAGATCCGCACGAATCCAATCAGGTCGACGGACACGAAGTGATCGATGCTGAGCCCGGTCATCTGCTCGATGGTCTTGACCAGCAGTTGCGCGCCCATGGACTTGTCACCGTTGCTGGCCGCCACTCCGTCGGTGTAGGCGGCATTGAGTTTGGCCATTCCATGACCGGGGATGTTCACGTAGGAATCCCGCGGGAAGGAGATGATCGAGGCCTTGCTGCCGTCGGCGGGCACGTGCAGCAGCATCATCGTGTCGGTGTTCAGGCTGCCGCCATCGCGGCCGATACCGAGCTTTTTCAACTCCGCGTCGGTGGCGGTGTCGCGATCATCGTTACCGACGATGAGGATGTTCTGATCCGTGCCGTCGATATTGGGCGCCTTCGTGCCCGACGTGCTCGAATCGCCACTGATTGCGGTCACCCGGGAGATGTTGGACGTGAAGTTGCGATAGGTGGCCCAGGCGTAGCCGCTGCCCAGTAAGACCACCAGGGACAGCAGCGCCAGTGCGATCCGCAATCCGATCGACGCCCCGCGCAACACGTCAGTTCTCGGGCTGCCCGAGGACAGCCGGCTGGCCCGCGGAGTACGGCCGGCCGAGCCCGCCGCTGGTGAACCTCCGACGGGATCGGCGTTGCTGGCTGCTGCCCGTGCTTCGGCTCGCCCCTGCCGGCGCCCGCGGGGATTCAGCTCCGGTGGCAACTGCGGTGCCGCCGGCTGCCGAGCGGGACGGCCACGGCGTGGGTCGAGCTCGGGTGGCAGGCCAGGATCGTCTGGGCCACGGGGGGTCGAAGGCACGACGGTCAGGCTACCTGCGGATACTGAGGAATCCGTGATGTGCGCTCAGCGGCCGGATAGGTGTCTGTGCTGGCCGAACCGACGCTACCCATATGGAACCATGTCGAGCATGCGTGTTCTCGTCACCGGCGGCGCCGGCTTCATAGGTTCTGAGTACGTCCGCTCCGTCCTGAACGATGCGTATCCGGCCTTCGCAGGTGCTGCGGTCACCGTCTTCGACAAGCTCACCTACGCCGGCAACCTGGCCAATCTTGCCCCGGTCGCGGACAGCAGCCGGTATTCCTTCTTTCATGGAGACATCTGCAGCCCGGCCGATCTCGACGCCGCGCTGCCCGGTCACGACGTGCTGGTCAACTTCGCCGCGGAGTCCCACGTCGACCGCTCCATCACCGGTGCCGCGGACTTCGTCCAGACCAATGTGCTGGGCGCCCAGCAGGTGTTCGAAGCGGCGCTCCGGCACGGCGTCGGACGGGTGGTGCACATCTCGACCGACGAGGTCTATGGCTCGATCGATGAAGGCTCCTGGACCGAGGACAACTTGTTGGAGCCCAATTCCCCGTACTCGGCCGCCAAAGCCGGGTCCGACCTGGTCGCCCGGGCGTACGCCAAGAGCTACGGCCTGAATGTCTCCATCACGCGCTGTTCCAACAACTACGGCCCGTATCACTTTCCGGAAAAGGTCATTCCGCTCTTCGTGACGAACCTGCTGGACGGCAAGAAGGTGCCCTTGTACGGCGCCGGCGCGAATGTTCGTGACTGGCTCTACGTGGCCGACCATTGCCGCGGCATCCAGCTCGTGGTCGAGCACGGCCTGTCCGGCGAGTTCTACAACATCGGCGGCGGCCGGGAACTGTCAAACAAGGAGCTGACCGAGAAGCTGCTCGAGGCCACCGGCCGGGACTGGTCCTTCGTCCAGGAGATCGTCGACCCGCGCGGTGGCGGTCACGACCTGCGCTACTCGGTCGACTACTCCAAGACGGCCGCGCTCGGCTACGCCCCGCAGGTCGGCTTCGAGGACGGACTGGCTCGGACCGTGCAGTGGTACCGGGACAATCGCGACTGGTGGGAGCCGCTCAAGCTACGGGCCGAACTCGCCCACATCGAGAAGGTCTGATGCGCTGGCTCATCACGGGCGCCCACGGCCAGCTCGGGTCTGATCTGCAGCAGGTGCTCGCCGACGGCGGCAGTGACCCGACCGCGGTGCACGCTGTCGGCTCGGCCGAACTGGACATCACCGACAGCGCCGCGATCGCCGCGACGTTCGCGGATTTCGCGCCCGACGTGGTCATCAATGCCGCGGCGTACACCGCGGTCGACGCCGCCGAGACCGATGAGGACCGCGCCTTCGCGGTCAACGCCGCCGGCCCGGGCTTGCTGGCGGTAGCCGCCGCTCGCAGCGGTGCCCGCCTCATCCACGTGTCCACCGACTACGTGTTCGACGGCCGCGCGACGACGCCCTACGTCCCGGACGCGGCGACCAACCCGCAGTCGGCGTACGGCCGCACGAAGCTGGCCGGTGAGCTGGCCGTACGCGAGCTGGCGCCCGACTCCGGCTACGTCGTCAGGACCGCCTGGGTGTACGGCGGAACCGGACCGAACTTCGTCAAGACCATGATCCGGTTGGAGGGCAGCCATCCGACCGTGAGCGTCGTCGATGATCAACGCGGTTCGCCCACGTGGTCCCGTCACCTTGCCGGCGCGTTGGTAGAGCTGGCCGGTTCCGACGCACCGGCGGGCATCTATCACTGCACGAACGGTGACGACACCACCTGGTTCGGCTTCACGCAGGCCATCTTCGCCGAGCTCGGCGCTGACCCCGAGCGGGTGCGGCCCACCACCACGGCTGCCTTCCCGCGGCCGGCCCCGCGGCCGGCCTATTCGGTGCTGTCGGCCACGTCCTGGCGGGCCGCCGGCCTGACCCCGTTGCCCCCGTGGCGGGATGCGCTGCGGTCCGCGTTCTCGGTCGTCGGGGACGAGTTGCGCGCCGGCTGATGCCCAGCCGCATCCTGATCATCACCCCGGACGTGCTGGCGCAGCAGATGGCCGGCCCGGCGATCCGGGCGTACCAAATCGCCGTCGAACTGACCCGTGACGATCCCGGGCACCGAGTGACGTTGGTGTCCACCGCCAGCTGCTCGATCACCGACGACCGGTTCGACTGCCGGTTCGTCGGCTGGCACCGGCTGGGTCGTTTCGCCCGTGACTACGACGTCCTCATCCTGCAGGGCTTTGCCACCTATCACGCCCCGGCGTTGCTCCGCGGCGATCAGGTCGTGGTGATCGACCTGTACGACCCGCTGCATTTCGAGCAGCTGGAACAGCTCAAGGACGTCGAGCCGGCCATGCGCCGAACCACCATCGATCTCACGGTGCGGGTGCTGAACGAGCAGGCCGTCCGGGGCGATTTCTTCCTGTGTGCCAGTGACGAGCAACGGCACCTCTGGCTCGGCCTGCTCGGCGCGTTCGGCCGCATCAATCCGATCAACTATGACGCCGATCCGTCCCTGCAAGCGCTGATCGCGGTCTGTCCTTTCGGGCTGAGTCCAGAGCCGCCCGGTCACCCCGAACCGGTGTTGCGCGGGGTGATCCCCGGCATCGGCCCGGACGACAAACTGATGTTGTGGGCCGGCGGCGTCTACAACTGGTTCGATCCGTTGACACTGCTCCGCGCCGTCCAGCTGCTGGCCGGCCGGCACCCCGATCTGCGGTTGTTCTTCATGGGCATGGCTCACCCCAACGCCGACATCGGCGTGATGTCCATGGCTGATCGGACGAGGGCATTGGCCGCCGAGCTCGACCTGGTCGACCGGCACGTCTTCTTCAACGAGGGCTGGGTGCCGTTCGACCAGCGCGGCGGCTACCTGCTCGAAGCCGACCTCGGCGTCAGTACCCATTACCGGCACGCCGAAACGTCATTCGCGTTTCGGACCAGGATCCTGGATTACCTCTGGGCGGGCTTGCCGGTGGTCTCCACCGAGGGGGACACCTTCGGCCGGCTGATCGCCCTCGAAGGGCTCGGTATCGCGGTGCCGGAACAGGACCCGGACGCACTGGCCGCCGCGATAGAAACCGCCCTGTACGACGAGGACTTCGCCGCTGGCTGCCGGGCCGCGGTGGCCGCAATCCGGCCGCGGTTCACCTGGGCGACGACGCTGGCGCCGCTGATCGAGTTCTGCCGCGACCCCCAGCGTGCCCCCGATCATGGGCTGGACACGTCCCGGCTGGTTCGACGGCCGACGCCGCCGGCCAATCCGATCGTCCGGGCCACCAATCGCGCGCAGGAGCTGGCTCGTGAGGGTGGGTTGTCGCTGCTTCGCGAGCGGGTGACCGGCAAGCTCGGCCGGACGCTGCGGCGTCGCTGACGATCCGACCAGCGTGCCGCCGGATGATCCGGCTGGAGTGCTGCGTCAGTCCCGTCCGATCGGACGACTCGGCACGCCCAGCCAGCGGCGGGTGAACGACCGGCGGCTGACAGGATTGCCGGCGTTGGCCCGACGGGCCCGCAGCGCGCCCGGTAGCAGCCGCAGCACGTCGAGCAGCACGCGTACCCGGTGCCGGGCCGAATGCTGATGACCCCGCGCCTGACCCTGCGTGCCTAGCCGGACGGCATCGACGGCGGTGACCATCAGGAACCTCAGCACGACCAGAGCGATCAGCTCGGCCGGTGCGTTACGCACGAGGGTGAGCAGCTGATTACGCTGGTTGTAGAAGGCGAAACTGGCCGAGGACTGGTCGCTGGTCGCCGAGTGCAGATGCCGGACGACGGCGCTCGGCTGGTAGCGAATCTGATAGCCCGCTCGACGCAGCCGCCACGACAGGTCGGTGTCCTCGTAGTAGAGGAAGAAGTCCGCCGCCATGCCGCCGACCTCGCGCATCGGCCCGGTGCGCAGCAGGGCCGCACCGCCGCAGAATGCCGCCACCTCGACCGGGGCATCGAACGGCGGACCGTCCGGCTCGCCGAAGCCCCGGTCATAGCCGGCGGCCCACCGGGTCAGCGCGCCGCCGGCGTTGTTGATCCGGCCGTCCGCGGCCAGCAGCAGCCGGCTCGTCACGGCGGCGATCCGCGGGTCGCCGACCGTTCCGTTCGCGGCAACACCGTCCGAGCCGTCCGAGCCGTCCGAGCCGTCCGAGCCGTCCGAGCCGTCCGAGCCGTCCGAGCCGTCCGAGCCGTCTGAGCCGTCCGAGCCGTCCGAGCCGTCCGAGCCGTCCGAGCCGTCCGAGCCGTCCGAACCGTCCGAACCGTCCGAACCGTCCGAACCGTCCGAACCGTCTGTGGCGCCCAGCCCGGCGCAGAGTTCGGCCAGCCAGTCCGGTTCGGCAGTAGCGTCGTTGTTCAGCAGCGCCACCAACGGCGTTGTAATCTGGTCCATCGCTGCCCTGATACCCCCAGCAAAACCTAGGTTTTCGGGCAGAGTTAGGACGTCGACGTCGGTTGCCTGCTCGCGTAGGTACGTGCTGGTGTCATCGGTGGAACCGTTGTCGACGACCAGAATCCGGTGGGATCGGGTCTGAGCCCGCAGCGAGTCGAGGCAGGACGGTAACAGGTGCGCGCCGTTCCAGGTCACCACGACCACGGTGAGGTCGCTCGACGGGCTGTGCGCGACCATCTACGCTCCTGATTACCGAACTCAATGACACATCGGGTCGACCACGAAGGGCTCGTCCATGCCGTTGTCAAAGTACGACATCGAGCTCGACCTGAAGAAACAGGTCGGGACGAGTCACGCTTATCTCGTCGAACTGACGGGCTCCAACAAGCGTGTCCTCGACGTCGGCTGCGACACCGGGTACCTGGGCGAGGCGCTCACCGCCCTGGGCAACAAGGTGTGGGGCTTCGAGATCAGCGAGGACACTGCCCGGCTGGCCCGGGACCGGATGATCGATTGCCTGGTCGGCGACCTCGAGACGGTTGAGCTGGCTACCGTTTTCGAACCGCACAGCTTCGAGGTCGTGATCTTCGGCGACGTGCTGGAACACCTGCGTGATCCATTGCCGGTGTTGCGGTCGGCTCGCGCCTTGCTCAGCCCGGGCGGCTCGATCCTGGTTTCTACCCCGAACGTTGCCCACGGGGACGTGCGGCTCGCCCTGCTCAGCGGCCAATTCCGGTACAACAAGCTCGGCATTCTGGACGAAACGCACACCCGATTCTTCACCGCCGAGTCGCTGGTCGACTTCGCGCGAGATGCCGGGTTTGTGGTCGCTGATCTGCGCCGAACCCATGCGGATCTGTTCAGCACCGAGATCGGCGTTCTCGAAGCGGATCAGGATCCGGCTCTGGTCGAGCGGCTACGCGCCGACCCCGAGGCGGTCACCTACCAATTCGTGGCGCGCCTCGTCCCGGACGACAGCACGGCGCTGGTCACCGAGCAGGCCTTGCGGACGGACGCCCTGCGCAGCCAGGTCAGTGACCTGCAGGCCCAGCTGACCCGCAGCGAGGCGGACGCCGCCGCGCTGGCGACCGAACGCGCGGCGCTGCAGGATCAAGTCGACGATCTGCGGCGAGCCCACGACGAGGCGGTTCGGCAGCGCGACTCCCTGTTGAGCGAGCGGGATCAGCTGAGCGCGCAGCTCAGCGATCACTCGGTCCGCAAGATCGGTCAGCGTGTGAAGCGGTGGCTTTCGGGGTCCTCGGACATCTGACGGTTAGACTGCACAGTCGTGCTCACCTACCGTCCAGCCCGTGCACGCGCCGTTGACCCACGTGTGACCACATGGTGAACAGCGTGGCCGAGGTCATCGCCTCTCGCGAGCTGCTGTTCAACCTGACGGCCCGGGAAGTCAAAGGCAAGTACAAGCGCACCGCGCTGGGCCAGGTGTGGTCATTGCTGAACCCGCTCGCCCAGATGATCATCTACTCCCTGGTGTTCGGGTTCGTCCTGCGCGCGGCGATTCCGCCGGGACACCCGTCGGGCATGGATGTCTTTGCACTGTGGCTGACGTCTGCGTTGTTGCCGTGGCTGTTGTTCGCGAACGTGCTCACCGCGGGGATGTCCGCGCTGCTGGCCAACGAGAACCTGGTCAAGAAAGTCTATTTTCCGCGTTCGACCCTGATAATCTCCTCCGCCTTGGCCGGCCTGTTCACTTCGTGCTTCGAGATGTCGGTGCTGGTCGTGGTGCTCTACGTTTTCGGCGGCAATCCGACCATCTTCCTGCCGGCCGTCGTGGTGTTCATGGTGCTGATCACGGCGCTGGCGCTGGGCTTCGGCTTCATGCTTGCCGTGGCCAATGTCTACTTCCGGGACACCCAGCATTTCGTGGCCATCCTGATGCAGATGTGGTTCTACCTGACGCCGATCGTCTACTCGGTGAGCCTGATTTCGGACCGTGCCGCCAAGGGCAACCATCCCTGGATCATCGACGTTTACCGGCTCAATCCGATGGAACGGTTCAGCGAGGTGTTCCGCGACCTGTTGTACAACAACAAGTGGCCCACGTTGCCGTCGACCTTGTACTGCATCGTGGTGCCGCTGGTGGTGCTGGCCCTGGGCTTCGCGTTGTTCAACCGGTTCGAGGGTCGCCTGGCGGAGGAGCTCTAGCCATGGCCGAAGCAGCGATCTCAGTCGAAGCAGTATCGAAGAAATTCCGGCTGTACCACGAGCGAAACCAGTCACTCAAGGCAGCGCTGATGCGCGGTCGCCGGGCTCAGTACGAAGACTTCATGGCCCTACAAGACGTTACCTTCGACATTCCGACGGGTTCGACGTTTGGCCTGATCGGTGAGAACGGTTCAGGCAAATCCACCCTGCTCAAGATCATCGCGGGCATTTATCGGCCGAATTCCGGCTCGGTACGCACCCGCGGATCGATGGCGGCGCTGCTCGAACTGGGTTCTGGGTTCCATCCCGAATTGTCCGGCCGTGAGAACGTGTACCTCAACGGCTCGATTCTCGGTATGAAGAAGGCTGAAATCACGTCCCGATTCGACGAGATCGTCGACTTCGCGGGTATCGAGCAATTCATCGACCAACCCGTGAAGAACTATTCCTCCGGCATGTACGTGCGTCTGGGTTTCTCGGTGGCGATCAACGTCGATCCGGACATCCTGTTGGTCGACGAGGTGCTGGCGGTCGGCGACTCGGCCTTCCAAGAAAAGTGCATGGAGAAATTCCTGGCCTTTCGCCGTGCGGGCAAGACGGTGGTCATCGTGTCCCACGGCATGGACTCGATGCGCACCATGTGTGACTCGGCGGTCTGGCTCGAACACGGAAAGGTCGTCCGGGCCGGTCCGGCCGCGGAATTGGTCGATTCCTACATCGACGCCGCGCACACGTCGAACACGGTGCACGAGGCGCCGGATGGGGCTGACGTTCAGCGGTGGGGCAGTGGTGAGGCCACCTTCGAGTCGGTCGAGCTGCTCGGCCCGCAGCGCCAGCCGACCAGCGCCGTACGGACCGGCGAGCAAGTGACTTTCCGCTTGCGTTACAAGGCGAATGAGCGGATCGAGCAGCCCGTATTCGGCCTCGCTCTGGAAACCCTGGACGGCACGTACGCCTGGGCCCATCACAGTCGGGATGGGCAAGTCGTCCCCGATTACATCGAGGGGGTCGGCACGTTCGAGCTGACCATCGACCGGCTGATGCTGCAGCCAGGGTCGTTCCAGTTGCTGGCCGCAATCTCGGACTACACCACCAATCACGTCTACGACTTCCTGCGTCACTGCGTGCGGTTCGACGTCGAGAGCGGCACGCCGCGTGAATCGGGCGGCATCGTCGCCCTCGGCGGCACCTGGTCGGCCACGCCCGGCGGCGACGCCAGTCCGGGACCCTTCCATATCGACGTCGCCGGAGCGGCGGCACTGGTCGAGGCAGCATCGGCCGCACCGGCAGTGCCAGCCGCCGCCGCACCAGCGGTATCGACGGAGTTCGAGAATCCGCGAGAGCAGAAAGCAGCCGGTTGATGAGCTCCGCAGCACACGGCGCGCTCGAATCGGGCCTGGTGTCGGTCGTCGTCTTGAACTATCGCGGGACGCAAGACACGCTGGCCTGCCTGCAAGCCCTGACCGAACTGGACTTCGACGTTCGGCGGCTGGATCTGATCTGCGTCGACAACGCTTCTGGCGACGGCAGTTTCGAACGGTTGACCGAACAGGCGCCCGCGGGTGTCCGAGTTGTGGCCAGCCCGGTCAACGGCGGCTTTACCGGGGGCTGCAACTTCGGGGCGGCGCTGGCCCGCGGTGAGTATCTGGCCTTTATCAACAACGACGCTCGTCCCGATCGGGCATGGCTTACCGAGGCGATCACGGTGCTGGCCGGCGACGCCGCCATCGGTTGCGTGGCCAGCAAGGTGCTCGACTGGGAAGGCGTCAACGTCGATTACACCGGCGCGGCGCTGGCCTGGTACGGCATGGGTTACAAGCCGGGTGCGGGTCTGCCTGACGACGGGACCGCCGACGTGGCCCGCGATGTGCTGTTCGCAACCGGGTCGGCCCTGGTCACGCGGACCGAGCTGTTCACCGAACTCGGTGGCTTCGACGAGCGTTACTTCATGTTCTACGAGGACGTCGACTTCGGCTGGCGACTGAACCTGATGGGGCACCGGGTTCGCTACGTGCCGAGCTCGCTGGTGTTCCACCGCCATCATCAGTCGATGAAGGGGTACGGCTCGTTCCGCGAGTGGTACCTGCTCGAACGAAATGCGCTGATGACGCTGTACAAGAACGTGCAGGACGACACCCTGTCCCGCGTGCTGGCCCCGGCGCTGGCCCTGTCGGTCCGCCGTGGGCTGGCCACCGGCGAGGTCGACTCGGCCAGCCTGGATCTCGCCCTGGGCTCGGGTGGCGACGAGGAAACCGACGTCCTGGTGAGCAAACAGGGCCTGACCGGTGCGTTCGCGGTCGACGGGTTCGTCGAATTGCTGCCCTCGCTGCAGGTGACCCGGACCCAGCTTCAGCAGGACCGTACGCGGACGGACCGGCAGCTCGCGCCCTTGATGGGCAAGCTGATCGAGCCGGCCCTGCCCATCGAACGTTACCTGCGCGGGCACGACGCGCTGGTGCAGGCGTTCGCGCTGACCGACCTGTTCGCCGGCCGGAATCGCGTGCTCGTGGTCACCGGCGATCCGCTCACCGGCAAGATGGCCGGGCCGGCCATTCGGGCTTTCCATATCGCGCAGGAGCTGGCCGTCGGCAACGACGTCCGGCTGCTGTCGACGTCCTCCTGTGAGATCCAAGACGCGGCCTTCGAGTGCGGCGAACGTGCGTACAACGACTTGATGCCGGATGTGGCGTGGGCGGATGTCGTTGTCCTGCAAGGGTTTTTGTTGCTGCGAGCGCCGTGGATCGGCACTACCGACGCGATCGTGGTGGTGGACCTTTACGATCCGATGCACGTCGAACAGCTCGAGCAGAGCCGTGGCGAGGACGTGCAGGCGCGGTCGCTGAACGTCAACGCCACGACCGAGGTGCTCAACGACCAGCTGACCCGCGGTGATTTCTTCATCTGCGCCAGTGAGAAGCAACGCGATTTCTGGCTCGGCCAGCTCGCCGGCATGAGTCGCCTCAATCCGCGAACCTACGACTCCGATCCGACCCTGCGCTCCCTGATCGACGTGGTCCCGTTCGGGCTGCCGAGCCAGCCGGCGCACCAGCGACGGTCGGCCATCCGCGACGTCGTGCCCGGAATCTCCCGCGCGGACAAGGTGATCGTGTGGGCCGGTGGCATCTACGACTGGTTCGACCCGCTGACCTTGATCCGGGCGATGGCGATACTGGCCGACCGCAGGCCGGATGTGCGGCTGTTCTTCCTGGGGACCCAGCACCCCAACCCGGAAGTGCCGGCCATGGACATGGTCATCCGAACCCGCACGCTCGCCGACGAGCTCGAGCTCAGTGGCCGGCACGTCTTCTTCAATGAGGGTTGGGTCGACTACAACAAGCGGGCCGACTACCTGCTCGACGCCAACGTCGGCGTGAGCACGCACACCCATAACCTCGAAACCACGCTGTCCTTCCGGACCCGGATCCTGGATTACCTCTGGACCGGGCTGCCGATGGTCGTCACCAGTGGCGACGCGTTTGCCGACCTGGTCGAGGCGGAGGGACTGGGTGTCGTCGTGCCCGAACGCGATCCCGAGGCATTGGCCGCGGCCCTCGAACTGTGCCTGTACGACGCCGAATTCGCCAAGGCCTGCACCACGCGGATCGAAGTCGTGCGCGAGCAATTCCGTTGGCCACGCGCCGTCGGACCGCTGGCCGCGTTCTGTGCCGAGCCCCGGCGGGCGGCCGATGCCGTCGGCGGTCGTCGGCTGCGTACGTCGTCGCGTCGGCAGCGACTGAGCGTGCGCGAAACCCTCGTCCGCGACGCGGTGGTGGCTCGGGAGTATCTCAACGCGGGCGGCCCGGCCATGCTGGGTAAGCGCGCTGTCGGTCGCCTGCAGCGTCTCTACGGGGAACGCCGCGCACACCCGACTACCCCGGCGCCGTAGCCCCGGGGTAGTCGGTGTCACTGTGCTGGATGCGCAACGGCTGGTTCAGGTCGCCGTTGGGCGAGGTCAGCAGCTGACCTGCAGGAAGAACGGGTAGTCCGACGGCACCTCTTTGTGCGTCGTCGGGTCGAGCACCCAGCTGTACACGCTGATCACGTTCGGGGTGCTGGAGCTGGAAAGTCCCACCGAGATGTAGTGATAGAGGTTGTACGTGGCCGCGCTGGGCGAGCATTCGCGCGCCGGCCGGTCCAGGGTGATGTAGTACGAACCGGTGCCCGGGTGACTGCCCGCGACGATCCTCGAGGTGCCGGTGGAGATCGAGCCGTCGGCGCCGATCAGGCCCTGGATGTGTGGGACGAAGTAGCCGCTGACGTCCAGGTAGATGTGCACGGCCGGCCCGAGGTTGCGCAAGACCAGGTTCTGGCCGGCGCTGGGACGGATGGTCAGGGTGACGCCGCTGCTTACCGCACCGGCAACGTGGAAGTAGTTGATCGCGGCCGCGTTGACCTCGGGGGAGCCGTTCGGCCAGGATTTGAGGCCGCCGCTGCCGGAGGGGGCGATCACGCCGAGCGTGCCGGTGAAGGACAGTGCGTTGGCCGGAATGCCGCAGCCGCCGGCCACTCCACCTTGGGGGGCAAAGCCGATGGTGCCGGAGACGTTGACGATGCGCAGTCCGTTGGCGGCGATCGGGCCGCTGGCCTTGCGGGTGTCCACGATCCGGCACGGAGTCACCGGTACGTAGAGCAGTTCGGGTTTGGTCTGCGGCGTCGCCGCGAGGTTCTGAAATGCCTTGCCGCTCTGGGTTGGGGCCTTGAGCGGCTGGCTGGCTGGGCGGGCCGTGTAGGCGGCGGGGGTATCCGCGCCGCCGCTCGTCGCGGCTAACGACGCGGTGGTGACGCCGGCCGTCGCCGCAATCACCGCCGCCGCGAAAGCTATGCGGGACCAGCTTTTCATGGGAGCCTCCAACGACGTGGGCGCAAGCCTCGTCGGGGCCTGCTGCTGCTCTCATAGAGATGAACCCCGGCGACGTTGATACAACGGCGACAGCCACCCGCCGGGGCCAGCCGATCAGCGCGGCGAGGGCAGCACGGCGGGAACGTCGATCAGCGCGGCGAGGGCAGCACAGCGGGAGCGTCGATACCGCTATGGCGGCGGCGTTGGGCCCGGGTTCGCCGGGCGGCCGGGATCTGGCCGTTGTTGTTGTTGGGCCGCGGTAGGTACGGGTCGACGTCATACCCGCCCCAGCGGTTCATGACGCGGCGTTGCTCCCAGCTGTGCACCTTCGGTTCGCGGGTGCGCGATTCGAAGTGGAACGACTCGACGTGCGCCATCCAGACGATGCGATAACCGGAAGCGGTGATCTTGAAACAGAAGTCGACGTCGTTGAAGTTGCCGGGTAGGTCCTCGCAGAACCCGCCTACTTCTTCGAAGGTGTCGCGCCGGATGGCGGCACAGGCCGCGGTCACGCCGGAGACTTCCCGGTCCAGGAACAGCGCCGAGAATCCCTCGGTCGAATCGGCCCCCGAGCCGAGGAAGGCGTGGCTGTATTCCTGGCGGTCGTACAGGTGACCGCCGTGCTGAATCGTGCCGTCGGAATAGAACAGCTTCGCGCCGGTGAGACCCACACCGTGATCGAGCAACGGCGCGACCAGATTCTCCAGCCATTGGCGAGAGGTGATCTCGACGTCGTCGTTCAACATGACCAGTACGTCACCGCGGGCCGCGAGGTAGCCCGCATTGCACTTTCGACTGAAATTGAAAGGCTCGTCGTAGTCGACGACGACAAGTTTATCGCCGGCGATCACGCGCAGCTCGTCGATAACCCAGCGCGGCGTGGCGGTATCGCAGACGGCCACGATCTCGACGTTGTCATGGTTGGTGTGGGACAGCGCGGAACGGACGGCGTCCAGCACGAAACACCGGTGCAGTCCCCAGACCAGTCCGGCACTGCCGCGGGTCGGGATCACGATGCTCACGGACACGTCGGGGGGCAGCATCCGCTGCACCCGGTAGGTCCCCGGCAATGGACCGAAGTCCGCGCCGACGCCTACGCCGGTACGTACGGCATGTTCGGCGACCGCCTTGCGACCGGCCTCCCAGGCATAGGACTTGGCCGTCGGGTTGGCCGCCGTCGAACCGGGCACAACTCGCCAGTGATAGAGGATCTCGGGAATGTGGACCACGCCGCGGGCCTGCTCGGTCACCCGGAGCACCAGATCGTGGTCCTGGGACCCGTCAAAGCCGGCCCGGAAGCCACCGACCTCGCGCGTCAGCGAGGTGCGCAATACCGAAAGATGGCCGGTGTACATCTGGGACCGCAGCCGTTCCGGGGACCAGATCGGTTTGCGGAACGGGTCAACGTAATCGCCGCTCGGGTTGATCTTGTCCTCGTCGCTGTACAGGTAATCGGTGTCCGGCTGCAACGCGTCGGCAACGACCGACAACGCGTTCGGGCTGAGCGCGTCATCGTGGTCGAGCAGCGCCACGAATTGGCCGCGGGCCAGTTCAAGCGCACGCTGGGACGTGCCGGCGATACCAAGGTTCACGTCGTTGAACGACACCCGGATTCGAGCATCCAGCGCGGCCGCACGTTTCAACTCCGCGCGTACCGCGGGGTTCGGCGAGCAGTCATCGACGAGGATCAACTCCCAGTCCGGGCAACTCTGATCCGTCACCGAGTCGATCATCGCGCGCAGCACGTCGACGGCTGGGTCGTACACCGGCGTGAGGACGGAAAACCGGGGCGTTGTCGTCATCGGAACCGCTGCACGCCGTTCTTGATCCGGCTCAAGGGATTGAGGACCTGATCGCCGACCCGCCAGCGGGTGGAGCCGTAGATCTCGGAGACCAGCGCCCGCAGCTCGTCCCGCTCGCTTCGCAACCGCGCTATCTCGGCCTCGGCACCCATGGCGAAGTCGCGGCTGGTCAGGATCTGGTGCCGTAACTCGTCTAAGCCCTGCTGGGTGATCGTGTCGACATCGGCGGAGGGTGAATGAGGCAGCACGGTGGCTTGCTTGCTGGCCAGTTCGTCCTGAAGTGGCTGTAATGCCGACTCGTACCGGAAGGCGAGATCGCGCAGGCTCGGTGAGTCCCGTTCGAACAGCGCGACCCAGGCGGCGGGCAGGTCGAGGTCCAGATCGGTCCGCCGGAAGTACTGGCGCTCGGCGAACGCCGCCGCCCATGCCGGATTCGTCGGGGAGCTGGCCTGGGTGGCAGCCGCATCGAGGCCGGTGCGGGCGAGGACGAGCACCCGATCAGCAGTCGCGCACAACAGGTCGAGCAGGTCTTCCGCGCCGCTGGACGGCACAGAACTGAGGGCGTCCAGGCAGATGACCAGGTCCCAGGGTTCAGCGTCAGCCGGACGCGGCTCGCTCAGCCGGTCCGCCCGAGCCTCGATGCCGTGTTCGGCGAGCAGCTCGGGCAGGTCGCTGTCCTGCTCGGACAGCACCAGAACGCGGGACGGGCGCAGGGTGCGGGCAACCCGAAGGGCCAGCCGGGGGCCGTGGCGCGCGTAATCCGCCCCGTGGCTCATCGAACCGTCAGCTGAACCATCGATGGTGCTCAGTCTGCGGTTCACCGGATTGGTCCTCTGCTCGTGGTGTTCGCGTAAATGTTGGCCGATCGTGCGGGTTGCCAACCGGCCGCGTAAGTCCTCGTCATATTAACGGCAGCCGGCCCGTCCAGGCCGCATCCGGACAAGCATTGAGAAAGTGTCCTGGCGCGCATGCAAAGCTGGCGGCGTGAAGCTCGCATTTCTGGTCGAGCAGCTGCTCGCACCGGTGCCCGGCGGCACGGGTCGCTACACCGCCGAACTGGCCGGCGCGCTGCTGCGAACGGCGGGACCCGAGCACTCGGTCGTCCTTTACTCCGCCTGGCACCGTGATGGGGCAACGGTGAACCTGCCCGGCACGCCGGCGTCGGAGCAGCTCGCGGTGCGCCGGTTTCCGCTGCCCCGCCGCGGATTGGTGGCCGCCTGGGAGCGGGGCCTGCCCCCGGTTCCACGCCATGTCGACGTCACGCACGCACCGACGCCGCTGGCGCCCACCGCGCCGGCCGTCCGGCGTCGGCTGGTGGTCACGATTCATGACGTGGTCCCGTGGCGGCAACCCGAGACGCTGACCCCGCGGGGCGCCCGCTGGCATCGGGCGATGACGGAACGGCTCGTCCGGGCCGGCGCCCAGGTGGTGGTTCCCAGCGCGTCGGTCGCCGCGGAACTGCTCGACTGTGTGCCGGGGCTGCGGTCCGGCCGGCTGGCCGTGCTCGGCGCCGGTGCGACGTCCGCACTGGCCGTGGAACCGGATCGCGAGCTCGCCGCACGGGTCGCCGCCCGGCTGGATCTTCCCGATCGTTACCTGCTGTGCGTGGCCACGTTGGAGCCTCGCAAGGGCCTCGATGTGCTGCTTGACGCCCTCGTCCGGCTCGGCCCGGCCGCCCCGGCGTTGCTGCTCGTGGGTCAGCAGGGCTGGGGCGGCCTCGATCTGGCGGCCGAGATCGCGTCCCGCGGGCTGCCGGCCGGCCGCGTCCGGTCGCTGGGCCGGATCGAGGATGCGCAGCTCGCGGTCGTCTACCGGCGGGCGTTCGCGCTCGTGATGCCCTCGCTGGCGGAAGGGTTCGGCTTGCCCGTCCTGGAAGCGATGTCGTTGGGCATTCCGGTGATCTGCACTGATGTGCCGGCCCTGGTGGAGCTCACCGACGGCGCGGCCGTCCTGGTGCCGCGCGGCGATTCGACCACGTTGGCCGCGGCCATCGCCGATCTCTTTTCGGCCGAGCCGGCCGAGATCGCCCAGCTGGTCGTGGCTGGCCTCGGCCGCGCCGCGAAGTACAGCTGGGACGAGGTCGCGGGCCGCGCATGGCAGTTGTACGAACGCATCGCGTGATGCGTGTGGCGGCCCGGATCAACCGGGCGGCTGGGTATAGTTCTGCGACGATGACTGAGACGCCGCACGTTGCGCCGGAGAATCCGCCGAGCGGCGACCGGCCGAACGAGGCCACCGTTGGGTCAGGTCCGGGGTCAGGTTCGCCCGCGACGGACGTCGCCGAGCTGGCCGCCCAGCCCAGCGCCGGGCTCGGCACCGGTAAACGTCCGGCCCGTACGCGTCGACTGCCCCGGCTGCTGTTGCTCATCGTCGCGCTGCAGTCGTTCCTGATTCTGTGCACGGGCATGGTGTACACGTCGTTCCAGGAACCGGACGAGGTCGCGCACGTCGACTACATCCTGGCCCACCGGCACGGGCAATGGCTCGACGGACCGGGCGAACGGCTGTTCCAGTCCGGCGTCCTGAAGGCCTACTACGCGGTGCCCTCTACGCAGAATCACGAGCACGTCGCCGACCAGGCACCGCTCAAGCGGGTCGACCGTAAATCCTTCGACCAGCTCGGCACTGCCTCGCAAACGACCGGGCAGCCCAACCAGATGGTTCAACACCCGCCGCTGTACTACGCCCTGGGCGCCGGATTCAGTTATCTGCTGCCGAATTTCGAGGGTCAGCGTTTCGACGTCCAGATCGGCTGGCTGCGACTGCTCTCGCTGTTGATGATGATTCCGGTACCGATCCTGGCCTGGATGACGGGCCGTCGGTTGACCGGATCGTCGAGTATCGGGTTCGCCATGGCGCTCTTGCCGTTAGCCGTGCCGTCCTATCTACGGACCGGCGCGTCGGTGTCCAACGACGTGCCAATGGTGCTGTTCGGCGCGCTGCTGCTCTACCTGCTGGCGCGGGTGGTCACCGGCGATCTGTCCCGTAAGACCGCGATCTGGGTGGGCGTGGTCTGGGCTTTGCTGTTGTTGACCAAGGGCTTTTCGCTCGTGTTCCCGCCGGTGATCGTGCTGGCCTACCTGTGCGGTGGCCGTGGAAACCTGATGGCCCGGATCCGCTCGGCCTGGCTACCGGCGGTGCTGGCTGGCCTGATCGGCGCCGTGCTCGGCGGCTGGTGGTGGATTCGCAACGAGGTCGTATACGGCACAGTGCAGCCGTACGGCTTCGGGCCGCTGTGGCCGTTGAACCGGGTCTATGGACCGGATCGTCCGGGCGGTACCGAGCGCAACTTCCTGCACGGCTTCAGCACCTTGATGTACCGGCGGATCTTCGGCTCCCTCGGGTTGATCGACTTTCCCCTGATGCCGGGCCGGCTGCTGGCCACGCTGACGATCGTCTTCTCCGTGCTGGTTCTGATCGGGATCGGGGTGGGCGCCCGACACGCCCACGCACCACGCTGGAGCATGGTCATGCTGGTGTTGCCGGCCCTGCTGACCGTCGCGGTGATGTACTCCGGTTCGCGCAGCGTCTATTTCCACGTCCGGCAGATCCCGGGTGTTCAGGCGCGTTACTTCGTGCCTTTCCTGCCCGGCCTCACGCTCGCGGCGGCCCTCACCATGACCTGGCTGTTTCGGCGGTTCCGTTCCTGGATCCCGCTGGTCGCGTTCCTCGGTGCGCTGGCCCTTGAAGGTGCTGCGACCGTGCTCGTACTGGACTTGCAGGTGGGACCGAAGGGTCCTGGACTGGGGCACCGGGTGTGGGGCGGCTTGAAGTACTCGATCGGGTGGGCACCGTGGCCAGGGGTGGTGTCGGTGGTCATCCTGCTGGTCACCACCCTGCTCGTCGTGTGGACGCTGGCCGCGCTGGTGCGCTTCGCCGTGCTCGACAGCCAAGCGGACCGTTCGCGGCCGGCGCAGTCGCCGGCCAGCGAGCTGGATCTGCAGACTGCCTGAGCAGGATCAACCCATTTCGAATACCGGCAGATGACCGTGCCGGACCCGTACCGCGTAGTCGATGTGAGCGGTCTCATCCCCACCCGCCCAGCGGTCGGTTGGCCCCGGATTTAGCGGCGCAAGTGATGAAGATGCCGGCCAGAGCGGTAGGTAGCCCGATCACCGGGGATCAGTCGAGCTTGCGCCCGAAGCGCGCTCCTAGCCGGTCGAAGTGCGCGCGGCGGGTATCCTACGGACGTTACCGTCCAAGCTCCGTCGGGACTCAATCCGGTCCGAATGCCGCACCGGGCAGATTCCATGACGCCATTAGCGAGGTTGTTAAGTGCGACTTGTCGTCCAAGTACCTTGTCTCAACGAGGAAGACACCCTGCCGCTGGTGTTGCGGTCGATTCCCAAGCAAATCCCGGGAATCGACGAGATCATCATCCTCATCATCGATGACGGGTCCACCGATCGCACCATCGAGGTGGCCAAACAACACGGTGTGACGCATTTCGTCAAGCACGCCCGCAATCGTGGGTTGGGCCGTTCGTTCCACGATGGCGTGCAGCGCGCACTCGAGCTCGGTGCCGACATAGTGGTCAATACCGACGGCGACAATCAGTACCCGCAGGAGCGGATCACCGATCTGGTCCAGCCGATCATCGCCGGCACCGCCGACATCGTCATCGCCGATCGCCAGGTGCACTTGGTGGAACATTTCTCCAAGTCCAAGGTCGCGCTGCAGAAGTTCGGCAGCGGCATCGTGAACCGCGCCGCCGGCACGGCGTTGCCCGATGCGGCCAGTGGTTTCCGGGCGTACTCGCGCGACAGCCTGATGTTGTTGAACACGATCACCCGGTTCAGCTACTGCATGGAAACGATCATCCAGGCCGGCAACAAGAAACTGGCCATCACGAGCATCCCGATTCTGACCAACCCCAAGACCCGCGAGTCGCGATTGTTCTCATCGACCTATCAGCATGTGCTGAAGTCGGCCGGGGCGATCATCCGCGCGTACATCATGTACAAGCCCTACGTGATCTTCAGTTTCTTCGCTGCTTTCTTCGGTGCGCTCGGTCTGATCCCCTTCGTCCGGTTCGGCGTCCTCGCATTGGGTAACAATCCCGGCAGTCACCTGCAGTCATTGTTGGTCGGCGCCGTCCTGCTCATAATGGCGTTCCTGAGCGTCATCATCGGCATTACGTCCGACCTCATCCGAACCAATCGCATGCTGATCGAAGACAGCCTCGAACACACCAAGAAGATGCGCTTCGGTCAGGGTGAGGAAGTACCCGACGCGAAGCCACTCGAAGCGCTGACGGGGTGACCGAAGGGCCCGCTGTGAGTGAGCCTGCGGCGCCGGCGACGACGCCCCGAACGTCCCGGCTGCGCGAACTCGCCGGCGCGCTGGTCATCGTGCTGGTGCTGGCCGGCGTCGCACTGACCGTTGGCCGAAACCGCCACGCCTTCGCCGACAGCATCAAGCAGGTCGGCATCCTGGGCTTCCTGCTCAGCCTGCTGTTCGGCCTCGTCGGCGTCGGCGCCACGCACCTGGAATGGCGCGCCGTGCTCGCCGGCCTCGGTATCCGTTTCGCGCCGGTCGAGGGCGCTCAGGTGTTCTTCGTCAGCCAGCTCGGCAAGTACCTGCCCGGTTCGGTGTGGCCGGTGCTGATGCAAATGGAGGCCGCGCGCCGCCGGGGTGCCGACCGCAAGACCCTGATCGCCACCAACATGATCACGGTCGTGTTGAGCATTGCCGTTGGCGTGGTGCTGGCGGGCATCCTGTTGCCCTTCTCCTACGCGGCCGCGCTGCACCGGTTCTGGTGGGCGCTGGCCGCCCTGCCGCTGGTGCTCGTGCTGGCCCATCCGCGGTCCTTGCCGTACCTGCTCAATCGCGTGCTGGTGCTGTTGCGACGAAAGCCGCTCGACGTGCAGATGAGTGTGGCGGCCACCGCGCGGGCCTCGGCCTGGGCCGGCCTGGGCTGGCTCGGACTGGGGCTGCACCTGACCGTGTTGTGTGCGCTGATCGGGCATTTCAGCACCGGTCTGGTCGCGTTGTGCATCGGCGGAATGGCGCTGGCGGTGTCGGCCGGGGTGTTGTTCATCCCGGCTCCGGCCGGCGCCGGGATGCGTGAAGTCGTGCTCGGCTACGTGCTGGTTTCGGTGCTGGACCATGGCCAGGTGGTCGCCGTCGTGGTGGCTTCCCGGGTGATCCTGATTGTGGCCGACCTGGTGCTGGCCGCCGGGGCAACCCTGGCCGCCCGGATTCGCGGATTGCCGCAGCTTGCCGTACCAGCCGGCTGACTCGAACCAGTTATCGTGTCACTCTGGTGCCACCAAAAGGTCGCGCAATGTTACGGATGTGACTAGTCTGCCCCAGGGACGTCGACCGGCGTGTCGCAGATTCAGCCGTAACTGTAGGGGAGAAGTGCCTGTGCGTAGCCTGAGCCTGCGCGGTGCGGGTGGGGGTGCCGTCGCCGTCGTCGCCGTTGCCGCCCTGATCGCCAGTACGGTGGCGCCCGGGCAAGCGACGGAAATCAACCCGACACCGAACACCGGTCGGTGGACCATCGACGTCCGGGGTAACGGTCACGGTCACGGCATGAGCCAGTACGGCGCCCGGGGCGCGGCCATCAAAGGCCTTACCTATCAGCAGATCCTGGCCTTCTACTACCCGCACACGGCGCTGGCCACCGTTGCGGCCACGGTATTGCGAGTGAAGGTATCGGGACCGTCCACGGCGGTGACCGTCCTGCGGCAACCGGGCCTGACATTGCACTGGTCCGGCGGGTCCTACGTCATTCCGGCCACCTACAACGCGGCCAGCCTCTTTCCCTCCGGCACCGGGCTGCAGCTGCAGGGTCGAGTGGGCGCCAGTTGGAAGCCTATCGGTGGCGCGTTGCCGGCCACCGCCTACTTCGCCATCACCGGTAAGACCGTCCGATACCTGCCCTCGAGCCAGAAGTCCATCGACTACCGCGGCACGGTCGGCGCGGTTCGTTCCGGCGCCGGGGTACTGCCGATCAACCGGGTCAACCTCGATGATTACACCCGCGGCGTTGTGCCCCGTGAGATGCCCGCCTCGTGGCAGACCGCCGCGGTCCGGGCTCAAGCGGTGGCCGCCCGGTCCTACGCCCGCTATGCCGCCGAGCACAACTCGGCGCAGCCGTACGACATCTGCGACACCACCGCCTGCCAGGTGTACGGCGGGGCCGCGCAGTACGGCAGCAACGGCCAGAGCAACGGCATCCACGAGGAGTCAGCCTCCAATGCGGCCGTCACCGCGACCAGCAACCGGGTCATCACCTACGCCGGGCATACCATCTTCGCCGAGTTCTCGGCTTCCAACGGCGGGATTACGTCCTCGGGCAACCAGCCCTACTTCGTCACCAGAGCAGACCCGTACGACCAGGCCTTCAGCGGTGACCCGTATCTGAGCCAGACCGAGACCGGTTCGGCGGCCGACGTCGCCGCGTACTACGGGCTGACCAGCGTTTCGCAGCTGCAGATCAACTCGCGCGAAGGCGGTGCGGTCTGGGGCGGTCTGGTGGCCACCGCGACCGTGGTGGGCAAGCGGGGCGCCAACACCGTATCGATCCCGACCACCGGCACCGCCCTGGCCAGCGCCCTCGGGCTGTCGTACCGCTATTTCCACATCCGCAGCTTTGCCCCGGTCGGCCGGGTCGATGCCATCCGGGCCAGCACGCTGCACCGTTACACGATCGCGGGTTGGACGTATGACCCCACCGATACCGACGCCCTGGCCACCGTGCAGGTGCTGGTCGACCGGACCACGTTCAACTTCGTGGCCGGCCAGCCGCGGGTCGATGTGCAACAGGCCCATCACCTGACCAGCGCGAATCACGGGTTCGTCGGCCAGGTGACCGTGCCGGGCGGGACGCACCGGATCTGCGTCTACGGCGTGGGCATCAACAAAGACCGAACCCTGCTCAAGTGCAGCACGGTGACCGTGCCGACCACCCCGACCGGGCGGGTGGACACGATCGGCAACAACGGTGGCGGCTACTTCCGGCTGACCGGCTGGGAGTACGACCCCGACCGGGACGCCGGGCCCGGCCGGGTGCACGTCTACGTCGACAAGTTGGGTTACGCCTTCAACGCAGCGGGTGCGCGCCCTGACGTGCAGGCGCACGAGAAGCTCGCTGGTGACGCGGTCGGCTTCAATGTCCTCGTTCCGGTGCGCCCGGGCACACATCAGATCTGTGCGTACGCGATCAATGTCCCCGGCACCGCCGGGCGCAACGCCAACCTCGGCTGCCATACGGTCAGGCGAGGCTGACGCGGCGGCTCCGTCCCGCTCGGTAAGCTACTTCCTCGTGCGCGATGGCCGGTGGATGAGGACGTGAGCAGTTGCTGAGCGTGCTCTTCGACGCGACCGCGGTGCCGGCCGATCGAGGCGGCGTCGGGCGTTACGTCGACAACCTGCTGCCGGCGCTGGCTGACCTCGACGTCGAGCTGACGGTCGTCTGCCGGCCGGGCGACGTGACTCATTACTCCGCGCTCGCCGGCCGGCCCGCGCTAGCCGCGCCGAGCCGCACGACGCGCCGGCCGGCTCGACTGACCTGGGAGCAGACCGGGCTGGCGTGGCTGGCCCGTCGGCCACGCTTCGACGTCCTGCACTCACCGCATTACACCTATCCGTGGGCGTTGACCGCCCCGCGCGGCGCGCTGGCCGCAGTGCGCCGCGGTGCGTCGCCGATGCCGGTGGCCGTCACGCTGCACGACGCCACCTTCTTCACCGAACCGGCGCTGCACGGTCGCGACAAGGGACCGTTCTTCCGGTTCGCAACCCGCCGGGCGCTGCGGTACGCGGCGATCTGTCTCGTGCCCTCCCAAGCCACCGCCGACGAACTGGCCCAGCACGCCGGGGTCGCTGCCGACCGCACCAGTCCGCTCGTGGTGGCCCATCACGGTGTCGACCACGAGGTTTTCGCGCCGCCCTCGCCGGCCGCGGTCGAGCAGGTCCGAGCGACTCTGGGGCTGAGGCCGGACGAGCCGTACATCGCCTTCCTGGGCACCCTCGAACCCCGCAAGAACCTGCCCGCCCTGGTGCGCGGCTGGGTGCGCGCCAGCGCCGGGCGGTCCCGGCCACCGGCTTTGGTGCTGGCTGGCGGCTCGGGCTGGGAAGGTGCGCTGGATGCCGCCGTCGCCGCCGTGCCGTCCGGCCTGCGGGTGATCCGGCCCGGTTACCTGCCGCTGGTGCAGCTGCCCGGGTTGTTGGGCGGCGCGACGGTAGTGGCCTACCCCAGCCTGGGCGAGGGCTTCGGTCTGCCGGTGCTCGAGGCGATGGCGTGTGGCGCGGCCGTGCTCACTACTCGACGGTTGGCCTTACCCGAGGTCGGCGGCGACGCGGTGGCCTATACCGGCGTGGACAGCGCCGCCATCGGGACGGCGCTGGCGGAATTGCTGGACGACCCCGCTCGCCGGGCCGAGCTGGGTGCGGCCGCCCGGCAGCGCGCCGCCGGATTCAGCTGGCGGGCCTGCGCCGAGCAGCACCTGCGCGCATATCACGACGCGATCCGGGCGGTGTCGCGATGACCGCGCGGACGGCGGACCCGCAGAATCAGCCCGCCGACGCCATTGCGGTCGTCGTCGTCACGTACTCGTCCGGGACCACCTTGGACAGCTTCCTGGACAGCCTGCCCCAGGCCACCAAACGACCGGTCGATGTCGTGGTGGCCGACAACGGATCGACCGACGGCGCGCCGGAACGGGCCGCCGACCGACCAGGTGTCCGGCTGCTGCCCACCGGCAGCAACCTCGGCTACGGGCGCGCGGCCAATCTGGGCGTCGCCGTCACCGACGCCGAATGGGTGGTGGTGGCCAACCCGGACGTGGTGTGGCGCGACGGCTCGCTGGACGAGCTGCTCGCTGCCGCCGAGCGCTGGCCCCGCGCCGGTTCACTCGGCCCGCTGATTCGTACCCCGGGCGGAGACGTCTACCCTTCGGCCCGCGAATTGCCCTCGCTGGGAAGGGGAATCGGGCACGCCGTCTTCAGCCGTTGGTGGCCCACCAATCCCTGGACGGTGCGCTACCGGCAGGAACGAGCCGTCGCTGGCGAGCGGGTGGCCGGCTGGTTGTCCGGCTCCTGCCTGCTGCTGCGTCGGGACGCCTTCGATTCGGTGAGCGGCTTCGACCCCGAATTCTTCATGTACTTCGAGGACGTGGAACTGGGCCGCCGGCTGGCCGAAGCCGGCTGGCTCAACGTTTACGTCCCGAGCGCGGAGGTGCTGCACGTCGGCTCGCATTCAACGTCGCGTCACGCCCGGGAAATGTCGGCCGAGCATCATCGAAGTGCCTACCGTTACCTGAGCCACAGGTACCCCGGGGCACGGTGGTGGCCGGTGCGCGTGGCACTCCGGCTGGGCTTACTCGCCCGCCGTAGGCTGACCCCTCAATTGTCGGACACGGGGCTCGCGGCCCGGTTGACCGCTCGGCTGCGAGAGCACACCAGGAGAATCACCTCATGACGTCCGAAGTCGACGCCGTCGTTCTGGTCGGGGGGCTTGGCACCCGACTGCGGCCGCTGACTCTTTCCGCGCCGAAGCCGATGCTGCCCACCGCCGGGTTGCCGTTTCTCAGCCACCTGCTGTCCCGCATTGCCGGTGCCGGCATCAAGCACGTGGTCCTCGGTACCAGCTACCAACCGGCCGTGTTCAGCGACTACTTCGGTGACGGCGCATCGCTCGGCCTGGATCTCGAGTACGTCGTCGAGGAGTCACCGCTCGGTACCGGCGGGGCCATCGGCAACGTTCGCGACCGGCTGCGTGGCGACACCGTCCTGATCTTCAACGGCGACGTGCTGTCCGGCTGCGACCTACCCGCGCTGCTGGCCTGTCACGCCGATCGCGACGCCGACGTGACGCTGCATCTCACTCGGGTGCTCGACCCGAGCGCGTTCGGGTGCGTGCCCACCGACGAGACCGCGCGGGTGCTCGACTTCCTGGAGAAGGACCCGAACCCGGTCACCGACCAGATCAATGCCGGCACCTACGTCTTCGCCCGTCCGGTGGTCGAGGCCATCCCGACCGGGCGGGCCGTGTCGGTCGAGCGCGAGACCTTTCCGGGGCTGCTGCAAGCCGGCGCGGTCATCGGCGCCTACCTCGATGACACCTATTGGCGTGACCTCGGCACCCCGGCCGACTTCGTGGCCGGGTCGGCCGACCTGGTCCTCGGTCTGGCCCCGAGCCCGGCGTTGGCCGGGCGCACCGGGGAATCACTCGTGCTTCCCGGCGCCTCGGTGCACCCGACCGCACGGCTGTCCGGCGGGACGACCATCGGGGCCGGTTGTGTGATTGCGGCCGGTGCCGTGGTCACCGGCTCGGTGTTGTTCGACGGGGCTTCGGTCGGGGCGAACGCGGTGGTCGAGCGAAGTGTGCTCGGCCGCCAATGCGAGGTCGGCGAGGATTCGGTGCTGCGGGACGCGGTGATCGGGGACCACGCCGTCCTCGGGCGCCGCATCGAGTTGCTGGCCGGTGCGCGGGTCTGGCCCGAAGCAATCCTGTCCGACGGCAGCATCCGGTTCTCCACCGACGGCTGAGCCTGAGCCGCGCCACCGTTAACCTCGAGCGGTGACTCCCGTTGTCCGCCGCGTCCCGCTGAGCGGAGCCTTCGATCTGGCCCGCACGCTGGCGCCGTTACGGCACGGCGGCGGCGACCCGACCACGAAGCTCGTCGGTGGCACCTGGTGGCGCGCGGTCCGTACCCCGGACGGCCCCGGAACGCTGTCGATCTCGCGGGACGGGGCCGGCGTGCTGGCCCGGGCCTGGGGCTCCGGCGCGGCCTGGCTGATCGACTCGGTACCGGCGCTGGTGGGTGTGACCGACGACTGGTCGGGGCTGGACCTGTCCGGCCACGAGGTGTTGCGAACCACCCACCGGCAGCTGCCCGGCTTGCGGTTATGCCGGTCCGGGCTGGTGCTGGACTCGCTGGTGCCGGCGATTCTGGAGCGGCGAGTCACCGGCGGCGAGGCGTGGCGGGCCTGGCGGGGCCTGGCCTGGCGGTACGGCGAGCCGGCGGCAACCCCGGCCGGGGCGCCCGAATTACGGCTGGCCCCGACCCCGGCGGCGCTGCTGGCGGTTACCTCCTGGGACTGGCACCGCTTCGGCGTCGACCTGCAGCGACATCGCACCATCCGGGCCGCGGCGACCGTGGCCAATCGCCTCGAGGAATGCGTTTCCCTTTCCGCGGACGGGGATTTCGATGCGGCGCGGCGCCGGCTACGGCTGGTTCCCGGGGTCGGGGAATGGACTGCGGCCGAGACGATGTTGCGCGCGCTGGGGGACCCCGATGCGGTCAGTGTCGGCGATTTCCATCTCAAGAACCGGGTGGGCTGGGTGCTGACCGGCAGCCCGCGAACCGATGACGACACGATGGTGCGGCTGCTCGAACCATGGCGTGGTCAGCGGGCCCGGGTGGTTCGCCTGATCGAGTTGAGCGGCATGACGCCGCCGAAGTACGGTCCGCGATTCAGCCCGAACGACGTCCGCGCCATCTGATCCGTCGACCGATTCCGGGAGTCGAGCGCCTCATATCGGCCTCACGCGACGCGCAGAATCAGAGCGAAGCTCAGCTGAATGCGTCCAGCACCTCGTCCGACAGCACTGGCCACGCCGCCGCCGCCCATTCGTCGAAGTCCCGGTCGGACAGCGCGACCAGGCCTAGGCCCCGTTCCGGGTCGATCCAGAACATCGTGCCGGCCCGACCGAAATGCCCGTACGTCGCCGGGCTGTTGCGGCGTGAACTCCAGTGCGGCTGCTTGTCGCCGCGGATCTCGAAACCCAGACCCCAGGTGTTGTCCGGCTGCATTCCGAAGCCGGGCAACACGCCGCGCAGCCCGGGAAACTGCACCGAGGTAGCCGCCGCCAGCGTGGCCGGATCCAGCATTGGCAGTCCGGTCAGCAGGCCGCCCAGCAAGCGGACCAGGTCGCTGACCGAGGCCCAGCCGTGCGAGGCCGGCGAACCTTCCAGGGTCGCGCCCGACATGCGCAGCGGCGCAAACACCGCGTCGCGAAGGTAGTCGGCGAACGGGATCTCGGTAGCGGCGGTCACGACCTCGCCGATGATGTCGAAGCCCACGTTGGAGTAGATCCGCCGGCTGCCGGGTTCGGCCGCGCGCTGCCGGCGGTCCGGGGCCAGCCCGGACGCGTGCGAAAGCAGGTGCCGCAGCGTGACGCCAGGCAGCACGTCGGCCAGCCGCTGACCGCCGTCGGCGCCGGCCTCGACCGCATCGTCCAGCAGGACGGCCCCTTCCTCGACGGCGACCAGCGTCGCCAGCGCGGCCAGTGGTTTGGTCACCGACGCCAGCCGGAACCGGTAGCCGAGGTCGCCGGTCGCGGCTAGTACCCCGCCCGGGCCGACAACCGCCGCCGCGGCGTTGTCCACCGGCCAGGACCCGACCGTGGCCAGCGGGTTCACCATCGGCTGGCCGCGGCCGCGCGCGCGATCAGGGCCGGCAACTCCGGCGCGATGTTGTCCGGCAGGGCGTCCAGGTCGAACCAGCGCAGGTCGTCGGACTCGGCGCTGATCACCTCCTGGGCACCAGCCGGGGCGAGGCCGACGAAGCGAACGTCGAAGTGGCGGGTGGGGATGCCGAGCGAGCAGGTGATCGGATGAATGTCGAGGTCGACCGGAGCCGGGTTCATCCGGATCCCGCCGATGCCGCTTTCTTCCAGGGCCTCGCGGGCGGCGGCGGCCACCAACGAGACATCGTCGTCCTCACAGTGGCCGCCGAGCTGCAGCCAGGCGCCGACCCGAGGATGCAGGGTGAGCAGCACCCGGCGGGCCTCGTGGTCCAGCAGCACCGTGCTCGCGGTGAGATGTCCCGGCGCGCAGCTACGCCGGGTGGCATCGGGGCGGGCCGCCAGCAGCGCGTAGAAACCTTCGCGGACGGCTGCCTGCCCGGTCCCGTCGCCGGCATCGAGCCGCAGCGCGGTCAAACAGGCCAACGCCTCGGCATGCAGGCCCGAGACGTCCACCTGATCGGCACCGCCCGAGGCCTGCGCTTGGCCCAGCGCGATCGCCTCGTTGGTGCCCAGCCGGAACAGGTCGTCCTGCGAGCCCCGGATCAACAGCTTCGAGCCGCGGCCGTCGTCGCCGTAGGCCAGCCCGCGAACCACCGCGACCGGGACGTGCCCGAGCTTTCCCTTGACCAGGTCACCGGCCGACGCCACCTCGTCGGCGATGGCCACCTCGGTGACGATCAGGGTGTTGCCGTGCCGGTCCTGGGTGCCGCGCTCGTCCGTGACCGCGGTCATGCCGGCCACGCCGATCGCGACGTCGGAAATGCCGTGTCGCCACGGCCGTCCCATCGAGTCGGAGATGACCACGGCAACGTTGCGGCCGGTACGGGCGATGATGGCCTCCCGCAACCGGCGCGCGGAATCGTCCGGGTCCAACGGCAGCAGGGCAATCTCGCTGCGGATGACGTTGGAGGCGTCTACCCCGGCGGCGGCCATCACGAGGCCTTGCCGGGTCTCCACGATGGCGAGTTGGCCGCGGCGGGCTACCACCCGGACGGTCTCGTCGGCGATCGCCTGCTGGCGGATGGCTTCGCGTTCGGCCTCGTCGTCGGTCTCGGCCGGCACCAGGCGTCCCTCGGCCTTGGACACGATCTTCGAGGTCACGACGAGGATGTCGCCATCGGCCAGCCACGGTGCGTTTCGGCTTATCTCATCGGCTAGATCGGCGCCGGGTCGGATCTCGCCGATACCGGGTACGGGCAGGATCTCGACCCTGTTGGCGGCTGGGCTGACCGGCGGCGACGCGGTCATAGCCCGGCCACCGCAATGGCATCCGCGACCATGCCGGCGGTGACGTCGTCCGAGGACATCATCAGATCCCGCGCCAGTACGGTCATGCCCGCGATGTCGGCGTAATCGCCATCGTGCACCAGCCAGCCGTCGAGCAGGCCGCCGTCCCCGCGCGCGCCGTAGAACCGGGCGACCCCCTCGGCCGAGGTCTCGACGCCCAGCACCGGCAAGCACACGTCGGCCATCCCGCGCACCGGCGCGCCACCGACGATGGGGGACAGGCCGACGATCGGACGGTCACCCTTGCGAAGCGCGTCGCGCAGGCCGGGCACGCTGAGAATCGTGTTGATCGATACGACCGGGTTGGACGGGGCCAGCAGCACCAGATCCGCTTCGTCTAATGCGGTGAGCACGGCATCGGTCGGCTTGGCGTCCTCGAGCCCGACTTGGACGAAAGCACTCGCGGGTAGCGACGCCCGGTACCGGACCCACCATTCCTGGAAATGAATGGCCCGTCGCTGGCCGTCGATCTCGACCACTACGTGCGTCTCGCAGCGCTCGTCCGTCATCGGCAACAGGGTGACGCCGGGTTGCCAGCGAGTGCACAGTGCGGCGGTGACGTCGGTCATCGAGTAACCAGCCGCCAGCATCTGGGTCCGCACCAGGTGCGTCCCGGTGTCGAGATCACCGAGGCCGAACCACGACGGCTCCACGCCGTACTCGGCGAGCTGCTCCTTGATACGCCAGGTCTCACCGGCCCGACCCCAACCGCGCTCGGTGTCGATCGCCTCGCCAAGGGTGTACATGACGCTGTCGAGGTCCGGGCAGATCCGCAGCCCGTGCATCGTGACGTCGTCACCGGTGTTGATGATCGCCGTCACGACGTGGCCGTCCGTCTGAGCCAGTTTGCGGACGCCGCGCAGGAACCGGGCGCCGCCGATGCCACCGGCCAGAACCGTTATTCGCACCCGTCGAACCTAGGTCATCGGGCCCGGCGGCTCGCAGCCGACCGGCGTCGCTGCACCGCACGGCCCACTGACCGTATGACCTCTCGTCCCGACCCGAGTCGCGCAGCAGCGTGGCTATTGGTACCTCTACGTCCGCGGCCCTTCTCGAATTCGACGGACAAGGCCACGCACCGCTTCGCGCTAGCGAAGTATCGTGCGCCGGCCCCGGCGCGACCGGTTTCCCGGAGACACCGGAACGTAGGTATGGCCGGGCACCTGTGGCTTTGTCGCTTCCGTAACGTTCACGGTATGTGCTTCGCTCTGCGTCAAGTGGCGATCCAGATGTCCGATTCACGAGGATCGGCGGTTGCCCCACGGGGAGGTCTGATGCGAAGAACTCTTACCGGCGGCAGTGCGCTAGTCCTCACCATCGGGCTGCTGTCGGCGGCGCCACCCGCTGACGCGGCCAATCTCAGCCCCGCTTACAACGTGTGCTCGGAGGACCAAAAGTTCACCGTCACGTCGCGGCACGCTGACCTGCTCAAGGCCCTCACACCGCAGTTCGCGTTGGTGAACAACTCCGCTTCGAACGCAACGTTGAGTCACGCGCTCAGCCTCTCCGGCAGCGTGTCGCTGGCGGTGAGCGCCTCGGTAGGTGTTGACGCCAGCGTGCTGCTGTCCACCATCAAGACGCAGGTGTCAGCGACAGCGACGATGACGATCACTGCGTCGCAGTCGATCACCGGCACGATGACCGTCCGACCTGGCCGCGTCGGCTACATCCAGGGTGGGATTTTGAAGCTGTATGACACTGGCACGGCGTCCTGACGAGACCAGGACTGCGGGGCGGGCACGAAGATCATCAACGTGTCCACGCCGCACCGTATCGGTTTCGTCGCCTCCGGAGGCTGACATGAAATTTGCACGCACCGCTGCGACCGTGGGCATGCTGGCTGCCGTCCTGGTATTGCCGGCGTGCACCAGCCACTCGGCACCGGCGGCCGGCCATCCGCCGGCGTCGTCGGCGCACCCGTCCGGCACGACAGCTGCCACTCCCGTCCCGGAGGATCTTCCGGTGAAGGGGGTGCCGATCCTCATCGACAAGAAGGGCACGGGCAGCAGTGACCTGGTGGTCCTGCCGCACTCGGGGCCGTTGAGCATCAAGGTGTCGTGCACGGCCACCGCGCGGGTTACGTTCGTGCTCAAGCCTGATGTGAACGCGACCGTGGTGTGCGGTGAGGGAGACGCGGTGGTTGACTGGGCCAAGATCCACTCGACCAGCCTCCCGATCCGAATCGAGGCCAAGCCCAGCACCAGCTGGACGGTGTCCGTCGGGTTGGGCACGATCGTGTAGCCAGCGCGTCACTACTCGATTAGATCCATTCGAACCGCACCTCGTCCTCTGGCCGTCACCGTCATTCGCTCGACAAGTAGCCCTCGATGTAGCGCCGAGGCCGGCGCACGGGTAGGTCGTGCCGTCGAACATCGGACGCTCAGCCCGACAGGCCGCGCAATCCGGCCCGCGACCGCATTGCGGCCAGTGCCGCCTTGACCAGTCCGCGCAACGTCTCCTGCTGTTCCTTGATTTCGGGAAACAACGGCAGCATGGCGTCGACGCGCCGAAGCTGGGCTCGTGGTCGCGGTCGTTCGCCGGCCGGACCGGCCCCACCGACCAACAACGCCACCAGTACGTCCTCGGTGGCCAAGCTGGCGCTGCCCCCGGCGGCGGGTGGCCGCGCGAGTACCTGACGGACACCGTCCAGCTGTGCGGCCACCAACTCGGGATCGATGTCGCGGTAGCGCTGGGGGCTGGTTTCTTCCCAGGTACCGGATCGGACCAACTCCGCGACTGCGGCCTGCAGGTCGGCGCCGACGTGGCCGTACCAACGCCGCCACGGTTTGGCGGCGTTCGCGGCCACCGCGCGGTAGACGGCATCCGGCAGGCTGCGCCCGAGGTCCGGTTCCGCCTCGGGGAGCGGGGCCCGCACCTTCGGCGCCTTGACGCCGCTGAGTCGCTGGTCCAGCACCAGCTCGGCGAACAGCGCGGCCCGGATGGCGATGCCGGCGTACGAGCCGTGCCTGATCCTCGCCTCCGGGGAGCGGAGCAGGCGGCACACCGTCAGTGCCATCGAGGCGCCGGCGCCGGACTCCGCCGACTCGGCCTGCGGTTCCAACTCACTCACGTCGGAGTGCGGCCCGAAACCGCGTCGCTGGCATCAGCCGCGAGTACGCGCGGAGCTACCCCGCCGTCGCGGTCCCGGGCCGCCGAACGGCGGTTGCGCAGCAGGAGGCCGATGAAATGCATGTCCACCTCGCGCGCACCGAGCTCGATCGCCTCGGCCCGCATCGGCGCCGGCAGGTCGTAGTGCCAGCGCCACGGGTGCTCCTGGAAGAACCGGCGGGGCATGCCCAGGGCGTCCGCCATCGCGTGCAACTCGCCGGCCTCGTCGGCGAGCAAGTGGCAGAAATGGGTGTGCCGCAGCCCCGCGTCGGGGTAGGCGCGCAGCGAGTCCACGTAGCAGCTCATGACGCAGGTCAGGGTACGGGTCACGTGACCGTCACGAGGAGGTCCTACGCTCGTAGTTGTGACCAATATGAAGCCGTCCGAGTCCGCCCTCCGACGCGCGCTGCGGCGTGCCCGCGACGGGGCCGCTCTGGACGTCACCGAGTCCGCCGTGTTGATGGCCGCTCGGGAGGATTCGCTGACCGAGTTGATGTCGATCGCGGCCGGGGTACGAGATGCGGGCTTGACCGCGGCCGGCCGCCCGGGCGTCATCACGTACAGCCGCAAGGTCTTCATCCCGTTGACGCGGCTGTGCCGGGATCGCTGCCATTACTGCACGTTTGCCACTGTCCCGCACCGGCTGCCGGCCGCCTACCTCGAGATCGACGAGGTCGTGGCGATTGCCGAGCAGGGCGCGGCGCTGGGCTGCAAAGAGGCCCTGTTCACTCTCGGTGACCGGCCGGAGGACCGCTGGGACCAGGCCCGGCAATGGCTGGACGAGCGTGGCTACGACTCGACGCTGGATTACGTCCGAGCGGCGTCCATCGCCGTGCTGGAGCGCACCGGCCTGCTGCCGCACCTGAATCCAGGCGTGATGACCTGGTCGGAGCTGCAGCGGCTCAAGCCGGTCGCGCCGAGCATGGGCATGATGCTGGAGACGACCGCGCGCCGGTTGTTCACCGAACCGGGCGGCCCGCACTTCGGTAGCCCGGACAAGGATCCCGACGTACGGCTGCGGGTCCTGGAGGACGCCGGTCGTCTGAACGTCCCGTTCACCACCGGCATCCTGGTCGGCATCGGTGAGACCCGCGAGGAGCGGGCCGAGTCGCTGTTCGCGATCCGAACCACCGCCCGCCAGTTCGGGGCCATCCAGGAAGTGATCGTGCAGAACTTCCGGGCCAAGGACGACACGGCCATGCGCAACGACCCGGATCTCGATCTGGAGGAGTACCTGGCCACGCTGGCGGTGTCACGGCTGGTGCTGGGCCCGAAACTGCGGTTGCAGGCACCGCCCAATCTGGTTGATCTCACTGAATGTCTGCTGCTGCTAGACGCGGGCGTGGACGACTTTGGCGGCATCTCGCCGTTGACGCCGGATCACGTCAACCCCGAGCGCCCCTGGCCGGAGCTGGACAAGCTGACCGACCTGCTGGCTGCGCGCGGTTTCGCCCTTACCGAGCGGCTCACCGCCCACCCGTCCTACGTGCTGGCCGAGGAGCCGTGGCTGGACCCGCGGGTGCTGCCGCACGTGCGCGCGTTGATCGATCCGGCCAGCGGTCTGGCCCGGGTGAATCCGGACGGCTCCTTCGTGTCGCCGGCGGGCTTGCCCTGGCAGGAACCGGATTCGGAATGGGTGTCGGCCGGGCGTACCGATCTGCATTCCACCGTCGACACGTTGGGTCGGACGGAGGATCGGCGCAGCGACTTCGACGAGGTGTACGGCGACTGGACGGCGTTGCGGGACAAGGTGTTCTCGCCCGGTGTGGCCTCCCTCGACCTCGACGTGGTCGCCGCCCTCAAAGTGGCCGAGGCCGACCCCTCGCGGCTCACCGACGAGCAGGCGCTGACCCTGATGATGGCCGACGGCAAGGCGCTGGACGCGGTCACCGCGCTGGCCGACGACATGCGCCGGGCCGCGGTCGGCGACGTGGTCACCTACGTGGTGAACCGGAACATCAACTTCACCAATATCTGCTACACGGGTTGCCGGTTCTGTGCCTTCGCGCAGCGTGCCAGTGATGCCGACGCCTACACCTTGTCCACCGAAGAGATCGAGCATCGGGTGACCGAGGCGGCCGCGGACGGAGCGACCGAGATCTGCATGCAGGGCGGCATCGATCCGAAGCTGCCCGCGTCGGCCTATTTCGATCTGGCCCGGGCGGTGAAGCGCGCCGTGCCGTCCATCCACCTGCATGCCTTCAGCCCGATGGAGGTCGTGAACGGGGCGTCGCGCGCGAACCTTTCGGTCGAGGAGTTCCTGATCGCCGCCAAGGAGGCCGGTGTCGACTCGCTGCCCGGTACCGCGGCCGAGATCCTCGACGACGAGGTCCGCTGGGTGCTGACCAAGGGCAAGCTACCCACTTCGGCCTGGATCGACGTGGTGACCACCGCGCACCGGGTCGGCATCCCGACCACCTCGACGATGATGTTCGGTCACGTCGATCACCCGCGACACTGGGTGGCGCATCTTCGGCTGCTCGGCCGCTTGCAGGACCAGACCGGTGGCTTCACCGAGTTCGTGCCGCTGCCCTTCGTCCACAACCAGTCGCCGATCTATCTGGCCGGTCTGGCTCGGGCCGGTGCCAGCACGCGCGAGGTCCGCGCGGTGCACGCGATGGCGCGCATCCTGCTGCACGGCAAGATCTCCAATATCCAGACCAGCTGGGTGAAGCTCGGCGAGCAGGGCGCGGTCGAGGTGCTGCGCGGCGGCGTCAACGATCTTGGCGGGACCCTGATGGAGGAGACCATCTCGCGGATGGCCGGCTCCGAGCACGGTTCGCGGCGTTCGATCGCCGAGCTGGAGCAGCTGGCCGCGCTGGCCGGTCGTCCGGCGCGGCAGCGCACCACCCTGTACGGCACCGTCCAGGCGTCCGCCGCCTGAGCTTCTCGCCCGGTCCGACCGGGTTGCGGGTCTCGACTAAAGGTTGAGGTATTTCGACCTTCGGCGTGCCGTGTCGCGTGCTGTGACGGAGCGTGCGCGACGGCGCGATATATGCAAACATCCAGTTACGAACACGTTTCTCGTTGTCCGATTAATGCAAATTTAGGCGGACTTGGGCCACGCGCGTTAGCTTTTCGCTAGGTGCATCCTGGGCAGATACCAGGTTTCAGCTTGACTAATGGGTAACGACACGGGTGTAATTCTTCCCGGGTAGTTCGTTGGCTCGGCGAATTACCCGGGAGCACGCCAAGGTTTCGGCGCCAGATGGTATCTGTTGGCTTTGACCCCGGCGAGCGCCCGAACAGGACTTCTTCGCAGGAGAAAATCGTGACTGAGACATCCACGCATCTCGCGGAAGCTGACCTGACCGATCTCTTCGGACTTCCTGACGAACAGAACTGGCAGGAGCGCGCGCTCTGCGCGCAAACCGATCCGGAAGCATTCTTCCCCGAGAAGGGCGGATCGACCCGCGAGGCGAAGAAGATCTGCGTGGGTTGCGAGGTGCGGGGTGAATGCCTCGAGTACGCCCTCGAACACGACGAGCGATTCGGCATCTGGGGCGGCCTGAGCGAGCGGGAGCGCCGCCGCGTCAAGCGTCGCGTCAGCTAGTTTGGCGGCTGTTGATCATCGGCAAGCCCTCAGGTGCGCAGGAGTTCCCATAGTCGAAGCCGGATTACGCCGTGCGTTCCCGCCACGCCGTTGACGTTGCACACGACGCTATCGGTGAGCGCGTGATAGGACCGGCTGATCGAGGCGCCGTAGCTTACGGTCTGCCGTTGGAAGATAACAACACTTTGCGACGATATGTGCATCGAGCTTGACGCGTTGCGCGGGCAGGCGGCCGTTGGCCGAGCGCAGCGTGCGAGCCGGCGTCGGCGACATTCCCCGACCCAACGGAGCGTGTCCCGGCTCCAGTTCGACGACGCCGGTGAAGACCCCCGACCGCGCCGCCCTAGTGTCCGCCGCGACCGCCGCGACCGCCGCGACCGCCGCGACCGTCGCGAATCCTCGGAATCGCGATCACCCAGCAAAAGGTGCAGGGTCTCATGGCCAGACCGGACTGCGGCGTGTCAGATGTCCGGCGGCGGGTCGATCTCGTCCGGGCTGACGTTGAGCAGGCGCGCAATCTGTTCCACCACTACGTCATGCACTAGATCGGGCAGGTCTTCCCGGTGGCGGGCCCGTGCTTCGAGCGGCCGGCGATAGACCACGACCACGGGTGCCGCGATTCCGGCCAGCCCAGCGCGATACAGCCGCGAAAGCGGCACGCTGTTGTCATCGAGGATGTCATCGTCCAAGCTGACCGCGTCGCCGCCGGAAGGTCCAAGCTGCGGGACCTCTTCGACCGCGAACTCGATGCCGTCCAGCCGATCCCCGACGTGCGGACGGAGGTGCTCGACGGCGGCCAGCACCATAACGTCGAACGCCTGTGAGCGCGACTGGCTGATCGGCACGCTGCGCGGAGCGAGCACCCCGCGAAGCCCGCGACCGCGTCGTTCTCGTCGTCGGCGCCCGGACGGGTGGTCGCGGCGCGACTGTGAGTTGGGTTCCATAGCGGTCTGCAGCATATTCCGCCGCGAGCGCTGCACCCGCTGCACCCGCTGCACCCGCTGCACCCGCTGTACCCGCTGTACCCGCCGCGCGGGCCGAGGGCGCCGCGACACGCGACATGATCATCGGCGACCAACGCCGGAAAGTCGGCCCGGCGGGATAGTGTCGCCGGTTGTGAGGCATGTCCGTCGTTGCAACCGCAGTGGCTGCGGTCAATCCGCAGTGGCCACCCTGACCTACATCTATTCGGACTCCACCGCCGTCGTCGGCCCGCTGGCCGCCTTTGCCGAGCCGCATTCGTACGACCTGTGCGAGGCGCATGCCGTCCGACTCACCGTTCCGCGCGGCTGGGAAGTTGTCCGTCACGCTGGCGAGTTTCCCGCGCCGCTGCCTCACGCCGACGATCTGGAGGCGCTCGCCGACGCCGTCCGCGAGGCGGCCCGCGTCGACGTGCCGAGACCGGACCTACGCTCCGACGATTCCGGGCTGACCGGTCGTCGCGGGCATCTGCGGGTCGTCCCGCCACCCGCCTGAGCCATCACCGGCAGCAACCAGTTGTACCTCTTCGGGTAGTCGAACCCAGGTAGCCTGTGGTCCCGACCAAAGAACCACTCGAGGAGTCCGTATCCGCATGCTCGATCTGTCAACCATCGTCAAGGCCTACGACGTCCGGGGCATAGTCGGCGAACAACTCACTGAGGACGTCGCCGCCGCGATCGGCGCTGCATTCATCGACATCACCAAGGCCGAACGGATCGTGACCGGGCACGACATGCGCGATTCGGGTCCGGCGCTGTCCGGTGCGTTCGCCGCGGGGGCGACGAGCCGGGGCGCGGACGTCGTCGAGATCGGGTTGGCCTCGACCGACTTGCTGTACTTCGCCTCTGGGCGTCTTGAGCTGCCGGGCGCGATGTTCACGGCCAGCCACAACCCGGCCCGCTACAACGGCATCAAAATGTGCCGCGCCGGCGCGCAACCGATCGGAGCCGAATCCGGGTTGGTCGAGATTCGCCAGGCGGCACAGGGTTATCTCGAGCACGGCCGGCCGGATCCTGTGGCCAGGCCCGGCTCGGTGAGCCAGCAAGATCTGCTGCGGGCCTACGCCGAACTTCTGCGATCGCTGGTCGACCTGTCCGGGTCCAGACGGCTCAAGGTGGTGGTGGACGCCGGCAACGGGATGGCTGGGCACACCGTCCCGGCCGTGTTGGGCGATGCGATCCTGCCGGCGCTGTCGCTGGACATCGTGCCGCTGTACTTCGAACTCGACGGCACGTTCCCCAATCATGAGGCCAACCCGCTGGAGCCGGCGAACCTGGTCGACCTGCAACGGGCCGTCGTCGAGCACTCCGCGGACATCGGGCTGGCCTTCGACGGAGATGCCGACCGGTGTTTCTTCGTTGACTCGGACGGCAACGCAGTCTCGCCCAGCGCCGTGACCGGGCTGGTGGCCGTCCGCGAACTGGCCAAGGCGCCCGGATCGGCCGTCATCCACAATCTGATCACCTCACGGGCGGTCCCCGAGATCATCCTCGAGCACGGCGGCCGGCCGATTCGGACGCGAGTCGGCCACTCCTACATCAAGGCGCGGATGGCTGAGACAGACGCGGTGTTCGGTGGTGAGCACTCGGCCCATTACTACTTCCGCGACTTCTGGCGCGCTGACACTGGCATGCTTGCCGCCATGCACGTACTGGCCGCACTGGGCGAGCAGAGCCGGCCGTTGTCGGCGTTGACCAACTCCTACGAGCGGTACGCCGCCTCCGGGGAGATCAACTCCCAGGTGGCCGATCGGGACGCTGGGATGGCGGCCATCCGTAGTCACTTCGCCACCCAGGGCGCCACCTTCGACGAACTCGACGGGCTGACCGTGTCGCTGCCCGACGGCCGCTGGCTGAACGTCCGCGGTTCCAACACCGAGCCCTTATTGCGGTTGAATGTGGAAGCCGGCGACAACCCGGCGATGGCCGCGCTGCGTGACGAAGCGCTCGCGGTCATTCGCAGCTGATCAGAAGGAGCCTCATGCCGCTGTCCGCAGATCTGCTCGCGGTGCTGGCCTGCCCGAGTCCGGACCATGCCCCGCTGCGACTGGTGTCCGGCGGCGAGTCCGAAGAGCTCGAATGCACGGTCTGCGCCAGCCGGTTCCCAGTGCGCGACGACATCCCGGTGTTGCTGCCCGACGACGCGGTGCTCGGCCCGAACGGCCTGGGTGTCGCAGCCAACGCTGTCGCTGACGAGCCGGCCAACTGACCGTGTCCGCTTTCGAGTCGCAATTACTGGACGATCCGGACGCTCTGCTACGCGCCGACCGTGGCGGCCTGCTTCGTGCGCTGGCCGGCAGCGGCGCCCAGATCCGCCGAGCCCAGGCCGCGGTGGACGAGGTCGGCTTCAGCCGGCTGCGGAGTGACGTTGCGCCGCGGGCGGTGTTGGTCGCCGTCGACGCGCACGCGCCTTACCTGTCCAGCCTGATCGCCAGCCTGGGTGGCGACCGCGCCCCGGTCATCGACTGGCGCAGCCCGTTGCTGCCGCGCTGGGCCGGCCCGGCCGACGCGCTCCTCGTGGCCACCGCCGATGGCCTGCACCCGCGACTGGCCGAGCTGGTCCAGCAGGCCGACCAGCGCGGCCTGTCCATCGCTGTTGCCGCGCCGGCCGACTCGCCGGTTGCCGCGGCCGCGGCCCGGCACCCAATGGCCGATCTCAGCGCGTTCGACGGCATCCCGCCGCGGGCAGTGTGGTGGGCGCTGGCCACTCCGCTCTTGATGGCGGCACACGAACTGGAACTACTCGATCTCGGCGAGGAATTGCCGATCATGGCCGACGCGCTGGACGTGGTCGCCGAGGCGAACCGGCCCGACTCGTCCTCGTTCACCGGTCCGGCCAAGTTGCTGGCCGCGGACCTGGCCGAGGCGGTGCCGGTCATCGCCGGTGCGGGCGAGATCGGCACGGTGGCCGCGCGCCGGGTCGCTGGTGCCGTTCAGTTGATCGCCGGTTACACCGCCATGGCCGCGGCCCTGCCGGACGACATCGCCCGGATCGGAGCGTTGCTCGAGTTCGGCGTGCCGGCGGAGCGGGACCTGTTCGCGGACCGGGTCGAGGACGTCGCCCAGGCGCCGCGACTCGTGCTGGTCGGCGACGATGATCCCGACTACGTCGACTATGACGCGGCCCAGTCCGACCGCGTGCAAGCGCTGGGTTCAGAGGCCGGCCGGCGGGCCGCGTCCGCCCTGATCGACCTGGCGCGCAGCCGCGGCATCGGGGTGTCCCGGATCGACGTGCCGCGCTCCAGCAGCCTGGTGCGCTTCGCCGCCGCAGCGGCGGTCGGCGACTTCGCGGCCGCGTACCTGGCCCTGGCGCGTGGCGTCGATCCGTCCGCCCCGAGATTGGGAGAGCTTCCGCATTGAGTGCCTCCGGAGGATCCAAGGCGGTCGTCGCGGCGCTGGCGGCCAACCTCGGCATCGCGGTGATCAAGTTCATCGCGTTCCTGTTGACCCGCTCCTCGTCGATGCTGGCCGAGTCGGTGCACTCGCTGGTCGACTCCGGCAACCAGGGCCTGTTGCTCCTGGGCGGCAATCGGTCCCGCCAGGCCGCAACGCCGGAACACCCTTTCGGCTACGGGCGAAACCGGTACGTCTACGGCTTTCTGGTTGCCCTGGTGCTGTTCTCGATCGGTGGCCTGTTTGCGCTGTACGAGGGCATTCACAAGATCACCGATCCGCATCACGTCGACGACCCGTTGATCGCCATCGGGGTCTTGGTGGTGGCCATCGGCCTCGAGAGCTGGTCCTTCCGGACCGCCATCCACGAGTCCCGGGAGCTGAAAGGGACCTCCTCCTGGGTTCAGTTCATCCGGCACGCCAAGGTCCCTGAGCTGCCGGTGGTCCTGCTCGAGGACTTTGCCGCCCTGATCGGATTGGCCTTCGCCCTGATCGGGGTCGGCCTGAGTGCACTCACCGACCAGCCGGTCTGGGACGGGATCGGCACGGCCGCCATCGGGGTGCTGCTGATCAGCGTGGCCATCGTGCTGGTGATCGAGACGAAGAGCCTGTTGCTCGGCGAGTCCGCGTCACCGCAGGCCAACGCACGGATCGCCGATGCCCTGCTGGGACACGGGATCCTGCGCGTCATCCACCTGCGCACGATGCACCTCGGACCGGAAGAGATCCTGGTCGGGGCCAAGGTGTCGATCTCCCCGGACAGCACCCTGGCCGACGCCGCCACCGCCATCGACGCGGCCGAGGCCAGGATTCGGGCCGCCGAGCCGTACGCCCGGGTCATCTATCTGGAGCCGGACGTCGACCGGGCCACCGAGCTGGAGCGGGACATCGACCGGGCCGAGCCGGAGCCGGAGCCGAACGTCGACCGCACCGCCGAGCTGTCATGACCCCGGTCGATCTCGGGCGGTCCCCGATCCTGGAGCTCGACAGTGTCATCCGGCCGTACGCCTGGGGATCGCGCGACTTCATTCCGCGACTGCTTGGCCGGCCGGCCACGGACCAGCCGGCCGCCGAGCTCTGGCTGGGCGCGCACCCCGGCGCGCCGTCCCGGATTCCGGTGTTGAACGACGATCTGGCCGGCGTTATCGCCGCCGATCCGGTCGGCGCACTGGGCCGGTCGGTGGCCGATTCGTCCGACGGCCGGCTGCCGTTCCTGCTCAAGGTGCTGGCGGCTGAGTCACCGTTGTCGCTTCAAGTGCATCCAACCCGCGAGCAGGCTCAGGCCGGCTTCATCGCCGAAAACGAGCGGGGCGTACCGCTGGACGCCCCGGAGCGCAATTACGTCGACACCAACCACAAGCCGGAGCTGATCTGCGCGCTGACCGAGTTCGACGCGCTGATCGGTTTCCGCCCGGTGGCCGAGACCGCTCAATTGCTGCACGAGCTGATCGAGCGCGGGGCGCATCGCCTGGACGGTTACCCGTCGCGCCTGCTTGCCGAGGGTGGCCTGCGCGAGGTCGTGACCGGCTTGCTGGCCCTGCCCGACGCTGCCCGGCCCCAGCTACTCGCCTCGGTGCTGCCGGCCGCCCAGGCGCTGGCCGACGCCACCAACTCCCATCCGGACGCGGTCGACTTGGCCTGGTCGGCTGAATGCGCTTGGGCCGTCCGGTTGGCCGAGGACTTCCCGGGCGATATCGGTGTGGTCCTGGCCTTGCTGCTGAATCTGGTCCGGCTGCACCCGGGCCAGGCGGCGTTCCTGCCGGCCGGGCAGGTACACGCGTACCTGCACGGCGCCGGGATCGAACTGATGGCGTCCTCGGACAACGTGCTGCGCTGCGGTCTCACCGTCAAACACATCGACGTGCCGGAGCTGCTCCGGATCGTGGACTTCACGCCGACGTCGGGCGAACTCGTACATCCGGAGACGACCGGTGCGCTCACCCGCTTCCCGGTACCGGTACCGGACTTCGAGCTGACGCTGCTGGGGTTGCGGGCGGACCAGCATGCGGAGTTGCCGGCGGCCGGGCCGCGGATCCTGATCTGTACCTCCGGGGCGGTCCGGTTGCGGAGTACGGGCGGTGCTGATCGCGACCATGAACTGCCGCAGGGCCATTCGGTCTTCGTGGCCGCGGGGACCGCCGTGCGGGTGCTCGGCGCGGGCGACGTATTCGTCGCGTCCGCTGGATCAGAAACCTGACACGATCGTGGTAGAGTCCGCGTTCGATGAAGCCGATGACCATTCAGCAGGCATCCGAGGCGACCGGTTGGTCGCAACGGATGTTGCGATACATCGAGCAGGCGGGCCTGGTCACCACGCTGCGAAGTGCCGGCGGCCATCGCCTGTTCGGTGATCGGCAGATCGAACGATTGCGTAGTTTGCGAGCTCTCATCGAACAGCACGACATCACCCTGAGCGACGTCGCCTTCGAACGCCGGATCCGCGACGATGTGGCCTTGTCACGGGCCGTGGACGAGTGGTTCGGCGCCGTGCACCGCGCGCCGGCCGCACCCGGTTCCAGCCTCTATCGCCGCCTTGCGGTGGACGAGGCGGACCGTCCCGAACCCACGCTTGATCACGTGGATTTCAGTTATCCCGTCTCCCATCTCCAACCCCGAACGTCGTACCAATCGCGTACCACACCAACCGGAGGAAAATCAGTGAGCGTCACTCTCAGCGCCGACAAGCTCGGCACCGTCAACGACTTCAAGGTCGCTGATCTGTCCCTGGCCGCCTTCGGCCGCAAAGAGATCCAGCTCGCCGAACACGAGATGCCCGGCCTGATGGCGTTGCGTCGCGAGTTCGCCGACGCCCAGCCGCTGGCCGGCAAGAAGGTGGCCGGTTCGCTGCACATGACCGTGCAGACCGCCGTCCTCATCGAAACCCTCACCTCGCTCGGCGCCGACGTGCGCTGGGTGTCCTGCAACATCTTCTCCACCCAGGACCATGCCGCCGCCGCGATCGTCGTCGGTCCGGACGGCACCCGCGAGAACCCGCAGGGAGTGTCCGTCTACGCGTGGAAGGGCGAGACGCTGGAGGAGTACTGGTGGTGCACCGAGCAGATGCTGGTGTGGCCGGACGGCAGCGGACCGGATTCGATCGTCGACGACGGCGGTGACGCGACGCTGCTGATCCACATGGGTGTCGAGTACGAAGCCGCCGGTGTCGTCCCGTCGCCGGACGAGAACGATTCGGACGAGTACCGGATCATCCTCGACACGCTGCGTCGCAGTGTCGCCGCCTCCAAGACCAAGTACACCGAGATGGCGCAGTCCATCATCGGGGTCACCGAAGAGACCACCACCGGCGTGCACCGGTTGTACGAATTCGCCAAGGCCGGCCGCCTGCTGTTCCCGGCCATCAATGTCAACGACTCGGTGACCAAGTCCAAGTTCGACAACAAGTACGGCTGCCGCCACTCGCTCATCGATGGCCTGAACCGCGCCACCGACGTCATGATCGCCGGCAAGCTCGCGGTCGTGTGTGGTTACGGCGACGTCGGCAAGGGCTCGGTCGAGTCGCTGCGCGGCCAGGGTGCTCGCGTCGTGATCACCGAGGTCGACCCGATCTGCGCGCTGCAGGCGGCAATGGACGGCCTCGAGGTCGTCCGCCTGGAAGACGTCGTCGGCAAGGCGGACATCTTCATCACCACCACCGGTAACAAGGACATCATCATGGCCACGGACATGGCGAAGATGAAGCACAACGCAATCGTGGGCAACATCGGCCACTTCGACAACGAGATCGACATGGCCGGTCTGGCCAAGACCCCGGGCGTCGAGAAGATCGAGATCAAGCCGCAGGTCCACGAGTGGAAGTTCAGTGACGGCCATTCGATCATCGTGCTGAGCGAAGGCCGCCTGCTGAACCTGGGCAACGCCACCGGTCACCCGAGCTTCGTGATGTCGGCGTCGTTCTCGAACCAGACGATCGCCCAGCTCGAGGTGCACAGTAAGCGTGGCGAGTACGCCAACGAGGTCTACGTGCTGCCCAAGCACTTGGACGAGAAGGTCGCGCGGCTGCACCTTGATGCGGTCGGCGCCAAGCTCACCGAGCTGACTAAGGAGCAGGCCGACTACATCGGCGTCGAGGTTTCCGGCCCGTACAAGTCGGATCACTACCGCTACTGATCCCAGCCATTGCACGAAAGTCCTGCTCTGGCGCCCCCATGGGGGTGCCAGAGCAGGACTTTTGCGTTCGGGTCGAGCGGGCTGCCGCAGTTATTTCCCGAAAGATGCCACGATGTAGCTATGAAGCCCCGTGTATTGGTGGTCGACGACGACTCCTCCCTGGCCGAGATGCTCGGCATCGTGCTGCGCTCGGACGGGTTCGAGCCGGCGTTCGTGCCAGATGGCTCCCGGGCGTTGGCCGCGTTCCGTGAAGTGAAGCCGGACATCGTGCTGCTCGACCTGATGCTGCCCGGGGTAAGCGGCATCGACGTCTGCCGTTCCATTCGAGCCGAGTCCGGAACGCCGATCATCATGTTGACCGCCAAGAGCGACACCGTCGATGTCGTGCTCGGTCTGGAATCCGGCGCCGATGACTACGTCGTCAAGCCGTTCAAGCCCAAGGAACTGACCGCGCGGATGCGCGCCCGGCTACGCCGTTACGACGAGGCCGGCGGCGAGACCCTGACCATCGGACCACCTGAATCACCTGTGAGTATTGACGTTCCGGCGCACCAGGTCGTCCGCGACGGCGCCCAGATCTCGCTCACGCCGCTGGAATTCGACCTGCTCGTCGCCCTCGCGCGCAAGCCGCGCCAGGTGTTCACTCGTGAGGTGCTGCTCGAACAGGTCTGGGGCTACCGGCACGCTGCCGACACGCGGCTGGTGAACGTCCACGTACAACGCCTGCGCTCCAAGGTCGAACGCGACCCGGAACGTCCCGAGGTTGTGCTGACCGTTCGCGGGGTCGGGTACAAAGCCGGACCGCCGTGAGCCGACCCCCGCCGGCGCCGGCGCGGCGCGGTGCGGTCGGTAGTGATGCAGCCAACGTCGGCAATCTTGCCAAAGACAGCGACGATCCCGAAGGGAACGGCACCACCGGCGCGGGCGGCGACGCGACGGGTCTGCTGGCCCTGAACCAGACCGCCCGGACGGACCCACCCGACCCGACCGCCGACGTTGCCGCCGCGGACGTTACTGAGCCTCGGCGCGCGAGGGTCGGGCGCCCCATCGCCAGATCATTGCGCGGTGTTACGCGGCTGATCGCACGAGGTGGCCGGCGCTTCGCCGCGACCTGGCGCCGCTCGATGCAGTTTCGGATCGGCCTGACCACGATCGTCGTCACCGGCCTGGTGGTGTTGCTGGTCGGGCTGTTCCTGGTGGATCAGATCAGCACAGGCGTGTTGCGGGCGAAACGAACGGCAGCCGTCGCGCAGGCGTCAGCCGGTTTGGATCCCGCTCGCTCGCAGTTTGCCGGCGTCGCGCCGGGCGATCTCACCGGCATCAGGCAGGCGGTCGACCAGCTGACCGCCGATCTCACCGCCACCGGCAACAACGCCGGGCTGTTCAGCATCGCCGTCCGATCGCCGGATGCGTCGGTGGATCGGGAGTTGGCGGACGGCCCGACGATCCCCGAGGACCTTCGCGCGGTGGTCAAGCGTGGCGTGCTGGCGGTCGAGTACGCCCCGGTGACCCTCACCGGACAGACCCGGCCATCGCCCGGCCTGATCGTGGGCGCCCCGGTCATCACCCGCGCTGGATCCTTCGAGCTGTATTACCTGTTCCCGCTGTCGGCCGAGCAGAACACCATCAATCTGGTTCAGCAAACCGTGGTGGTGGCCGGCCTGGCCCTGGTGGCCCTGGTCGGTGCGATTTCGCTGTTGATGACGCGGCAGGTGGTTCGTCCGGTGCGGGTTGCCGCCCAAACCGCCGAACGCCTGGCTGCAGGCGACCTGGCCCAGCGAATGCAAGTGGTCGGTGAGGACGACATCGCGTTGCTGGGGGAGTCGTTCAACGATATGGCCACCAGCCTCCAGCAACAGATCCAGCGCTTGGAGCAGCTGTCCCGCCTGCAGCAGCGTTTCACGTCCGACGTCTCGCATGAGCTGCGCACCCCGCTGACCACGGTCCGGATGGCGGCCGAGCTGCTGCACAGCAATCGGGCCACGTTCCAGCCCGAACTCGCACGCGCGGCCGAGCTGCTGACCAACGAGCTGGACCGGTTCGAGAACCTGCTCGCCGATCTGCTCGAGATCTCGCGGTACGACGCCGGCGCGGCCCGGTTGGAAGCCGAACGGGTGGACTTGCGCGGCATCGTGGCGCGGGCGGTGACGGCCGGCTCGGCACTGGCCAACCAGCACGGTATCGAGATTCGCCTGATCCGCACGGCGCATCCGGTGTGGGTCGAGGTGGATGCCCGCCGGGTCGAGCGAATCCTGCGCAACCTGCTGGGTAACGCCATCGACCATGCCGAGGGGCATCCGATCGAGGTCCAGATCGGCTCGGACGAACACGCCGTGGCGGTGTCGGTGCGAGACCAGGGTGTGGGGCTGCGTCCCGGCGAGGCCGGCTTGGTGTTCAACCGGTTCTGGCGCGGTGACCCGTCGCGCAGCAGACTTACCGGAGGGACCGGGCTCGGGCTGGCCATCAGCCTGGAGGACGCCCGGTTGCATGGCGGGTGGCTGCAGGCATGGGGCGAACGGGGCCAGGGCGCAAACTTCCGGCTCACCCTGCCCGTGCTGGCCGGCGGCAACCTGGAGCATTCACCGCTGCCGTTGAACCCAACCGAGGTGGCCCCGTGAGCATGCTGCGGCGCCGCTGGCGGCTGCTGGCGATCATCGTGGTGGCGATGCTGACCATGGTGGCGTGCTCGGACGTGCCGCGCAGCTCCCGTCCCGAACCGGTCAGTTCCGTCGGCGGCGAAGCCCAGGTCGGCGGTCCCGAGATCGCCCCGCACGCGGGCGACGAACCGCGCGCCATCGTGTCCGGCTTTCTCACCGCCGCGGTATCTTCCGACGCCCGGCATTCTGGCTCGCGCCAGTTCCTCACCGCCGATGCCGGTGGCAAATGGCAGGACAGCACCGTCACGGTGCTGAACGACTATCAGGTGCAGTTACCGAGCACCAGCGGCAACCACTCGACCGTGACGGTGACCGGGCAGCGCATCGGCCAGGTCGACGCGCACGGTGTCTACACGCCCCAGCTCAAAGGCGGCGGGGTCGGCGACCAGCAGAGCTTCACCTTTGGACTCAGCCTCACCAACGGGCAATGGCGGATCGACCAGTTGCAGGCAGGTGTGCTGATTCGAAGGGCCGACTTCCAGACGTTCTACACCGCTCGTCCGCTGTATTTCTACGACAGCACCGAGACCACGCTGGTGCCCGACCTGCGTTACTCGGCGTTGAAGGACGAAGCCCTCGCTCAATGGCTGCTGTCACAGATGTTGTCGGGGCCGCGGGATGCCCTCGGCCAGGCCGTGCAGAACGAGATCCCGGATCAGGACCAGGTCGATCCGCGCCGGGCCACGGTCACGATCAGCAATCGAACCGTGGTCGATGTGCCTGGTGCGCTCCAACTGGATGCGCAGGGCCGGCAGCGGTTGGCGGCCCAATTGGCTTACAGCCTGGGCACCATCCAATTCTCGGCGGTCATGTCACTCAGCGACGGCGGCAAGGCGGTGAGCATCGCCGGGCTCGGCAACGTGTTCAGCACCCTCGACTTCGGCAGCATCGGGCCGGATGCGGTTTCCTTGGTGCCCCAGGGTTTCTATCTGCGTAACGGTGGATTGATCGCCAGCGTCAACGACAAGCCGGTGGTCGGCCCATTGGGTGCCGGCGCCTACGGTTTGACGTCGGCCGCCGTGCACAGTGCTGGCACTGCGCTGCAGGTTGCCGGCGTGCACAACAACGATCTGCTGATCGGCACCCAACCCGGCGTGCTCACCAAGGTGACGCTGCCGCCGGGCGAGCTCAGCCCGCCGGATTGGCAACCGCACGGTAGCGACGTCTGGATCGCGGTCGGTACGTCCATTTACGGCGTCACGCCGGAGCGAAAGACCTTCCTGATCTCACCGCCGGCGACCCTCGGTGGTTTGCCGGCGGGACAGATCGTCGCGTTGCGGTTCAGCCCGGACGGCGTTCGGCTGGCCGTAGTGCTGCGGGCCAAGGACGGTACGAGTGCTATCTGGGTCGGGGCGGTCGCTCGGTCGGGAACCACCGTAAGCATCGAGAACTTCGAGCCGTTGACGCCGGCCGGGCTGGTCGTCGATGACCTCGCGTGGTCCGATGCCACGACCTTGCTGTTGATCGGCGGCGCCAAGGGGGCAGAGCCGACGATCTGGGCGGTTCAGTCCGATGGTTCGTTCCTGCAGGCCAGGAACGCTACGGGTCTGCCGCGCGGTCTACAGAGTGTCGCCGCGGCGCCGGGTATGCCGGCGCTGGTGGGATCGGCCGGCCCAGCGGTATGGACCCAGGAGGGCGGCGCGTGGGCCTCGCCGACCAGGGCCGAGCTGACGAACGGCTCGAGACCTTTCTACAGCTCCTGACACCCCCGAAAGTCCTACGCGGAAAGTCCTACGCGGACAGTCCTACGCACGCGTTGTCATAGCAACGTCTCGGTAGGACTTTCTGGGTAGGACTTTTCAGCTGTCCACAGATGTGGGCCAGCCGGCCCAAGGGGCGTGATCCGCGGGCAGGATCGAGGCATGGGTCTAGCCGCCGAGTTCATCGATTTGATTCTGCCGGTGCAGTGCGTCGTATGCCGCGCACCGGGCTCGGAGTGGTGCCAGCGGTGCCGCCCGCTGAGCCGGCTGCAATGGCGTTTTCTCGATTGCGGCTACGGCTACGGCTACGACACCGACACCGACACCGACGCCGGCTCGGTCAGCGGTGGCGGCTCGGTCAGCGGTGGCCGCTCGGTCAGCGGTGCCGGCTCGGTCAGCGGTGCCGGCTCGGCCAGCGGTGGCAGCGGGGTCGGCGTCGCAGGCCTAGTCGGCGGTGGCGGAGACGCCCGGATGGGGATCGCAGTGGTGGCCGCGGCGGAATACGACGGCAACCTGCGACGGGCGCTGCTGGCGTACAAGGAGCGCGGCCGGCGCGGCCTGGCGGCACCGCTGGGTGGCTACCTCGCGCACGCGATGTCGGCATCGCTGTCGGTGCGAACGGCGTCTCCGGTCGAGACGCTGATCGTGCCGGTGCCATCACTGCGGCCGGTCGCGCGGCAGCGGGGCGGCGACCACCTACGTCGGTTGCTTCGAAACGCCTTACCCGGGCAGATCCGGCTCGCGTCGCCCGGCTTGCTCAACTGGCGGACCACGGTCCGGGATTCGGCCGGGCTGAGCGCGACGCAACGGCAGCGCAACGTCCGCGATCGAATGGTCGCCACGAGCTGCCGTGATCCCAGCCCCGTATTGCTGGTCGATGACATCGTCACCACCGGAGCGACATTGACCGAAGCAACGCGGGCCTTGACGGCCGCCGGTTGGCCGGTGCTCGGCGCCGCGGTGATCGCCGCGACGAGGCGTCGTCACGGCGTTCGGACACCGTTGGGTCCCAGGAACCACCAATGAAATTCATTGCCCTCCTAGCTGGGCAGATGTCTGACGGAGGGCTACCGTTGCGATGACCTAGCAAAGAAAGGCGCCAGCGCGAGAAGTTCGCGGTTGGCGGACCATTCGGGGGCTTGGTCCGTATCGGTCGTGACGTCGTGCAGGGTGCCGCAAGCACCGAGGCACAGGAGGTCACGCGTGGAGATCGTCGTCAGGGGACGCAACGTCGAGGTTCCCGATCACTACCGTCAGCACGTCGCAGAGAAGCTCGCTCGGATCGAGCGCTACGACGATCACATAGTGCGCGTAGACGTCGAACTCCAGCACGAGAAGAACCCCCGGCAGGCCGAGATATGCCAACGCGTCGAGATCACCTGCCGGGTGCGCGGTCCGGTGGTGCGCGCCGAAGCATGCGCGGCCGACTTCTACAAGGCCCTCGACATCGCAGGCGAGCGGTTGGAGCGCAAGTTCCGGCAAGCCGCCGACCGCCGTCGGGTCCACCACGGCCGGCACACGCCGACATCGGTCGCCGCGGCAACCGGCGCGCTCGCCGATACCGTCCTGGCCGACGCCCGGAGCGCACTGGCCGTGGCCGAATCCGAGCCCGACGATGGGCCGGCGTTGGTCGTGCGGGAGAAGGAGCATCCCGCCAAACCGATGAACATGGAGCAGGCGCTGTTCGAGATGGAACTCGTCGGGCACGACTTCTACCTCTTCGCCGACGTCGACCGCGGCTGCCCGAGTGTCGTATACCGGCGCAAGGGTTACGACTACGGCGTTATCAGGTTGGTCGAGTAGGGCTCGCGGACGGGTAGCCTGGATCCTCGTGACCGCAACCGACTTCGCCATCCAGCTGGCCCGCACTGCCGGTTCGGCCGCGGCCGACAAGCTCGCGACTGACATCGTGCTGATCGATGTCAGTGATCGACTGGCCATCACCGACGTTTTCGTCATCGCCACCGGCAACAACGAACGTCAGGTCGAGGCGATCGTGGACGAGGTGGAAGATCGGCTGCGGGCCGCGGGCGTCAAGCCGCTGCGGCGTGAAGGCAAGCGCGACGGCCGCTGGGTGCTGCTTGACTATGCCGAAATCGTGGTGCACATCCAGCATGCCGAAGAGCGGGTTTTCTACTCTCTCGAGCGGCTCTGGAAGGACTGCCCGTTCATCGAGTTGCCCGATCACGCCACAGCGCAGCGGCCCGGCGGCTCCGCCGCCGAGGACTGATCGGTGCCGGTCGGCTCCGATGGTCCGCGGCGGGTCGTCATTTTGCGGCACGGCCGCACAGCCTGGAATGCCGAGCAGCGATATCAGGGCCAGCAGGATCCGCCGCTCGACGACGTGGGCCAGGCGCAGGCCATCGAGGCCGCCGCGCTGATCGCGGCCATGCACCCAGCCCTGTTGATCAGTTCGGATCTGCAGCGCGCCTCCCAGACAGCGGCCAAGATCGCGTCACTGACCGGGGTCGAGTTAGGGATCGACGCCCGTCTGCGCGAGCGCGATCTCGGTTACTGGGAGGGCCTGACCCGCGACGAGGTTCGGGCCCGCTATCCGGAGGAATTTGCCGACTGGCTGGCCGGACGCGACGTCCGTCGCCGTGGCGGTGAGAATCGGCAGCAGGTCGCCGATCGGGCCTGCGAACTGTTGAACGAGCTGCCTGACGTGCCGTTGACCGTGCTGGTCAGCCACGGCGCTACTGCGATGTGCCTATCCTCGGCGCTGCTCGGGCTGCCCCAGACCCCGTCCGTACTCGGTGCGTTGGCCAACTGCCACTGGACCGAGCTGCGGCACCAGGGGTCGGCCTGGACGTTGCGAGCCCACAATGCCGGCCCGCCAGGGCCGGTCATCCCGTCGCTCACGCCGGACGCGGAGACGTCGGACGCCGACGCCTAGCCGATCGATCCGGCGCGTCGCGCGATACCGCCGGGCCTAGCCGATCCGGTAGGTGTTCTTGCCGTCCAGTTTGGCCTGGTACATCGCGCGATCGGCGGCGGCCAGCAGATCGGCCGACGATGGGTAACCGAAACCGAGCACCACACCGACGCTCGCGGACAGCTCCACCGTGGTCTCGGCCAGCATCACTGGTGCCGAAAGCTGTGTCAGCAGCCGCTCGGCCAGCGCCGCAAGATCCTGCGGACTGCCGGCCGGCTGCAACAACAGCACGAATTCGTCCCCTCCGAAACGCGCCGCCAGGTCACTGGAGCGCAGCCCGCCGACCAAGCGTCGCGAGACCACGCGCAGCAGTTCGTCCCCGGCGCCGTGTCCCAGCCGGTCGTTGATGGCCTTGAATCCGTCCATGTCCAGGAAGGCGACCGCGAACGGCTCCGCTTCGGATGCACGCTGAATGGCTGATTCGAGGCGGTCGATGAGGGCCGTCCGGTTCGCGAGTCCGGTCAGCGGATCGCGCGCGGCGAGGTCGCGCAGATAGTCCGTCTGGGCCCGACGTTTACCCACGTCGGACATGAAGGCCACCAGGTTCGTCGGCCGGTCCTGCGGATCGCGCATCAGGGACACGGACAGGCTCGTCCACATCACCTCGCCGTCGGGTCGCAGATACCGCTGCTCGAGCTGAAAACTCTCGATCTCGCCCCGTACCAATTGGTCACGATACGTCACGTCCAGGTCAACGTCGGCGAGGTGGCTGAATTCGCGGTAGCCGACCCCGACCAGTTCCTCCGCCGACCGGCCCAACATCCGGCACAGCGCACTGTTGACCCGCTGCAAAGTGCCATCCAAGGTGGACAACGCGATGCCGATCGGTGCGTGGTCGAAGGCCAGCCGCCACTGATCCTCGGTTTCTGAACCGGACGCTGCGTCTTTCGCGGTCCGGCTGGCGTCGATGATCTGAGTGAGGACGTAAGCCGGCTGACCGTCCGTTCGGCGGATCAGCACGGACGACACGATTGCCGCGAAGTCGCGTCCGTCCGGTTGCCGTAACTCATGCGACTGCCAGCTGTGCTCAGTGTGCTCGGCGCGACCGTCCACCAGCGAGGCGGCAAAGCCACCGATCAGGCTCTGATCAGTGCCGATCAACTGCTGGAACTGGTCGTTCGCGCGCAGCAATGACCCATCAGGGGCAATGATCGCCATCGGGATGTCGGCTTGGTCCAGCTCAGCATCGGTGGGCAAGCTCACCACGCGCCCTCACACCGTCTCGACGCCGGTCGTCGTGGTTGTCCCAGTGCCCGTTGTGCCTCGCGTGCCTCTGCCGCAGCACCGCGCATGCTCGCCTACCCGCCCGCTCGATTGTGCGACCGGTTGCCAGAGAACTCTGTTTGCTCGCCACCCGTGCCTGCTCTGCACAATAGATGGTCGGTCAGCGGATGCTGCTGGGTAGTATGACCAAGTGCGCACTGCTAGCCCGCGCCGCCCTGAGCGGTGCCTCGAACGGCTTAGTCGGCCGCACTGAGTCAGACCCCGACCAGGTTCGTGGCCGAGACGCCATCAAGCCGGTTCTGCGGGTCCGTGACCAGTGCGGCTGAGCGCTTTCCCTTGCTCTTGTTGCCTGCCGTAGTGCCATGCCGCCAATCCCGGCGGTCCAGAGAGGATGCACAGCCGAGATGACCACCGAACCGATCGTCACCACCACTGCCGATGGCTCGGACGTGCCCCCGTTCCGCTACACCGCGCGGCTCGCCGACGAGGTCGAGCGCCACTGGCAGGACGAATGGGAAGAGCGGGGCACCTTCGCCGCTCCGAACCCGTTCGGGGAACTGGACGACGGCTGGGCCGAGGTTGCCGCCAAGCCGCACACGTTCGTCATGGATATGTTCCCGTATCCGTCGGGAGACGGCCTGCACGTGGGTCACCCGCTGGGCTACATCGGCACTGACGTCTTTGCCCGGTACCTGCGCATGAACGGTCGCAACGTGCTGCACACGATGGGCTTCGACGCGTTCGGATTGCCGGCCGAGCAGTACGCGGTGCAGACCGGCCAGCATCCGGCCACCACGACGTACGGGCGCATCGAGATCTTCAAGCGACAGTTGCGTCGGATGGGCCTGGGTCACGACCAACGGCGGGTATTCGCCACCACCGATCCGGGTTTCTATCGCTGGACGCAGTGGATTTTCCTGCAGATCTTCAACTCCTTCTATGACCGCACCGCCGACGGTGGGATCGGTCGGGCGCGCCCGATCAGCGAATTGATCGCCGAACTTGATGCCGGCACCCGCGAGCCCGACGCCGGTACCAACAGTTACGGCCGGCCGTGGTCCGAACTGGACGCCACCCAACGTCGCCTGGTCGTCGACCAGCATCGGCTGGCTTATGTAGCCAACCTGCCGGTGAACTGGTGCCCCGGGCTCGGCACCGTGCTGGCCAACGAGGAGGTCACCGCGGACGGCCGCTCGGAGCGCGGTAACTTCCCCGTCTTCCGCAAGCCGTTGGCGCAGTGGATGCTGCGCATCACCGCCTACGCCGACCGCTTGGTCGACGATCTCGATCACATCGACTGGCCCGAGAAAGTCCGCTCCATGCAGCGGAACTGGATTGGCCGCTCGACTGGGGCACACGTGGATTTCGGATCGCCGGCCGGTGATATCCGAGTTTTCACTACCCGCCCGGACACCTTGTTCGGTGCGACCTACATGGTGTTGGCCCCCGAACACGACCTGGTGCCGCGGCTGACCACCGAGGCTTGGCCGGCTGGCATACCGGCGGTCTGGACGGGCGGGGCGGCGACGCCGGCCGAGGCCGTTGCGGCTTACCAGGAGCGGGCTGCGGCCAAGACCGAGTTCGATCGGCAGGGCGCCGACGCCAAGCAGAAGACCGGCGTTTTCACCGGTTCGTACGCCGTCAATCCAGTCAACGGCGAGCAGATTCCGGTTTTCATCGCCGATTACGTCCTGATGGGCTATGGCACGGGCGCCATCATGGCCGTGCCGGCGCAGGACGAACGTGACTACGAGTTCGCCGAGCAATTTCAGTTGCCGATCGTTCGCACGGTCGACCCCGGCCCCGGTTTCGAGGACGGTGGGGGCAAGGCGTTCACCGGCGACGGGCCGGCAGTCAACTCCGCCAACGACGAGGTGAACCTCAACGGTCTGCCCGTCGCCGAGGCCAAAACCGCGATCATCACGTATCTGGAGAACACCGGTCGCGGCCAAGGGGCGACCACCTACCGATTGCGCGACTGGCTGTTCAGCCGCCAGCGTTACTGGGGCGAACCGTTCCCGATCGTGTACGACGCCGACGGCCACCCGATCGCATTGCCGGCGGATCAGTTGCCGTTGCTGCTGCCCGATACCGATGACTTTTCGCCCAAGTCGTTCCCGCCCGAAGACGCCGACTCGACTCCCGAACCGCCGCTGGGACGGTTGACCGACTGGGTGACGGTCGAGCTGGACCTGGGCGACGGCCTCAAAACCTACCGCCGTGAGACGAACACGATGCCCAACTGGGCCGGTTCGTGCTGGTACGAGCTGCGCTATTTGGATCCGACCAACAGCGAAGCGCTGGTCGACAAGCAGCTGGAGCAGTACTGGATGGGCCCGTCGGCGGATCGTCCGTTAGGTGGCGTCGACCTGTACGTCGGCGGGGTCGAGCACGCGGTGCTGCACCTGCTGTACAGCCGGTTCTGGCACAAGGTGCTTTTCGATCTGGGCCACGTCACGAGCTCCGAACCGTTTCACCGGCTGGTCAATCAGGGTTACGTGCAGGCCTTTGCCTACACCGACTCGCGAGGCATGCATGTGCCGGCCGCGGACGTCGTCGAAGAGCAGACCGCGGATGGAATCCGTTACCTGTACGAGGGAAACCCGGTCGAACGCGAGTACGGCAAGATGGGTAAGTCGCTGCGCAACGTCACCACTCCGGACGAGATGTACGCGGCCTACGGGGCGGACACCCTGCGCTTGTTCGAGATGTTCACCGGCCCGCTGGAGCAGTCCCGACCCTGGGACACCAAAGCGGTGGTGGGTTCGTACCGGCTGCTCCAACGGCTGTGGCGCAGCGTGCTCGACGAACAGACCGGTCAGTCCCAGGTGAGCGACGACGAGCCGTCCGAGGAGCTGAATCGCCTGCTGCACAAGACGATTCAGGCGGTCCGCGACGGCTTCGAATCACTTCGTTTCAACACCTCGATCGCGCGGATCACCGAGCTGAACAATGCCGTCACGCAGGCCTACCCGCGCGGCGGTACGCCACGGGTGGTGGCTGAGGCATTGGTATTGATGGTGGCCCCGCTGGCCCCACACGCGGCCGAAGAACTGTGGTCGCGGCTGGGACACGAGCAGTCATTGGCCTGGCAGGATTTTCCGGTCGCCGACCCGCAGCTCTTGATCGACGATTTGATCTCGGTTCCGGTTCAGGTAAACGGGAAAGTGCGCAGCGTGATCGAACTCGCCGCCGGCGCTGACAGCGCCACGATGGAGGCCGCGGCGCGGGCGGACGCGAAGATTGCCGTGGCGCTGGCCGGAGTCGAAGTCCGGCGCGTGGTGGCGGTACCGGGCCGCCTGATCAATTTTGTGATCTGATCTGCTGGTGACGCCAACTCCGCCGGTTACGGTCGTTACCGATTCCACCGCGTACCTGCCTGACGGCATGGCGGCGCAGTGGGGGATCCGGACGGTCTCGTTGCTGGTGGATCTCGGCGGCCGCACCGGGCGCGAGGGCACCGACATCTCGCCCGACCAGGTGACCGAGGCGCTGCGCGCGCACCAGACCGTCACCACGTCGCGACCGACCCCGACCGATTTCGTCAACGTCTACCGGCAGATTCTGGACGCGGGCGCGCAACGATTGGTGTCCATACACCTGTCCGCACAACTGTCCGGGACCTACGACTCGGCGCGGCTGGCGGCCGAAGAGTTCGCGCCCGGACAGGTCATCGTTGTCGACTCCCGAGCCACCGCCATGTCGCTCGGGTTTGCCGTACTCGCCGCCGCGGACCGCGCCGCCAACGGTGCCTCGTCCGAAGAAGTAGCCAAGGCGGCCGTTGCGTCCGTGGACCGTAGCTCGGCGTTGTTCTACGTCGATTCGCTCGAATGGCTGCATCGTGGGGGACGGATCGGTGGTGCCGCGGCCCGGTTGGGGACAGCGCTGTCGGTGAAGCCGCTGCTGCATCTCGTCGACGGCCAGATCGCGCCCTTGGAACGGGTGCGGACCGCGTCCAAGGCGCTGACCCGGCTGGTCGAGATCGCGGTGCACGCCGCCGGGACCGATCACGTCGACCTGGCGGTCCAGCACCTCGCTTCGCCCGAGCGGGCCGCGGTGATGGCCTCGGAACTACGCAAGCGCATCCCGAACATCGACGCACTCTATGAATCGCAGGTAGGCGCGGTCGTCGGGGCGCATGTCGGTCCCGGCCTGATCGGCGTGGTCATCCGGCGGAACTGAGGTCGTCGCGCGCTTGCGGGCCTGCCGCCGCCTACGATTCGTGTTTCGCATCGCCGCGGACCGGGCTGGACCGGGTTGCCGAACGACCCATTGCATCAATAGCAGCCTAAAACTCGTTGTGCCCGACAACGCCGGCAAACCTATGTTGTTTGGTTGTGATGATCGTGCGGGCTTTGCGGCTACTCGACGGTTCGAGCCAGGATGCCGAGCGTTGCCCGCAAGGCGGATTCGGGGATGATCGGAAAGACGCCGCGCTCCCGGAATTCCTGACGGATCTGGCTCCAGTCGTAGTACGTGGTCACCAACGTGCCGGTCTCGCTGGGTTCGAGCCGGTATCCGTAGACGTGCATGATGGGCGGCTGGACGGTGCCTGAAATCATCCACTCGATGAGGGCGTCCTGCTCGAACTTGGTGATGATGACCGTGACGTCGTACTTACCCATCGGAATGTCGTTGAGGGACTCCCGGTCCATGTGCACAACGAACTCATCGCCCACCTGCCGGACCGGATCGCCGTCGGCCGACTGCAACATCCCGGAGCTGTCGATCGTCACGTGACCGCGTGGATCACATAGCAGCGCGAACACGGTGGCCGGGCTCGCCGCCACTTGCCGCTGAACCTCAAAGCGCTCTGTCGTCATGACACATGCTTACACACCCGGATTGCGTGAGAAATTGCCGCACCGCGCGGCAATTTCGGGAAATGTGCGGGGTCACGCTCAGGCCATATTGTCCGCACCGCGCCGCGTGCACGCGTGCTCGTTATTGACCGCGATCAGTCGTTTCCCACGCACCGAAGTCTCTTTATCCGGTGGTAATCCCATTTCGGGTGGTGGTCGGCTCAGGCGGTGCCGAAGCATCCGTCGAAGGCGTAGAGCGGGTTGATGAAGGCTCTGCCTCTGTTGTCGTTGAGGTAGAGGGCGCCGACCGCTCCGGGTGGGGACTGGACCTCGTAGCAGCCATTCGTCTTCAGGGTCACGTCCAGCACGCTGGCCCCCGCGCCGTCGGAGGCGCGCAGGTCGGTGACGGTGCAGGCCCAGTCGTCCCCAGCGCCCTCGCTCTTCTTGGAGCCCGCGCCACGGTTGCAGGTGGCCTGCCACGGGATGCTGGTGTCGGCCTTCGCGCCGGTCTGCCACTGGTAACGCACCTCGGCGAGATTGCCGAAGGTGGCGGCGACCGATGCGTCGAGCCGGCTGGAGGTCAGCGCGGTCGGCCCGACGCCGCCGAGCACGCCCACCAGGGCGCTGATTGCCGCGCCGGCGATGCCGATCCGCACTGTGGCCCGGCGTTTGCTAGCGGGAACGGCGTCGGCGCCAGCGAAGTCGCGGCGACGCAGCAGGTACCACGCGGCGCCGGCGAACACGGTGGTGTAGGCGACGCTGGTCAGTACGGCTTGCACTATCGGCCCGGCGTGCACCGGAGCGGTGAGCAGGGCGTGCCACGCCTCGGCTGGCGTCGAGGGCAGTACGGAGCGCACAATCTGGCCCGAGGCGATCACCTCCAGCAGTTGCAGCACGATCGCGACCAGCAGCGGACCGAGCGCGCCGACGATGCCGCTGCGACTGGCAATCGACAACAGCAGCCCGAGCGCGACAAACACGCTGATCCAAAGCAGCGACAGCCCCCAGCTGGCGGCCACCAGGCCGAGGGCCCGCCCCGAGCCGATGAGCTGGCCCGACAACCCGACCAGCGGCGCCGACCCGACCGCAGCGAGACTGGCGGCGACGCTGACCACGGCGATCACGGCGAAGGCGAACCAGATGCACAGGGTCGCCGCGACGGCCTTGCCGACGAACAGCCGGGTGCGCGTGCAGGAGCGGGTGAGGATCGTCTTCCAGGTGCCGTGCCGATCCTCGCTGGCGAAGATGTCGCCGGCGAACAGGCCGGCCAGCAGCGGCGCGGCCCAGGCGGCGGCCCAGTTCAACGCCGTCAGCGAGGTAGCGAAACCGGTCGTGCTCGCCCAGCGGCCGAACAGGGTATCGGACGGGTGCGCGGATCCCGCTCGCATGATGACGGCGAAGGCGGCGGGCACGACCACGCACAGGGCGAGGACGATCCGCAGCGGCAACTGCGAGATCAGCTTGGCGACCTCTACCCGGATCGCCACCGCGACGCCCGGCCGCGAGTGCGGCAAGCCGCGGCGCCCGGCTGGCGCGGCGACGGCCGGCGCGTCAGTGATCGCGCTCATGCCGCAACCTCGGGGACGCTGCCGGTAAGGGCGGTGAACAGGGATTCCAGCGGCGGCATATCCGGCTCAAGCTGACGCACGGCCACCCCGAGCCTGGCGAGTTCCAGCACGAATGCGTCGCGTTGCTGGTCGTCCGCCTGGATCGTCAGCGGCGCGCCGTCGGCGCGCCGCCGGCCGGTCTCCACTCGCACCGGAAACCGGCTGGCGAGGGCGGCAGCCCGTTCGTCATCGTTGGTCCACACCCGGTAGGCCGGCGCAGGGGCGGCAACGTGCAGAGAGGCCTGGCTTCCTTCCCACACCGTTCGGCCGTCATGGATGATCAAGACCCGGTCGCAGATCTCGGCCACCTCGGCCATGTTGTGGCTGCTGACCAGCACCGCGACACCGCCCTCGGCCAGGGAGCGCAACTGCGAACGCACCGCCAGCGCGTTGGCCGGGTCCAGGCCGATCGTCGGCTCGTCAAGCACCATCACCCGCGGCGAACGAAGCAAGGCGGCGGCTAGGCCGAGCCGCTGACGCATACCGGTGGAGAAGGTCGCGACCTTGTCGCGGCGTCGGTCGGCGAGGTCCACGAGTTCCAGCGCCGTTTGCGGGGTGAGCGTCGCCGGTGAGCCGTCGAGCTTGGCGAGCAACTCGAGATTGCGCTGGGCCGATAAGTACGGGTAGAAGCGGGGCTCCTCGACGAAACCGGCGACGGCATCGCGCGCCGCGACATCACCGGCGGCCGCCGAGCGGCCGAGCAGGTTCACCGAGCCAGAGTCCGGCGTCAGCAGGCCGAGAATCATTCGCAAGAGCGTGGTCTTGCCGGCGCCGTTGCGGCCCAGCAGCCCATACACGCTGCCCTGCGCCACCCGCAGGTCGATGCGGTCAACGGCTAGTCGGTCGCCGAAACTCTTGGTCAGGGCCGACGTTTCCAACGCGATGACATCGCGCTCGGGACCCTCGGCGTTATCGAGCACCTGGAGTCGTTCCTTTCATAAGGGGGGTGCCTTTCATAAGGGGATGCCGGCCGACGCCCAAAGGCCCCGGCCGGCACCACCTACTGCTCGTTGATCAGTTACTTGGTGATCAGTCGCCGAGGAAATTGCTCGGCAGGTTGCGGCCAGGCACCTGGTCGGGTGCCAGGATCTGCTTATCGCCCTGGTACGGCTTGGTCCAGTTTGTCGATGTGTACCAGTCGTAGCGGTTGAGCTGTGCCGGGTTTACCGAGTCCGGCGTCGCCTTGGTGCCGGTCAGCTTCGGCTGTGCCTCCGCCTTGTACCAGCTGGCCCAGGCAGCAGCCACCGACCGTTGTGCGGCCGGGACCGCGGGAGCGGGCGGGCCGCTGGTTGCGGTCAGCGCGGCGACAGCGGCGGGATTGGCGGCCGTCTTCGCGGTCGGCGTCACGGGAATCAGCCCGGTGACGCCCTGGGTGAGCGGGATCTGGTTCGGCACTGTCTCATACGGCGCGAGGTTCGGCTTGTTGGTGAAAGCGTCGGACATCGGCACCGCGGCCCGGTCCATCTGGTTCATCGGCTGCGCGCCGAGGATCTGCTCGATCGTCTTGACCACGTTGATCTGGGAGAAGTAGTCACTGTTGACCGCACCCCGCTTGGCGTACGGGCTGGCGATCCACAGCGGCCCGCGGTGACCGTCGACGTGGTCGTTGCCGGCCTGGGTGTCGTCCTCGAGTACGAAGACCGCTGAGTCCTTCCAGAACTGGCTGTGGGAGATGTCCGACACGATCCGGCCGACAGCCAGGTCATTGTCGGCGACCGACGCTGCCGAGGTCGGCGGGCCACCGGTGTGGTCGTTTCCAAGCTCCATGGTCGTCAGGTTCGGCAGCTTGCCGGTCTGCTCGGCCTGCTTGAAGTCCTTTTCCCAGAGGTCAGTCCGGTACTGGTCGGGAATGCTGAGATCGAGCATTGGGTAGTCGGGGTTGCTGATCTGGTTCAGCGACGGTACATCGGAGGAGTACTGGATCTGGTTGGTCGGAACCGGGAGGGGGCCGCTGGCCTTGCCCTCAAGAATCTGCGAGTCGGCGTAGTACTGCTGCCAGGAGCCCTGCGATCCGACGGTGTGCGACTCGAACTCGCCGTAGTTCTTGGCGGTGTTGCCTGCACGCTCGGCGGTGTTCCACAGGAAGCCGTCGCGCTGGTAGGCGAGCGAATCCCCGCCAGGGTAGGGGTAACTGCGTGCCCAGGCGCTGGCTGCGTCCTGCTCGAGGTAGTCGTTGGCGTCGCCCTGCAGGAGCCAGTTGTGCCCGTCCGCCGAAAGCATGCCGTTGTCGTAGAAGTTGTCGAACAGGCTGAAGGTGTTGGCGAGGCTGTGCTCATTCGGCGTGACCTGCGCGCCGAAGTCCGTCATGGCCGGGTCGCTGTTGCCCTTGCCGACGTCGCCGAGCACCTGGTCGTAGGTGCGGTTCTCCTTGATGATCAGAAACACGTGCTTGATCGCCGAGGGCTGACCGAGCTTGGCTGGGATTGCCGGCAGTGGTTTCTTGGTTCCCTGCGACACGTCTTTTTGCGTGTCGCTGAGGTGATTCCAGCCGTTGTTGTCGAACACCTGTTGGGTCAGGGTTTGCAGCTTGGTGTTCGTCGGCATGCTGAACGAGGTCAGCGTGCCCTTGTACGCATAGGTCTGAGGCGCGCCGTCGGTTCCTACACCTTGCTGGTTGCTCACGATCACCTTGCGGAGCTTCGCGTCGTACTGCACCTGGTTCGGGTACCAGTCGGTCGGGATCAGGCCCTGGTACTTCACCGGGGAGTGCGGACCGTTGTATCCGAATTCTGCGATCGCATTGTCGCGACCGGTGCTCACCAGCAGGTGGTTAGCGTCGGTGAACGCGATCGAGTTCGGCGATGCACCGACGGTGGAGCCGGGCAGCGGTTCCACGCTGAACGTCTGCGTCACCTTGTGCGACACGGCGTCGATGACCGACACGGTGTCACTGTTGGTGTTGGTGACAAACAGCGCACCGTCGTGCACGGTTATTGAGGACGGCTGAAGGCCGACCTTGATCGTGGCGGTGACCTTGTTGGTGCCGAGGTTGAGCACCGAGACTGTGCCGGTCGTCGACGCCCCGGTCACCGGGTCGGAGACGATCGGGGTGCCGTCGGAGTCATTGGTTGTGTCGCCGGCGACGGCGGGCCTGCCGCCGCGGTTAGAGACGAATGCCTGGAAGCCAACGATCGCGACGGCCTGTGGGGCGTTGCCCACCGGGATCTGGGCCGTGAGCGTGTTCGTCGTGGTGTCGATCACGCTGAGCTTGTTGATGCCGCTGAGCGCTGCATACAGCTTTGTGCCGTCCGAGGACACCGCCAGCCCGTACGGGAAGGATCCTGCCGGCAGCGAGATCGTCGTCGGCGAGGTCGGGTTCGTGATTATGCCGTCCGCGCCGACCGCGTACTTCAGGATCTCGGTGAGCGTCGCGGCGTATAGCGCAGAACCGTCCGGGGAGTACACCGGTGCCGCGACACCGGCACCACCGACCGTCTGGAGGACCTTGTCGGTCTTGGCGTCGAGGATGTTGATCGCCGGGGTGCCGGTGCCGGCGCCACCGGTCTGCGCGGCCACCTTGGCCCCGTTCGGGCTGATCGCGGTACCGATCGTCTGAGCCGAGAACGTGGTTCGTGGGCCGTACGGTGCGAGCCAATGGTTGTCGGGCAACAAAATCCGCCCGTCCGCCTGCTGGCCGACGTGGCTGTTGCCGAAGGGGTTGAGCGGGACGCCGGCCGCCGCTGCGGTGCCCGCGCCTACACCCACCGCGAGTGTCGCAGCGGTTATCCCGGCGACCAGCCAGGGGCGACGTGTCCCTCTTAGTTCTTTGGGCATGAACCCATTCCGCCTTTCACTTCCATAGAAAACCCGTGATGATCGCTGCGCGAAAGCGGGCCTGGGCCCGCTGTTTCGCGTCGCGGCTCGCCATTCCGCCGGGGTTGACTCGGACCCGCCGAAGACCCGGACGAGGAGGCCTTCAAGGCGCAACCGCTCGGGCCAACGACCACGGGTACCCGCCCGCGTTGAAGATCGTCTGGCACGCCCAGTTCAACAGCCGATCCTGATCACGCAGCAAACCGGTACAACCCACTCAGTAGCCATTGGGTGAACATTTCGGTTTATCCTTCGCGCTATGCGCGCCTTCGCGGATGGCGAGCAAACGAAACTGGGGGCGCCGCCGCCGCGCGCTAGGTCTTCGGGCAGTGCCCGGTGCCGATCGGGACCTTCGAATTCAAGGTGTAGCTGCCGCCGAGCCGGGTGTGCAGTCGGACGTATAGGCCGTCCTGCCCGATGCAGGAACCCTTGTCGGTGCTTTCCATCCCCAGCCACGGATGCCAGCGCAGGCGGACCAATACTGACGTCTGCTTCGGGACCGCGAGGACGATGGCGTTCGGCGTCATGCTTCGTACGGTCGACGGGTGGTCGACCAAGGAGTTGAAGCCGATGACCTTGTACAGCGTCCAGTGCTGGTTACGCCAGATCGGGCTCAGATAGGGCAGGCCGGACTTGATCAGTTCGTACTCCGGCTTGCCGAACTTGGTCAGTTTGGCGTCCGGCACGGCGACGTATTCGACCGCATTGGCGTTGAGGAACGTCCGGTAGCTGTTGATGTTGGGCAGCTGCCGGTAGAAAACGTCGTCGTTGAGCCGGACGTCGGTCTGCCGCAGCCAGCCGCGCGCCAGCGGGACACCGCGCGCGAGATAGACCGCGTCCCAGTGGCCCTCAAGATCCGGCACTTCGACCCGTCCGGTGAGCAATGGTTGCGCGCGGATCGCCTGGATCACCGGGTTGTAATAGCCGCTGTACCCGCTGGCCTTGCCGAGGCTGGCCACATCGCCGGTATTCAGCGGAAGCTGGACCGCGAGCACACCGATCAGAGCCAGCGCGGTGAGCCAACGACTGCGCCACTGGATGAACGTGGCCACCACCGGCAGCGCGAACAGCATGCTCAGCCGGTTGGCGTTCGACCCGACCGGCGTGGCCAACAGGAACGCGGCCAGCACCATCACGATGCCCAGCGCGGCGCCGAGCCGAATCGCCCGGCAGCGGCGCGGCACCGTGATCAGGACGATGACAAGCGCCACCACCGACTTGAGGCAGTCCAGGAACGAGAACGGCTGCTGGCCACCGTCGCCGAAGATGACCGACGTGATGCCCACGGTCAGTGCGGACGGCAAGATCAGGGTCGCCGCGGCGCCGGGGCGCCGCATCAGCAAGGCCACCCCGCCGGCAACCCAGAGCAGCAGGGCCGCAACCGGACTGGCGCCGCCGCACAGCAGGCTGAAAAGGGCGGCGAGCGCGATCCCGGCCCACCGCGGCATACGGGTCGTGGTGAACAGCGTGACCGCGATCAGCCCACAGGCCAAACCCAAAGCGAACGTCACCCGACCCTCGGTCACGTTGGCGACCTGGGTGATAGCGGCGGCGATGCCGCCGAATACCGCGCGGACCGGTTTGAGTCGTTGAAGTAAACGCGTCGTGTACCAGGTGCCGATGACCGCGGCAATCGCGCCGGCAACCTTGGTGCCGACCGCGGCCATTGCCGCCGCGGCCCACAATGTGTAGCCGTAGACGACGGTGCCGCCGTACCAGCGGAAATCAATGATCGAGACCGGGTAATGGCGGGCGAAGTCGGCCCGCGCCAACTGGGCGGCCATGTCGGTGTTCATCGGTGGCAGCAGCAGAAAACCCCACGCGAGCAGCGCGGCGACTCCGGTGGCGATCAGGGCCGGTCGGTAGCTGGAATCCCAAAGCCGCCGACCGAAGTCGAACGGCCCCCGCCGACCCGTGTCGACCCCGGAGGCCACCGGCGCGACGGCGCTGGCGGCGCTCACGGCGCGGGTTTCGGCGGGCATAGGTGTTCAGTCTTCCACCCGCTGACGACAGGCCCAGCCAGCCCGCGCCGAACCGGTGATCGGACCGCGTGACAGCTACGCCGGGACGGGTTGATTGACCGGTCCACACCCGGCACCCATGCGACCGATGTCGCGGAGCCGCTGCTGTGGCAGCCAGACGGAGTCGCTTGGTCGGTGCGTCGGTCGCTATGGCGAGCAACGGGTCAAGAAAGCAACAAGGCCGGTCCGCCTCGGCGGGATCCGGCCTCCAGGTTCTCGTCCGTAGCGAAGACCCTGTTGTCGTCGTTCCCCATGCCAGCTGACTCCGGGGCCACAACTCGGCCGGTGCGATTTGCACCGTCCACAGCGGCGAACGTTCATCCACAGAATCTGCTTCGCCCGGTGGCCTAGCGGTTGCTCGCTTAGCGTCGATCGGGTGGAACGGGGAGCAGAACGCCGAGGGCCGATCGGGCGTGCGTCGTCCGCGTTATGCGGGGCGCTGAGTGAATGGTGGTCTGCGGCCGTTGATAGCGACGGGACGACGTCGCGCGTCCGATGGAATCCCGGTCGGCGGCAGGTCATCTTGATGGCCGTGGTTGCGCTGGTCGTTGCCGTCGGGGCGGGGGCTTGGGTGCTTGCCGGTCAGCCGCGCGAATTCTCGGCGACGAACGAGGCCACGATGCCGACTCAATCGCCCGCCGCGATCGGAAGTATGGCGGGACAACTTGGTGACAGCGCAGCGGCCAGTTCGCAGACTGGCGGATCGCTGATGTCGCCGGTGGCCGGCTCATCCGGATCGCGGGCTCCGCAGCCGTCCGGGTCGGCGCCGGTTGGGCCGCAGATCGTGGTGGACATCGTCGGGAAAGTTCGGCACCCAGGCGTGTACCGCCTGGCTGGGGGAGCGCGCGTCGATGACGCCCTCCGAGCGGCCGGCGGGGCGGTGGTCGGGGTGGACCTCACGCGCGTGAATCTCGCCCGAAAGCTGGCCGACGGTGAACAGATTGCCATCGGCGTAGCCGGCGCCGGTGCAGCTGGCTCGGCCCCGGCTGCGGGCGGGGCTGGATCGGGGACTGGTGACTCGACTGGCGGCGCCGGTGACGGCAGCGGCGTTTCGGCCGGGTCCGACCTGGTTGATTTGAATACGGCAACCGAGGCTCAGCTGGATGCGTTGCCCGGCGTAGGGCCAGTGCTGGCTCAGCGCATCACGGAATGGCGAGCTGCCCACGGACGATTCGCTTCCGTCGACCAGCTGCAATCGGTATCAGGGATCGGCGACGCAAAATTTGCCGATCTGAAGGGATTGGTGACCGCGTCTTGATCGACGTCCACCTCGAGTCGGTGAATCCGCCACCAACGCGCGTCGTTGGCCGCATACTGGCGCGATGGGGAACGAGCAGCATTGAATCGGTCACGGTTGCGGGGAATATGGCTGTTCGAGCGGCGCAGTTTCACCGATTCAGCCTTGCTTGATCAGTGGCGATCGACGTGGCCGACCTGGCGCCGGCTCGTTCGCCCTGTTGGCGCGAGCGCTGTGTGGCTGTTCCCGGTGGTCGAGGCGTTCTCCGACAATGAGGGCTCGGTGGCTCGCCTCGTGCTGCTGCTGGTGCTCGCATCGATAGTGCTGGCGTGCGTGGCAGTCGGGCTCATCGACTACCTCCGGGTCGGTGGTGAGATAGGCCTGCAACACTCGATGAACGGTCAGCCCGCTGACGCGCCCCGCTGGAGCCGATGGATCCCGGCCGCCGGAGTCAGCGCGCTGCAGAATACCGGCTTGACCTACCTCGCCGTGATCATCATCGCGCTGTTGGCGTTTATTGCGCAGGCGGTGTCGATCGTGGTCTACGGACTGGTTGCGCTCTTCTTGATCGCCGTGCTGGTCAGCCCGGCGTGGACCGGGCGGATGATCACCGCAATCGGCGGCTTTGTTCGCAGCAACCGGGGTTGAGCTGATTCGCGAGAGCCCGGCGGCTGGCGGCGACGCTGAAGCTAGCGCTCGAGCAGGCGTCGCACCCAGTCCTGCCGCACCGCGCGGGCCTTCCTGGACAACTCCGCTTCCGGCAGGAACATGTCGAAGCCATGAAAGCCGCCGGGCCAGACGTGCAGCTCGCAGTCGCCGCCCTCGCGCCAGATGCGCACGGCGTAGTCGATGTCTTCGTCGCGAAAGGTTTCCACCGAGCCCACGTCGATGAACGTCGGGGGCAGCCCAGCCAAGCTGGTGGACCGCGCCGGTGCCGCGTACGGCGATACGTCGAGGGCACCGTGCTGGTCGCCGAGGAATGCCGTCCAGCCGGTCACGTTCGACGTGCGATCCCAGACGCCTTCGTCGTCGAGTTCGTGGCTTGACGGTGTCTCGTTGCGATCATCGAGCATCGGGCAGATCAGTACTTGTCCCAACAGCGTGGGACCGTTCCGGTCGCGAGCCATCAAAGCCACGGCAGCAGCCAGGCCGCCACCGGCGCTGCCGCCGGAGATGATGATCCGCTCGGCGTTCACCCCCAATTCGGCGGCGTTGCCCGCAACCCATTCCAGGCCGGCGTAACAGTCCTGGACCGGCGCCGGATACGGGTGTTCTGGAGCCAGCCGGTAGCCCACTGAGATGACGGTGACGCCGAATGCCTCGACCCAGTCCAGCACCACATCGATAGCAGTTCGGTTGTCGCCGCCGACCATGCCGCCGCCGTGGACGTAATAGATGCCCGCGTCGCTCGCGGCAGTTGGGTCCGTCGGTCGGCAGATCAGCAACGGCAGGTCCGGTGCACCGGCCGGCCCGGGCGCCGAACGCTCCTCGAACGAGATCTTGCCGCCCCGTCGCAACTGATCGTCGCTCGGACTGAGCCCTGTCCCGGCCTCCCGGTTGGGCACGATGAGCTCCGCGGTCAACGGTTTGGGTCGCTGTCCCGCGTCAGCCATGGCCAGCAGCGCGGCGTTCAGCTCGGGATCGAACGGAGGATGAGTCACAACGTTCATAGCTACACGGCCGCGGATCCAGGCGTCAACAATGAGTTCCGCTTGAAGTGCCGCAGATTAGTGAGACATCCGACGTGTTCAGGACGCTGAATTGCGGCCAGTATGTACGCGAGGGACGCGACGATTAATCGCGGGCGTCCAGCAATGTTGCCGCCGAGTCGACCAGTTGAACATCTTGCCGTCTGAGCTTCACTCAACGGCACCGCAGCGAAAGACAGGGATCAGATGACGGGCAGTTCTCCGATAAAAATCCGGGTGTCGTGCGAGCCTCAGCAGGGCGCGACCTACGACCAGATCGTCCGTATGGCGCAAGCCGTCGACGATTCTGGATTCGACGCATTCTTTCGATCCGATCATTACCTGCGCATCGGCAAGCCCAGCGACCAGGCTTTGATCGGCACCAGCGATGCCTGGTTGACCTTGGGCGCGCTGGCTCGCGAAACCAAACGTGTTCGGCTCGGCACGATGCTTACGCCGGCCACCTTCCGGCACCCCGGTCAGCTCGCGTTGATGGTCGCCCAGGTCGACCAGATGAGCGGCGGGCGCGCGGAGCTGGGCTTCGGCGCCGGCTGGTACGAAGCCGAGCACGCGGCCTACGGCATGCCGTACCCAGAGTTGCCGGAGCGATTCGACCGGTTCGCCGAGCAGATCGAAATCATCGACGGATTCTGGACGACCCCGCTCGGTGAGAATTACAACTTTTCCGGGGAGTACTACCAGATCGTCGATTCGCCCGCGCTTCCCAAGCCGGTGCAGGCGACCCGCCCGGCGATCATCATGGGCGGCCAGGGCAAACGTCGCTCGGCCGCGCTGGCAGCGCGTTTCGCCAGTGAATACAACGTGGCGTTCAAAACCGTCGAAGACTCCCAAGCGGTGTTCTCCGGAATTCGGGCCGCCGTCGAAGCGGCCGGTCGGGCGCCGGAGTCCATGACGTACTCGGTCGAGCAGACCGGCTGCGTCGGACGTACCGATGCCGACATCCAGCGTCGAGCGGATGCGCAGTTGGCCAGGGCCGAGAGCCTGCGTAAGAACGCCTTCGGTGGGACACCGGCCGAGATCGTCGACAAGATCGGCCGGTACACCGAGATCGGCGTGACTACGTTCTACCTCCAGCTGATGGACTTCGATGATCTGGACCAGATCGAGCTCATCGCCAGCGATATTCTGCCGCAGGTGGGTGCAAACGCATGACCGATATCGAGACCAAGAAACACGACGGCTGGGTCGAATTCGCGCTCGACCGCCCGCAAAAGCGCAACGCGCTGTCGCAGGCATTGATGGCGGAATTGGAAACCTGCCTGCTCGAGGCCGATCGCGACCCCGACGTGCACGCCATGTTGATATCGGCGAATGGCATCGATTTCTCGGCCGGCTTCGACCTGCACGACATCCGCGTCGAATCGGTCAACGAGGACGACCCGGCCGCGACCGTCGCCCGGATCACCCGTGGCCGGCGCGTCATGCGACTCATTCCCGACCTGCAGAAACCGGTGGTCGCCAAGGTGCATGGACGGTGCCTGGCCGGCGGCACCGAACTCGTGTTCATGTGTGACATCGTCTACGCCGCCGACGACGCGAGATTCGGCTACCCGCCGGTGCGCGACATGGGAACACCCGCGGTGCCGATGTGGCTTTTTCACGTCGGGCCCCAATGGGCCAAGCGGCTGCTGTTCACCGGGGACAGCATCACCGCCGCCGACGCGGCCAAGATCGGCCTGATTCTCAAAGCGCTCCCGGCCGACGAACTCGACGCTGAGGTCACCGGATTCATGAAACGGTTGACCAAAATCGATTGGCAGTTGCTGGCGGCACAGAAACGGATTGTGAATACGGGCCTCGAGCTAGCCGGCATGAAAGAGCTGCACAAAACCGCAGCCATGCTGGACACCATGGCGCTGCAGTCACCGACGGCCAAGAAGATCCGGCAGACGCCGTCGGACGAGCTCATCCCGTTCTACAAGAGCCGCCGCGAGGAGTTGTTCGGCGACGGCAGTTTGTCGGTGGACGGACCGGACGGCTTCGACAGCGAAGGTCGCCTCGTCTAACCCATCGGTACGGACGACTACCGGAACGGACGACTACCGGAACGGACGCCGCGGTACCTAACGGCCGCGGCGTCCCGTCCGACTAGCGGCCGAGCTGTTCTTTCATCTGGTCTCGCAGCGCCCGCTTGAGCACCTTCCCGGTCGCGGTGCGCGGCACATCGTCCTCGATGAACAGGATCGTGCTCGGAACCTTGAACGACGCCAGCTTTTGTCCGACGTGTGCTTGCAATTCCTCGGCGCTGACCTGAGCACCATCGACCAGTCGAACGACGGCGACGACCTCTTCACCGAGATCCTCGTGCGGCAAACCGATAACCGACGTGGTGTGTACGGCCGGGTGGTCGTACAGGGCAGCCTCGACCTCGCCGCAGTAGACGTTCTCGCCCGCCCGGATCACGACGTCCTTGATCCGGTCGACGAGAAAGACTCTGCCTTCCTCATCCATCCGCGCCACATCGCCGCTGTGATGCCATCCGTCGGAGAAGGCGCGGGCGGTGTCGTCAGGCTTGTTCCAGTAACCGTGCACGATGTTCGGCCCGCGCGCCCAGAGCTCGCCGGTTTCGCCGAGTGGGACCTCGTTGCCCTCGTCGTCGACGATCTTCACCTCGTTGACCGGCGTGGCCTTGCCAACGCTGTTGGGGAAATCCCAGTATTCCTGGCCGCCAATCACGGTGACGGCCGACGTTGCCTCGGTCATGCCGTAGCCCGTGCCGGTACTGACCTTGCCGCCGAACAGGGACTGCACCCGCATCACCCGTTCCGGGGGCACGGCCGCGGCGCCGAACCCGATGGAGACCAGGCTGGACAGATCGCGTTTGGTCAGGTCCGGCGAGTTGAACACGCCGTTGACCTGCATCGGAACGCCGCCGAACGAGGTCACCCGCTCGCGTTCGATCAGTTCCAGCGCGACCTCGGGATCCCACTTGTACATCAGCACGATCTTCGTTCCGGTCGCGGCGCTGATGTAGATCGAGGACAGCTGGCTGATGTGGAACATCGGCATGGTGGCGAGCCCGGCCGCAGGCGGGGCCGCCGGGTCTGGCTGCACGCCGGCCATCAGCGCGCCGACCGCGCCGCCCAGCCTGGTGTTGAGCAGGTTGGTGATGTGATTGCGATGGGTGTGCACTGCGCCGCGGGAACGTCCGGTGGTACCGGAGGTGTACAGGATCGTGACGTCATCGTCCGGGGCGATGTCAACTGCGGGCAGCTGAGCACTGGTCGAGAGCCTGGCGCGGACGTCCGCCCACTTCTCGACTCCCTCGACGTCGGCGTCGACGCGCACCGAGATCACGCCCCGCAACCCGAATCCGGGCAGCAGATCACGCATGCGTTCGAGGCGCTCCCGGTCGGCGGCCAGGAAGACCGCGCCACTGTCTTCCATCCCGTAGGTCAGCTCGTCGGCCGTCCACCAGGCGTTCAGCGGGACGACGATGGCACCGATGCTGGCAATGGCCCAGAAGAAGAAAATGAATTCGGGATAGTTACGCATCGCGACGGCCACCCGGTCGCCCTGCTTGATTCCGTAGGCCGACACCAATTCGTTGGCCAGACCGCTGACGATCTGAAACGTCTCTTCGAAGGTGTATCGGTCCTCGTCGTACACGAGGTATTCCCGCGAGCCGTAGTCACGACTGTCGACGAGGACGTCACGCAGGGTGTGCGGGTGAACCGAATAGGCCCGCATCGGCACACCGCGGATGTCCTGGGTCGCGATCTCGAACGACCCACCGGGTCCGGTGAGTTCGGCTAGGGCCTGCTCGCGAGTCATCATCGTGCGCCTCCACGGCTTGGGTGGCAGCGGACAGCGACACGGTATGCGTCTTGTCGACAGCGCGCCGAAGTCCTGCAACTCCGACCGTCCGGCCGGTCAAGATGCCGAACGTATCCCCAGTCTCGGTACGCGTCAATAGGACTCGCGGGGTGGGTAAAGTCCGACGAATGTGCACCGTGGTCTGTCGCTGGTCGCCCGCTCGGTCGACGCTCCCGACCGAACCAAGCGACTCGTCCGACCCCGGCGACTCGGTGCCGATTCAGATCTTGGCGCTGCGCGACGAGTTGGCCAGCCGCACGTTCGATGAACCCGACAACTGGTGGCCGGATCAACCGGGCGTGATCGGTGGTCGCGACCAACTCGGCGGGGGCACCTGGTGCGCGTCGGACGTTGAATCCGGCGTCACCGCGGTCGTGTTGAATCGAGCGGAACGGCGGGTGGCGCTGGCCGGTGCGGTGAGTCGAGGCGCGCTGCCACTGCTCGCGGTTAGGGACTTGCGGCGGTGGCCGGCGGCCATCGACGTAACCCCGATGGCTAGCTTCAACCTCGTCCTGTTCACTCCCGATGCGCTGACCTGGTGGCGCTGGGACGGTGCGAACCTGGTGTCCTGCGAACTCGAGCCCGGGCAGTATCTGTTCACCCCCCGCGGACTGTTGTCCGGCGACGATCTGCCGCCGTGGTTCCCGCCGCCGGCGGCCCGGCTCGATGCCAGCCTGAGCGGCACCCCCGCCGAGGTGTGGGCCGACTGGTTGCCGGTGGTCGAGAATCGAGAACCCAGCGCGGACCCGACGGCGATGATCGTTCGATTGCCCGTAGGTGAGGACGTATTCGAGACGGTGTTCGGCCAGTTCATCGCAACCCGTCCCGGACGGCTTCGCCTCGACTACGCCCGAAAACCTTATCTGGGCGGTCGCTGGGCGAGCCGGCAATGGCCGGCCGACCGTGAATCGTCCACGATTGCAAAGGAGATTCATGCAGACCGCTGACGGGGGATGGCCGCATCACGTCGTGCTCTTCGTATTGATCGCCTTAATCGTGGCGGGCATCAGCTACATACGGCGGCGCCGATAATTGCCGTCACTGTGAATTCTCACTGAACCGAATGCTTCCCGGATACGTAGTGCGGACGTCACTTCGTCTCTGGGAGGTCGCTATGTTCGCGTTTCACCGTCCCATCCGCGATGTTCGTCGCCCGAATCGTCCGGCGGTCATCGTCGCGGCGACAACATCGGCTCTCGTGCTCGGCCTCGTCGCGCCCGTGTCGGCGCTGGCAGACAGTTCGCACCATGGTCCCGGTCGATCCCATCACGATGACCGTCGGAACGCGGTCACCCAAGTCAATCTGGTGTCGGACCTGGCCAGCGAGGGTGCTTCGCTCGTAGACCCCGACCTGGTCAACCCCTGGGGACTGGCGTTAGGTCCCACCACCCCGCTCTGGTCGGCCAACACCGGCACCGACACGTCGACGCTTTACACCTCGGCGCCAGGCTCGGGCGTGGCCGCCAAGGTCCCGACCGTACGGGTCACCTTCCCGGACAAGCCGGAGCTGCCGACCGGGCAGGTCTTCAATCCGGGCACCGGCTTCGTGCTCGGTACCGGTGCCGGTGCCAGCCCGGCGCGCTTCATCTTCTCCACGATCACCGGACGTATCGAGGCCTGGAGCCCGGTCGTCGATCCGCTGCTCGGCAACGCGGAAACGAAGGCCACGGTGCCGGGCGCTTCTTACACCGGATTGGCGCTGGCCACGGCCAAGGCCGGTCCGCAGCTCTACGCCGCCAACTTCGGGCAAGGCCGCATCGACGTATTCAATGCCAACTTCACACGGCAACCCCGATCGCATTACCCGTTCGCCGACCGACGGCTACCGAAGGGCTATTCACCGTTCGGCGTAGCCACTCTGAACGGCAAGGTGTTCGTGACCTACGCGAAGGTAGACAAAGCCACGGGACGCAATCTGGCCGGCCGCGGCCTTGGCTTCGTCGACGAATTCACGCCGGACGGAAAATTGATCAACCGAGTCGCGTCGAAACAAAGCCTCAACGCGCCGTGGGGACTTGAAATCGCGCCCGCGAGCTGGGGAAAGCTGGCCGGCGACCTGCTGGTCGGAAACTTCGGCGACGGTCGGATCAATGTCATCGACGCCGACCGGCACGGCCGTTTCGACGGTGACATCGACGGCCAGCTCAGAAATAGCCACACTGGCCGCCCGCTGGTGATTCCGGGCTTGTGGACGCTCGTCCGCGGCACGGCCACCTTCGGCGGCCCGGATGCGATTGTCTTCAGCGCCGGGATCGCCGACGAGCAACATGGTCTGATCGGCGTGCTGCAGAAGCCGTAATCGGTTCGTCGGATATCTCGGTTTATCGCTGATGGCAGCCCCATCGGTTCGCTTGTCCACAGCTCCGATGGCTGTCCACAGATTCCGCACGGCTGGGGTTACCGGGCGTTCGCGCTCCTAGCGTCGTCTGAGTGACCCCAGCCCCGCCGAACCACACCGCCGCCGCGGCTCGGCCGGATCTGCGGCTGGCGCTGGCCGTATTGGCCGGTTGGGCAACAATGATCTGGGGCTTGGGGCACTCGGGTCCGAGCGTCGCGGCGGCGGGCTTGTCGCTGCTGCTTGCCGGCGTCGTTCTGCTGTTTCTGCTGCGATTGCATCGACGGTTGGAACCGCTGCACGCGCTGGTCTTCGCGCTGCTGTTGGCCGGGGTGCTGTTGCTGCCGCTGGCTGTTCGGCTGCACAACGCCCAGAGTTCGCCGGTGGCGACGCTGGCCGCGGCTCGAACCGAGGTGAGCGCTGAGCTGGTGGTGACGGCCGACCCCAGGCCACTGGCCGCCGGCGGTACCGGTGGTGCACCCCGGGCTGCGGTCAAGGCGCGCCTGCTGGCGGTGACCGTGTCCGGGCAGCGGCACCGGCTTGGTGGCGCGGTCCTGGTGCTAGGGCCGGCCAACGCCTGGCAGCAGATATTGCCGGGCCAACGCGTGCGGCTCGACGCCCGGCTCTCGCCGCCGCTGCCCGGCGATCTGCTCACGGCAACGCTGTCAGAACGTACGGACCCGGAGCTGATCGGCCGGCCGCCGTGGTGGCAACGGGGCGCCGGTCGGGTGCGGGACGGCCTGCGCCAGGCTTCCGCGTCGTTGCCCGCACTCCCGCGCGGCCTCCTGCCGGGTCTGGTGGTCGGCGACACCAGCCAGCTCGATCCGGTACTGGCGGATCGATTCCGGGTCGCGGGCCTCACCCATCTGGTCGCGGTCAGCGGGACCAACTGTTCCATCGTCATCGGTGCTGCCGCTCTGGTGCTGCGTCGGATGCGGGCGTCACCGCGGACGATCGCGCTCGTCGGCGCCGTACTGCTGGTCGCCTTCGTCGTGGTCGCACGGCCGTCGCCGAGCGTGTTGCGGGCGGCCGTGATGGCGGCGATCGGGCTTGCCGCGCTGGCCACCGGACGGCAACGTGCCGGCGTGCCGGTGCTGGCCGCCGCGGTGTTGATCTTGCTGTGCTGGCAACCGGCGCTGGCCCTCGACCTCGGTTTTGCGCTTTCGGTCTCGGCCACGGCCGCACTGATGCTGCTCGCGCCAGGTTGGGCGGTTGCATTGTCGAGGCGGCTGCCGGTCGGCGTGGCCGAGCCGTTCGCGGTTGCTGCCGCCGCCCACGTCGTGACGATGCCGCTCATCGTGGGCCTCAGCGGGCGCATCAGTTTGGTCGCTATCCCGGCCAACATGCTGGCCGAGCCGGTCGTCGGAGCGGCCACGGTCCTCGGCGTGCTGGCCGCCACGATGTCGGTCTTGTGGCTGCCTGCCGGCGTGCTGTTTGCCCAGCTGGCTGGTTGGCCGTGCCGTTGGTTGATCTGGGTGGCCGAACGCTGCGGGACGATCCCGGGGGCGTCGGTGCCATGGCCCGCCGGCGTGACCGGCGGCTTCGCCCTTACCGCCTGCGCCTTGTTGCTGCTGGCTGGGTGTCGACGCGCCTCGGTTCGGTCGTTGGCCGCACTGGCCGTCGTCGTGGCCCTCGTCGTTCAGATACCCATTCGCGCCGTGGTCAGTCGCTGGCCCCCCGACGGCTGGCTGATCGTCGCCTGCGATGTGGGCCAGGGGGATTCGCTCGCGATCAGGGCCGGCCCGCATGCAGCCATCGTGGTCGACGCCGGACCTGAGTCCATCTCGCCCGATCGTTGCCTGCGCCAACTCGGGGTGACCCGGATTCCATTGCTGGTGCTGACCCACTTTCATCTCGATCATGTCGCAGGCTTGGTCGGCGTGCTGCACCAGCGGACCGTTGGCCGGACCCTTACGTCGCCCTTGATCGAGCCGGCCAGCGGGTACCAGCTGGTCGAAAAGGCGTTGGGTCCAGCCGCCGGCCGCATGGACACTGCGTCCACCGGGCAGACCATCGTGGTCGGGCGCGGGCCGGACGAGGTGCGCCTGGATGTACTCGGGCCGGCCAAGGCCTTCAGCGGCACCAGGTCGGATCCCAACAATTCCTCGCTCGTGCTCAGGGCAACAATTCACGGGCGTCGAATCATGCTGCCGGGCGACGCCGAGGTCGAGGCGCAGGACGCGTTGCTTGAGTCCGGCCAGGACTTGCGGGCCGACATCCTCAAGGTCCCGCATCACGGCAGTGCATATTCAGACCCGGCGTTCCTCCGCGCGGTGAACCCGTCGCTGGCGCTGGTCTCGGTCGGTCGCGACAACGATTACGGCCACCCATCGCCATTGTTGCTGACTGCGCTGAGCCAGCTGGGCGTGCTGGTACGCCGGACCGACCTTGACGGCGATATTGCCGTCGTGAGCGCTGGTGCCGGCCTGCGCCCGGTCGTACATCCCACGGCAGACGCTGCCGGCGCCCGGGCTCCGCCGTTTCATCGGCCTGCGACGACGTTGCGGTGGCGGCAACCGTTGAATTGCTCCCGCTCACGCTCGTCGTCGGGGACCAGGAGTTCCTGGTGAACGAAGCCCTTGACACCGTCAACGTAGACAGCTAAACGCCAACGGTCTACGGAGCAGGCGAGCGGCAAGAATTCCGCGTTTAACGCGCTGGACACATGGCCGAAACGGGCCATTTTTAACGTCCTCACATCTCCCTCCCAACCATTTCTTAGGACTAGGAGCCCTTGTGTTCAGACGTAATCCCGTTGTCTATGCGGGTGCCGCGGTGGCAGCTATTGCGCTGCTGGTCGTTCCCGCCACCGCCTCGGCGCACCCCAACAAGTCCCGAGGTTTCACGCTGGAAGAGGCAACGGTCGCCTCGATCCATCAGGCGTTCAAATCCGGCGATCTGACCTGTTCTGAGCTGATCGACGGCTACTTGACCCGCATCATGACTTACGAGAACCAAGGCCCGGCTATCAATTCCCTGATTTCGGTCGCCACCGATGCCAAGGCCCAGGCCAAGGCGTTGGACGCTAAATACAAGCGCACGCACGGGCACGTCGGGCCGCTGCACTGTATTCCGGTGATCCTCAAGGACAACATCGACACAAAAGACATGCCGACTACCGGTGGCTCGAAGACGCTGATCAGCCCGATTCCCTCGACGGACGCCGCGATCGCCAAGAAGTTCCGTGACGCCGGCGCGATCATTCTTGGCAAGGGCAACATGGACGAGTGGGCCCACGGTGGACGAGCGGGATACAGCTCGGCCGGTGGCCAGACGCTCAACCCCTATGACCTGACGCGCTCACCGGCCGGCTCGAGCGGCGGCCCGGCCGCTGCGATTGCTGCCAACTTCGGCGTCCTCGCCGTCGGCACCGACACCGGCGGCTCGATTCGCGGTCCGGTAGATGCCGAATCGCTGGCAGGTTTGCGACCCACCCTCGGATTGATAAGCCGTGCGGGCGTCATCCCGTTCTCGTCGACGTTCGACAGCCCCGGACCGTTGACCCGGACCGTTACCGACACCGCCTTGGTGCTCAACACCCTTGCCGGGTATGACCCAGCAGACCCGGCGACGAAGGCCAGCATCGGAAAGATACCCAGCGACTACACCAAGTACCTGCAGAAAAACGCGCTCAAGGGTGCCCGGATCGGTGTGCTTCGCAATTACGTCAGCGCGACCAATGCGCCGGTAATGGACGCTGCCGTGAAATCCATGCAAGAACTGGGTGCCACCGTCGTTGACAACCTCGCCCTGCCTGCAGATGCGCTTGCTCTGCGCGCGCAGTACTACCCGATCGTGTCGGAAACTGAGTTCAAGACACTTCTCGGTCAGTACTTGGCGACCTACCGGCCGGATGTGGCCGTCAAGTCGCATGCCGATGTCTATGCCGCCAGCTCGCAACCGGGCTTCGGCATAGCACCCGAGGTACTCACCCGGCTGCAGACCGAAACGACTCGCGGCGCGATGACGGACGCGGACTACCTGCTCGCGGCACAAGAAGGACCCGCCAAGATGCGTGCTGCGCTCGACAAGATCATGAAGGACAACCACCTCGACGCCCTCGTCCGCCCGACCGCGGCCGGCAACGACATGTCGGCACTTTCGGGATACCCGGACATGCTCGTTCAAGGTGGCGTCAACGCCAGCGGCATCTCGGTCGGCATCGGGTTCGTTGGCAAGGCGTTCAGCGAGCCGAAATTGCTCGGATACGCCTACGCCTACGAGCAGAAAGTGAAAGCCCGGCTGCTCCCGGCGCTCACACCGCCAATACCCACATCGTGGTGGAAATAGCGTAAAGATGGCCAATCTAGACTAGTTGGTATCACGGGCGCCACATGGTGAGAAAGTAAAGGCGCTCCTCGCTCGACGAGAAGATCAGGCTGCGAAACCTGATGATCGTTGGGCGAGGAGCCCTTTGGATTTCCGGGTCAGACTGCACCCGAGAAGTGGCGAAATGCGGCGGGGTAGTCGGCCTATTCGCTGACGGAATATTGCCGCGGCAGTTTTGGTCGGTAGTCGAGATCCTTTTGTGCGAATCGCTGCATCACTGTCTGATGTATGCCGGCGCCTTCGGGAATCACGCGTTTCCGCACGCCCATGACGTCCCAGATCCGACCCATCTGATGCAGCTTGCCGGTGTAGGCCTCGGCGGCGGACGCGCACCGCTGCGCATACGCCCCGTCACGCAAGATGAGCTGGTCCACCACGCCGTCCACCACCCACTTGAGTGCGATCTCGGCCAGCGCCGGGTCGTCGTCGAACGTGCCGCCGATATCGGAATGCACGCCGGCGAACCACACTTCTTGCACCGTCGGGCGCGGGGCGATGAGGAGTTGCTTGTACGGGCGGCGGTGTTCGTCGATAGAGACCGCGTGCCGAATCTTCTGCACGTTGAACAGCTGATAGGTAAACGGCCATTTCAAACGCCCGAATCCCATGAATCCAGTCGCTTCGACGGTGTCCCACACGCCCATGTAGGTCACCGGAACGCAATGCCAGTCCTCGTGGTGCGCCGGTCCGATCCAGCCTGCCGGGAACAGCGGGTTCCGCTCGGTACCCCAACAGAAGGCGTCGGAAAACGCCTCGATCCCGTTTCGGCGTTGCTTGTGATCGTCATCGACCCTGCGGTTGGTGGCGTATTCGCGGATCGCGTAGTCGACCAGATTGTCCGAGCCCGGTCGCAGCAGGCCCGGACGCGTCAAGATGCCCGCCAGCGCCCGGGCGGTGTAGGCCCCCCGACTGAATCCGAAGATGTAGATCTCGTCGCCGGGCTGATAGTGCTGCATCAGCCAGACGTAGGCCTGCGAGAGATTCGTCCGCAGCCCCCAGCCGAACGCGAGCTGCATGACGCGCGACATGGCTCGGGCCAGCTTCCCGCGCGCCGTAGTGGATGGCAGTGTGCCGACGCCTGGGTCGTAATAGGCGAGTTGTCGCGTTGCATCGGTCAAGTCGAGCATCTGGAAGATCTTGGCCACGTTGGTCGGCTGGGCCGGCGAGCCTATCTGCTGACCCGTACCGTCCAGACAGATGACCAACTTCCGCGGTGGCCGCCCGGCTGCCGGCCGGGTGCCCACCGCCTCGCCGGCCAGATCTCCTACCTCGCGCGCGGTCTCGATACCAGTATCAGCCGCTGCGTTTCCCGCCGTCGTTCCGTCCATGGCCCCTCCCCCGGTTACCACTGTCAGCAACGAGACCTCGGACAACAGTGTGATACATCGGGGCTGAAATCGGTGCGACACAACGATCAGATCGGGTGGCGGACTCGACGTCATCCGGACCGGGCGATTCGTGGCACGATGACCCCGTGGTTGACGACGACGCACCGGCGGCCCTCACCCTTGTGGTCGGCGACGAGGAGTTCCTGGTCAGCCGCGCGCTCGAAGATCTCGTCGCCGACGCGTCCCGGCTGCACCCCGATGTCGAGGTGCACGAACGGGACGGGGCAGCGACCGACTCGGTCGACTTGCTGCAACTGTTGAGCCCGTCCTTGTTCGGCGGTCGCCGGCTGCTCGTCCTGCGTTCGGCCCAAGACATCACCGCCGCAACCGCAAGTGCGGTGTTGCCGGTACTGCTCGAAACGGACCCCGAGACCAGCATCGTGGTTCAGCATCTCGGCGGGGCGAAGGGCAAGGCGATTCTCGACGGCGTTCGCAAAGCCGCCGGGCAGACGATCACCTGCGCCAAGCTCACCAAGCCCGACGAGCGAATGACCTTTCTGCGCAACGAGGTGCGGCGCTTTCACGGACGCATCACCGGCGACGCGGCGAGTGCTTTGCTGGGCGCAGTTGGAAGCGACCTACGCGAGATCTCGGCCGTCGCCGCGCAGCTCGTCGGTGACACCGGGGGGTCGATCGACGCCAAGGCGGTGGCCGAATACCACCGGGGACGCGCGGAAGTGACCGGATTCGCGGTGGCCGATCAGGCGGTCGTCGGAAATGTCTCCGGTGCTCTGGAAAACCTGCGCTGGGCCCTGAACGTGGGCGTGCCGACCGTGGTCATCGCTGATGCCATCGCCGACGGAGTCCGTTCGGTCGCCCGCGTCATGGCGGCCGGACCGGGGGATCCGTTCAAGCTTGCTCCCGCACTGGGCATGCCGCCGTGGAAAGTGCGCCGCGCTCGCGGGCAAGCCACCGGTTGGTCCGAACCGGCGCTGCAATACGCGCTCGGCACCGTGGCCCGATTGAACGCTGACGTCAAAGGTGCCGCCGCGAACGCCGAATACGCGCTCGAAGCGGCGGTGCGAGAGGTCGCTGAAGCACGAAACGCCGGCCGCGCGTAGCGGTCGGCGTTCGAGTTGGAGCTAAGGATGCCGAGTTACTGAATCGGCGTCACGGCACCAGCGACGAAAGCTGCCGTCCGGGCTGCTTGCCGCGAGTTCCGGGTTGAAACGTCAGAGGGCGTTGGTGCGCTGAGCCATCGCCGACTTCTTGTTGGCGGCCTGGTTCGAGTGGATGACGCCCTTGCTCACGGCCTTGTCGAGCTGCCGCGCCGCGTGCAGCATCGCGGTCGTCGCCTTGTCCTTGTCGCCTGCCTCGGCAGCGTCACGGAAGGAACGCACCGCGGTCTTGAGCGAGCTCTTCACGCTCTTATTGCGCAACCGAGCGGCCTCGTTGGTCTTGATCCGCTTGATCTGGGACTTGATGTTCGCCACGAAGATGCCTCAAAGATTGTCGGACGTACTGGACGGGTCTGTGCCTTGGATAGTAACTGTGCCGAGCCGTACCGGACCTAACCGGACCAGCGTGCACAACCTCGCCAGGTTACCAGCGCGGCACTCCGCCGCCAAAATCACCGGCGTTGGCCTGGCCGTGCGCACTCACGACGAGCCGTTCGTACTCGCGACGAGCCGTGTGCACTCGCGACGAGCCGTGCGTACTCGCTACGAGCCGTGCGTACTCGCTACGAGCGGACGGTGACCAGCTCGAATCGGGTGTACAGGAACGTCCGCACCGATTCTGAATTGGACAGCAGCTCGGTGACCGGCACATCGCCGCTGCCGTCCAGCCCGTACGCCATCGCGGCGCCGTCCTGCAGGTAGACGGGGCTGTCCACCGGTGCGACGTCGGTCATCTGCACGGCAACGTATCGGTCGCCCACCTCGGCGATCAGGTCGGCCAGGCCGTCGCTGTCCGCGCCGGCGGAACCATCCCCGCCTGGCCGCTCGGCCGTGTGCACCGAGATCACCTGCTGCCAGTCGTCCTCGTTGCCGGGGGAGGTGTTAACCAGGTCGCCGGCGCGCAGCTTGGTGGCCGGGACCTTGTATTCGATGACGGCACGGGAGTCAGTGGGTTGGCTCATGCCCACATCCTCGCATCCATTGCGGGACGGCTTGTTGCTCTGGCCGACGCGTCGCGCTGGGAGACGCCTTAACGTGGGAGAATAGGGCACGCAAAGACGCCGTTTCGATCAGTCAGCAGAAAGTGACCTGTGCCCGCCATCCCCAGCCCGCCTGGCAACACACCGCCTGAGCGCATTCGCAACTTTTCGATCATCGCGCACATCGACCACGGCAAATCGACGCTCGCCGACCAGATGCTGCGGTTGACCGGTGTTGTCGACCCGCGCCAGGCGCGGGCTCAGTACCTGGACCGGATGGACATCGAACGCGAACGCGGCATCACGATCAAGTCCCAGAACGTACGCATGCCGTGGCGAGTGGGCGGCGAGGCGCCGTCCGACTTCGTCGACTACACCCTGCACATGATCGACACTCCCGGCCACGTGGACTTCACCTATGAGGTGAGCCGCAGCCTGGCCGCGTGCGAGGGCGCCGTGCTGCTGGTCGACGCCGCGCAGGGGATCGAGGCCCAGACCCTGGCCAACCTCTACCTGGCCCTGGAGAACGACCTGCAGATCATCCCGGTGCTCAACAAGATCGACCTGCCCGCGGCCCAGCCCGATCTGTATGCCGCCGAGATCGCACACATCATCGGCTGCGAACCCGACGACGTCCTGCGGGTGTCGGCCAAGACCGGTCAGGGCGTCGAAGCGCTGCTGGACAAGATCTGCCGTGATGTGCCAGCCCCGGTGGGCAACGCGGATGCGCAGGCCCGCGCAATGATCTTCGATTCGGTGTATGACATCTACCGCGGTGTGATCACCTATGTCCGGGTCATCGACGGCAAGATCTCGCCCCGCCAGAAGATCAAGATGATGTCCACCGGCGCGACGCACGAACTGCTCGAAGTCGGCGTGATCTCGCCCGAGCCGGTCGTCTCCCAGGGCCTGGGGGTCGGCGAGGTGGGCTATCTGATCACCGGGGTGAAGGACGTCCGTCAGTCCAAGGTCGGCGACACGGTCACCGATGCGGCCAAGCCCGCGACCGAGGCGCTCGGGGGTTACCGGGATCCGAACCCGATGGTGTACTCGGGCCTGTTCCCGATCGACGGTTCCGACTTCCCGCTGCTGCGTGACGCCCTGGATCGCCTTCGCTTGAACGACGCGGCGCTGGTCTATGAGCCCGAATCTTCCGGCGCGCTGGGTTTCGGCTTCCGCTGTGGGTTCCTCGGCTTGCTGCATCTGGAAATCACCCGCGACCGGTTGGAGCGTGAATTCGGCCTCGACCTGATTTCCACCGCGCCCAACGTCGTCAACCGGGTCGTGCTCGAGGACGGCCGCGAGTTCGTGGTCACCAATCCGTCGGACTGGCCCTCCGGGCAGAAGATCGCCGATATCTACGAGCCGATCGTGAAGTCGATGATCATCGCCCCCAGCGAATACATCGGTGCCATCATGGAGCTCTGCCAGACCCGGCGCGGCACCTTGATGGGAATGGACTACCTGTCCGAGACCCGGGTCGAACTGCGTTACACCTTGCCGCTGGGCGAGATCATCTTCGATTTCTTCGACGCATTGAAATCCCGTACCCGCGGTTACGCCAGCCTGGATTATGAAGCCGCCGGCGAACAGGCGGCGGACCTGGTCAAGGTGGACATTCTGCTGCAGGGCGAGCCGGTGGACGCGTTCTCGGCCATCGTGCACAAGGACAAGGCCTATGCGTACGGCACGATGATGACCACCAAGCTGCGCGAGCTGATCCCGCGCCAGCAGTTCGAGGTGCCGATCCAGGCCGCGATCGGCTCGCGGGTGATCGCTCGCGAATCCATCCGGGCAATCCGCAAGGACGTGCTCGCCAAGTGCTACGGCGGCGATATTACGCGTAAGCGGAAGCTGCTGGAAAAGCAAAAAGAAGGCAAGAAGAGAATGAAGATGGTGGGCCGCGTCGAGGTGCCCCAAGAAGCATTCATTGCCGCCTTGTCGACCTCGGATGCGCCCGAAACCGCCAAGAAGTAACCTCCACCGTTCCCGAAAGGACTGAACTGTGCCCACCATTTCTCGTGAGGTTCACCTGGTCAACCGGCCGCAGGGCACGCCCACGCCCCAGGACTTCACCATCGTCGAGAACGAGCTGCCCGACCCGGGCCCGGGTGAGGTGCTGGTTCGCAACATCGCGATGTCGGTGGACCCCTACATGCGTGGCCGGATGAACGACGTCGAGTCCTACAGCCCGCCCTGGCAGCTCAACCAGGTCATGGAGGGCTCGGTTGTCGGCGAGGTCGTCGCGTCCGGAACGGCCCAGGTCCCAGTCGGCACGCTGGTCAGCCACCAGCAGTCGTGGCGGGAATTCGCGTTGCTTCCGGAACGGCAAGCGCGCCGGATCGAACCGCTCGGCCACGGCCTGCCGCTGTCGGTGTATCTCGGCGCCCTCGGCGGCCCCGGTCTGACCGCTTGGGTCGGGTTGCTGGAAGTCGCGAAGTTCCAACCGGGTGAGACGGTATTCGTCTCCGGCGCAGCCGGTGCGGTGGGCAGCCTGGTCGGGCAGTTCGCCCAGCTCAAAGGTGCAGGTCGGGTCATCGGTAGCGCCGGATCGGCCGACAAGGTGACCTGGCTGACAGAGATCGGCTTCGACGCCGCGTTCAACTATCACGACGGCCCGGTCAGCGAGCAGCTGCCCAAGGCGGCACCCGATGGCATCGACGTGTACTTCGACAATGTCGGCGGCGAGCACCTCGAAGCTTCCCTCACGGCCCTCAACCCGTTCGGGCGGGTGGCCCTGTGTGGCGGCATTTCCACCTACAACTTCACCGAGCCGGCGCCCGGCCCGAACAACCTCGGTCAAGCGATCGGCAAGCAGCTGACGCTGCAGGGCTTCATCGTTTCCTCCTACGGTCACCTGTGGAAGCAGATGATCCCGGAGGTTCGGGGTTGGCTGGAGTCCGGCGAAGTGCAGGCGCGCGAAACCGTAGTCGAGGGCCTGGACCAGGCCACCGGCGCCCTGCTCGGTCTCTTCAGCGGAGCGAACACCGGCAAGATGGTCGTCCGGCTCGCCCCTGACCCGGAGTAGCACCCCCGGGCAAGGTCGTCCTCAGAACGTGACGACGACCTTGCCCAGCACCGCACCGTCGTTCATCGCCCGAAGACCGTCGCCAATATCGTCCAGCGGCAAGGTCTGGTCGATGAACGGCCGCAATCCGCTGGCCTGCATGAACGCGATGACGTCCCCCAGCTCGGACTTGGTGCCCATCGTGGAACCGACGACCTGCAGTTGCAGGAAGAAAATCCGGTTGAGTTCCGCGGCCGGCATGAAACCGGACGTCGCGCCCGAGATCACGATGCGACCACCCGGACGCAGCGACCTCAGCGAATGCGACCAGGTGGCGTCGCCGACCGTCTCCATCACTGCATCCACCCGTTCCGGCAGCCGAGCCCCGCTGGCGAAGGACTGGTGGGCGCCGAAATTGAGCGCGGCCTGCTGCTTGGCCTCGGTGCGAGCGGTAGCCCAGACCCGGAAACCGGCAGCGCGTCCCAACGCGATGCAGGCCGAGGCGACCCCGCCGGACGCCCCCTGCACCAGTACGGTCTGACCGGGACGAAGCTCGGAATTCACGAACAGCATCCGGTACGCGGTGAGCCAGGCGGTCGGCAGGCACGCGGCTTCGGCGAAGGACAGGTCGGCCGGCTTGGGGATGAGATTGCGCTTGGGCACCGCAACGAGCTCGGCCAGCGCCCCCTGATGCTTTTCGCTCAACAGCGTGCGGGACGGGTCCAGTGTGTCGTCGCCGGTCCAGGTGTCGGCCGTGATCACGGCGTGCACCACGACCTCGTCGCCGGTTGCGGTGTCTATGCCCGCGGCGTCGGTGCCGAGAATCATCGGCAGTTGCTCGGCCTTGATCCCGACGCCTTTCAGGGTCCAGAGATCGTGATGGTTGACCGAGGCCGCCTTGACCTGGACCGTCGTCCAGCCCTCGGGCACGGATGGGTCTGGTCGGTCGCCGACGGTCAAGCCGGACAGGGGAGACTCGGGATCGATGCTGCTCGCGTAGGCGGCTCTCATGCGTCTGACCTTAAAGCGCAAGTGCTCGTCAGGGGCAGTGGGGCTTGGTCACAACGTCCTCGATCAATTCCGCAACCGGCGACCGTGTTCGTGACTGCGTTCATGTTTCACCCGTCTGGTGGTCAGCGATATCTCGACCTGACGGACGCCGGCGACGGTTGAGACCTTGTTGGTGACGTACTTGTACAACTCGGCGGGATTACGGCAGACGACCGAGACCATCAGGTTCGCCGATCCGGTCACGGCGCTGACGAACGCCGTTTCGCGGTGCGCGGCCATCGCGTTGCCAGCGGCATCCAGCTCGGACGGGCCGACCGTCAGCCACAGGTAGGCGCTCGTCCCGAAGCCAAGCTGCGCGGTGGCAATCTCAACTTCCAGCCGCACCCAGCCAACCCGGCGCAGCAACGACAGCCGACGCGCTACCCGTGCCTCGGAACAGTCGCAATGACGAGCCAGGTCTTTCAGGGTGGCTCGGCCATCGGCGGCCAGCATGCTCAGCAACGGGGCATCTATGGCATCGGGGACGAGCGACCGGATCGATTCACTCGTACCCGACGGGTCCCGTTCGAGGTCGGCCGGCAACGGTGCCGACCCGGACCCGGCCAGCAAGGCTGATCGTTGGTCGCCCGACAGCAGATTTTCGTAGCCGGTCCAGTCTTCCGAACCGGCACCGAAGATGTGCAACACCGCCTGAGCGGACAATCCGAGGACCTCGGCGGTCCGCGGCAGCCGTTGCAGCAGCGCGTCGTCCTGCGCGACGCCGCTGCGACTTCGCAGCGAGCACAGCACTTCTGAGCCGGCTTCGACCAGCGATACCCAGGCAACGTTGTCTTGTGCCGCGAGCGCATCGGCCAGCGACGACGCCGCGCTCGGTCGAGAGCGAAGTCGCATCATCCAGGCGGTTGCCACCTGCGCAGGGCCGAGCGCGCCGACGACCCGAATGGTGCCGGAGGATTGCAGCCGCCGGTACCGCCGGGCCACCGTCTGCTCGCTGGTGCCGATCACCTCGGCGATCCGGCGGAACGAGGCCCTCGGATCGATCTGCAGCGCGTGGAGGATCTGCCGGTCCAGCAGGTCAGTAATGTCGGAAGCAGCTGTCTGGCTCACATCCATGGCGGAAATCTACGCCAGCGCCGAAATCGTCGCCTTCCTGTCGTACCCAGCGCGGAGGCTGTGCAGTACAAACGGACTCGCGCTCGAACGGAGGGACATCTGATGCGCAAGTGGTGGCCGCTCGTGACGATAAGTCTGGGCACATTCATGTTGTTGGTCGACGTGACCATTGTGAACGTCGCATTGCCGGACATGGCCGAGAACTTGAAGACCTCGTTCACCTCGTTGCAGTGGGTGGTGGATATCTACGCCCTTGCGCTGGCGGCCTTGCTGCTTGGCGCCGGCACGATCTCTGATCGGGTCGGGCACCGCCGGATCTACCTGCTCGGCCTGGTGCTGTTCGCGGTGGCCTCGCTGGGTAGTGGGCTGGCGCCGAACTCGACCGTGCTGATCGTGGCCCGCGGCCTGCAGGGCATCGGCGGCGCGGCGATGTTCGCGACCACGTTTGCCCTGCTGAATGCGGCTTATCAGGGCCGGGATCGGGGCACGGCCTACGGTATCTGGGGTGCGATCGGCGGCGCCGCCGCTGCTTTCGGCCCGATCGTGGGCGGTGTGCTCACCCAGACCCTGTCCTGGCGCTGGATCTTCTTCGTCAACCTGCCGATCAGCGCGGTGACCGTGTTCCTGGCCTGGCGGGTGCTGAGCGCGGACGATCAGCGGCGCGCTCGCCGGCTCGACCCGACCGGCATGATCACCTTCACGGTGGCCGCGGCGGCCTTGACCTACGGTTTGATCCTCGCCGGCGAGCACGGCTGGTCCGACGGGGTGGCCATCGGCAGCTTTGTGCTGGCCGTAGTGGCTCTGCTGGCCTTCGTCATCGTCGAACAGCGGATTCGCGAGCCGATGATCGATCTCGGGTTATTGCGCAATCGGACGTTCACCGGCTCCCTGTTGGCCGGGCTTTTCTTGAGCCTGGCCGCTTTTTCGGGCCTGGTCTACACCTCGATTTGGCTGCAGTCCGTCAAGGGACTCGGACCGATCGCTGCGGGCCTTGGCGGCGGGATGGCCTTGAGCGTCGCCGCCTTCGCGACCAGCGCGGCCGTCGGGCGGTTGCTGCACGGCAAGTACGCTGCGGCCGCGATCGGCGGGGGCGTGCTGCTGATCGGCATCGGTGATGTCCTCCAGTCGGTTCAGCTGCGTGGCGACGCCAGTTGGCCGGCCTTGACGGCGGGGCTGATTCTGGTGGGCATCGGGGTCGGGATGGCCACGCCCGTGCTTAGCTCGACGGCCATGTCCTCGGTGGCCTTGAGCCGCGGCGGCATGGCAGCAGGCGCGGTCAACACCGCTCGGCAGTTGGGCCTGGCCATCGGGATTGCCGTGCTGGGGACGGTGTTCACAAGCAGAATCAGCAGCCGGCTTTCTGGCCATTCCGTGACCGGGGTGGACGGCGTTGCGCACGCCGTGGCCGGCGGTCAAGCAGGCAAGATCATCGGCGCCGCGCCGGCGGGCCAGCGACAAGCGCTCGACCAACTCATCTCTGGCGCGACCGTGGCGGCCCTGAGCCTGGTGATGCTGGTTGCGGGGATAGCCGGGATCGTCGCCGGGCTGGTCATCGCGGTATTGATGAGGCCGGCCAGCAACCAGGTGGAACCGAGTGCTGCGCCCGCGGAAGCCGTGCCGGCCTGAGCGGTGTGCCGGTCGGGCTCAGGTAAGCAGGTCCGCCGGTACGTTCTGCAGTGCCCGTTCGATCGCGGCGACGAGCTCGCGGGCGGATTCCGCGGTCAGCTCGACGGCTACCCGCGCCGCCGGTCCACTCGACGGGTTCGCGAAATCGATGTTCAGCGTGTGCGCGGCCTGGGCGTGTACCGGGTGGTCGTAATAGACCGTCGCATCAGTGAGGTCGAACCAGCCCGCTTTGCCCTTGCCGCTGCCGCTGATCGGGGTGCGCTCGGTGTTGTAGGTGCACATGGGTCAGCCAATCGTCCGGGCGAAGAAGGTGGCGATCTGTTGGTAGCCGTCGTTGGCCGCCTCGAGGTTGTACGACGGTCGATCGTTGGCAAAGAACGCGTGCGCGGCGTTGTCATAGCTGTGGAACTCGTGTTCCTTGCCGAACTGGGTGAGCAGGCGATCGAGCTCGGCGACCTGGTCCGGCGACGGGTAGGAGTCCTCTTTTCCGAACAGTCCCAACAGCGGCGCGGACAAGTTCTCCAGCTGATCTTCCAGGCCGACCATCTTGGCCGGAAACCCTTCCGGCGATGTGCCGATCACGAACGCGCCGTAACAATCGACCGCGCCATCAAAGGCGAGGTTGCACGCCGCGAGCACGGTGTGCCGGCCCCCGGAGCAGTGTCCGATGACGGCCGTCTTGCCGTTGCTGCTTGGCTGCGCCAGCAGGTAGGCCTGGGCGCCGGCCACGTCGCCGATCAACCGATCGTCCGGCACACCGCCTGCCGCCCGGGACGTCGCCGCGGCATCATCCGGGTCGGCGCCGGGCGCCTCCCGCCAGTACAGGTTCGGCACGATCACGTCGTAGCCGTCTACGGCGAACCGTCGCGCCACCTCCTTGGACCAACGATCGAATCCGGGCATGTGGTGGATCAAGACCACTCCGCCTCGACGACCCTCGGCAACCGGGCTGGCCGCATAGGCCTCGATCTCGTCGCCGTCGGCGCCTTTGATACGGACAGATGCTGTGCTGATCGCGTCGTGCACGCGTGCTCCTCTACTCGTTGGACTGGCCGGGGCGGGCTCTAGGCTGCTGCGCATGGCCCTGGCGCGCACTTCGTGGCGCATTCGTCCGCTCGTGGCCCTCGTGATCCTCATATTGCTCCTGGTCATTGGATATGCGATACGAGGTTCATCCGGCGGCGACGGTGATGCTCGCCACGATGGCGGGCCGACCCCGAGCGCCCCGGCCCAGCAGGCCAAACCCACCTCGACCGCACGGAGTTCGGCTACTGACCAGGCGCCCACTTCGAGGGCGTCGACGAGCGCTTCGCTCCGGTACGCAACCCCGTTGTCAGCGCTGCCGGCGCAGGCTCGCCAGACCTGGCAGCTCATCGTGGGGCATGGTCCGTACCCGTACGCGCAGGACGGTGTGGTCTTCGGCAACCTGGAGAAACACCTGCCCAACGAACCACGTGGTTATTACCACGAATACACGGTGACCACGCCGGGATCGGATGATCGGGGCGCCCGCCGGCTGATCACCGGGCAGGGCGGCCAGCTTTACTACACCGGCGACCACTATTCGAGTTTCGTGCTCGTCGACACCGGTTCCTGAGCTGGTCGGCGCGGCCGATGACGTTTGGCCGAGCGGGCCGAGCACACTGTGAGGATGCCTTCCGCGTTGCCTCTCGCCGACCCGGCGCCCGCCGACGGTCAGCTGCCGTATTCGGCGCTGTCCACGCTGCGGGAGCAGCCGTTCGGTTTCTATGTGCACATCCCGTTCTGCACCGTCCGCTGCGGCTATTGCGATTTCAACACCTACACGGCGACCGAGCTCGGCGAGGGCGTGACTCGGGGGACCTACGCCGACACCCTGCTCAACGAGATCAGGCTCGCCCGTCAGATTCTGCCGGCCAGCACCCCGCCGGTTAGCACGGTTTTCTTCGGTGGCGGCACACCGTCGTTACTCCCGGCCGAACATCTGGGCCTGATCCTGGCCGAGATCGGCGCCGAATTCGGCCTCGCCCCAGACGCCGAGATCACCACCGAAGCCAACCCCGAGTCGGTGGCGCCGGCCTACCTCAGCCACCTGCGTACCGCCGGTTTCACCCGGTTGTCACTGGGGATGCAGTCCGCCGTGCCCTCGGTGTTGGCGACGCTGGATCGACAACATCGTCCGGAGCGGGCGTTGGCGGCCGTCGGCGAGGCCCGGTCCGCTGGATTCGAACACGTCAACCTGGACCTGATCTACGGAACCCCGGGGGAGACCGACGAAGACTGGCAAGTCTCGTTGGAATCCGCCGTGTCGGCCGGGCCGGATCACCTCAGTGCCTACGCCCTGATCGTGGAGGACGGCACCCCGTTGGCGCGCCAGGTCCGAAACGGAACGATCGCGGCGCCGGACGACGACGTGCTCGCCGATCGTTACCTGCAGGCTGACGATTTTCTGAGCCGCCAGGGGCTGCAGTGGTACGAGGTGTCGAACTGGGCGGCCAACGACGCAGCGCAGAGTCGGCACAATCAGCTCTACTGGTCCGGGGCCAATTGGTGGGGCGCCGGTCCGGGCGCACACAGCCATGTCGGCGGCGTCCGCTGGTGGAACGTCAAACACCCGTCCCGGTACGCCTCGGCCCTGGACAGCGGTCTGAGTCCGGCGGCCGGTCGGGAAACACTCGGCTTCCGCTCGAGATTGACCGAACGGGTGATGCTGCAACTGCGAATGCGCGATGGGCTCGACCTAACCGCGTTACCGGCGGCGGCGACCCGGCACGCCCAGCAGGCCGTTGGTTGGGGCCTGGCCGATCGGGGGGCGCTCGGTCTGGGCCGATTGGTCCTCACCCAGCGCGGGCGCTTGCTGGCCGATGCGGTGGTGCGGGACCTGCTGGACGTGCTCGACGATCCCAGCTGATGTTATTTCTTGGTCGGCCGCAATTCGTCCAGATCCAGCACCCTGACGTGCAGGGAATGTCGTTGCTGCAGGGCGGCGCGAACCGCCCGGTGCAGCCCGTCTTCGAGGTACATCTCACCGTCCCACTGAACGGCGTGCGGGAAGAGGTCGCCATAAAACGTTGAATCCTCGTCGAGCAATTTGTCCAACGCCAGCTCTCGTTTAATCGTGGTGAGTTGGTCCAGCCGGACCGAGCGTGGCGGTACGTTGGCCCAGTCGCGGGACGAGAAGCCATGGTCGGGGTACGGTTTGCCCTCCCGGACAGCCTTGAAGATCAACGAAATTCACTCCTCGGCTCATGCTCGGTATCGGTGTGGTCTGGGTCTGCGCGCAAGCCATCGCACCCTAGCGTGCTCGTCAGTTCGCGTCGGCGACCTGCGGTTAGCAACTAAACTAGAAGTAGCCACGGAATGCAGATTCGATTCCGAGCACACCGAACGTCGTGGATCAGCTATGAAGGGGGCGATGACGTGAATGTTGAAGAGCGCAAACTCGAAGTTCTGCGTGCCATCGTCGAGGACTTCATCGCCACGAACGAGCCGGTCGGCAGTAAGGCGATCGCGGATCACCACAATCTGGGCGTTTCTCCGGCAACCATCCGTAATGACATGGCGGCGTTGGAAGACGACGGGTTGATCCATCAGCCCCACACCTCGGCCGGCCGGGTGCCGACCGACGCGGGTTACCGGCTGTTCGTGGACAAGCTAACCGCACTCAAGCCGCTGAGTCAGGCCGAGCGCCGCGCGATCGAGACATTTCTGGACAGCGCGGTCGATCTGGACAGCGTGTTGCACAACGCCGTCCGGGCGCTGGCGCAGCTGACCCGCAATGTGGCCGTCGTCCAGTACCCGTCGCTGTCGCGCTCACGCGTCCGGCACATGGAACTCCTGTTGCTCAGCCCCAGCCGATTGATGCTGGTGCTGATCACCGACACCGGTCGGGTCGAGCAGCGAGTCGTCGAGTTGCCCGGCTCGGTCGAGCCAGACGACGTCGCCGAATTGCGCACCGTCCTGAATGCCCGCCTGATCGGGGCGAAGCTGGCTGAGGCACCGGTCGTCGTCTCCGAGCTACCGGACAACGTGCCCGGGCATCTCCAGACGCTGGTCACGATGTTGAGTTCGGTACTGCTCGAGGCGCTGGTGGAACACCCGTCCGAGCGCGTGGTGCTGGCCGGCTCGGCCAACCTCACCGAACACACCCTGGACTTCCCGGCGATCCGTCCGGTGCTGGAGGCCCTCGAAGAACAGGTCGTGCTGCTGCGGTTGCTCGATCAGCAATCCGCCGCCTCTGGGCAGGTGCTGGTCCGGATCGGCAACGAGAACAGTTACGAGGGGCTGCACACCGCGTCGGTGGTCTCGGCCGGCTACGGCGTGAGCGGCATTGCCCTGGGCGGCGTGGGAGTGCTCGGCCCGCGGCGAATGGACTACGCCCACACCATGGCCCGGGTTGCCGCGGTCGCGCGCTACGTCGGCGACCTGCTCGCCGAGAACTGACCGGAGCGGAACGTACACTCAGACACTGGCACTCCGAACGTAGGAGTGCCAGTGCGCGTCCGGTCAGTAATCGTCGGCCGATCACGGCAGGGCACGTCAGAGCGAGTACGAGTACTAGTGAGTGAGGTCGGCAGGTGGCAGGTACGGTTCGCGACTACTACGCGCAGCTGGGCGTAGGCCAGGACGCCACCGCGGAAGAGATCAAACGGGCCTATCGAAAGCTGGCCCGCGAACTCCATCCGGACGTCAACCCGGACCCGTCCGCGCAGGACCGGTTCAAGGACGTCACGACTGCGTACGAGGTCCTGTCGGACCCGGAGAAACGACGGATCGTCGATCTCGGTGGCGATCCGCTGTCCAACGGCGGTGCCGGTCAGGCCGGCAACCCGTTCACCGGAGCCGGATTCAGCGGTTTCGGCGACATCTTCGAGACGTTCTTCGGCGGCGGTACCGCTGGCCGCGGGCCCCGGAGCCGGGTCCGCCAGGGCGCGGACGCGTTGCTGCGGGTCGATCTCAGCCTGGAAGAGATGGCCTTCGGTGTGCACAAGGACATCGCCGTCGAGACCGCCGTGATCTGCCAGACCTGTCACGGCGACGGCTGCGCCCCGGGCACCCAGCCCCGTACCTGCGAGACGTGTGCCGGGCGTGGCGAGGTGCAGTCCATGCAGCGTTCACTGCTCGGCCCGGTGATGTCGAGCCGCCCGTGCCCCACCTGTGGTGGCACCGGCCAGCGCATCCCGTCACCCTGCCCGAGCTGCGCCGGCGAGGGTCGCATCAGGGCCCGGCGCACCATTTCCGTCGACGTCCCCGGCGGCATCGAGGACGGTATGCGAATCCGGATGTCCGGGCAGGGCGAGGTCGGCCCCGGCGGCGGCCCGGCCGGCGACCTGTACATCGAGGTCACCGAACGCGAGCACGAGACCTTCACCCGGGACGGTTCGGATCTGCACTGCACCATCGCGGTGCCCATGACGGCCGCGGCGCTGGGGACCGAACTGTCCCTCAGCACGCTGGACTCAGAGGAACAGATCGAGATCCGGCCCGGCACCCAGTCCGGTGCCGTGATCACCATGCGCGGTAAGGGTGTTCCGCGGCTGCGCAGTTCGGTCCGCGGCGACCTGCATGTGCACGTCGAGGTCCGGACGCCGTCCCGGCTGGACGACGCTCAGGAATCGTTGCTGCGCCAGTTGGCGGCACTGCGTGACGAGGAAGTCAGCGTCTCCAGTGCCCGCGGCGGCCTGTTCTCCAAGGTGCGCGACGCGTTCGGTCAGCGCTGAGCAGCTCCGTCGAGCCGACCAGCAGCCGCCGAGACCGCCGATACCGATGACCCCGCCGCTGTTCCTCGTCCCGGATCTCGGTTCGGCCGGCCCGGGCGATGCGCTGGTGCTGACCGGCGACGAGGCACGCCACCTCGCGGTGGTAAAGCGAATCGGTGTCGGCGAGGCGGTGTTGCTGTCCGATGGCCGGGGCGGTCTAGCCGACGCGGTCGTGGAATCCGTCGCGCGGGACGAGGTGCGGCTGCGCATCACCGACCGGTCGACCGCGGCTGAGCCGGTGCTGCGCTTCGTCGTGGTCCAGGCGCTGCCGAAGGGTGATCGGGGCGAACTGGCCGTCGAGGTGATGACCGAGCTCGGCGTCGACGAGCTGGTGCCCTGGTCGGCCGCCCGCTCGATCAGCCAGTGGCGTGGCGAGAAGGCCGAGCGGGGCGTGGCGAAATGGCGCCGCACCGCCTCCGAGGCCAGCAAACAGTCCCGCCGGTCGAGGATTCCGCTGGTAGCCGGCCTGGCCTCGACCGAGCTGGTGGCCGACCGGCTGCGAGCCGCCGATCTCGCGTTGGTGCTGCACGAGGACGCCGAGCACTCACTCGACCTCGCTGCCCTGCCGGTAGCGGGTGACGTGGTCGTGGTCGTCGGGCCCGAGGGCGGCATCGATCCGGCCGAGCTGGCCCGCTTCGAGCAAGCCGGTGCACGGCTGGTCCGGCTGGGCGCTGAAGTGATGCGCAGTTCGACCGCCGGCGGGGCCGCGTTGGCGGTGCTCTCGGTGGCCGCTGGCCGTTGGCGCTGAACCGACGCCGGCCCAGTCGCCTGCTGGCCCGTTCAGCCCGTTGGTTAAGTTGAGCGGCATGGTCGCTGACTGCCTGTTCTGTCGCATCGTCGCCGAAGAGATCCCGGCCGATGTGGTCTACACCGACGATCGGGTCATCGCGTTCCGCGACATCATGCCGAAGGCCCCGACCCACGTGCTGGTGATCCCGCGCGAACACATTGCCGACATCACCGAACTGGGCGCGAATCGCGAAGCTGCCGCCGATGTCCTGAACGGGGTCCGTGCCGTGAGCCGTCAACTGGAGCTGCCCTACTTCACCACGATCTTCAACACCGGCCCAGAATCCGGGCAGACCGTCCTTCACGTGCACGCCCACATCCTGAGCGGTAGCGGCCAGATGTGGGCGCACGGGCAGAAGTAGCGCGGCCGAAACACGGAGCGGACCAAAAGGGTGACCGATCAGCACCCTTCGCGGGTAAACTTGTGAATAGCCCGACCAACACGAGTCCTGAGACACCGAGATCAGAAAGCAGCGCATCCCAACTTGTCGGAACCCGAAACAACACGAAGCAAGCGCCGTGAGATCCAGCGGGTGAGCACCCGCTTCGTCGTTCCGGGTGACGCCGCCATGGTCGGCCTGCTCGGTCCGGGTGATGAGCTGCTCCGGCTGATGGAAGCCCGGCTCGAGTCCGAAATCCACGTTCGCGGCAACGAGATCACCGTGACCGGTGAACCGGGCGATAACGCGATCGCGATCCGGCTCTTCGAGGAGCTGCTGGCGCTGATGGCCACCGGGCAACACCTGACGCCCGACGCGGTCGCCCGTTCGCTGGGCATTCTGCAGGCCGACACCCAGCACCGTCCCGCCGAGGTTCTCAGCCTCAACATTCTTTCGCGCCGCGGCAAGAACATCCGTCCGAAGACGGTGAACCAGAAGCGTTACGTCGACGCGATCGACCAGCACACGATCGTGTTCGGCATCGGGCCGGCCGGCACCGGTAAGACCTACCTGGCCGTGGCCAAGGCCGTCCAGGCGCTGCAGGCCAAGCAGGTGAACCGCATCATCCTGACCCGGCCCGCGGTCGAGGCGGGCGAGCGACTGGGCTTCCTGCCCGGCACGTTGAACGACAAGATCGATCCGTACCTGCGTCCGTTGATGGATGCCTTGCACGACATGCTCGATCCCGAGTCGGTCCCGCGGCTGCTGCAGGCCGGCACCATCGAGGTCGCTCCGCTGGCGTACATGCGCGGGCGCACCCTCAACGACGCGTTCGTGATCTTGGACGAGGCGCAGAACACCACCCCGGAGCAGATGAAGATGTTCCTGACCCGGCTCGGGTTCGGCTCGCGGATCGTGGTCACCGGCGACATAACTCAGATCGACCTACCCAGCGGTACGAAATCCGGGCTTCGAGTGGTCCGCGACATCCTCGGAGACGTCGACGACATCAACTTCGCATATCTGGACAGCAAGGACGTGGTCCGTCACCAACTGGTCGGCGAGATCGTCGAGGCGTACTCCAAGTACGACGAACTGATCTGACGCCCGAGGCGATGAGCATCCCGACATGAGTATCGAAATCAACAACGAGTCCGGCCACTCGATCGACGAGGACGCGATCAGTTCCATCGCTCGGCACACCCTGGACGCCATGGGAGTGAATCGGCAAGCCGAGCTGTCGGTGCTGATCGTCGACACCGAGGCCATGACCACGCTGCACAAGCAGTGGATGGACTTGGACGGCCCGACCGATGTGATGGCGTTCCCGATGGACACCTTGGACAGCAAGCCCGGGATCGAATCCGCGCCGCTGCCCGCATTGCTCGGCGATGTGATCCTTTGCCCTGACGTCGCCGCGAAGCAGGCCGCGACGGCCGGGCATTCCACGCAGTCCGAACTAACCCTGCTCACCACCCATGGGGTGCTGCATTTGCTGGGCTACGACCACGGCGAACCCGACGATGAACGCGAGATGTTCGAACTCCAGGCGCGATTGGTCGACGACTGGACGCGGGCACACGGCCGGGAGCAGGTCCGCACCCCGCTCCCCGGTACGGCGGGCGAGCAGCGCGGCTAGATGACCGCCCCCAACGTGCTGCTGCTGATCGCGGCGGTATGTCTCGTCCCATTGGCCGGCGCGCTGGCCGCGGTGGATTCCGCACTGGCCCGGGTCTCGCGAGCCCGCGTCGAGGAGTTGCTCCGGGAGCGCCGTCGCGGGGCCAAGTCACTGCTCGCGGTGCTGACCGACCGGTCTCGTTACACGAACCTGCTGTTACTGCTGCGGGTCGCCGCCGAGGTCACCGCCACGGTGTTCGGCACGCTCGCGGCGGTGAGTATCTGGAGCGCGAGCTGGTCGGTGGTGCTCGGCACCGTCGTCGTGATGATGCTGGTCTCCTACGTCCTGATCGGCGTCGGGCCGCGCACCATCGGTCGACAACACCCTTATTCCGTCGCCCTCTTCGGCGCCGGCGCGGTGCTGGGACTGGGTCGGATCTTCGGGCCGCTGGCGTCCTTGTTGATCCTGCTGGGCAACGCGATCACGCCGGGCAAGGGTTATCGCGAGGGCCCGTTCTCCTCCGAGGTAGAGATCCGCGAACTGGTTGACATGGCCGAGGCCCGCGGCGTGGTGGAACGCGGCGAGCGCGAAATGATCCAGTCCGTGTTCGAGCTCGGCGACACCATCGCCCGTGAGGTGATGGTGCCGCGGACCGATCTGGTCTGGGTGGAAAGCACGAAGTCCGTCCCCCAGGCGCTGGCCTTGGCGCTGCGTTCGGGGTTCAGCCGCATCCCGGTGGTCGCGGACAACGTGGACGACGTGGTCGGCATCGTCTACCTGAAAGATCTGGTGCGCCGATCACAGGACCCGGACCGCGCGCGCCAGACCAAGCTGGACGAGGTCATGCGGACGCCCGCGTTCGTACCGGAATCCAAACCGGTCGATGAACTGCTCCGCGAGATGCAGGCCGCTCGCTCGCACATGGCAATCGTGATCGACGAGTACGGCGGGACGGCGGGCCTGGTCACCATCGAGGACATCCTCGAAGAAATCGTCGGTGAGATCCGCGACGAGTACGACGTCGAGCGCGCGCCCGTGGAACAGCTGCCCGACGGCTCGGTCCGGATAACGGCGCGGCTGTCCGTGGAGGATCTGGCCGAACTGTTCTCGGTCGAACTGCCGCGCGGCGATGACGTCGAGACCGTGGGCGGCTTGATGGCGCAACTCTTGGGCCGGGTCCCCATTCCAGGCACCGACGTCACGGCGTACGGACTGGAGTTGATCGCCGAGAGCGCGGGCGGCCGGCGCAACCGGATCGATACCGTGCTGGTGCGCAAGTTGGCTGAACCCGAACCGGATGAGGACGATGACTGAGCTCGAACCGGAAGACGCGAAGTTGTTGACGTTGGCCCGCGCGACTCGGGCCCGGGTCGGTGCGCCGGATGGTGCCGCGGTCCGCGACACCGACGGGCGTACGTACGCCGCGGCCGGCGTATCGCTACCGTCGCTGTCCCTGTCGGCCCTGCAGGTTGCGGTGGCGATGGCGGTCTCCAGCGGCGCGCCCGGTCTGGAAGCGGCCGTGGTTTATGCCGACGTCCCTGGTGATTCCGCCGGCGTGGCTGCAGTGCACGATCTGACCGCGTCGGCCACCGTGCACTTTGTCGCCACCAGCTGATCCGGCTGATCCGGCTGATCCGGCTGATCCGGCCGGTACGGCTGACCGGGTTAGCTGGTTCGGCCGGACACGACGCCGGCGCCGAACTGCTCGACGTGGATGGCCGCCTCGGCGTGCGGGGTGAGGCGCAGCACGTGCTGGTAGCCGAACAGGGTCGGCCGCAGCCGCACGAGGCGGTCGTCCAGGCGCCTTATCAACGCGCCGGCCCGCTGGCCCGGCACCGTGTTGGGCAGCGGCAAGCCGGTCGCCCGTTCGTCGAGGACGTCGAAGCCGGCCGAGCGGACAAGCCGGCGCAGCGTGTTCCTCGTGAAGAACCGCAGGTGGGTGTCGTCGAGAATGCCGCGACGGTCATAGCCGAACGCACCGAGCAGCACGCGAGTTCTCGGATACCAGTGCGCGAAGTTCGGTACGGACAGCAACAGCTGACCTGACGGGCGAAGTACCGCGCGCATATCCTGCAACGCCCGGCTTGGGTGGGCCAGATGTTCGATAACGTCGCCGGCAATCACATAGTCGAAGCCGGTGCCGATGCGGTCGGGTAGGCCGCGGTCCAGGTCGACCACGTAGAACGCGTCGGTGCGATCGCGCACCCCGGGAATCTCGAGGGCGTCCACCCCGACCACATAGTGACCGGCGGACCGGATCTGCTCAGCCAGCAAACCGCCGGAGCAGCCGACGTCCAGGATTCGCGAGTTCGCAGCGCCGGCGAGCATCTGAAGGATCATGGCGTGCGACGAGCCGTCGCCCTCTTTGAAGTTGTACTCGTCGGGCTTGGGAACCCAGTCGGACACACCGAAACCGCGAACGGCCAGCTTGTATTCGAGCACGTCCTTCACCACGTCGCGGGCGTACTTCACCCCGTTGACGTAACAGATTTCGTCCCCGTAGTACGTCGGGATCGGGATCTCGGTGATCTTGCCGCCGGCGTGCAGCACCTGGGCGATTATCTGGGTGTCGAAGTCGAAGCCGTCGCTGTTGGCCGCGAACGGGATCTCGCGCAGGATCTTGGTCGAATATGCGCGGTAGCCGGAGTGGAACTCCGTCAGATCGGTACCGAGCACCCGGTTCTCGAAGCGCGTGAGCACCCGGTTGCCGACCCGCTTGTACAGCGGCATGCCGCCCTCTTTGGCCGCCCGCGGATTGATCATGCGGGAGCCGAATACCGCGGCGCATTCGGTGTCATTGAATGGCGCGACCATGTCCGGCAGGCATTCCGGCGCGTACTGGCCGTCCCCGTGCAAGAGGACGACGATGTCGAGGCCGTGCTCGATCGCCAGCGCGTAGACGGCTTTCTGGTTGCCGCCGTAACCGAGGTTCTTGGGATGCCGGATCACGTGGGTGGGGGGCGTCTCAGGGCGGGCCGCCCAGGACTGGCCCAGTTCGAACGTGTCGTCCCGGCTGCCGTCGTCGCTGACGATCACCTCGGTGATCCGGGATCGGAAGTCCTGCGGGATACGGTCGAGCGTGGCCAGCAGCGTCGACGCCGCGTTGTAGGCGACGACGGCGATTCCGATGCGGGCCTCGGGCTCGATCATGTGTGGTCTCGTACCGAAGGCATGCCCGAGCTTAACCGCGCCGCAGGCGGGGCCGCCGCCGCCGCGGGGCCGGACGCCGCGCTGGTCGGTGGTACGGAGCGGGTGGTTACGTCGGCGCGGATCAGCTGCCGGATACCTTCACCGAGCGCCAGCAGCAACAACGCCCACACGACGATCCCGAAGACCCGCTCGTCGTGGGTGAATCCCCACGAGGTCGCTCGGTACCAGGGCAGGCCGCCGCTCCAGCGGTTGTAGGCGTGAAATATCAGCAGCCCACTCAGGACGTTGAAGGCCAGGCCGCCGCCCAGGGACAGCGCCCAGCGCGGCCAGCGACCGGTTGAGCGGCGTGTTGTCCTCGCCCCAGCGCCCAGCAGGAAGACCGGTGCGGCGCCCCAGGCCAGGTACTGCGTCCCGAAGGTCGGGGTGAGGGCGAGGAAACCGGTCAAGGCCAGGCCGAGCGCCGGCATGATCCGCTGCGGACGGCGCCACAACAACACGGCCGGCAGCACCGCGCACAGGGCGACGATCAGCGTGCGCCCGCTGCCTTCCAGGAACCGTGCCCAGCCGGGTTGGCCGGTCCATTGCCCGATCTGGGCCAGTCCCCATTCGAAGTTGTTCGTCCCGGCGTAGCCGAGCACGTTCTGGCGCAGCGGCCCCCACTCGCTGAGCAAGGCGGGCGTCCAGAACACCAGCGATACCACCGCGCCAGCCGCGACGAAGCGCACCAGCACCGGCCGGCCGCGGGTCAGGGCGTAGACCAGCAGGCAGGGCAGGACCACCACGGGGACGATCTTCACGCCGAGAGACAGCGCGATGGCGGCCCCGGCCAGCACCGGTTGAGCGCGGTCGACCAACAAATAGGCCGCTAGTAGCACCAGCATCAGGAACACCGGATCGGTGTTGCCGTGGTAGGCCGAGACGATGAACAGGACCGGGCTCAGGGCCACGGCGACGCCCGCGGTGAGCGCGATCCCGATCGGGCCACGGCGCCGCATGATCTCGAACACCAGCATGGCGCTGGCGACATCGGCCAGGCAGGACATCGCCCGCAGCACAAAGGGGAAGGACAATCCGATGTGCTGAGCGGAGCCCAACGCGATCAGGTAATAGCCGACGAGCGGCGGGTGGTTGTACAGCGAGCGCTGGAACGTCACGCTGTAGATGCCGACCGGCCCGTGCTGGTGCACGGCATGCAGGAAGTCGAACCAGTGCTCGATGTCGATCGTCCCGAACGTCCGCCAGGCCACCAGCAATTTCGGGATGAGCATCGCCGCCGACACCAGCAACACGACCAGTCGCGCGCGACGGATCTGGCCGTTGTCCGTCGTGCCGCTGTCCCGAATGACCACAGCCGCAGGCTACCGGCCCGAGGTAGGCCGCCGGCTCAGTCGAGCTGCCAGCTGCGCTTGGACAGCCCACCCCAGAAGCCCTCGATGACCGACTCGGTTTTGCCGGTGTCGTCGAGAGTGGCGCCGAGCGAGACGAACAGCGGAGCGAAGTGTTCGGTGCGCGGGTGGGCCAGGTGACCGGCCGGCGCTCGGTCGAGGAAGCTCAGCAGCGCGTCGACGTCGCGGTGCTGCATCATCTCGGCGGCCCAGGCGTCGAACTCGGCCGACCATTGCGGTGCGGCCTGGTGCATGCCGAGTGAGAAGTCGATGGCGGACAGGTTGTGTGTGGTGAAGCCACTGCCGATGATGAGCACATTTTCATCGCGCAGCGGGGCCAGTTTGCGCCCCAGCTCGAGTAGGTGGGTCGGCTCGAGCGTCGGCATGGACAGCTGTAGCACCGGGATATCGGCGTCGGGGAACATCTCGACCAGCGGGACGTAGGCACCGTGGTCCAAGCCGCGCTCGGCGTTCTCGTGCACGGCTTGGCCAGGGCTTCTCAACAGCTTGGACACGGAGCTGGCCAGATCCGGCGCGCCCGGGGCAGCGTAGGTGACGTCGTAGTAGCGCTGCGGGAAGCCCCAGAAATCATAGAACAACGGGACGGTTCGGGTCGCGCTGACGGCCAGCGGCGCTTCTTCCCAGTGGGCCGAGACGACCAGGATGGACGACGGGCGATTGAGCTTGGCCGACCAGGCCGCCAGCTGCGCTGTCCAAAGCTCGTCGTCGGCCAACGGCGGAGCTCCGTGACTCAGGTACAGCACCGGCTGGCGTGATTGCGCGGCCGGTGCGGCGGTATCGATGCTCATGGCGCTCCTCTTCGACGATCGTTGCCAAGTAAAAGAAGTAAAAGAAGATCAAGCGCTCAACTATTCCGATACAGGCGGGCGCACGATGCCGAGATGACGGCCGGTTACTGTCCGAAGTTCTTGGCTACGGTGGCTCCGAGTTCGAGGTCGACGCTTCGCCAGTAATCCAGTGCCTTGGCCAGGATGTCCTTGTCCTCGACCTCGTTGAGGTGCCCGGTGATGTTGCTGGCCAGCCGCTCGCGCTGGCCGTCATCGAGCACGTCCCGTACCAGGGTGCCGGCCTGGCCGAAATCGTCGTCCTCGGCGTGCAAGGTGTAAGCCTCACGGACGACCTCGCCGGCTTCGATCTGCCAGTGCGGCAGCTCAGCCGTCGGATCGGCCACCGGGCCGCCGAACGAGTTGGGTGCGTACACCGGGTCGGCCGGGTTGCTGTAGCGCATCGCGCCGTCCCGGTTGTAGGAATGAACGGGGCTCTTCGGCGCGTTCACCGGCAGCTGCAGATAGTTGGCCCCGATCCGGTACCGGTGGGTGTCGGGGTATGAGAACAGCCGGCCCAGCAGCATCTTGTCCGGGGAGGCTCCGATACCGGGCACCAGGTTGGCGGGCTCGAATGCGGCCTGCTCGATCTGCGCGAAGTAATTCTCGGGGTTGCGGTTGAGCACCAGGTCGCCGACCTTGATGAGCGGGTAATCCTGATGCGACCAGATCTTGGTCAGGTCGAACGGGTTGAACCGGTAACCGGCCGCGTCGTTCATCGGCATCAGCTGGACGTGCAGCGTCCAGGACGGCGCGCTGCCGTGCTTGATCGAATTCCACAGATCGCGGCGGTGGAAGTCGCCGTCCTTGCCCGCGATCTCGTCCGCGTCGGCCTGGCTGAGGTAGGCATTGCCGTCACCCTGATCGGTCTTGAAATGGTATTTGACCCAATGCTTCTCACCGGCGGCGTTCTCCCAGAGGAACGTGTGCGAGCCGTAGCCGTTCATCTCGCGCCAGCTCTTGGGAACACCCCGGTCACCCATCAGGTACGTGACCTGGTGGGCCGACTCCGGCTTCTGGGTCCAGAAATCCCACTGGATCGTGTGGTCACGCAGCTGGTTGTCCGCGCGCCGCTTCTGCGAGTGAATGAAGTCGGAGAAGTTGGAGGGGTCCCGGATGAAGAAGACGGGCGTGTTGTTGCCGACGAGGTCGTAGTTGCCGTGGTTGGTGTAGAACTTCAGCGCGAAACCACGCGGGTCCCGCCAGGTATCGGGGGAACCGAGCTCGCCGGCCACGGTTGAGAAGCGCAGTAGCGTCTCGGTCTCGCGGCCTTTCTGAAACAGGTCGGCCTTGGTGTACTGGCTGATGTCTTCAGTCGTACGGAAGTACCCGAAGGCGCCGCCGCCCTTGGCGTGCACCACCCGCTCGGGCACTCGTTCGCGGTTGAACTGCGCCATCTTCTGGATGACGTAGTGGTCCTGTAGCAGGATCGGGCCGTTGGGGCCGACGGTCAGCGAATGCGAGTCGCTGGGCGCGGCAATGCCCGCGTCGGTGGTGGTGACGGCCGGTGTGTTGGTCGTGTCGGTCATGTCCTGACTCCCTTTTCTAGTGAGAGGTGCGTCGGCGCGAAGCCGGATGACACGGTGCCGGCGCGAGTTGGGCTAGGCGATCTCGGCGATCTTGAGCTGGCATTCAGGGCATTGCCCCCACCACGTGACCTCGGCTTCGTCCAGCTGGAAGCCCTCGGTGGATGACGGTTGCAGGCACGGTGTGTGCCCGACCGCGCAGTCGATATCGGCAATGGCACCGCACGAGCGGCAGGCTGCGTGATGGTGGTTGTCATCGACCCGCACCTCGAACAGGGTGGGGGCGCCGGCCGGTTCGATCCGCCGCAGCAAACCAGCGCCGGTCAGCGCAGCGAGCACGTCGTAGACCGCCTGCTGGGATACCGAGCCGATGGCGAGGCGAACCCGACTGGTCACCGAGTCGACGTCGAGGTGTTCGCCCGGTCGAATCGACTCGAGGACGGCCACCCGCTGGCGGGTGACGCGAAGACCGCTGCCGGCGATGCGTTCGGGTGCGGCGGGGTGAGGTGATGAGGTCAGCGGGATTGGCACATGTCCAACCTAGCGGCAGTCTGGAACGAGTCAAGAAAACTCGCGAAGTTATTGCCCTTTGTTGCTGAGAGAATGTAGCGGTGAGCACCCCCACCCAGAACACCTTTCGCTCCGGCTTCTGTGCATTTGTCGGTCGACCGAACGCCGGTAAGTCCACGCTCACCAACGCCCTGGTCGGCACGAAGATCGTGATCACCTCGGACAAACCACAGACGACTCGACGGGCCGTGCGGGGCGTGCTCAGCCGCCCCGACGGTCAGCTCGTCATCGTCGACACGCCCGGCTTGCACAAGCCGCAGAACCTGCTGGGCGAGCGGCTGAACGATCTGGTGCGCGACACGTTGGCCGACGTCGACGTGATCGGGTTCTGCGTCACTGCGGATCAGAAGGTCGGGCCGGGGGATCGCTATATCGCGCAGCAGTTGCGGGGTTTCCGTCCGCCGGTGATCGCGGTGGTCACCAAGGTCGACCGGGCTAGCCGTACGCAGGTGGCCGAGCAATTGCTGGCGGTGTCGCGTCTCGGTGACTTCGCCGAGGTCATACCGGTGTCGGCGCTGGCCGCCCGGACCGACTCGTCGAGCAACGTCGGATTGCTGGCTGATCTGCTGATGGCCCGGCTGCCCGAGGGGCCGCAGCTCTACGACGCCGACACCGACACCGACGAAACCACCGAGGCCCGGATTGCCGAGCTGATCCGCGAGTCCGCGCTGGTCGGGGTACGGGACGAGCTGCCGCATTCCATCGCGGTGACCGTCGAGGAGCTGCACCCGCGAGCGGACAACCCTGAACTCATCGAGGTATTCGCGACCCTGCACCTGGAACGATCGAGTCAGAAACCCATCATCCTGGGCCGCGGCGGGCAGGGGCTCAAGATCATCGGCACCCGGGCCCGGCACAACATCGAGGCCCTGCTGGGCCAACGCGTCTATCTCGACCTGCACGTTTCGGTCATCGGCGAGTGGCAGCGGGACGCCAAGAAGCTGGACCGACTCGGTTTCTGATGATCACGCGCTACCGCGCGGCGTTCACCCCACCGGGCGCTGTCGCGTTCTCCGCCGCCGGCTTCGTGGCCCGGTTCTCCATCGCGATCTATCCCATCGCCTTGGTGCTCATCATTTCCGCGCAGCGCGGCGAGTACGGCATCGCGGGGCTGGTCAGCGGTGCGTACGTCCTGGGCGGCGGCGTCGGGAACCCGATCGTCGGCACGCTGGTCGATCGGGTCGGACAACGCCGGGTGCTGTTGCCCTCCACCGGGCTGCACGTGATCTGCGGCGCGCTACTGGCCCTGCTCATCGAGCTGAACACCGCGACCTGGACGCTGTTGTTGCCGGCCGCCTTGATGGGATTCTTCTTCGTCAACATCGGCGCCTTGATCCGAGCCCGCTGGTCCTACGTGTGGCCGGGCGGGGCACCGCAGCGCTCGACGGCCTATTCGCTGGAATCCGCCTTCGACGAACTGGTTTTCGTGCTCGGCCCGTTGGCGGCGACGTTGCTGGCCACCCATGCCGACCCGGTGATTGCCCTGGTGCTGGCGATGATTCTCGTGGTCGCCGGCGCGTACTGGTTGGCCGGTCAGAGCGCGACGGAACCGCCGGTGGTGCAGCGTCCGGCCGAGGGCGGGGCCGGTTTCGCCTTACGCTACAAGGGCATGCTGGCCATCACCGGGGTAATGGTATGTATGGGCGGGGTGTTCGGCAGTGCCGAAGTGGTGATGGTCGCGTTCTGTGGCCAGCACGGCCAGCGCGCATCGGCCGGCTGGGTGGTGGCCTGCTTTGCCGGCGGCAGCGGGCTGGCTGGGCTGGCGTACGGCAGCCGGCACTGGAAGTCGCCGTTGCTGCGACGGTTCGTCATCACCTCCACGGCGTTCAGCGTGTTGCCGTTGCTCTTCCTGACCGCCGACAGCCCGGCCGTACTCGCGCTGTGTGCCGGCGTCGTCGGGATCGGGGTGGCGCCTACCCTGATTGCCGGTTTTGGTCTCGTTGATTCGATCGTGCCGGACTCGGCCCTCACCGAGGGTCTGACCTGGATCGGCACCGGCTTGTCGCTCGGATACGGCATCGGTGCGGCGCTGGTCGGTGGCATCGCCGACGCCCACGGTGCCCATTTTGCTTTTCTGGTGCCGGCCGGAAGTGCCCTGGTGGGCGGTGCGTTGGCAATACTGCTCGGCGCTCAGCTGCGGACGACCAAAAGTGCGGCACCATGGTCGAGTGCCCCTCTATCGTGACGAAGCCGTGGTGCTGCGCGTCCACAAGTTGGGCGAAGCCGACCGCATCGTGACGCTGCTGACCCGGCGGCACGGCCGGATCCGGGCGGTGGGCAAGGGCGTCCGGCGCACGACGTCGCGGTACGGGGCGCGGTTGGAGCCGGGTAGCCACATCGACGTCCAGCTGCACACCCGCACGGCCGAACCGGACGCCGAACGAGGGCACGGCCGGCCCGGCGGCCTGGACCTGGTCACCCAGGTCGAGACGGTGGAGAACTACGGCGCGAAGCTTTCCATGGACTACTCCGCCTGGACGGCCGCAGTAGCCATCTGCGAGACGGCGGAGCGGTTGACCGCCGAGGAGGGCGAGCCCGCGCTGCGCCAGTACCTGCTGGTGGTCGGCGCGCTGCGGGCCCTGGCCGGCGGCGAGCATGATTCGTCGAAGATCCTGGATGCCTTCCTGATCCGGTCCATGTCGCTGGCCGGCTGGGAACCGGCCCTGTCTGACTGCGCGGTGTGCTCGGCGCCTGGACCGCACGCGGCGTTCCAGGTCGCTGCCGGTGGCACGGTCTGCCCGAACTGCCGGCCGACCGGATCGGTCCGTCCCAAACTGGAATCGCTGCAGCTGATGTCGGCGTTGCTGTCCGGCGACTGGGTTTCGGCCGATGCCGCGGACGATCCCGCGTCGCGGGAGGCCAGCGGCCTGATTGCCGCGCACCTGCAGTGGCACCTCGAACGCGGCATCCGGTCGCTGCCGCTGGTCGACCGTTGAGTCCGGATCGGTAGGTTGGTCCGATGCCAGCATCCGAGTGGCCCGATCCGCCCCCGCATCCCTCCGGCGCTCGGCCCCCCGTTTTGCCCGCTGGCGCGGTTCCGCGTCATGTCGCGATCGTGATGGACGGCAACGGGCGCTGGGCCAACCAGCGCGGCCTGCCCCGGACCGAAGGGCACCGCGCGGGCGAGGCCGCCCTGATGGACGTGTTGTTCGGCGCTATGGAGATCGGCGTCAAGGTCATCTCGGCCTACGCGTTCTCCACCGAGAACTGGCGCCGGTCACCGGACGAAGTTCGTTTCCTGATGGGGTTCAACAAAGACGTGCTGGCTCGCCGGCGGGATGAACTGTCCAGCTACGGCGTGCGGATCCGCTGGGCCGGTCGCCGACCCCGGCTGTGGCGCAGCGTCATCAGCCAGTTGGAAGAAGCCGAGCGGCACACTCGTGACAACGACCGTTTGACGCTGCAATTCTGCGTGAATTACGGCGGCCGGGCCGAGATCGTCGACGCCGCCAGGGCGCTGGCCGCGCTGGCCGCCGAAGGCCGCATCAAGGCCGACAAGATCGACGAGAAGATGTTCGCGCGGTACCTGGATGAGCCCGATCTGCCCGACGTCGACCTGTTCGTTCGTAGTTCGGGGGAGCAACGGACGTCGAACTTCCTGATCTGGCAGGCCGCCTACGCCGAGCTGATGTTCGTCGACACGCCGTGGCCGGACTTCGACCGGCGCCAGTTGTGGGCGGCGTGCGAGAGCTACGCGCGCCGGGACCGGCGCTTCGGGGCGGCGGTGGAAACCACATGATCGTGGTGTTGCACTTCCGGCAACCGGGCGAGGATTCCCGCGACGCGGACGCCTCGAACTACCTCGATCGGTTGCGGGCGTTGCTGGCCGCGCTGGCTGAGGGGCGAGGCTGGCAGCGCGGCTCGATCGGCCGGGCCGCGGACGACGAGCGTGCCTGGGCGCTGGTCACGGAATGGGACACAGTGGGCAGTTATCGCCGCGCGTTGGGGTCGTATCAGGTCAAAATGGTCGGCACGCCATTGATGGCCGATGTGCTGGACACCCCGAGCGCCTTCGAGGTGTTGGTCAGTGCGACGCCCGAATCGGGTGAGACGGTGCAGTCGAGCGACCGTGCCACCGATGCTGATTGGGTTCCTCGAAACACCTGAAGAATTCACCCGATCGGGGCTGATTGTTAGGCTGGCAAAACGTTGAGAGCAGCCATAGCACCGAGGTGGTGAGGAACCTGACGACGACTCGGACCGAGCCGGACGTGCCCGAAGCCATCGGTGAACCGGTTCCGCTCGATATTCGTAGCCGCCGTCTCAGGGTTGTTCGAATCATCGCGATCGTGCTGTGGATGGCCGCGGTGACGGTCTGGACCTGGCGCGATGGCGTGGCCATCGACCGTGGCCGGCTGGTTCTCATGGTCTGCAGCGGGTTGATTGCCGCCAGCATCGGCCGGCGTCGGATCGTCGATGTGCTGCGGGACTGGCTACCGTTTGCCGCGGTGCTGTTCGTCTACGACCTGACTCGCGGTGCGGCCGCCCTGCTCGGTCGCCCGACCCAGTGGCATTTCCAGATCGATTTCGACAAAGCCCTTTTTCTCGGCACCGAGCCCACCGTCTGGTTGCAGGCTCACCTGAAGCAACCGTTCGCGCCGTGGTGGGAAACGCTGGTCAGCTTCGTCTACGTCTCCTACTTCATTGCGCCCTACGTGGTGGCCGGCGTGCTGTGGCTGAAGAACCGCGCGGACTGGAAGAAGTTCGCGCTGCGCTACGTGGTGATGTCGTTCATCGGCCTGATCGGCTTCATCCTGGTTCCGGCCGCGCCGCCGTGGGCCGCGTCGCAATGCACCGCCGCCGAGGTGGCGAGCGGGCCGGCCGACCCGGGCTGCCTGTACGCCAAACCGGGGTCGGCGGCCGACGGCGGCCTGCTTGGACCGAGTGCGACGCCGTATCTGACCGGTTCTGCCCCCTGGATCGAGCGGATCTCCAACCGCGGCTGGCTGCGGCTCGGCCTGCCGGCGGCGACTTCGCTGATCGATGAGGGCCAAGCAGGTGTCAACCAGGTCGCGGCCATCCCCTCGCTGCATGCGGCCACAACCGCGCTGATCGCGGTTTTCCTCTGGCCACGGGTACGACGCCGGTGGCGGGCGCTGATCGCGGCCTACCCGCTGGCCATGGGATTCGTACTGGTGTATTCGGCCGAGCACTTCGTGCTGGACATCCTGTTGGGCTGGCTGCTCACGGCTGCGGTCGTGCTGGGATTTCGGTTCTGGGAACGGCGTGCCGCCCGATACGCTGGAGTCGTTACCGCAGAGCCGACACTCGTCCAGAGGTGAGCGGTGCACCAGCCCGATCCGCAGTCGTCCTAGCCCGTCCTGAACCAGTCCGTTATGGAGTTTCGCCGTGCCCGTTGATCGTAATGACGCCGTCGTAAGCCTGGCCAAGCGCCGTGGCTTTGTGTTCCCGGCAGCCGAGATCTACGGCGGGACCAGGTCGGCCTGGGACTACGGTCCGCTCGGCGTCGAACTGAAAGAGAACGTGCGACGCCAATGGTGGCGCGCGATGGTGACGACCCGCGATGACATCGTCGGCCTCGACTCGGCGGTCGTGCTGCCCCCGGCGGTGTGGGAGGCCTCCGGCCACGTCGCGACCTTCAGCGACCCGTTGACCGAATGCACCAATTGTCACAAGCGGTATCGCGCCGATCATCTGGTCGAGGAGTTCGAAGCCAAGAAGGGCCGGCCACCGGAGAACGGCCTGGCCGACATTGCCTGCCCGAACTGCGGTAACCGCAATACCTGGACCGAGCCGCGGGAATTCTCCGGTCTGTTGAAGACGTTTCTGGGCCCGGTCGAGGATGCCTCCGGCTTGGCGTATCTGCGGCCCGAGACGGCGCAGGGCATCTTCCTCAACTTCAACAATGTACTGACGACCTCGCGTAAGAAGCCGCCGTTCGGCATTGCGCAAACGGGTAAGTCGTTCCGTAACGAGATCACCCCGGGCAACTTCATCTTCCGCACCCGCGAGTTCGAGCAGATGGAGATGGAATTCTTCGTCGTGCCCGGTACCGACGAGGAATGGCACGACTACTGGTTGCAGCAGCGCTGGGACTGGTATGTCGGCCTCGGCATGCGCGAAGAGAACCTGCGTTTCTACGAGCATCCCAAAGAAAAGCTGTCGCATTACTCGAAGCGCACCGTTGACATCGAATACCGTTTCCAGTTCGGCGGTTCTGAATTCGCCGAGCTCGAAGGCGTCGCCAACCGCACTGATTTCGATCTGAAGACGCACTCCGAGCACTCCGGTACAGACCTCAGTTACTTCGATCAGGAGAAGAACGAGCGCTGGACGCCCTACGTCATCGAGCCGGCGGCCGGTTTGACCCGGGCCGTACTGGCGTTCCTCCTCGACGCCTACGTCGAGGATGAAGCACCCAACACCAAGGGTGGCGTCGACAAGCGGACGGTGCTGCGCCTTGATCCGCGGCTGGCCCCGATCAAGGCCGCCGTGTTGCCGCTCTCGCGCAACGCCGACTTGTCGCCGAAGGCTCGGGACCTGGCGGCGACCCTTCGGCAGCGCTGGAACATCGATTTCGATGACGCCCAGGCCATCGGCCGCCGGTACCGGCGCCAAGACGAGATCGGCACGCCGTTCTGCATCACGGTCGACTTCGAGACCCTGGACGACCAGGCCGTCACGGTGCGAGAGCGCGACGCAATGACCCAGGAACGGGTCGCGCTGGACAAGGTCGAGGCCTATCTGGCCGAGCGGCTGCCCGGCTGCTAGCGACGCCATCAGGCCATACACCAGCTGGTGTATCTTGGTGTCATGAGCCGTACCAACATCGACCTAGACGACGAAGCCGTCAGCTGGGTGATGGAGCACTTTCATCTGTCGACCAAGCGAGACGCCGTCAACTTCGCGCTGAACAAGTTGCGGCGTACGCCCATGTCCAAAGACGAGATGCTGGCCATGGAAGGCACCGGCTGGGACGGCGACCTTGACGAGCTGAGAACCGGCTTCTCACCCATCGAGATCTGACGTGCTCATCGACACTTCGGCTTGGATCGAATTCCTGCGCAAGACCGGATCGCCGGCCCATCTGGCCGTACGCTCGGCCGTCCTCAATGACGACCGCATCTACACGACTGATGCGGTCCGGCTTGAATTATTGATCGGTGCCACGAACGATAAGCCGGCTGCGTTGGCGGCATTGCTGGACGGATTCCGGGAGCTCACTCAGGAGCCGCTGACCGATGTCGAGGAAGCGGCCAGGATATTTCGGCTGTGCCGGCGGGGCGGTCAGAACATCCGCTCGGCCAATGATTGTCTGATCGCCGCGATCGCCATCCGCCATGATGTGCCGGTCCTGCACTGTGACAAGGACTTCGAGACAATCGCCCACTTCACCGAGTTGCGGGTCCTCACATCATGAACCCGCTGGGGCTCGGTAACCGGATCACCGTCGACCCGCCGGTGGTCCTTGCCCCGCTGGCCGGGATCACCAACGCCGCGTTCCGCCGGCTTTGCCGCGAGTACGGCGCTGGGCTGTACATCTGCGAAATGATCACCTCGCGCGCGCTGGTCGAACGGAATCCCAAGACGCTGCGGATGATCAAGTTCGACGCCGACGAATCGCCCCGGTCCATGCAGCTGTACGGGATCGATCCGGCCGTGGTCGCGCAGGCCGTCAAGATGATCGTGGCCGAGGATCTGGCCGATCACGTCGACCTGAACTTCGGTTGCCCCGTCCCCAAGGTCACTCGTCGCGGGGGCGGAGCGGCCCTGCCGTGGCGAATCAACCTGTTCGACGAACTCGTGCGGGCCGCGGTGCAGGCCGCCGACGGCCAGCTTCCGGTCACCGTGAAGATGCGCCTGGGCGTGGATCACGATCACCTCACTTATCGCGAAGCCGCCTTGCGCGCCCAGGACGCCGGCGTGGCCTACGTCGCGCTGCATGGGCGAACCGCGGCCGACTATTACGGCGGGCAGGCGAACTGGTCGCCGATCGCCGAGCTGGTCGAATTACTCGACATCCCGGTGTTGGGTAACGGTGATATCTGGGAAGCCGCCGACGCGCTGCGGATGGTGCGTGAGACCGGCTGCGCGGGCGTGGTTGTCGGCCGGGGCTGCCTGGGCCGGCCGTGGCTGTTCGCCGATCTGGCCGCCGCCTTCGCGGGCACTGGCCGTGACGTTCGGTTGCCTGATCTCGGTCAGGTGGCCGAGGCGATGTACCGGCACGCCGAGCTGCTCGTGGACTCGCTGGGCCCGGAGCGCGGGGTGGTCGATTTCCGCAAGCACGTGGCCTGGTATCTCAAGGGTTTCTCGGCGCCCAAGGAACTCCGTCAGGGGATGGCGATGGCCTCGTCGCTACCTGAACTGGGCGGCCTGCTGAATCAGCTCGAGCTCGATCAGCCGTACCCGCGCGATGTCCTCGGTCAGCCGCGGGGTCGTACGTCCAAAGCGCGTGGGGTGTCACTGCCACACGGCTGGCTCGACGACCGGCAATCGCGTGTCGTCCCGTTCGGAGCCGAATTGGACGACTCCGGCGGCTGAGGCGCAGCAGCTCGCCCATTAAGCCGGGGCGACAACTAATGCACTGGCTTGCCGGATGAGACCCAACTCACGGCGGAATCGGCAAAAGGTACGGATTAATTGGGTTCTTGCTTACACCTAAGGGCCTAGGGCAAGACCGCAACCGCTTACCACACCTAGGATGTCGGCAATCCAAACCCGATCGAGACCCGGCGGTGTATGCGACATGACCAAATTTGTTTACGACTTTTCCGAGGGCAACAAGGATCTGAAGGATCTGCTCGGTGGCAAAGGAGCCAACCTGGCGGAGATGACCCGGATGGACTTACCCGTTCCGCCCGGCTTCACCATCACCACCGAGGCCTGCCAGGCGTACCTGTCCAGTGGACGGGAGCCAGCCGAATTGTCAGCCGAGGTCGATGAGCACCTGCTCGCGCTGGAGAAGCGCATGGGTAAGAAGCTCGGTCAGTCCGACGACCCGCTGCTGGTATCGGTACGGTCCGGGGCCAAGTTCTCGATGCCCGGCATGATGGAAACGGTCCTGAACATCGGTCTGAACGACCAGTCGGTCCGCGGCCTGGCCGCCCAGGCCGGCAACGAGCGGTTCGCGTTCGACTCCTATCGCCGACTGATCCAGATGTTCGGCAAGACGGTCCTGGACATCGAAGGCGAACACTTCGAGAACGCGTTGGACGCGGCGAAGAACGCCAAGGGGACGAAGAACGACCTCGACCTGGACGCCGAGGATCTGCGCATGCTGGTTGAGACCTACAAGCAGGTCATCGTCGACCAGGCCGGCCGGGAATTCCCGCAGGAACCGCGGGAGCAGATGGACCTCGCCGTGCGCGCGGTGTTCGACTCCTGGAACGCACCACGCGCCATCCTGTACCGCCGCCAGGAGCGCATCCCGTCGGATCTCGGCACCGCGGTCAACATCTGTTCGATGGTGTTCGGCAACGTCGGCCTGGACTCGGGCACCGGTGTCGCGTTCACCCGCGACCCGGCCTCGGGCACCAAGGGTGTGTACGGGGATTACCTGCAGAACGCCCAGGGTGAAGATGTCGTCGCCGGTATCCGCAACACCTTGTCGCTGCATGATCTCGAGGGTTTCGACAAGAAGTCCTACGACGAGCTGATGGGCATCATGAACCGGCTCGAGCAGCATTACCGGGATCTGTGCGACATCGAGTTCACGATCGAACGGGGCAAGCTGTGGATGCTGCAGACCCGGGTCGGCAAGCGGACCGCGGGTGCGGCGTTCCGGATCGCGACGCAGCTGATCGATGAGGGCCTGATCGATGATCAGGAGGCGCTGCAGCGGGTGACCGGGGCGCAATTGGCGCAGCTGATGTTCCCGCACTTCGACGAGAAGGCCAGCGGCCAGCTGATCACCAAGGGCATGAACGCCTCGCCCGGTGCGGCAGTCGGCAAGGTTGTATTCGACTCGTACACCGCGGTCAAGTGGACCCGCAGCGGAGAGAAGGTCATCCTCGTCCGCCGCGAGACCAACCCCGATGACCTCAACGGCATGATCGTGTCCGAGGGCATCCTGACCAGCCGGGGCGGCAAGACCAGTCATGCCGCCGTCGTCGCGCGCGGCATGGGCAAGACCTGCGTGTGCGGGGCGGAGCAGTTGGACGTCGACACCAAGGGTCGCCAGTTCACCGGGCCCGACGGCACGGTGTACGAGGAAGGCACCATCATCTCGATCGACGGCACGTCGGGTGAGGTGTTCGTGGGCGAGGTCCCGGTAGTCGCCTCGCCGGTGATGCGTTACTTCGAGGGCGAGCTGTCCCCGGACGCCGATGAGGCCGACGATCTGGTGCGGGCCGTGCACCGGATCCTGCGTACGGCCGACGGCACGCGGCGGATGGCGGTGCGGGCCAACGCCGACACCGATGCCGACGCGGCGCGAGCCCGCCGGTTCGGGGCGCAGGGGATCGGGCTTTGCCGTACCGAGCACATGTTCCTGGGGGACCGCCGGCAACTGGTCGAGGATTTGATCCTGGCCGACACCGACGAGGAACGGGATCGCCAGCTGGCCGAGTTGCTGCCGCTGCAGCGGGCGGACTTCCTCGGCATCTTCGAGGCGATGGACGGGCTGCCGGTGACGATCCGGTTGCTGGACCCGCCACTGCACGAGTTCTTGCCCGACATCACCGAGTTGTCGGTCCGGGTCGCGGTCGCCGAATCCCGCGGGGAGCCGCGCGAAGGTGATCTGCGGATGCTGCAGGCGGTGCACCGGTTACATGAGCAGAACCCGATGCTGGGGCTGCGCGGCGTCCGGCTCGGCCTGGTGATTCCGGGCCTGTTCGCGATGCAGTCGCGGGCGATTCTGGAGGCGGCGGCCGAGCGGATCAAGGCCGGCGGGGTGCCGCGGGTCGAGATCATGGTGCCGCTGGTGGGTGCGGTGCAGGAGTTCGAGTCGGTCAAGGACGACATCATCAAGGTCGCGCGCGACGTCCGGTCCGAGACCGGGGCGCACCTGGAGTTCCTGGTCGGCACCATGATCGAACTTCCGCGGGCGGCGCTGACCGCCAATCAGATCGCCGAGCCGGCCGAGTTCTTCTCCTTCGGTACGAACGATCTGACCCAGACCACGTGGGGCTTCTCCCGCGACGATGTCGAGGCGGCGTTCTTCTCCCACTACCTGGAGAAGGGCATCTTCGGAGTGTCGCCGTTCGAGTCGATCGACCGTGAGGGCGTCGGTGAACTGGTCAAGATCGGTGCCGACCGGGGCCGCGCGGTCCGTCCGGGCCTCAAACTCGGTGTCTGCGGCGAGCACGGCGGCGATCCGGAATCGGTGCACTTCTTCGACGAGGTCGGCTTGGACTACGTGTCCTGCTCGCCCTTCCGCGTCCCGGTCGCCCGGCTGGAAGCCGGCCGGGCCAGCGCCAACGCGGGAGGCTGACTAGCGGCGCGCGGTAATCTCGGGTGGTGCCCGGTCGTCTGTCTCGAATCGCAGCAGCGGCCGGCGCCGCCGCCCGCGCAGCGGTCGAACAACGCGCCACACCACGCACACCGCCGAACGCGGGGCCCGGTTCCACCGTCGGGCGCCGCGAGGGCCCGATCGTCATGCCCGATACCCACTCGCTCGAGAAGATCGTCCGCGACTTCGGGCTGAAGACGTCCGTCGACGATGACGGCGACCTGACCGTCCGTTGGGACGCCTACAGCGTCTACTTCTTTCACTACGGCGCCGACCGTGAGGTGTTGCAGGCGCGGCTGTACCTCAACCGGCGCTTCGACGTCGAGCTCCGACCGACGCTGGCGATGCTGCTCGACGACTGGAATCGCAGCCGACTGTTTCCCAAGGCCTATACGGTGCTGCCCGACGACGGGATGGTCGGCGTATGCGCGGAGCAGGCCTTCGACTTCGAGGGTGGCATCAGTCTGGAACAGCTTCGGTTCACCATCGGGATGTGGCTGCAGAACCTGCAGCAGTTTGCCGACTGGGTCGAGGAGCAGGTCTGAGCGCGCGCGCCGGACGCTACGCATACGCCGCCGCCGACCGGCGACGCTGGGTGGTCGAGCCGGACAAGCGCGGCAGGTACGAGGACGGTGCGGAACGCGTGGCCGCCGACCGTGGCGAATTCGCGCGAGATCGGGCCCGGGTGTTGCATTCGTACGCGTTCCGCCGGCTGGCCGACAAGACCCAGGTCGTCTCGCCGGGCCAGGACGATTTTCCTCGTACCCGCCTGACCCATTCCCTCGAAGTAGCGCAGATCGCCCGCGAAATCGGAGATGCGCTCGGCTGCGATCCCGATGTCACCGACACGGCCGGCCTCGCCCACGACCTCGGCCACCCGCCGTTCGGTCACAACGGCGAGGACGCACTCAACCAGGTCGCCGTGGGCATCGGCGGGTTCGAGGGCAACGCGCAGACGCTGCGGTTGCTCACCCGGTTGGAAGCCAAGGTGCTCAGTGACGGCCGGTCGGCGGGTCTGAATCTCACCCGAGCGAGCCTGGACGCCGCCTGCAAATACCCCTGGCCGGCCGGGAACGGGGCGCCGAAGTTCGGGTTCTACGAGCAGGACCGGCTCGCCTACCAATGGGTGCGGGATTCTCGCCCGGACGGGGTGCGCTGCCTGGAAGCTCAGGTTATGGACTGGTCCGACGACGTCGCGTACTCGGTGCATGACGTCGAGGACGGCGTGCACTCCGGGCTGGTGAAGTTGGCCGAACTCACCGACGAGGATCTGGCCGAATTGTGTGAGCACGCGGCGCTGCGTTATTCGACGTGGCCGGCGGCGAGGCTTGGTCCGGTGCTAGTGGACATGCTCGCGTTGCCGGCGCTGCGAGATCTGGCCGGCTACGACGGCTCGTTTGCCGGCCAGGCCGCGGCCAAGCGGGCCACCAGCGAACTGACCGGCCGGTTCGCGGGCGCGGCGGTGTCGGCAACCCGGGCCAAGCACGGTGACGTGCCCCTCGGCCGGTATTCAGCCGAGCTGATCGTCCCGGAATCGATTGTCGCCGAATGCGCACTGCTGAAGGCGATCGCCTACCGGTACGTGATGCAGCGCAGCGGCGTGGCCGAGTTGCTGGCCGACCAGCGTCGCACGTTGATCGAACTCGCCGATGCCTTGTACGACCTAGGCCTCACGGCGCTGTCGACGGTGCAACACGACGCGTGGCGGCGCGCGAACGACGATGCCGAGCGGCTGCGAGTGGTGGTTGACCAAATTGCCCAGCTGACCGACTCGGCCGCGCTCAGCTGGCACACGCGACTGGTGCGCCCCGATTCGCCGCGTCGCTAACTAGACTGAGGCTCATGGCCGGGCGGATTCGTGACGAGGACATCGCCGAGGTGCGTGCGAAGTCCAACATCGAGGATGTCATCGGCGAGCACGTGCAGCTGCGCAACGCTGGTGGCGGCAACCTGAAGGGGATCTGCCCTTTCCACGACGAGAAATCCCCGTCCCTGTCGGTGTCGGCCGCGCGCGGTCTGTTCCATTGCTTCGGCTGCGGGGCCGGTGGTGACGTGATCCGGTTCGTCGAGCGGATCGAGCACCTTTCGTTCAGTGAAGCGGTCGAGCGGCTGGCGGCAGCGGCGGGTATCCAGCTGCGCTACGCCGAGGGTGGCACGGCTGGCCCGCGGGTGGCCGGGCAGCGCGCTCGACTGATCGAGGCGCACACCTTGGCCGCGGCGTTCTACGTCGACCAGTTGGCGTCGGCCGATGCCCGCCCAGCCCGGGATTTTCTGCGCGAACGTGGTTTCGACGGCGAGGCCGCGAGCCGGTTCGGGTGCGGATACGCCCCGTCCGGCTGGGATGCGCTGAGCAAGTACCTGATGGGCCGGGGCTTCGGGCGGGACGAGCTGATCCTGGCCGGGTTGTCCAAGGATTCGGCCCGCGGCACCCTCAACGATCGGTTCCACCGGCGACTGCTCTGGCCGATCAAGGACGTCAGTGGCGACGTGGTCGGATTCGGCGCGCGACGCATTCACGACGACGACAAGATCGAAGCGAAATACCTCAACACTCCCGAGACTCCGATCTACAAGAAGAGCCAATTGCTGTACGGGATGGACGCGGCCAAACGTGAGATTGCCAAGCAGCGAAAGGTAGTCGTCGTCGAGGGTTATACCGACGTCATGGCCTGCCAGCTGGCCGGTGTCACGACGGCCGTCGCAACCTGCGGCACTGCGTTCGGCACCGAGCACATCGGGGTGATCCGGCGGTTGTTGATGGATTCGGACACCTTCAACGGCAAGGTCATCTTCACCTTCGATGGCGACGCGGCCGGCATGAAAGCGGCCGAGCGGGCGTACTCCGACGAACAACGATTCATGGCTCAGACGTATGTAGCTATCGAGGCCGGCGGCAAGGATCCTTGCGAGTTGCGGCAGTCCGGGGGCGACCAGGCGGTGCGGCTGCTCGTCGATTCGGCCATCCCGCTGGTCGAGTTCGTGCTGCGGACGACGGTGGCCCGCCACGATCTCGAGACGGTCGAGGGGCGTTCGGCGGCCATCGACGGTGCCATTCCGATGATCGCCGCAATCAAGGACCGTTCCCGGCACGACGGCTTTGCCAGCAAGTTGGCCGGTCTGGTCGGCTTGGACGATCCCAACCCGATCGTGCAGCGAGTGCGTTCCTACGACCGCGCCGTTGGCCGGTCCGGGTCGGCGTCGGGATCCTCGTCCGGGACGTCGGCGGCAGCGTCCTCATCGTCAACCGCTCGCCCCGCGCCCAACCGGCCGCCGGGTCCGGAGCGGTCCGCCCCCGATCGTCCGGATTCGGGCGCTTCGCCTCGCACCGGCGACTACCGTGACCCAGCGGCGAATCTGCCGCCGGCACCCCCGCTGGCTTCCCCGGTCCCGCCCAAGCTCGTGGCCCTGGAACGCGAGGTGCTCAAGGCCGCGCTGCAGTTACCGGGCGATGTGGGCAAGGAATTCGACGAACTCGGGGTGGACGCGTTCCTGATGGCGGTGCATCGCCAGTTGAGCGAGGCGGTGGCCCGGGCCGGCGGAGCGACCGGTGCCACGGCCGGGCCGGCCTGGGTCGACGCGGTCTCGGCCCACTTGCCCCCGGAATCCGAAGCACGGGGCGCCGTGAACGGACTGGCCGTCGAGCCGCTGTTCGAGCGGCCGGATCGTCAGGGCCGGTATGCGTCGGCGATGGTGACGTCGCTGTCGGAGAAGGTGCTGGCCCGTGAGATCGCCTCGGTGAAGGCGCGTATCCAGCGCCTCACCGCGGTCGATGATCATGAGGGTGCCACGGCCCAGTTCGCGCAACTCTTCGAGCTGGAGCGGCGGCATCGTGAACTGCGGGACCTGGCGATCGGCGGTGAAGCGTAATGGCATTCTGGTCGAGACGGATCCGGCCGCCGGCCGCGTTGCGGGCGTTGCTGGATCCGACTGAGCGGCTGCTGGCGATCGGGGACACTCCCGGGTCGGTGGCGGCCGCGACCCAGTTGGGCCTGTGGATCCCGCTGGTCGGCGAGTCAGCCGATGGCGCGGCGTGGCGTCGGGTCGGCTGGGCCGATGTTGTGAAGGCGAGTTGGACGACGGTCGGGCTGGCCCTGGTCGAGGGCGAACGAGACGAGACGGGTGTCGTGACGGATCTGCCCGAACAGGTGGTGCAGCTGGCCGAGCCACGAAACCTGCCCAACGTGGTGCGCGCCAGGGTCGAGAACAGCATTATGCGGACAGACCCGGTGCAACTGCCTGAAGGCCCCGGACGGCTCGTGGCGCGCCGGGTTCCGGGGGTCGATGGGGTCACGTGGACGGCCCGGCTCGACGTGGGGACGCCCGATACGCCGGCGGCGCGAGCCACGCTGCGGGCCTACCTGGAGCGGGTTCGCGAGACGCAGCCCGCGAGCTGAACCCGCGGACGGACGCGTGTGCGTGCTGGCCGGGCGAATGGGTTATTCTTCTACGCGTTGCCTGTTGGGCCCTCGGGTGCCGTAGGTGACAGCAGTGGTCCCCCATAGCTCAATTGGCAGAGCATTCGACTGTTAATCGAAGGGTTTCTGGTTCGAGTCCAGATGGGGGAGCCGAAGGCCCCGCGATCCGGGGCCTTCTTCAATTTCGGCCCTCTATCGGTCATCTTTTGGTCATCTTTCATGGATGACGGAGCTGATCTATGGGACGTCCACCGCTGCTAGATCCGGTCCGGCTTCTCCCGGCTCGTCGCCATCTCGGTCTCGAGCGGCAGCTCTGCAGTGATGTGCGTCCCCTGCGCCGGCCGACTGCGCACCTCTACCGATCCTCCGAGAGCCTCTACTCGGTCGGCGAGGCCGACGAGGCCCGAACCCCCCGCTGGATCCGCCCCGCCGATGCCGTCGTCGCGGATCGAAAGCACGAGTGAGCTGTTCACCATTGCGAGCGCGACCTCGATCCGAGAGGCGTGCGCGTGCTTCGCCGTATTGGCCATCGCCTCCGACGCAACGAAATAGGCAGCGACCTCGATCGGCTCCGGAAGTCGGATGTCCGTGCCGAGGTCGAGCTCGACCGGAATCGCCGAGCGGCGCGCGAGCGTCCTCAACGCCGCGCCGAGTCCACCTCTCGAATCAATGGCCGGGTGGATTCCGCGTGAGAGCTCCTGCAGCTCCGCGGCAGCATCGACCATTCCCGTCGCGATTCGGTCCAAGACGGCTAGCAGATCTCCCTGCTCGGGAGGACCACTGGCTGCGGCGGCGCGCGCGGCGAGTGCGAGGGTGACCAACCGCTGCTGCGCGCCGTCGTGCAGGTCCCGTTCGATCCGGCGACGAGTCTCGTCCGAGGACGCGACGATCCGTTTGCGCGAGGCAGCAAGCTCGTATCTGGTCTCGGCGTTCCCGATCGCGGTCGCGATGAGCTCGGTGAAACTCTCGAGCCGGTCCTCGGCATCGAGCGGCAGGGATTCCCGCGCCCACACGCTCACCGTTCCCCATAGCCGGCCCGCCACCACGATCGGGCACGCAACTACTGAAGCGATGTCTGGCTGCCGCTGCCCGACAACATGCTCGAGGACGGACCGGAGCTCCGTCGCCTCTAGTCGGGCGGAGAGTCCGGTTCGGAGCACCTCCGTCGCGATGCAGTCGACGAGCTCGCGGCGGCCTTCGGTCGAAACTTCCAAGCCCGTCGATGCAGCAGCGACCACCGAGGCGCGGCCGTCGGGCTCGAATCTGGCGACACACGCCAGCTCCGAGCCAAATAGGCGCCCGACTTCCTCGCTAACGGCAGAAAAGATCTCGTCCGGCGTTTCCCTCGCCGCCACGAGCGTCGCGACCCGCCGCAGCGCGGCCTGCTCCTGGGCCAGCCGGGTGGCCCGAACCTCGGCCATCCGTCGCTCCGTCACGTCGCGCGCCATCGAGTACATCAATCTCTCCTCGGGGACCGCGGTGGCGGTCCACTCGAACACCCGGTACGAACCGTCCTTGCGGGCATAGCGGTTTTCGAACGAAAGCGTCCTCCTGCCGATACCTATAGCGGCAGTCTCGGCGGCTGTTCTTTCCCGGTCTTGGGGATGGACGAAGTCGAGGTACGGCCGTGCGAGCAGTTCTTCCTCCGTGTAGCCCAGGACCTGTTCCGCGGCTGGGTTGACGCGCGTGAAGTAGCCGTCGAAGTTGGCGACGGTCGCGAGATCCGCGGAGAGGTTAAAGATGCGGTCGAAGTCCCGTTGCGCCCGCGCTCGCCGGGCCGCGTTGACGCCGAGAGCACTGGCGAAGGCGGCAAGTACGAGACCGGTCGCGAGGATGATCCACGGCAAGATCGCGCCCGGCCCTTCCACAGATTCCACCGGCATGACCACGGCGAACTGCTGTCCCGCCACCAGGAACTCCTCGCGAACGGTCTTCGCGTCGGCGCGGTCTCGCGACAAGCCGTCGGCGGCCGCGAATCGCAAACCCGCGGGGTTGCTCGCCGACGCGCGCAGCGTCGCCTCCGGGACGAACAACACCACCGCGCCGGGGCGGAGTGCCCCGTCGATCAGATTCGGTGCCGGCGCGATCAGGAAGAGGCCGTGGGTCCCGTCTAGCTGAGTCGCGACGGGCGTGGCGCCCACGCCACCGGGAAAGATCGCTCGCTGCAGTGCGGTGCCGATTGCCGGTTCACCTCCGATGTCGGCGCCGCGCCGGTCCATGGGCGAGAATCCAGAGATCAGCGTCGCGGGAAGATAGGTGGAGCGAGGCGGGGAGACGGTGCCCCGTGCGTCGGGCAGCACGATGGAGTGACCGACGCGCTTTTCGTACGCGGCGCGGTCAGCGCCTTGAACCTGCTCGGCCCAGGCAACGGTTGGGAGGTTGGCCGGACCGAGCCATCTCAAAGCGGCTGCGGTGAACTGGGCGTTCGTGACCCCGGCGCCACCTTCGTCGACCATGAACCGGCGGAGGCTCTCCGTCAGCGCGGTCGCCTCCGCGACACGGCTGTGAATCTGCGCGGCCGCGACCTTGACGCGCTGTTCGGAATCGCGCTCCGCCTCGCGCTCGGTAACCACGCGGGCCAGGACGAAGCCCGCGATCGTCATCCCAAGCACGACAGCCACTGCTGCGATGTGTCGCGATCGCAAGACCGAACCTCCACTTCTCTCGATTCGGCACGCCCGAATCGCACGACCGCAGGCTGGATCGATGCGCAGCGGCGCGATCAAGTGACCCTTCGCCAGCCCCCTATCGTCGTCGCCAGTTCGTTCATCGCGCTCGTATATGCCTGGTACGACGGCGGCGTATCCACCCGCCAATTGCCGATCTGGTTCGCCCGGACCGCCGGCAGCGCCGCGAACGTCGGGATCGCCTTCGCGGACGAAAGCGGCAGCGTGAGCGAGCGCGCGTCGTAGAGGATCCCGTCGGCGGGGTACAGGTTGGCGCGCTCCCAGGGCACCCTGTCCCAGTAGGGCGCGGAGGTTTTCGCGGTAACCAGCGGCACACCGAGTTGCGCGTACAAACTCAGGTCTCCGGAGTCGGCCACCTTTGCGACGTACATAGTGTTCTGGTCCCCGGAAACGGCGATGATTCGCAGGTTCTCCGTGCGTCTCGCGACTGCGGAGAGTTTCGCCTTAGCCTTACCGAACTCGGAACGCGCGTACGCGATCGCGCCCGATTCCGTGTTCACGCCGAGTGCGCGGACAAGGTCGGCGAAGCGATCGATCTGCTCGGTCGCAATCGTGTGCCCGTTAATCCCGACGATCGGTACCTGCGCGCCGATCGCCTTCTGCTGCTCCGGGTCCTTGAAGCCGAAGACGAGCGAGCGCCCCGATGTTGGGTACCACCGCGAGACGATCAAGTCCGCCTTCACCGACCGCAGCTTCGCGACGTCGATCTCGCCGTAGACCGAACCGATCAGCTCCGACTCGGTCCATGGGTATCCGGCGAGCGCCGGTTCCGCGGCGGGATCGTCGCCGAACACACCAACCGGTGTTACGCCCCAGCGGAAAAGCGCAGCGGCTGCCGTGCTGTACGCGACGATGCGCGACGGCCGACGGCGCAACGTCACCGTCTGCTTCCGATCGTCAACGAAGCGCCAACCCGCCGCGTCGTGCTCGGCGGAGCGACAACCGACCAGCAACAGCGTGGATGCCGCAAAGCCGACGGCCAGCACCTGCCGGCGCGTGTGAGCCCGCTCGAGCGCGTTCTCGATCATCGTGTGCCCTCATACAAGAGTGCATCTTCAGGCAGTCCGCGACCGCGGATGCGGCCGTCAAGAGACCCGGCGACTACCTCAGACCCGGCGACTACCTCGGCGAGCGGCGCGAACTCGTAGCCAAGGACCATGTCGCCGTCCGTCGTCGCCGACCGCAAATCGTGTTCCCGTGCGATGAGACCCGCGGGGGTCAGTTCGGTCCCACAACAGATGAGCCGTTCCGGGCGCACAAGCCATTGTGCGCCCGGTTGCTTGCCACGTAAAGTTCCCGCCTTGACTCGCGCAGATGCCCGCGTAGGTGCTCGCACCAGCGGAACCGATCGCCGCCGAGACAGCCGCGAACTAGGAAAGCTGGCCGGGCGTCGCGGGTACCGCATCGTGGGCCCGCGATCACCCCGCGGTCTCAGTGCGTGACCGGCAGGGAGATTTCGTATTGCCGCAGCTTGCGGTACATCGTGGCTCTGGACATGCCCAGCCGTTTGGCGGCCGTGGTCGGGCTCTCGCCGCCATCACGCAAAGCATCGACGATCGCGTCGCGCTCCAGCGCTTCGATCGGGGTCAGCACCCGTCGGCTGGTGCTGCGACATTCCGGCGGCAGATCTTCCACTTGGACCACACCCGAACGCCGATGCTGAACGACGTGCTGGAGGACTCCGCGCAGCTGCGAGATGTTGCCCGGCCAATTCAGCCGAGCCAACTGCGCCAAAACCTGAGGCGAACAGGTCAATCGCTCGCCGCCCGGCATCCGTTCCAACAGGAAGCGTACGAGTTCGCCGAGATCATCGATGTGGTGTCGCAGCGGGGGCACATCAATGGTCCGAGGGAAGACGGTACGTAGCGATGTCGGCGCCGACGAGTTGACGGTGATGGCCATCCGCGCGTGCTGATCCGGATCGGCCGCGGCCTCGGCCAGCAGCTCGCTCAGAGTCGTGGCCTGGTCCTCGGTCAGCCGCTCGGCGTTGGCTAGCACGATGAGGGCGTCGGTTCGAGTGACGTCCTCGAGCAAGGCCGCGACCAGCTCACCGAATCCGTCGGGCGGCGGGATTTCCAGGACGCGGAAGTGCGCGGCGGGATGGTACAGCCGGTGCACTGCGCGCAACAGGGATCGCTTTCCCGTCCCCGGCTCGCCCTCCAGCGCGATCCAATCGCCGGCCCGGTAACGGGAATCGACCTGGTGCACGCAACGAGACCAGACGGCCCCAGCACCGGCCAGGCCCGGCAACGAGATCGTCGCGGGCGAGCGTCCGGACACCGGTGAACTGGAACGGAGCTGCCCGTCGACCTGCCCGAGCCGGAACCGGAACACGCCGCCCGCCGAGCCGCTGCTGCAGCGGACGGGGGTGTATCGCAAATGCGCCGATCGGCCTGAGGGCAGCGCCACCGTCCGCATCATCTCCTGCTGCGCGGACTGCATGGTGTCGATCGCGTACGCCGTTAGCGACTCCTGCTCGGGAGCGTCAAGCAGCAGCCGGAACTGATTGTTCGACATCATCACGTCGTTGTTGAGCGCTAGCACCGGCGCCGTGGACTGCTGGCAGACCCGGATGTATTCGGAGAAGAGGGCCAGCTCCCTGATCCCGGTCTGAGCGAGCAATTCTTGCTCGATCTGGTGGGCCGTAGCCGTGGCCAACGCGCTCAACATTGCCCCGGGCGCGGTGTTCCAGGACGTGAGATCGAGCAAGCCGATGATCTGTCCGCGCGTCGGGTGCTTGATCGGCGCTCCAGCGCAAGCGAACAGTCCCAGTTCGTGGTTGTAATGCTCGCGTCCCTCGACCAGGGTCGCTCGTCCACTGCTCAGGGTGGTGCCAATCCCGTTCGTGCCGGCGAATTCCTCGGCGTAACTGAAGCCGGGCGCGAGTAAGACGCGGTCCAGGGCCGTCGCCATCCCTGGTCCAGACGTACGACGATCCAGCACGATGCCGGCGTGGTCGGTCAGGATGATCGAGACCGACTCGCCTTGTAGTTGCTCCCCGAGCGAGTCCAGAATCGGCGCCGCGCTGCGGCAGAGCGGTGCCTCGAGGTCGGGGTGGCGAACATAGGGAACCCGGATGCGGTCGATGTCCACGTCGCTATCCCGGGATCGCTGCCAGGACGCCAAGATCATCCGGCGCACGTGGATCTCGGTTTCTGCCGCGGCGGACATAAAGGATTCACGCGCGAGCCCAGAAGGGTCCTCGCCCGGCCTTGCTGACTCGTTCTTTCCCCGCATTGAGCCTCCACCCTGGGTTGGATGGTGAAATTCCGCTGATGTTTTGTTGTCTGCTCGTTAACTGTACGAGTCGTAGACGTGACCGGGATCTCAGATTGAGACGGTGCGAGCACCTGCTGAGGGTTGTGATGACTCTTGCACGTCGGAGGCGCGCCGTACAGCGCGGACGCCCCGACCGGACCCGATCGCCAAGCGGACGCGGCGTCGCAGACCAACCGGACGCCAACTCAAGTTTAAGAGGAGGAACACGCGGTGAGCAGACAAAGTTTGAGCAAGGCCCACGAGAAGATCACCGAGCTCTCGTGGGAACCAACCTTCGCCACCCCGGCCACACGGTTCGGAACGGATTACAAGTTCGATAAATCGCCTAAAAAGGATCCGTTGAAGCAGATTCTGCGGTCCTACTTCCCGATGGAGGAAGAAAAGGACAATCGGGTCTTCGGCGCGATGGACGGCGCGATCCGGGGCAACATGTTCCGCCAGGTGCAGGAGCGGTGGATGGAATGGCAGAAATTGTTCCTGTCGATCATTCCGTTCCCAGAGATTTCGGCCGCACGGGCCATGCCACTGGCCATCGACGCGGTCCCGAATCCCCAGATCCACAACGGGCTGGCCGTCCAGATGATCGACGAGGTACGGCACTCGACGATCCAGATGAACCTCAAGCGGCTGTACATGAATCATTACATCGACCCCGCCGGTTTCGACATCACCGAGAAAGCGTTCGCCAACAGCTACTGCGGCACGATCGGACGGCAGTTCGGCGAAGGGTTCATCACCGGTGACGCAATCACCGCGGCCAACGTGTACCTGACCTTGGTGGCCGAGACCGCGTTCACCAACACGTTGTTCGTCGCCATGCCATCCGAGGCGGCCGCCAACGGCGACTACCTGCTGCCGACAGTGTTCCACTCGGTCCAGTCCGACGAATCGCGCCATATCAGCAACGGATATTCGATCTTGTTGATGGCGCTGGCGGACGAGGACAACCGGCAGTTGCTCGAACGCGATCTGCGCTACGCCTGGTGGAACAATCACTGCGTCGTCGACGCGGCGATCGGGACGTTCATCGAGTACGGGACGAAGGACCGTCGCAAGGACCGCGATTCCTACGCCGAGATGTGGCGCCGGTGGATCTATGACGACTACTACCGCAGCTATCTGATCCCGCTGGAGAAGTACGGCTTGGTCATCCCGCACGACCTGGTCGAGGCCGCCTGGGATCGGATCTACAACAAGCACTACGTGCATCGGGTGGCGCAGTTCTTCGCCACGGGTTGGCCCGTCGCCTACTGGCGAATCGACGCCATGACCGACAAGGACTTCGAGTGGTTCGAGGACAAGTACCCGGGCTGGTACGACCAGTTCGGACCGTGGTGGGAGGCATACAGCCGGTTGGCCTACCCGGGCAAGAACAAGCCGATCACGTTCGAGGACGTCGGCTATGAGTACCCGCACCGCTGCTGGACCTGCATGGTGCCGGCGCTGATCCGCGAGGACATGGTCGTAGAGAAGGTCGACGATCAGTGGCGAACCTACTGCTCCGAGACCTGTTACTGGACCGACGCCAAGGCGTTCCGGCCGCAATACGAAGGTCGCGATACGCCGAACATGGGTCGACTCACCGGCAAGCGCGAGTGGGAAACCCTTTATCACGGCTGGGATCTGGCCGATGTCGTGTCCGATCTCGGCTACGTCCGCGACGACGGTCAAACGCTTATCCCGCAACCGCACCTCGACCTCAGCGACCCGAAGAAGCTGTGGAAGCTCAATGACCTCAAGGGCATCGAGTTCGGCAGCCCGAACGTGACGCTGAACAACATGACCGAAGAGGAGCGAGTCGCTTGGGCGGCCTCGTATCGGTCCAACCCGAACCGCACGCCCGCCAGCGTCTAGTCCGCGGGAGTTCGATCGCCGGACCAGGTCTTCGATCACCGGACCAGGTCTTCGATCACCGGACCAGGTCGGGGTGGCAGTTCCGCTCTGCCACCCCGACTTGCCGGGTGATCGCGCCCCTTTTCACCGCTTGTCGCTTCAACCACTTGCCGTTTCCCTCCTGAGGCCAACCATTGATCGGAAGGCGCAGTCCATGACCGAGACCCACAAAGTGCGCTTCGAGCCGGTCGGTATCGACATCGACGTGTCCGAGGACGAGACCGTGTTGGACGCGGCCTTCCGGCAGGGCGTAATGCTTATGCACGGTTGCAAGGAAGGGCAATGTTCGGCCTGCAAGTCCTTTCTGCTCGACGGCGATGTTCAGATGGATCGCTATTCCACCTTCGCGCTGGCCGACTACGAGAGCGACGAGGGTTATGTCCTGCTGTGCCGGGCCCATGCGTACTCCGACCTCGAGGTCGAACTGATCAACTTCGACGAAGAGATGATTCATTCGGGGCTGCCGGTGGTCACCGTGCCAGCTCGCGTCGCCGAGTTGAATGAGCTCACCGCCGACATAACCCACCTCGTGCTGACTCTGGTCGAGCCGGGTTCGCTGCGTTATTACCCCGGCCAGTACGTGGACATCCATATTCCGGGGCAGGTCGAGCACCGGTCGTTCTCGATGGCCGCCCCGCCTTCGCCCGACGGTCGGCTGGAATTCATCATCAAGCGTTACCCGGGCGGACATTTCTCCCGGCTGCTCGAAGACAAGATTATGGTCGGCGATCAGCTCGAACTGACCGGGCCCTACGGCAGTTTCACCTTGCGCAGCTCGGACCGGCCCCTTCTGCTCGCCGCGGGCGGCGCCGGGATGGCCCCGATGTTGGCCCTGCTACGGCAACTGGCCGAGGCACGCAGCGAACGGGCCATCACCTTCTACTACGGCGCACGGACCGAGCCCGACCTGATCTGCGCCCCCGAACTGGCTGAACTCGCCGAACGCCTGCCCCAATTGCGGTTCGTTCCTTGCCTGTCTGAATCCTGGCCGGCGGATTGGATTGAGGCCCGAACCGGCTACGTCCACGACGTGGTCGAACGACACGAGACGGACCTGGCCGGCAGCGAGGTGTACCTGTGTGGACCGCCGCCGATGATCGATGCAGCGCTGGGCTTACTCAGCGGGGCTGCAGTGCCGTCCGGGCAAATTCACTTCGACAAGTTCACGATCACCGCCGAATCTGGCACCGACTGACGCCCGAGCGGGCCGCCCAAGCGATGTACACACCGTTCCGATGCCCTTACCGACGTACAGGAAGAAGGCAGTCCATGAACGCTCCAGTCCAGGAAAAGGTTGATCCGGCTCCGAAGGGAGCAGCTCAGCAGAGCTTCCCCAAGCCGGAGTTCACCGGCGCCGAGGCGGGCATGCAGGTCTTTCCGAGTTCGACCAGCCGTTCCTATAACTACTTCAAGCCGCAGAAGATGCGCGCGACGGTTTACGAGGACGTCACCACCGACGTGCAGCCCGATCCCGACCGGCACCTGACCCAGGGCTGGCTGTACGGATTCGCCAAGAGTGAAGGCGGCTACCCCCAGGACTGGACCGCCCTGCAGAGCAGCAACTGGCACGCATTCTTCGATCCGAACGAGGAATGGGAACAGACGATCTATCGCAACAACTCCAACGTCGTCCGCCAGATCGAGTTGAACCTGCAGAACGCCAAGGACGCCGGTGCCTACTCGCACTGGTCACCGACCTGGACCCGTTTTGTGGCCGAGAACGTCGGCGCCTGGATGCACGCCGAACAGGGGCTGGGCATGCATGTTTTCGTCTCGGCCCAACGCTCTGCGCCCACGAACATGATCAACAACGCCATCTGCGTGAACAGCGTGCATCGGTTGCGGTTCGCCCAGGATCTCGCGTTGTACAACCTTGATCTCAGTGAGTCGTTGGAGGCCTTTGACGGCAAGGTCCACCGCGAGACCTGGCGGAACAATCCGTCGTGGCAAGGCGTACGCGAGAACGTCGAGCGGTTGACCGCGATCGGCGACTGGGCCGAGGCGGTCTTCGCCACCAACGTGGTCTTCGAACCGCTCGTGGGCGTGCTGTTCCGCAGCGACCTGATGATGCAGATCGCGGCCCGCAACGGCGACTACATCACGCCCACCCTGATCGGTGCCGGTGAGAACGACTACAACCGGGATCTTCGCTATACGCGCGCCCTGTTCTCGATGCTGACCAAGGACGCCGAGCACGGCGAGGCCAACCGGGCCATCATGCAGGGTTGGCTCGACAAGTGGGTTCCGGTAAGCCGACATGCCGCCTATGAACTCCAGCCGATCTGGTCCCAGCCCGCCGAGCGCACCGTCACCTTCGCCGAGTCGTTCGCGGCCGCCACGTTGGACTTCACCACCTTGATCGCCGAGCTCGGCCTGACCTCACCCAAGGAGCAGTAGACGTGACCAGCTCTTCAGTCAACTTCGATGTCAATCGCACGTCCTCGAACATGTGCGGCGTGACCTTGATGAACAATCAGAACGGGTACGTCGTGGCCGAGGTTATGGGCCGAAAACCCGGCATCAAGATCTCGGAATTTCCGTCCATGATCCGCGTCGACGGACCGAACAAGATCATTTTCGATTACGCCGAAATTACCGAAGCCCTGGGCACCGAATTCGACGGCTCGGACTTCGAGGAAATCATGTCGACCCACTACGGCCGGATGGTGCACCTGGACGACATGACGATCATGTTCGCCAATCCTGAGGACGCTGCGGAGTACATCGACTTCGATCTGACCCCGGTCGAGCAGTAGCACCAACGCACCGCCTGGTGACGCCCCGGTATCGCCCCGACAGCGGAAGAAAGGGAACGGCATGTACAGCAAAGATGGTGAGGATTACTTCATCGTGGATGCCCACATCGCACTGTGGGACGCGCGGGAGCAGAACCAAAAGAATTTTCATGGCAAGCAGTTCATCGATTGTTTTTACGACTACCACAAGAATCTCAGCCCGGAATCAGAGGTGTGGCCGTACGAGGATTACCTCTACTACGGTGGCGATCGGCTCATGAAGGACCTCTTCGTCGATGGCTACGTCGACCACGCCATCTTCCAGCCGGCCTTTCTGGGGGAGTTCTACGTAAACGGCTTCGGTCAGACCGAAGAGGCCTGGGCGCTCACCCAGAAGCACCCCGACCAGCTGACGTACAACCACAATTTCGATCCTCGCAACGGCCAGGCCGGCCTGGATCAGCTCCGGCGTGACGCCGAGCGTTTCGGCCTCAAGGGCGTCAAGCTGTACACGGCCGATTGGAATGGTGCCTCTCGGGGTTACAAGCTGACCGATCCATGGTCTTACCGCTATCTCGAGGCCTGCGGCGAGCTAGGAATCAAGAACATCCACGTCCACAAAGGACCCACGATCCGCCCGCTGGATCGGGATTCCTTCGACGTGGCCGACGTAGATGCCGCAGCCACCGACTTCACCGACCTCAACTTCATCGTTGAGCACTGCGGTTTGCCGCGCCTCGAGGACTTCTGCTGGATCGCCACCCAGGAACCGAACGTGCACGCGGGGCTGGCGGTGGCGATGCCGTTCATCCATACCCGGCCGCACTATTTCGCTCAGATCATCGGCGAGTTGCTGTATTGGGTCGGCGAGGACAAGATCCAGTTCTCCAGCGATTATGCGATCTGGACGCCCAAATGGCTGATCGAGAAATTCGTGGACTTCACGATGCCCGCGGATCTGACCGAGTACCCGGAGCTGACGACCGACGTCAAGCGCAAGATCCTGGGTCTGAATGCAGCAGCCATGTATGACCTCGAGGTTCCCGCGGGGCTGGCGATCAAGATTCCGGCCGAGCCCGAGGCCGAGGTTGCGGTTGGCGCGTCGGCATGAGCACGCTCCCCGACTCAACGCCGAACCTGATCACCGAATTACCGCCGGATGCCCTGCTGAGCGCGGTCACCGCTGCCCTGAGCACGGTCCGCGACCCCGAACTGGATGAGTCCATCGTCGATCTGGGTTTCGTCACCGAAGTCGCATTGAGCGGGGGGCGGGCTTGCATCCGACTCCGCCTACCCACCTATTTCTGCTCGCCGAACTTTGCCTATCTGATGGTGTCCGACGCTCACGACGCGGTGGGCACGATCGCCGGCATCACGTCGGTGTCAATCGTGCTCGAGGAGCATTTTGCCGCGGACGAAATCAACGCAGGAGTCGCGGCCGGGGCCGGCTTTGTCGGATCATTCGGGGCCGAAGCGAGTGGTGAATTGGACGAATTGCGGCGCACCTTTCAGCGCAAAGCCCACACCGCCTGTTTGGAACGGGCCTGCCAGCAATTGCTCGCGGCGGGTTGGACGGTCGAAGGTCTGTCGGGTGCTCGCGTGCGCGATCTGCCCGTGAGCTCAGAGCGGGACAGCTTGCTTCGTCGTCGCAGTGACATCGGCCTGTCCGAGAAGGCCGATGCGCCGATCTTCGTCGATGACGACGGTCAGCCGGTGCCGCAGGCGCTGGTGGGCCACCGACTCAGGTTCGCCCAGACCGTACGAGTGAGCATGGACGGTAACGCCCATTTCTGCCGGGGTCTGCTGACCACTCGCTACCCGCACGCGGCGGCCGAGCAGCGGCCGCGCCAATTCGATCAGGAGGTTTCGCGGTGAAGGCCGTCCGGCTTGCGCGCTATGAATCAACCCCGGAGCTGGTGGACGTCGCCGACCCGGTGATCACCTCGCCTTTGGACGTCATCGTCCGGATTGGCGGCGCGGGGGTATGCCGGACCGACCTGCACATCATCGAAGGTCAGTGGGCGTCCAAGACCAACGTCGCTTTGCCGTACACGCTTGGCCACGAGAACGCCGGCTGGGTGGCCGAGGTCGGCAGCGCGGTCACCAGCCTTGCCGTCGGAGATGCGGTGATCCTGCATCCGTTGGTCACCTGTGGGTTGTGCCGCGCCTGCCGGGCCGGCGATGACGTGCACTGCACCGCCTCCGCGTTTCCGGGCATAGACAGTGACGGCGGGTACGCCGAATACCTCAAGACCACCGCCCGATCTGCGATCAAGCTCGATTCGTCGCTGCAGCCGGTCGACGTTGCTGCGCTGGCCGATGCTGGGTTGACGGCCTATCACGCCGTGGCCAAGGCGGCTCGCGTGCTGCGACCCGGTGAGAAGGCCGTGGTCATCGGGGCCGGTGGGCTTGGCCACATCGGCGTTCAGGTGCTGCACGCGTTGTCGGCCGCGGAGATGATCGTGGTAGACCAGAATGCCGATGCGCTGGCCTTGGCCAAAGAGCTGGGGGCCGAGCACACCGTGCTGGCCGACGGCAGCCAGGTCGACGCGATCATGGATCTCACCGCCGGGGCCGGGGCCGAAGCGGTGCTTGATTTCGTCGGTGAAGGTGGTGCGCTGGCGGACGGCGTTGCCAGTCTGCGTCGTGCCGGCAACTACTACGTGATCGGCTACGGCGGCTCCCTCGACATCCCCACGATCGACATCATCTCGACCGAGATCAACTTCATCGGCAACCTGGTCGGCTCATACAACGATCTGGCCGAGCTGATGGTGCTGACTGCACAGGGCCGGGTCGCCCTGCACACCTCGACCTACGCCCTGACCGACTTCGCCGCGGCACTGGACGATCTCGATCACGGCAAGGTCCGCGGGCGAGCAATTCTCGTCCCGTAGCGATCGCTATTTCTTTCTCGACCGGCTCAGTTTGTCAACCATCTAAGCGGAAAGTAGGACCTGATGGCCAAAGACTTGCGGTTCAGCATCGAAGCTCGTCAATTGCTAGAGATGGGCGTCAACGCCCTGGCCGACGCCGTCAAGGTAACGCTCGGCCCCAAGGGCCGCAACGCGGTGATCGAGAAGTTGGTCGGCGCTCCGACGATCACCAATGACGGCGTCACCATCGCGCGGGAGATCCAGCTGCGAAACCCCTTTGCCAATATGGGCGCCCAGCTGGTGAAGGAGGTCGCAACCAAGACCAATGGCGTCGCCGGTGACGGGACGACCACGGCCACGGTGTTGGCCCAGGCGATGGTCCGGCAAGGATTGCAAGCGGTCACTGAGGGCGCCAACCCGATGCTGCTCAAGAGCGGTATCGAGGCGGCGGTAGAGGCCGTGCTCCAAGAACTAACCGCAGGCGCCAGCGAGATCGGTGGACCGTCTGATCTGGCCAGCGTCGCGACCTTGTCCGCCAACAACGACACCGAGATCGGTGAGGTAATCGCTTCCGCGATCAGCCGAGTTGGGCGTGGCGGCGTCGTGACGGTGGAGGAGTCGCCGACGTTCGGCCTGGAGGTCACCTACATCGACGGCGTCGAGATCGACAACGGCTATATCTCGCCGTACATGGTGACCGATCGCGAGCGCATGGAAACCGTCTTCGACAACCCTTATGTGCTGCTGACCTCGGAGAAGATCTCAAAGGTCCAGGAGCTGATGCCGGTCCTGGAGCAACTCAGTAAGTCGGGTCGGCCGCTGGTCATCTTTGCTCAGAACGTGGATGGTCCGGCTTTGGGCATGCTGGTGGCCAACAACGTGCACGAGACATTCCGATCCGTGGTGGTCCGCGCCCCCGGCTTCGGACACCGCCGGATCGCGGAGCTGAGCGACCTGGCGACCTGGATGGGCGGCCAGGTCATCACCACCGAGGCCGGCCTGAGCTTGGACACGGTGCGGCTGGAGCAGTTAGGTCAGATCCGCCGAGTGACGGTCACCGACAGCACGACAACCATGGTCGGTGGCGTTGGCTCTGACGCCGAAGTCAGCGGGCGCATCGAGCAGCTCAAGCACGAGTTCGAGCGGGCTGAGAACGATCATGATCGTGATTCCCTGCAGGCACGCATCGCGCGCCTGTCCGGCAGCGTGGCCGTCATTCACGTCGGCGCGGCTACCGGCGTGGAGCTGACCGAGAAGCAGCATCGGGTGGAGGATTCCCTGTCGGCGACGCGAGCCGCGCTGGAGGAAGGCATTGTCGCCGGTGGTGGTACCGCGCTCGTTCAGGCCAGCAGCGCCATCGACGCTTTGCCGCTGACCGCGGAGAAGGCGCTGGGGGCCCGGATTGTGCGCGAGGCATTGGCCGAACCTCTTCGCTGGATTGCCATCAACGCCGGCTACTCCGGCGATGAGGTCGTCGAGGCGGTTGCGGCCTTGCCCGCGGGCGAGGGTTTCAATGCGATGACCGGCGAGTTCGGCAACATGTACGACATGGGAATCATCGACCCGCTGAAGGTCACACGTTCGGCGTTGCAGAGTGCGGCCTCGATCGCCGCGTTGCTGCTCACCACCGAGACTCTCATCGTCGAGGAGATCGTCGGCAACCCGGGTGCCATCTATGCACCGGGTTTCGGTGATCTCGCCGAGGGCCTAGTACGCCCCTCCAACATCCCCTGATTTCTCTTCAATCCGCAGTGATTCTCGGCGAGACTCTTCCAAGGAGACGATCATGACCACTGAGCTGAGTGCACACGATGTCCGGACTGCAACCCATTCCGGTGTAGCCGACGTCGAGCCGGCCGCTGCTGAAACCGTCGAGGTTGCTCCGACGGCCGCGTCCAACGCCTTTCTGGCGGGCAACCCGGCCTCGGTCGGATTGCCGGTCTTTGTGGCCGGCTCGGTCGCGCTCGGCTTGGTCCTGATCGGCTACGTCCCGGCCTCGGCTGCCGCTGCATCCCTGCCCATCATCGCGGCGGCGACCGGGCTGGGCCTGACCGTGAGCACCGTCTGGGCCGCGGCCACCGGACAAAGCGCGGTGGCCAGCATCTTCGCCATCTTCGGTGGATTCTGGCTCAGCTACGCAACGCTGGTGCTCGGTCTCACCCACAATTGGTTCGCCATCACCCCGAATGCCGCGGTGCATACGCAGGGGCTCTTTCTCATCACCTGGCTGGTCATCATCGGGATGCTGACGCTGACCACGCTCAGGTTGCCGGCCGCGTTCACCTTGCTGTTCGTACTGGTGGATCTGGCCTTGGCCGCAGTGCTGATCGGCACCCTCAATGCGTCGTCCACCTGGATGCGGACGGGCGGGGTGCTTGTCTTCGCCTTCGCCGCCGTTGGCATCTACCTCTACGCGGCGATCGCGTCGCTGGTAACCGGCGGGGCTGGCTACCCCCTCGGACGTCCGCTCATGTCGAGCTGAACCGGGCGGACCGGGCTCGAATGGCGTTTAACCAATTACGGCCGAGGGGGCCGCGTGACCACTAACCCGAACGCTGACGAGAATTGGCAAGTACCCAGCCTGGCCGCGCTACGTGCAGTGCAGCTCGAGCAGCTTCCCGCCTTCGAGGTGTTGCTGATCGATGACCTCGCCGGCTATGTGATGGGCGCGGGACCGTTAGCGGAGCCGTACACGGTCGAGAACGGCAGCCGGGTGGTCAGCGCCCTGTTCGGCGCGATGATAAATGCCACGAAATACCTGCCGGCCCAGGCTCCGGTGCCGACTGAGGCGATGACCAGCCTGCGCGAAAGCTTCGTCCAGGGCGCGCATGCCTTTGCTGAGCTGGGTGTCGTGGGTCTGGGCAAGCTGGTCAATCGCCTGGTCACTGCGGCCGTCGGTGAGTTGGAACTACACAAGGACGACCCAGGCGAGCAGACCCAGTCGCTGTTTTACTACACGCTGCTCGCGGTGGCTTCCGGACCGCTCAATCTGCTCGCCGTGCAAGCGGCTAGCGGTGCCGAAGAAATATTTCTGGCCTGGGATCGGATCTTCGGCGAGGGTATGGTGCTGCCCTGGCGACAACCCAGTACGTAAAGGTCAGCTGGGGCGCTATTCGCGATTTCGATCGGGCGGAGGACCACAGATGATCTTCATCGTCGTCAAGTTTCCCGTGCGGCCCGAACGGGTCGACGACTGGCTCGACGCGGTCGCCGACTTCACCGCGGCGACCCGAGCCGAACCGGGCAACATCATGTTCGAATGGTCGCGCAGCGTCGACGACGAGACTGAGTTCGTGCTGGTCGAGGCGTTCCGGGATGGCGAGGCTGGCGTCGCCCACGTGAAATCGTCGCACTTCTCCCAGGCGGTGGCGGTGATGGCGGAGCTGGTCTCCGAGGTGCCGAAGATCATCAATGGCGAGTTGCCGGCCGAGGGCTGGTCGGCCATGGCCGAGGTGCAACCCAGCCACCGCTAGCCAGGTTCGGCGGATAGCGGTGTTGCGAAGCGCTCCGCAACACCGCCGTCCGTTCGGATCGGCCAATCAGTAGGACTTCTTCTCTACGCCCAGGATCTTCCTGGGGTTGTCCACCATCATGGTTTTGATCTGATCGTCGGTCACGCCGCGCTTCTGCAGCGCCGGCAGCACGTCTTCACTGATGTGATTCAGGTGCCAGTTCGGCATGTCGAACGGTGTTCCTTGCGACAACTCGGACGGAAGCCAGTCGGTCCAGCAGATGGAATCGTGGGATAGCACCATCTGGTCGGCGTAACCGGCCGCGCAGAGGTCGGCTACGACGCCGACCCGAGTGTCGAAGTCACTGAACGGCGCGACGTCCATGCCGAACCGATCCATGCCCAGATACGAGCCGCGATCGGCCACCCGCTTGAGGTAATCCAGATCGGTGGAATCGCCGGAGTGACCAATGACTACGCGAGTCAGGTCGACGCCCTCTTCGGCGAAAATGTTCTGCTGGTCGGTACCCCGTTCGGACTCGGCGTGGGTGTGGGTCGAGATCGGCGCGCCGGTGTTCCGGTGCGCTTGTGCGACCGCGCGCAGCACCCGCTCTACGCCCGGGGTCAAACCCTGGACGTCCGTCGCGCACTTGAAGATGCCGGCTTTGATTCCGGTGTCACCAATGCCTTCCTGGACGTCCTTGGTGAACATCTCGACCATCGGGTCGGGACCGGCGATCGGCATGCCCGGGCCCCGGTACTGCAGGAAGTGCGGCAGCGAGTCGTAGGTGTACAGCCCGCTGGCGACGACGATGTTCAAGTCGACCTGTTCATTGATTCGCGCCAGCCGGGGCAGGTATCGGCCCATATTGAGCACGGTCAGATCGACGATGGTGTCGACGCCGGCCGCCTTGAGCCGCTGCAGTTTGTCGATGGCGAGTTGGATCTTCTCTTCTTCGTCCCAGAAGACTTGACCCGGGTAATCCTGGTCGGCTTCGGGGGAAAGGATGAACACGTGTTCGTGCATGAGCACCGGGCCCAACGAACTGTCGTCCACGGCCCCTTTGATGGTCTCGACGCTACCCATTTGCTGTTCCTCTTCTCGTAGGAGCACCGAACGCATTCCGCGTCGGGGAAGCGACTGCTCTCTGGCCGCCTTAAGGGTCTACCGCACTGGTGCGGATCTTCACAAGGCCTGATCCATCGGCACGCCCGACTTGTATCGCCATTCCCGAGTTCGCCCTTCGCTACCGCGTTCGCGCCACGCTGACGGCGGTCAGGACGGTGGACTGGAGCGGTACCGAGGTTGGACCAAAACGGTACTGCAGCCTGGACCAAAACGGGACTAGGAGCTGGACCTGAGCGGTACTGTGATCGCTATGGCTGAGTACCGTCCGCGCCTTGCCGACAAAATACTCACAGAACTCGCAGCCCAGCTCCCGGCCTTGGCCGTCACGGGTCCACGCGCGACGGGCAAAACGACTACTGCTGGCCGCCTCGCCGCGACGGTGATCCGCCTCGATCGCGGAGCTGAAGCAGCCGCCTTCCGTGCCGATCCGGATGTCGCTCTGCGCGGGCTGCAGGAGCCCGTGCTACTGGACGAATGGCAAGAGGTGCCCGGAGTACTCGGAGCCGTCAAACGCTCGATCGATCAGGATTCTCGGGCTGGTCGCTACATCCTCACGGGCAGTGTGCGGCTAGACCTGGACGCGCAAACCTGGCCCGGTACCGGACGGGTCGTCCGACTTCCGATGCATGGCCTTTCGCAGCGCGAAATCGCGGGTGACGTCAGCGGCGCGCTCTTTCTCGACCGTCTGCTAGACGCCGATATGCGATCGCTGGGCGCTGCGGGAACGCATGACCTGGCGGATTATCTCGAATTAGCTGTGCGCGGCGGATTCCCTGAACCAGCACTTCGCCTGACTGGGCTTGCTGGACAGGCCTGGCTCGACAGCTATGTCGAGCAGCTGATCACGCGCGATGCGCCGGCGCTCGATCGCGTTCGCGATCCCGAGCGCCTACGGCGGTACGTCGAGGCACTGGCGGTCAACGGTGCGGGCGTCGTCGAGAACAAGACGCTGTACGACGCGGTTGGTATCGACAGAAGAACGGCGGTCGCGTACGAACAGTTGCTCAAAAACCTGCTTGTCTTGGAGGCGGTTCCTGGTTGGGCGTCCAACCGGCTCGCGAGATTGACCGGAATGCCCAAGCGATATCTCGTGGATTCTTCCCTGATGGCCGCGGCGCTGCGACTGGACTCGACCGCCATCCTGCGGGACGGGAATCTGCTAGACCGAATGATAGATACATTCGTCGCCGCTCAGATCCGACCCGAACTGTCGATCGCTTCGTCGAGGCCCCGCTGGTATCACCTGCGGGACAAGGGCGGTCGCCACGAAATCGACCTCCTAATCGAGTTCGGAGGTGGCCGGGTAGCCGGCATCGAAATCACGGCGAGCGCTGCACCGGGCCAAGCCGACGCTCGACATCTGGTCTGGCTTCGCGACGAGTTGGGCGACCGTTTCGCGGCGGGCGTCGTGCTGCACACCGGCCCGCGCACTTACGAACTCGGCGAGATGGTTGTTGCTGCGCCGATCAGCACTATCTGGGCCTGATCTCGACATTGATCGACAGGTCGTGGCAATTGATCGTGAGGCGGCGTCGCTACCCGCTGGCACTCGTTCTGTGTTTTGCTGTCTCGTGTGACTTCCTGTCGATCATTGAGCGCCCCGGCCGGCAACGTCGATGATTGAGAATGCCGGCGAGCCGTCAGCGGCGAGTAGCGAACCGTTGCTCCAGCTGATCCTGATCGGCGCCACATCGCAGCATTGCAATATGAGTTTCCGTCAGATCCGGCCCGACACCGGCGACGTGGTAACCGAGGGCGCCTGCTTCGACAACGACAGCCTCCGTTCGGTGGACGTCATCTGCCGAACGTGCGGCCCGCGAACCTTCCTCCTGTGCGGCCTGGATTTCGGAGCCGTCATGGACAGCTTCGACAACGCGCGGTCGACGACGTACTGCACCACCATCGAGTTGCGCCACGAGGTTGTCGCCCTCGCCGGAGCCTGACACCTGACAACAACGCCATTCAGATAGGCGAAATCCCCCTCCGGCAAGAATGCCGGAGGGGGATTTTCGTCGCTACCGGGCTGGTTCAGTCCGGTTCAGGCAATTCAGGCCGGGGTCAGTTCGAAGCCCTCATAGCCCTTGGCCGCGACCTCGTCGCACTTCTGACGATAGTTGCCGACGCCACCCACGTACGGCATGAATACCCGTGGCTTGCCGGGGATGTTGGCCCCGATGTACCAGGAGTTCGCCTTCGGGTAGAGCGTCTTGTTCGCAACCTCGTTGACGTGCTCGACCCACGCGTCCTCGGCAGCGGCGGTGGGTTCGATGTCGGCGAGCTCGTTCTCTTTCAGGTACTTGATCGTGTCGGTGATCCAGTCCACGTGCTGCTCGATGGACGTGGTCATGTTCGACAGCACGGACGGGCTGCCCGGGCCGGTGATCATGAACATGTTCGGGAACCCGACGGAGGAGATGCCCAGGTACGTCTTCGGGCCGTCTTCCCACTTCTTCTTCAGCGTCAGGCCGTCCTTGCCGGCGATGTTCATCCGGAAGAGCGGGCCGGTCATCGCATCGAAGCCGGTCGCGAAGATGATCAGGTCGAGCTCGAACTCGCCGGCCGAGGTCTTGATGCCCTTCGGCGTGATCTCTTCGATCGGGTTGGCCTTCACGTCGACCAGGTGCACGTTCGGCCGGTTGAACGTCTCGTAGTAACCGGTGTCCATGCAGATGCGCTTGGTGAAGATCGGGTAATCCTTGGGAGCGAGCAACTCGGCCGTCTCCGGGTCCTTGACCGTCTGGCGGATCTTGTTGCGGACGAACTCGGCCGCCGTGAAGTTGGCGTCCTCGTTGGTCATCAAGTCCGTGAACGATTGCGCCAGCGTGAATGCGCCCTGGTTCCAGGCCTTCTCATACGTCGCGGCGCGTTCTTCGTCGCTGACCGCCAGCGCGGACACCGACGGGTAGGCGATGATCTCAGCGCCACCCTGGGACACGCGCGCCGCTTCACGGTGCTCGGCGTATCGGGTCTTCCACTCCTTTTCGAACTCAGGATCCATCGGCTTGTTGTTCGACGGCAGACTGTAGTTCGGGGTGCGCTGGAAGACGAAGAGTTCGCAGTCTTCCTTGCCGACCGCGGTGATCGCCTGGATGCCGGTTGAACCGGTGCCGACGATGCCGACGCGCTTGCCCTTGAGCTCGACGCCCTCCTTCGGGTAGCGCGAGGTGTGGTACCACTCGCCCTGGAAAGATTCCAGGTTTTTGAAGTTCGGCATGTTGGTCGCGGACAAGCAGCCAACCGCGGTGATGAAGTACTGCGCCGTCAGCGAATCGCCACGATCTGTTTCGATCGTCCACTTCTTCGTGTTTTCGTCATACGAGGCGTTCGTGACCCGCGTCCCGAACTGGATATCATCGCGCAGGTTGAACCGGTCGGCCACGTGGTTCGCGTAGCGCTCCAGGTCGTTTTGCGGCGAGTAATCCTCGGGCCAGCCCCACTCTTGTTCCATCTCCGACGAGAACGACAATGAGTACTGCATGCTCGGGCTGTCGACCCGCGCACCCGGGTACCGATTCCAGTACCAGGTACCACCCACACCGTCACCAGTTTCCAGAACCCGGACCGACAATCCGAGTTCGCGCAGCCGATACAGCTGATACATGCCAGCAAATCCAGCGCCGACCACCACCGCGTCATATTCAGCGTGGTCGGTAATCGGTGACTCGACCGCTTCTTCTTGTTCCAATGGCATTCCAAAGACCCCTTTTCATGGAAGGTTGCTTGCCCTGTCAGCCACGGTAGCTCCTACTAGACAAGAAGGCTATAGTCCAGACAGAGCGTTAGAGAAGTAAAGTTGAAGTAAGGGGCGACGGCACGGTGCAGACGAAAGAGTGTGCGGATGCCGCCTCTCACGAGCCCTCCGGGGGCCTGCGCGCGGCCCAGCGAGAGTTCACCCGGCGTCGCTTCGTCGAGGCCGCGGTCACCGTCTTTGCCGAAAAGGGTTATGTCGAAACGACAATCGACGACATCCTGCGCCGCGCCGGGGCCAGCAAGGCCACGTTTTACGTCTACTACGACAACAAGGCCAACCTGTTGCTGGACGCGCTGGCGCCCTATCGCTGTGAATACGCGGTGCTTGTGCGCCAGTTTCAACAACTCGTCGAGCCGACTCTTGCCGACTTCGAGAGCTGGATATCCGATTATGTTGATCTTTATAGCGAGCACCGACTGTTGCTTGGGGCGATGCATCAGGCCGAAGTCTTCGAACCCGAGTTCCGTGGCCGGACCATTGAAGCGGTCCGCAATTACATCGACATGTGGGACAAGATCAAATTAATCGAGACCAGCAAGGAACCGCGGGATCTGCTCGAACTCCGATGCGTGCTGCTGTACTCACAGATTCAGCGATTTATGTATGTCTGGCAGTTGGAGGGACTAGAGATCGATCGCTCCAGCGCGGTGTGTGAGATTGCCGCCGCGTGGTACCGGATCATCAAATCCGCCTGACTCGATCCAGTACGTTCAGCCCCTGTGACTGCTCCCAACGCGACTCCGCACGCAACTCCCCACGTGGTCGTGCTGGATGACTACCAGGATGTCGCCCGTACCTTTGGCCCGTGGGGGAGCCTGACCCACCCCGTCGACGTACGGTTCAGTACCACTCACATCGAGGATCCGGCCTTGCTGGTCGAGTTGCTGCAGAGCGCCGAGATCGTGGTGGCCATGCGGGAACGGACCGCGTTCGGGGCCGACATCCTCGCGCAGCTGCCCAACCTCAAGCTGTTGATCACCACCGCGATGGGCAATGCGGCGATCGACATGGCCGCGGCCGCGCGGCTCGGGATCACGGTCTGCGGCACCGGCTACGTGGCCGCCCCGACCGCGGAACTGACCTGGGCGCTGATTCTGGCCGTTGCCCGACAGGTACCGCGGGAAGATGCCGCGGTGCGCAATGGCGCCTGGCAGCAAACCGTCGGCATCGATCTCGAAGGCAACACGCTGGGGGTGATGGGCCTGGGCAACCTCGGCAGCCGGGTGGCCAGAATTGGCCAGGCGTTCGGCATGCGCGTCATCGCCTGGAGCCAGAACCTCGACCCGGCGCGGGCCGAGAGCATGGACGTCACGCCGGTATCCAAGGAGGAACTGCTGGCCGCTTCCGACGTGCTCACCCTGCATCTGCGGCTCAGCGAGCGAACCCGGGGGATCGTCGGTGCGACCGAGTTGGCCCGCATGAAGCCGTCGGTCATCCTGATCAACACCTCCCGCGGACCCTTGATCGACGAGCCGGCACTGCTGGCCGCGTTGACCGACGGCGCCATCCTCGGCGCCGGTTTGGACGTCTACGACCAGGAGCCGCTGCCGCTCCGGCACCCGCTCCGGACGGCCCCTCGAACCGTCCTCACCCCGCACCTCGGCTACGTGACCGAAACCGAGTACCGCCGCTTCTATACCGATATCGTGCAGGACATCCAGGCCTATCTCGATGGCTCGCCGGTACGGGTCGTCACGGTGTAGCGGGTGCGCGCCGGGCAACGCAACCAATCACGGGCCTGGGTGCGAGAATCCTACGATTGACACGTTGTTCACATCATTCGGTTCGTAGAGTTCGCAGCATGCGCATCTTGGTGGCCGAGGACGACGTGCGGATGGCAAGTAGGTTGCAGCGTGGGTTATCCGAAGACGGCCAATCGGTGGACGTCGTCGCCGACGGTCAAACCGCGATCTGGCAAGCCACCGAAGTGGAGTACGACGCGATCGTGCTCGACCTGATGTTGCCGGGTTTCGACGGGTTCGAGGTCTGCCGCCGACTGCGTGAAGCCAACCGCTGGGCGCCGGTCTTGATCCTGACCGCCCGCACCGGGTTGGAGGATCGCATTCGAGGGTTGGACAGCGGCGCCGACGACTACCTGGCCAAGCCGTTCAGCTTCGGTGAACTGTCGGCCCGGCTGCGGGCCCTGATGCGCCGCGGTGCGCCGGCCCGGCCGACCGTACTCAGCGCCGGCAGCCTGCGGCTGGACCCGGCCCTGCGCTCGGCCTGGCGAAATGATCAGCTGCTGGAGCTGTCCGCGAAGGAGTTCGCCCTGTTGGAACTGTTCCTGCGCCACCCGGACGAAGTGCTCACCCGGAGCAGAATCCTCGACCATGTATGGGATTTCGCCTACGACGGGGTCAGCAACGTAGTGGATCAGTACGTCGCCTACCTGCGGCGCAAGGTCGATCGTCCGTTCGGCGTCGAGCAGATCGAGACGGTGCGCGGGGCGGGTTATCGGCTGCTCAGGGTGCCGCGGCCGGCCGGCGACCGGGTCGATGATGACGGCGCGATCAGCAGATCCGGCGGACCCGGCAACGCCGCAAGCGCAACTGGCTCGCTCGAGACGGGCTAGCGCCGGTGCCAATCCGACTCCGCCTCGCCATCCTGGTCACCGTGGTGACCCTGGTTGTGCTCAGCGGGGCCGGGGTGTTCTTCGTCCGAGACCTCCGATCCAGCCTGCAGAACAGCTTGGACGTCTCGCTGCGGGCCCGGGCCGACCAGGTCGGGACGCAGCTCGATCAGCCCGCGAGCCAGTCGTTGCAACTGCCCAACGGCAGCTTTGGTCAAGTCGTGGACAGCAGCGGACGGATCCTGCGCTCCACCGACGACGTCATCGACGTGCCGTTGCTGCCACCGTCGCAGGCAGCGGGACTGACCGCTGATCGATACTTCGACAATAGGATCCGAGCAGAACCTGGTGAGGCACAAGCAATTTCGGTGCGCGTGCTGGCGACTCCGAGCACCCGCAAGGGCCAGCTAATCGTGGTCGCCACCAGCCGCGAAGTGGTGGACGAAGCGATCGAGCGGGCCATCTTCGAATTGCTTGTGGTCGGCGGGCTCGTCCTGCTGCTCGCCGGTCCCGGGGCGTGGTTGCTGGCTCGGTCGGCGTTGCGTCCGGTCGAGCGGATGCGGGCCCAAGCTGCGGACCTGCAGGCCCACGATGCCGGCGCCCGGCTGAGCGTGCCGCGAAGTCGGGACGAACTGGCGCGCCTGGGCGTGACCCTGAACGAGCTGCTGGGCCGCCTGCACGATGCGCTGGAGCGGGAACGATCGTTCGTCGCCGACGCCGGGCACGAGTTGCGTACCCCACTCACCGTCCTGCGGGGTGAACTTGAATTGGCCCGGCGGCCCGGACGTACCGCCGGGCAGCTGAACGAGACCGTGGTAATTGCCGCCGAAGAGACGGAACGCTTGATCCGGCTGGCAGAGGATCTACTGGTGTTGGCCCGCGACGACACAGATCGCACCGTGCCCGGGCGGGATTTCGATCTGGACGAGATCATCTCGGCGTCGAGCCGCTCGATCGAACCCGTGGCCCAGTTACGAAACATCCGGCTGCTGCCGTCCGGTAGCTGGATACGAGTGGTCTCCGGAGACCCGGATCGATTGCGGCAGGCGCTGGACAATGTCCTGGTCAACGCCTTGCGCGAGTCGCCGGATGGTGGCCAGATCGCCATCACGGTGTCGGCGTCCGGTGCCGACGTCGAGATCGCGGTGCAGGACGATGGCCCCGGTTTCGACGAGGCATTCTTACCGGTGGCGTTCGAGCGATTCCGCCGTCCGGACGCCGCCCGGCATCGCGACGCGGTCGCTGCCCTGACCAGCGGTGCCGGCCTCGGTCTGGCGATCGTCCGGCGCATCATGCGCGATCACGGCGGCGACGCGACCGCCGAGAACCGTACCGACCGTTCGGGGGCGATCGTGCGGTTGCGGTGGCCAGGCGCGATGGCGGAGGACCTCAGCCCCTGAGTGCGGGGATTCGCGTCATAGCCACCAGGCAGAACGGGCGACCGGCCGGATCCAGGCAAACCCGAACGTCATCCTGAGGGTTGAAAGTCAACGTTGGGGAGGTGCTCGTCTACGCAGCGTAGTGAGACCGAACTGAGTCCCGGAATCCCGAGGAGGAACTTGCCACCGCTGATAGTTTTCACGCGACCTCGCATTCTGAGGTCGGTCTTGGCGGGGGGCCATGATGGTGAGACCTTTCTTTCATCGACGCTGGCTGATTATTGGCCTCAGCCTCGTGCTGGCCACCGGCGGATCGCTGGCCGCCGCCGCGCACGCTGACTCGGTCAGTCCCGTCCAGCTCACGATGACGAGCTCCGCCGCCTCGGTAGTGAGCGGCGCGGCGGTAACCCTGTCCGGCGTCATGACGTCGAGCGCCGATGCCCGTCCGGTCGTCGGCGCTCGCGTGAACCTGTCGCTCGTCAGCGCAATTGGTTCGCGAACATTGGTCGTGACCACGAACGACGCAGGTCTCTGGCGGACGATGCCAGTGATCATCTATACGACCACGGTCACGGCCTACCCGGTCGAATACGGATACCTGGCCGCACCGGCACTGACCGTGGCCGCGCAGGCCCAGGTCAGTCTCGCGTTGGCCACCGCCACCGCGTCCCGTCCGTATTTGCTCGACGCCGCGAAAGTGACGGTCCGGCCATCGGGGGCCGAATCGGGTTTCCGCTTACAAACGCGGGTAACCAGCACTGCTCGCTGGACGGCGGCGGCCGACCAGCGCGGCGTGTGGGGTGGCGGCGCGGGCCGGCTGCAGGTGCGTGCGGTGACGATCGTTTCCAGTCTTGCCGCGGCCGGGGTGAGCAATATCGTGACGGTCATGATTGGCAAAGACAGGATGCCGGCCTGGCTGATCGAGCTCAACGCGGTGCGGGCGCTGTACGGAGCGGGCAAGGTGGCCGAGGACCGCGCGCTCAGCGTGAAGGACGCCCTGCACGTCCGGTACATGAGCAGGACGGGGGACTACGCCCATACCGAGAATCCGCGCAGCAAATGGCACACCGTTGGCGGCGCTCAGGCTGGGCTGTCCTCCGACCTGATGCAAGGATCGTCGGACCCGGTACAGGTGTGGGCAACGGCGCCGTTTCACGCGCTGGCCATGATGGATCGCACGGTGAGCCTGGCCGGGTACGCCAACGACGGTTCGTACTCGGCGCTGTGGCCGGATTCGAGCACTTCGACCCGCAGCTTCGGCGCGTTGCCGGCGACGTTCCCGGCGTCCGGGACGACGGCATCGCTCAGTACGTACTGGGGATTGGAATCGCCGGAACCGCTGACCAGCTGCCCGGCCGCCTGGCGTAACGCGGCGAATATCCTGGGCGGACCGGGCATCGGCTTGCCGCTGATTGCCAGCCTGGCCAAAGCACCGACCGATACAGCCGCGCAGTTGGTCACCGGACGCAGCCGGATCCCGGTGTGCGTGATCACCGAGTCGACTTACCGCAACGCCGACCGGCCCGGGCAAGCGCTCGGACGTGAAATCCTGGCCGAACACCATTCGGTGCTGATCATCCCGTTGCGGCCGCTGGCACCCAAGCACACCTACGTCGTGACCGTCACGACGTCCGGGCACCGGGTCGCGCACTGGGGCTTCCGTAGCCGGTAAGGGCGGCGGGACCCCCCAGTGCGCGACGGCGTATGCGTTGTCGGGGTTGTCAGCTCGTCAACGCTGACCGATCAGTAGGCGACCTTCGGCGCCGCCAGCAAGCGCTTCGGGTTCGTCTCCATCATCAGCGTGATGTGGTCTTCGCTGACGCCGCGCTCGCGTAATGCGGGCAGTACCTCTTCACTGATGTGGCGGAAGTGCCAGTTCGGCAGCTCCATGGCCGTACCCTTGGCTACCTCCTTGGGCAGCCAGTCCATCCAACAGTTGGCGTCGTGCGAAAGCACCATCCGATCGGCGTAGCCGGCTTCGCACAGGTCGGCGACCACACCGACCCGGGTGGCGAAGTCGCTGTACGCGCCGCGGTCCATGCCGAAGCGATCCATGCCGAGGGTCGATCCCTGGTCCGCGACCTCCTTGAGGTAGTCCAGGTCGGTCGAGTCTCCGGAGTGCCCGATGACGACCCGGGTGAGGTCGACGCCCTCTTCGGCGAAGATCTTCTGCTGGTCCAGGCCGCGCTTCATGGCGGCGTTGGTGTGAGTCGAGATCGGCGCGCCGGTGTTGCGATGCGCCTGAGCCACGGCCCGCAGCACACGCTCGACGCCGGGCGTCACGCCCTGGACGTCCGTGGCGCATTTGAAGATGCCGGCCTTGATGCCGGTGTCACCAATGCCTTCGAGGACGTCCTTGGTGAACATGTCGATCATCGGCTCGGGGCCTTCGATCGGCGCGCCCGGCCCGACGAGGGCCAGGAAGCGCGGCAGTGCGTCGAAGGTGTACAGGCCGGAAGCAACCACGATGTTCAGGTCGGTCTCGGCGGCAATGCGAGCCAGCCGGGGAAGGTAACGACCCATCGTGAGGACCGTCAGATCGACGATCGTATCGATGCCCGCGGCCTTGAGAGCGTTCAGTTCCGCGATCGCCGATGCGACCTTCTCTTCCTCGTTCCACTTGACCGTCTCGGGGTAATCCTGCTCCATTTCTGGAGTCAAGATGAACACGTGTTCATGCATCAGCACCGACCCCAGTGAGTTCTCCTCAACCGGACCGCTTACCGTTTCGACCATCGCCATACGTAGCTCCCACCCTCTGCCCTGAGTTCGGCGCCGCCGATAGACGGCGCCCCCTGATGCATCTTGGCCGTATCGAGGTGCCCAGGTCTAGATGCAGGGCTCGTGGAAATGCTGGGTCAGTTGAAGCGGACGATAATTCGGCCCTCGTTGGTAGCGTCCGTCTCGACCCGGTAGCCGAGTTTGAGCAGCGACTTCTGCTTCAGGAACGCCAGCACTCGCTTCTTGAGCTGCCCCGAGCCCTTGCCGGGGATGATCTCTACGGTGGTCTGCTTCGTTCGGACGGCCTCGAACAGGATCGCCCGGACCGCTTTGTCGATGTCGCGGTCGCTCCGGAAAATCGGATGCAGATCGAGGGTGAGGGCCATGACCCGGCACGGTAGCAACCTGCGCTCCCGGCGGCGCGGGCCCGGGGGCCCGCCCGATCCGGTGTCGTTGGCCGTCGGACCAGCCGCTAGCCTTGGTCTTCGCGATTCCACCCCGGGGCGGTAGCTCAGCTGGTTAGAGCAGGGGACTCATAATCCCTGGGTCGTGGGTTCGAGCCCCACCCGCCCCACAATCCTTGTGAAATAAGGACTTCGCTCTTGGACGGCGTCGGGACGATCGCTCGCGAGCACGTCGAGCAGTACCTGACCGACTCGGGAGTGCGTCAGCGGCGCTGCGGCGCTGCGGCGACGCGGGGATTCCGCCCGTGCGCCCGCACCAGTTTCGGCACATCTTCGCCCACGACTGGCCGGCCACCGGCGGACAGAGCACGATCTGATGCGGCTGCCCGGTTGGCGCTCGCGCCAGATGGTCGGGCGCTATGTTGCGTCTGCTGCGGACGGCCGGGCTCGCGACGTGAACCGCCTGAAGGCCCGTGGGGATCGGCTCTGACGTGGCGAACCTTCGAGCATGTATGACATACTCGACATGACTGGGATACGGGTCGTGCGTTCCGGTCGTCGACACAACTTCGGAGTCGCACCGGAGACGCTGGCCGTCATTCATGCGACGCCGTTCAGATAGGGACAGGGCGATGGCGAGAAAGACGAAGACTGAGTTCGCGATCGGACCAGACCTCGACCTGGACGAGGAAGAGTTCATCCTCAACGACGGGCGCCGGCTGACGAACGAACTCGCGGAGCAGATCGCCGAAGAGACGTTGGCCGAGGTTCGCCGCCGCAACCTGATTCCGGGCGGCAAGTCCTTGTCCGGCGGCTCCGTGCATTCCCCGCGCGTGCAGTTCAGGGTGCCAGAAGAGCTGCGTACGCAAGCGGAGCAAGTTGCCGAGGCTGAGGGCGTCAGCCTCTCCGCGTTGGCTCGGCATGCGCTTGAGGACTACGTGCGTTCGCGAGCCTCCTAGCGCGCAGCACCCGACTGTTTATTGGCCTGGCGTATCTCACGACCATCATGCCAAGCGCGAGCAGGAACTCTCGATTTTGCGTACATCGATCACTACGCCGCTTCCCTCGAGCTTGCGATCCTTGCGTGCTACCTGGCTAACAATTCAGTCAATATCACCGGTCGTCGGCGTACCCCTAGGTGCGTTGCCGCGTCGACCTTCTCGCCCGGAGGCTTGCAGCCGCCGCGATAACGATCAGAATTAATAGTGCCTCAATAACTTCATTGACAAAAACTCTTGGAAGTGCCGCGTTCAGCGTGCTTTCGTAAGTACGTGAGTTGAAATTTGCTGGATAACCCCGCCAATCACGAAACAAAACACTTGATGGAAAGGTTAATATATGCGTGTAAAAGAACGGAGACAGAGTGTCGCTAAAATTGCCGCGGCGAATCTTGGATTTTTCTGATTCGTATTGGATAATCGTCACGCCGGATACTATAACCAGATAAATCGTGGCGATGATAAGTGGCTTTCGTAAGTTAATCACGCCGGAACTCCTCACTTCTGCCGTCTATCCGGAACCTTCCCACGGCCGGTAGTGGTTTTGCTTCCTGCCACGGCCTCAGTAATTCTGCGCCGTACCATAGCATATCGTTCTCGAAAATAAATTGCGATGCTTGCAATCGGCGCGCATGTCGCTAAGGAAATTGTTGTCTACAGCGTGCCTTGCGTCGCCGCCGACCTTTACTGCTCTCATTCCCGCCTGCGTGTTCTTGAAAGCGAGGCCGCATCCTCGGCATCTACCTTGTGCGTCCTCACAAATCCAGCGGGCCACGGGTCATTAGTTGTCAGCAGCCGGATCACGCACTCGGCCGTATGGTCATCGCATCGTCCGGAGAGATCAGTTGAGTCCCGGATTGGTCCAAAGTGCCAACGTACCGACCGTCGATACCAAACAGGTCTCGAGTCCATGCCGTTCCGCCGGTAGATGTCCAGCTTGCGGGCGCAGTCATCTTGTCGACCTGCGAATTACCCGATGTGGCCTACTGGCCATGAGTCAAATTACTCAACCCGCGTCATGCCCACCTCGCCTAAACGGCAACAGGATGGTCCAATGAATCGCATGCAAGACTCGAAGTTCGGAGCCATAGTTCGCAAATACCTCGCTAGTTTCTTCGTCATAATCGGCGTGGTCTTCTTACTTCTCTTCGCGTTCGGAACGCACAGCACGTTTGGGTCATCTTCTGGATCGCCTTTGTCGTCGTTGGGATCGCGTGGCAAGCGGCAATCCATCGTGGTCGGCACGAGTGCTAGCTGCGCGGCGATGGCGTTGACTTTCGCCTCCTACGCCGCGCCGTCCCATATCCGGCTGGTCGGTGTGCTGGCCGTGGTTGTGCTGACCGCGCTGAACTACCGGGGAGTGCAGAAGTCAGCGTGGCTGACGCGGCCGATCGTCACTTTGACGCTGCTCACGTTGGCGGTCGTGGTCATCGCCAGCCTGGCCGGCGGCCGCGCAGATGTCCATCAGCTCACTCCGTTTCCCGGCACCGATGTGCGTGGCGTGCTGCAGGCCGGCGGACTGCTGTTCTTCGCCTTCGCCGGCTACGCCCGTATCGTCACCCTCGGTGAGGAGGTCCGCGACCCGGCTCGGACGATCCCGCGAGCGATCACGATCGCCCTTTTGATCACGCTGGTCGTCTACGCCGCTGTCGCGGTCTCGGCGCTGCTGGCTGCCGGGCCGGGAGGTCTGGCCGCGACCAGCACGCGCCTGCGCGCCGCGGTCGAGGGCGGCCGGCTGCACGCGTTGGCTCCGGTCGTTCAGGTCGGCGGGGCCGTTGCTGCGCTCGGCTCGCCTACTACGCGATCGCCAACGCCTCCGCGATGACGCTGACCCGTGAGGAGCGCCGCCCGCCTCGTTGGCTACCGGTACTCGGCCTGCTCGGGTGCATCGTGCTGGCCGTCAGCCTGCCGGTCACCTCGATCCTTACCGGGGCGGAGGTGCTGCTTCTAGGAGCGATCGTGTGGGCCGGCCGACACAGATTCCCCACCTCCGACGCCAACTGACGAGCGCACTGACTGAACGAGGTAAACGCACCCGCCGGCGAAAGGGTCATCCGCCTCGTTTACGCGGACTAGGCCACCGAGGGACTTGGAAACGCTCCTCTTGCTCTCCCCCTCTGAAGTCTTCCAACCTGGATGGGGACCATATCCGATTGGAGCGTCACCAACGCCGATAGGCCAGGGGTTCAGGGACCTACGCGGTCCATGCCGACCTAGAAGGCACGTGGCACCTTTGTTGCGCCCATGAGGGTGGCGACGCTGACCGGAACAGGTGCCTCCGCCAGCGTCGACTGGAGCCGGGCGGCGGCGTGTCGATTGAGGGCGTTAACTGACGATCAGTTCCTGCCACATGCCATCGGCGTAGTGGTTGGACAGATTGCAAAGCAACTCGTAGCGGCCAGGGGTGAGGGTGATGGTCGTCCAGCCGACCGATCCGGCGCTCACGCCGTCACCGGTGCCGGCGGCGCAGCTGGCGGACGCCTCGCCCAGGCTGCCGGTCTCGGCGACCTTGCCGTCGGACCCGGCGACGCGGTGCCCGGCGGAGGCGCCCGCGGCCAGCGGGAGGATGACGAGTTCATGGGTGCGCCAGCCCATGTTCGAGGCGACGATGCTGACCTGCCCCGCGGTCGCGGTGGCTGGGGATGCGCGCAGCATCATGTGGCCACCGAGCGGCGCGGTGCCGCTCATCATCTGGGTCATCCCCATGTCGGCGAGGGTGACGTTGACGACCGTGCCGGAAAGAGACTTCGGCGCTGAACAGGTCAATCCCGAGTAGTGATAAGCCGTGTCGCCCATCATCGATGAACCCGCGCTGTGGGTTGAGGAGGCGCAGCCGCTGAGCACGAGCGTCGCCGCGACGGCCGCGAACGCGCCAGTTCTGCGACGGGAGCCGAAGGTGATCACCGGTTCAGTTGACCGTGATCGGCGGTGTCGTCGAAGAGGCGAACGTCCCGACAGTGCCGGGCCGGACGAGATCAGTCCAGTAAGCGTTCGCCGGGAGCTGCTGTCCTTTATGGAGACTTGCTCGACGGGTATTGATTGATAGCCGAGGGGGACAGGTGGATAGCGAGGACGCGTGGCAGCAGTTGCTCGCGCTGAGCGATGCACGCGACGGGCTGGACGAGGCGGTCGACCAAACACTGCTTCACCTGCTGCATCAGCGCAGCGAGCCCATAGTCCTCGAATGGGCGTTGCCGGTCTTGGCTGACCCCAGTCCCGGCCGGCGCCAGTCCGCGGCCTGGGTCCTGGGCCAACTCGGCTACGAGCAGGGGCGACCGTCCGCCGATCAAGTCGTGCCCGCTCGGGCTGCCGCTGCTCGCTCGGAGCGAGACGATGACACTCGCCAGGGTCCTTGTGAAATAAGGACATCTGGCTTATCGACAGAGGTCTTCGATCGCGCACATCGATGTTACCGACGAATACATTTGAGCCATGCCGCAGGGTGAAATCGCCCGCTTTGGCGCCCCTGCGGGAGCTGTTGGTCGACTGGCGGATATCGCTGGGGCTCTTAGTCGAAGGGGGCGTCAGCGTGTCGGCGCTGGCTCGGCACGCTCTCGAGGACTACGTGCGTTCGCGAGCAGCTCGCCGTCCCGGCTGACGCGGTAGACCGCGCAGACCGCTGGTCCGCACCGGTAACAGGACTCGTTCATCGTCCCCCTCACGCCGCATGGGCGAGCTGGCGCACCCAGCGCATACGGTTGGCGGCCGCGTCTGGGTGGTCGCCGAACTCCTGTGCCATCTGTTCGGCACAGCCACGGACGCCGAAGCGCCGCAGGGCGCAGCTGATGGCGTGCACGACCACTTCGGTGGTTGGGGCCTCGGATGGCTGCAGCTCGGATGCGAACAACGCCTCGTACCACGCTTCGTTCACGTTGAGCCGTGTCATGGACGGCTGCACAGTGGTGGGCATGTCATGCCTCCCAATATTTGGATCTGCAGGCCGGCCCAGCTCTCGTCCGTGCCGTGCGTGCGCCGAAGGTAGTTGGGCGTCAGCGTGGGCGGCTGTCACCTGACTCTGGTGATTCGGGTTGTGGGTTGATCTGGTTCATCTCGACGAGTTCGAGGCCGAGCGCCTCGACCTCAGCCAGCACGCCGTAGAGCGCCGACCGGTCCAGCGCGCCGGTGAGGACGGTGTCGGCGCCGAGGTGTTGAGGGACCAGCGCCGGGAACGCAGAAAGCACCGCCTCGCCGAGGTGGCCGCGGATCCGGATCGCGTACCGGGCCGGTGCCGAGTCCATGAGGCCATGGTCGGGCGCGGGAAGGTGAACCCTCATCACCAAGATTAGGTGACCCGCTAACGCATACGGCCTGCTGACAGCAGCCGCAGCTCTCGGGCGCGCTGCACTGCCGAGGAGCGATCGCGGGCCTGGAGCTTGGCGTAGATGCTGCGGACATGCGTGTTGACCGTGTTCACCGAGACGGATAGCTCGCGAGCGATCTCCACCCTGGACAGGTTGGTCGGCAGATATCGCAGCACCCTGAGCTCGGTTGGGCTGAGCTCCTCCGTTGGCGCTGATGGGGCATGGTCTTTGGCCGCCAGGGATGAGCCGTGCACGACGTCGAGGATGTCGGCGAGCAGCGCGGCGTGAGCCGTCTCATGCCGTGGCACCGCCTCGAGTAACTCAGCTGACCCCGTCAACACGAACGGCAGGATCAAGTGGTCCGACTCGGCGAGACCGAGGGCGCGTTCGGCGGCCTGATTCGCCGCACGCTGGTCACCGAGCTCACGGTGGGCCAGCCCGGCTAGCAGCTGAGCCTCAACGACCGTGACGTAACCGACGACGGGAGCCGTGCCGTCCAGAACATTCTGCACGGCGGCAAGGGCAGTCGCCGGATTGCCTTCCGCGAGGCAGATCACCGCCCGAGCAACGCCGATTTCGCCTGAGCTGGCCCGCTCGTCATCGAGCGCCACGAGGGAGGCACGGGCCTCGCCGAGCTGCCCGCCGCGGGCTTGGGTGGCCAGCATCCATCCGGTCACCTGGCTCGCCAGCGCGTGCGACCCCTCTAGCTGCGACTGCAGATGTTCGGCCGCGCTGAATTCCTCGAGCGCCTCACGGTGGCGGCGGCGGCCGGCGTGCAGGAGGCCTGTCACAATGTGTACCGGCAGTCTGATATCGGGCCCGGTGTCTGTTTGCAGGGCTTGTTCGGTGCGCTGCAGCCATCGCTCGGCTTCGTCAAACTCACCCGTCAAAACCAGGTTGCCGGCCAGCGTTAGCAGCGCGGGCGCGACGACGGGATCCGTGCCCCAGCCATACCGGTCAGCAAGCGCTATCGCCTCATGGCAGCGCCGACGGGTCGTGGCGAACGGGCCGGCCATCGACGCGAAACCGAGCTGGGCCAGGCAGGCGACTTCGAGGTAAGGCCGGCCGATCTCCCGGGCCAGCACGGCGCCCTCCCGCAGGTGGCGTTCAGCACCTGGTAGCGCCAGGAACCACGCCTCGACGGTCCCGAGGCTCAACAACGCCACCGCCCGCAGGTCGCTACCGAGCGCAATGTCCTCGTGGGACTCCCCGGTTACCGGGGAGGCGAGGAATTTGGCCTGTTCGGCGACGCCGGCAAAATGCCCGCGCCGCCTCGCCAGGGACAGCTTCAGCGATGCGACTGCGACGCGGAGGCGGCGCTGGCGATCCGGTGGCGCCGCCTCGGCGCACGTTGCGGCTACCGCCAAGTGGGCGGCCGCCTCGTCCAGGCGTCCCCGCACAAAAAGGTCAACGACCGCGTGCACCAGGGCAAGCTCCGGGTAGTCCCCGCCAGCCCCCCGCGGGAAGGCCCGCAACAGCGCGTCCACGGTCTGCAGTTGCCCGTCGAGCGTCAGGCTGAACGAATTGTCGGCGAGCAGCCGGGCGGCACCGGGCCAATCGCCTGCCGCTTGAGCGTGCCGAATGGCGTCAACCACCTGGTCATGCTGGATAAACCACTCAGCAGCGCGCCGGTGCAGCACCGGCACTTCTTCGGGCAACGCACGGCGCAGCTCCAGCCGAAGCAGATCCGCGAACAGGTGGTGGTAACGAAACCACGCTCGCTCCGGGTCGAGCGAGATGACAAACGCGTTCGCGTCTTCGAGTGCCAGTAGGATCCGTTCCGAGCCCGGACGACCCGTCAGCAGATCCGCCAGTTCACCATTGACGCGATCGGGCAGCGAGGTGCGCAGCAGGAGCTGCTGCACCTCCTCTGGCTGGCGTTCCAGCATTTCGGCCATCAGATATTCGGCGACAGTCCGGTCGCTGCCGGAGAATTCCTCTACGAACCGCTCCGGGTCGGGGTGATGAGCCAGTGAAATAGCCGCGAGCCGCAGGCCCGCGGCCCACCCTTCAGTGCGCCGGTGCAACAGAGCCAGGGCGGCCGGCGACAACGTGATGCCCGAGGCTTCGAGAAGGTCGCGTGTTTCGCGCTCGCTGAAGCGCAGGTCCGCCGCGCGGATCTCAGCCAGCTCGCCGGACAGGCGCAGCTGCTGCAGGCGCAGCGGAAGATCGCGACGGGTGGCCAGCACGGCATGTACGTTGCCGGGAAGGTTCGTCAGCAACCGGGTGAGCTCGGCGAGCGCATCCGGCGAGTTCAGCTCGTGAAGATCATCGATCACCAAGATGACGCGGTCGGGCTGGTCAGCGAACTCCGACAGCACCCGGTCAGTCATCGCCGGCCCATTGAATTCCGGTGTCGCTGTTGGCGGGTCCGCGCCGCCGATTGTGCCGGGAGCCTGACGGACCGCGCCGAGCACGGCAAGCCAGAAGAGCTGCGCATCCTGCTCGTCGCGTCGGACATGGACGATGGCGACCCGGTGTGGCTGGCCCGGCCGGTCGGCCCAGGCGCGCAGTAACGACGTCTTCCCGCTGCCGGCCGGAGCCGAGATGGTCGTCACTCTGCGCTCCGCCGCGCGATCCAGTGCGGCGAGAAGGTCACCCCGGTCGATCAGCCGGGGAGCTGAGCGGTCCACCGTCGGAGGCCTGCCTTAGTGTCCACGCCGGGCGCGTGCCAATTGGCGCTAACCAGCGTACGGGCGCTAACCAGCGTACGGGCTCGGTCAACGGCAAGCGAGTATGCCCGTGACGGCGAATTCTGCAACGCGGGGCGCAATGTCACGGAGCGAGTCACCGAGCAGAGCAGGCCACCTCCGGGTGATGGCTCAGTCGCTAAAGGCCAACTGATAGAGCGGGTGGACCGCCCGCTCGGTCCTGCGCGCGTTGCTTTAACGCTCGCGGGCGCGCTGGAAGGCCGCGACACCGATGTCGACAATTTCCGCGCGGGCGTTGGTCAACGGGACGTCGCTCAGCAGCATCCAGGCCGCGTGATCGGTGGTGCCACCGACTTCGAGGGTGCCGAGGCTGCCACCGCAGACATGCGCCGAGTAGATGATGCGAACCGACTTGTAGGGGCGCGGCGAATCCGGGCGGCTATCCCAGGTGACCGAGTGGGTCACCAATGGCCAGTCCAGTGCCACGTCGTAGCCGGTCTCTTCTCGCACTTCCCGGACGATCGCGGCCTCTATGGTCTCGGCGTATTCGACCCCGCCACCGGGCAGCATCCACCCCGGCTCATCGCGGCCCCCGCCGTTGTACCAGGACAGCAGAATCCGGTCCTCGGCATCCAAAACGACCGCGTAGCCGGCGATCCTGGTGTCGTAATCCGTGAACTTCACCAGCCGAACGTATCGCTGGACATACCAGTGGCTCGACATGCCAGTGCCGGGAGTTTTGCGGTTGCTGTGATGCACGCTGGACATGGAAGAGCAGCGACGAGCCAGGCGTTCTGGCCATCATGAAGCGCATCGGGTTCTTGTCGTTCGGCCACTGGACGTCCTCGCAGCATTCGCAGGCCCGTTCGGCCTCGGACGTGCTGCTGCAGTCTATCGATCTGGCGGTCGCCGCCGAAGAGCTCGGTGCGGACGGGGCGTACTTCCGGGTGCACCATTTCGCCAATCAGCTTGCCTCGCCGTTCCCGCTCCTCGCGGCCGTCGGTGCCCGCACCAGCACGATTGAGATCGGGACCGGCGTGATCGACATGCGCTACGAGAACCCGCTCTACATGGCCGAGGACGCCGGCTCCGCCGATCTCATCTCGGGCGGAAGATTGCAACTCGGGATAAGCCGCGGATCGCCCGAGCAGGTTATCGAGGGCTACCGCTACTTCGGCTACGTGCCGGACGAGGGCACCGATCAAGCCGACATGGCCCGCGAGCACACCCGGGTGTTTCTTGACGTCCTAGAGGGCGAAGGATTCGCCGAGCCGAGCCCGCGGCCGATGTTCGCCAACCCACCGGGGCTGCTTCGCATCGAGCCACATTCCGAAGGTCTGCGCGAACGGATCTGGTGGGGCGCGGGCACCCGCAAGACCGCCGAGTGGGCTGCCGAGCAGGGGATGAACCTGATGAGTTCGACGCTGCTCAGCGAGGACACCGGTGTGCCGTTTCATCAGTTACAGGCCGAGCAGATCGAGCGATTCCGTAAGGCCTGGGCCGACGCCGGCCACGCCCGCGACGCTCGCGTCTCGGTCAGCCGCAGCATCTTCCCGATGGTCAATGACCTGGACCGCGCGTACTTCGGACGTGACGCCGGATCGCAGGACCAGGTCGGGTTCATCGACGGCGGAAAGGCGCGCTTCGGCAAGACCTATGCCGGGGCGCCCGACCAGCTCATCGAGCAACTGGCCCAGGATGAGGCGATCGCCGCTGCCGACACCCTGCTGCTGACCATTCCTAACCAGCTCGGTGTCGACTACTGCGCCCACCTCCTCGAGTCGCTGCTGACTTATGTCGCGCCGGCGCTTGGCTGGCGCTGAGCTATCGGCGTTCAGTCGGTCCCGGTGGCGTGTTCACAAAGTAGTAGGAACCCGCATCTCACAGCGCCACGACGGACAAGCTGGTCGCAGATCTTGTCAAACACGACGACCGAACCGAGTCCGCGGCGATCAACGAGCGGTAGGACCATGCGACCGCCGTCTACGAGCTGATCGACCCACTTGGCCGCGATCTCACGGGCGCCTGCGGTGACGATGATGCGGTCATAGGGCGCGTTCTTCGGATAACCGAAGTTGCCGTCACCAATGACGACATCGATGCGCCGAGGTGCGACGGCGGCCAGAGTCTCAGCAGCTTTGGCCCCGAGGTGTGCCTCGATCTCGACGCTCACGACTGTGCCTGAGTCGCCCACCAACAGCGCCAACAGCGCCGCGTTGTAGCCCGTCCCGGTGCCGATCTCGAGCACCCGGTGGCCTTCGGCGATGGTCAGCTGTTCAAGCATCGTGGCGACCATCGTTGGCTGCGAGGCCGAACTGATTGGAGTCGCATCAGCAGCGCGGAGCACGATCACCGCCCGGTCCGCATATGCCGAGCGATGATCGACACCGGCAAGAAATAGGTGGCGCGGCACGGCAAGCATCGCGCGAATGACGGCCGGGCTGACCAGCACGCCACGCTTGGTCAGTTCGGCCACCATGTTCGAGCGCAAGGTCGTCGCGACATCCACCGTCTCATCTTGCAACCCTCGCGTGTGAGTGCGGTTCGTTCCCAGGCACCGCTACCTGATAGCCCTCGTCACTGGCTAAATCGCGAGCGGCCTGAAACAGTCGGGCGCCCAGCGCGATTGCCGCTTCAGTTCTTTACCGGCGATTGATGCCACACCCGATGTCCTTGCGCGGCGACGGTGGCGCCCGCGGCGGTGACAACGACGAGCCCGAGCGCGGCGGCCAGGGCAGCGGTTCGCCCGGCGTGCAGGACGAGGGCCGCCCCGCCAATGGCACCGCCGAGCATGGCGAGGACCGCGAGGATTCGACGCGCCATCGTGATGCTGCGTCCGGTTGTGGTGACGTCCGCGGCAATGCCGGTCAAGGTCATGGTGAGGACGGTGGTGGTGAGGTCAGGTACGGCGAGCTTGCGGACGACGGCGTTCTGGAGTCCGAGTGCGAGCGCGGCGACGGCGGCGATGCTGTCGTTCTCGGTGCCGTTCAGGGTATGGCCCGACCCGATGCTCACGGCCAGGATGGCGGCGAACAGGATTGCTTCCACCAGCACGGTTATCGCGAATAACTTGCCGCGGTCTTGACCTAACCGGTTCGCCACCAGGCCGCCGCTGTAGGCGCCGACAACGAACCCGCCGAGTGCCCACAGCGAGGCGCTCAGCGAGAACCCGGGCGCCCCGGCGACGGCGAAGCCTACGAAGACGACGTTGCCGGTCATGTTGGCGACGAATACCCGGCCCAGACTAAGGATGCTGACCGCGTCGATTACGCCGGTGTTGACGGTCAGCAGGAGCAGCAGCGCCGGTAACGGGCCGTGTCGCGGGTCGGCGAACCACGGGCGAGTCAACGGTGCCAGCGCAAACTCTCGCCGCGGCGCCGGGCCGGGCACGGTCAACTGCTTTGACCCGTGGACACGTCGACCCGGCCGCTGCGTTGATAGCCGGTCGCGGCCAGGTCGTCGCCATACTCGAGAGTCGAGCGGAGGTCTTTGGGCGTCGGCTCGGCCTTTTCCACCCCCCGATCTTGCGCCCACCGGACGGTGGATGTCTACCCGGCAGAGTCGATGATCAAGGTCGAATGACCAGCTGCGGCCGTCCCATAAAAGGGCGTCTAACTCGTCGCGATCGCATCGAGTTCCGCGGTCGCTTGCGGTGGCAGTTCGAGCGCGGCGCCGGCGATGTTCTCCCGCAGGTGAGCCACCGATGACGTGCCGGGGATGAGAAGAACGTTCGGTGAGCGTTGCAGCAACCACGCGAGCGCGACAGCCATCGCGGACGCGCCGAGCCGCTCTGCGACCGCCTGGAGGGTGTCTGACTGCAGCGGCGAGAAGCCGCCGAGCGGAAAGTACGGCACGAATGCGATGCCCTGCCGGGCAGTGAGATCCACCAGGGCGTCGTCGTCGCGCCGGGCAATGTTGTAGAAGTTCTGGACGCACACAACCGGTGCAATCGACTGCGCTTCGGCCAGCTGCTCGGCATCGACGGTGCTGAGGCCGAGGTGCCGGATCAAACCTTGTTGCTGTAGCTCGGCCAGGGCCTCGAATTGCTCGGCGATCGAGCCCGGCTCGGCGGCCTCGAGCCCGCCTACGCGCAGGTTCACCACATCAAGGACGTCGAGTCCCAGGTGATCCAGATTCTCGTGCACCTGCGTGCGCAGCTCGGCCGGTGTGCGAGCGTGCGGCCAGCCGCCCTGCTCGTCGCGGCGGGCGCCGACCTTGGTCACGATGTGCAGCTCGTCCGGGTACGGCGCCAGCGCTTCGCGGATGATCTCGTTCGTGAAATGCGGGCCGTAGAAATCGGCCGTGTCGATGTGCCGGACGCCCATCGCGACGGCTTCGCGCAGGACCGCGACCGCGGCGTCGCGATCCTTCGGCGGCCCGAAGACGCCAGGCCCGGCAAGTTGCATCGCGCCGTAACCCATGCGGGTCAGCTCGAGGTCGCCGACGCGGTAGGCGCCTCCCGGCAGGGCGACGGATTCTGCGGATGCCATAACTTCCTTTCCGCTCACGACGGTGTGCCGCGAAACATGATCCACAATGCTCCGCGGGTGGCCGTGCTGGCAGGGTGCCGGTGATCCTGGGAGTGGCGGGGCCAGGATCCGTGCGTTCGCCGTACCTACAGTGGACGGATGACCGAAGCCAATGCGTTGGGCGAATACCTGCGGGCCCGCCGTGAGCTCGTCGATCCCGCCGATGCCGGGCTGCGCGTCCTCGGTGTGCGGCGGACACCCGGCCTGCGCCGCGAAGAGGTCGCGACCCTCGCCGGCGTCAGCGCCGACTACTACCTTCGGCTCGAGCAAGGCCGTGACCGCAATCCGTCCCATCAGGTACTCGAGGCGCTGGCCCGGGTGTTCGGCCTCGATGCGATCGCGACGCAGTATCTGTTATCCCTGTCCGGCGCCCGATCGACGATCGCCAAGCGTCCGCGTCGCGAGGTCGTGCCGGTCGGCATTCGCCAGCTGCTCGACGCGCTCGAGTTGCCGGCCTTCGTCGAGAGCCGGATCTTTGACGTGCTCGCGGCGAACCGGCTCGCGACCGCCCTTTCGCCCAACATCCGGCTGGGGGAGAATCGGCTGCGGTCGCTGTTTCTCGACGAGGCCGAACGGGACCTGCATCCTGACTGGGAACACGCAATCGGCGGGATGGTGGCCTCGTTCCGCGCCTCGATCGGCACCGAGGTCAACGATGCCCGTATCGCCCAGCTGGTCGGCGAGTTGTCCCTTAGCAGCGAGCCCTTCCGCCGGCTGTGGGCGCGGCACGACGTCAAGGCGCTCGCGGGTGGTCCGGTACGAATGAAGCATCCGCAGGTCGGGTTGCTGGAACTGCGCCGCGAGAAGCTGTCCATCGGTGACTCAGGTGGTCAGCTGTTGGTGATGTATCACGCCGAGCCGGGCTCAGCCAGCGCCAGATCGGTCGCGCTGCTGGGCTCCCTCGCGCGTGACGTGCGACAGGCGGAACCCGAGACCGGCCGCAATCAGCGCCCCGGCGAGCGTGCCAGCGACGGCATACTCGGCTAGTCCCGGGAACCATGGCCCGCCCGACGAGGGCAGGTAATCGGCGTACTGCCGGGGCATCGAACCTTGGCCCGGATGGCCAGCCACAGCACGCTGCGCCGGACGGACCGAATCCCGGCCCACGTTGTCGGAGGGTCGGGGCATCATGTTTTTTATGACGATTACCGGACGTTTGGAACTCGCCGCCTTTGATGCGCGCGACATCGACACCCTCGCCTCGTTCTACGCCGCCCTGGCCGGCTGGGACATCGTGCGCCAGGAATCGGACTGGATCACGATCCGGGCCGCGGACGGCCAAGAGCTCGCTTTCCAGCTTGCCCCCGACCACATCCCACCCCAATGGCCGGGGCAGCAACATCCACAACAATTCCACCTCGACCTGCAGGTTGACGGCATCGAGGCGGCGGCCGAGCGGGCGATCGCCTTGGGGGCTACTCGTTTGTCCACCGGTCCGACGTGGATCACGTTGACCGACCCGGCCGGTCACCCGTTCGATCTCTGTCAGGCCGAGGTGGACGGCCCGGCGATGAAGCTGTTCGCCGTGACGATCGATGCACCGGACGCGTTGGCGCTGGCCCGTTTCTACGCCGACCTGCTCGCCATGCAGGTCACCTATGAAGGTCCCGAGGGGGCGTTGATCGTGGGCGACGGCAAGAGCGTCATGTTTCAGCAGGTCGAGGAGTACACCGCGCCGGATTGGCCTGATCCGAAACGGCCGCAGCAGGCGCACCTGGACATCTTGGTCGACGACCTCGACACCGGCGAGGCACGAGCACTCGAACTCGGCGCGTCACGGCTTGACGGTGGCGGCGAGCAGTTCCGGGTATTCGCCGACCCGGCTGGTCACCCGTTCTGCCTGACTGTGTAGGCGTGCTGCTGGTGCTTCGTCCGCTGGGTCCGTGTTCGGACGAATAGCTGACGGGCTGGTCTCGGTGCGCGACGATCAGGGCTCGAGGCGAGTCTGCAGCAGGCAGAACTCGTTGCCCTCCGGATCGGCCAAGACGCGCCAGGTGGCATCGCCTTGTCCGACGTCGATCTCGACAGCGCCGATGTCCAGCAGCCGGCGAAGCTCAGCGTCCTGATCGCGATCGGTGGGGCTGACGTCCAGATGCAACCGATTCTTGACGGTTTTCGGTCCGTCGGGGACGACCGCAAAATCGATCGCGACGAGCGCATCGGGCTCGGCCGCGATCGAGACGGTGCCGAACTGGTCGCGCTCGATAACCTGCCAGCCCAACACCTCGCACCAAAAGCGGGCCTGGGCGTCGCCGTCCAAACAATCGATCGCCAACGCCCGAATCCGATTCGCCATCATGAAGTCTTACCAGCCGTGGCCCGCGAGCCAGCCGCAGCCGTAGAAACCCACGGTTGCGCTGGTGCCCGAGTGTGGGCCGCGGACGTCCGGCGAGCGTTCTGCGCCATCGACTCGCGGGACCTGCCCGCCATTGCGGTCGCCATGCGGGATGCTAATCACGTGACCGAACTCAACGTGCTTGGTGATGAGCTCGAACCCTGCGGCATGGACCCGGTGACCGGCTTCTTTCGGGATGGATATTGCAGTACCGGACCGGAGGACCTCGGCAGCCACACAATTTGTGCCGTGGTCACGGCTGAATTTCTGGACCATCAGCGCAGCATCGGCAATGACCTCTCAACTCCGATGCCGCAATACCATTTTCCTGGACTTGTACCGGGGGACCGCTGGTGCGTGACCGCGATGAATTGGGCCCGCGCTTACAACGACGGCGTGGCCGCGCCGGTTGTGCTGGCCTCGACGAACAATGCGGTGCTCAGCCTCGTACCGCTGGAGGTGCTTCAGGAGTTCGCCGTTGACGTCCCGGCCAACCCGAGTTCGCTAGAGCAATAGGGCTGATCGCCGCGGTCGACGTTTCTGCTCGGCGACCCGAGCATTCTGCAGCAGCGAAATCTCTCGCAGAGCATTACCGGGGCCTGACTCGCGGTGTCCGCGAATTCGCCGAATACCTCAGCGTGGCCGGACATCGAGTAACAGTCCCCGATCTCTACGAGGGTGCGACCTTCGACACGCTCGATGACGGCATAGCGCACGCTCAACAGGTTGGCTTCGGCTCCCCGTGGCCGGCGGGCGTGCCGGTCCAGGTCCACGCGATGCAGGCGGACGCCTTGCTTCTCGCCGACGGCGACCTCGATGTGGCCCGCGAGCTGGTCGAGGCGGTTGACACGGCGGAGCTGTTTCTATACCCGGGAGACAAGCATCTGTTCGCGGATAACAGCCTGCCTGACTATGACGAAAGTGCCGCAACGCTGCTCAGACAACGCGTGCTCGGATTTCTCGACGACCTCGAGTAAGACCGAAATAGTGCCCGCAATAACCGACGACGGCCCAGCAACGACGCTATTTCGGCGGCATGGATCGTGCGTAGCTGACGCCGATGCCGACCCAGCGCGCGAGTGCTTCGTCGGTGTCTAGCGCCTCCGGGCCGACGCGAAGCCAGCCATTCATTTCTCGTCCCCGCATGACGAAGCGCTCGGCGTGCGGCTGGCTGGTCAGCGCATCGGTATCTTTCGGGTCGACCCGCAGCAGTAGTCCGCCCTGGCTGCTCGCGCTCACCGCCAGGTTGCCGTCGATGAGAAATGCGAGGCCGCCAAACATTTTCTTTTCCACCGCATCGCCTTCCAGCGCCAGCTGGTCACGGAGTCGGTCGGCAAGTTCCTCGTCGTAGGCCATGGCGGATTATGGCCCGCCACTCTGACAACGCGGAAGGAATGCTGGCGAGGCGATGGCAGCCGAAGGCGCCACCGATTCCGGAGCCTCCTAAGGTGTTGCCATGGCGCCAGCCCGGGTCACCGTCGGTCAGAGACGCTTCATCCGGCCCACTTCTCTTCATCAAGGAGAAACATTCATGGAACTCGGCCTGCACATCGCGGACTTCACTTGGTCAGGCGGCATCACCGACCTGTCCCGCACCCTCGCACGGACGGCGCGGGACGCCGAAGCCGCGGGCATCACCCGGATCACGGTGATGGACCATTTCTGGCAGCTCGGCGGTGACCTCGGCCCGTACGAGCACGAGATGCTCGAGGGCTACACCGCACTCGGCTTCATCGCCGCCCATACCGAGAAGGTCCGCCTGCACTGTCTGGTCGCTGGCGTGATCTACCGCGAACCGGCAATTCTGGCCAAGCTGACCACCACGCTGGACGTGCTGTCCAACGGCCGCGGCGGGCTGGGTGTGGGTGCTGGCTGGAATGAGGCCGAGTCCCGTGGGCTGGGGATCCCGTTCCCGTCGACGGCCGAGCGGTTCGAGCGGTTGGAGGAAGCGATTCAGATCTGCCTGCAGATGTGGAGCGACAGCGAGGAGCCGTTCGAGGGCAAGCACTACCAGCTCGGCCGGACGCTCAGCTCTCCGCAGAACATCTCCCAGCCCCGCCCGTACCTGATGATCGGCGGCGGCGGCGAGCGCAAGACCCTGCGGATGGTGGCCCAATACGCCGACGCCTGCAACATCGGCGGAACCGAGGGCGCGCGCAAGCTCGCGGTCCTGAAGCAGCACTGTGACACGCTCGGCCGCGACTACGACAAGATCGAGAAGACGGCGATGCTGGCCGTGAACCCGGAGACGACCAAGGACAGCCTGGTTGCCGAGTTGTTGAATCGCGCCGAGCTCGGCTTCAGCGTTGCCTATATCTACAGCCAGAAGATCACCGAGCCGGCGAAGGTCGTGGACCTGCTCGCCTCGGTCCTGCCCGAGATTGCCGGGGCCTGACCGGATTCGTCCCGCCGCTGACCGGCGAGACACCGTGAGGCAGATACTGAAGGAGGCCGTCTCGGGCCGCGAGTGGGGAGTACGCATGACGACGCACGGTGTCCTGCGGGTGTACCTCGGCGCTGCCCCCGGGGTCGGCAAGACCTTCAAGATGCTGGACGAAGGTAACCGGCGGCTTGCGCGAGGCACCGACGTCGTCGTGGCCTTCGTCGAAACCCACGGCCGCGCACACACTCTGGAACGACTGGGCGAACTGCCGGTGCTGGCTCGCCGAGCAATCCAATATCGCGGCGCCGAATTCGATGAGATGGACGTCCAAGCCGTGCTGGACCGCAAGCCGCAGGTCGCACTGGTCGACGAGCTCGCGCACAGCAACGTCCCCGGCAGCGATCGGGCCAAGCGCTGGCAGGACGTCCAGTTGCTGCTCGAAGCCGGTATCGACGTGATCAGCACGGTCAATGTGCAGCATCTGGAATCACTCAACGATGTGGTGCAGGCCATCACCGGCGTACCGCAGCGTGAGACCGTGCCGGACGCGGTGGTGCGAGCGGCCGAGCAGATCGAGCTGGTGGACATGACGCCAGAGGCGCTGCGCCGCCGGATGGCGCACGGCAACGTCTATCAGCCCGACAAGATCGACGCCGCATTGAGCAACTATTTTCGTCCCGGAAACCTGACCGCGCTGCGCGAGCTGGCCTTGCTCTGGTTGGCCGACAGCGTCGAGCAAGGGATGCAGCGTTACCGCGAGCAGCATGGGATTGCCTCGACCTGGGAAACGAAGGAACGCATCGTGGTGGCGGTCACCGGCGGGCCGGAGGGGGAGGCCCTGATCCGCCGGGCGGCCCGGATCGTCGATCGCTCCACCGGCGGCGAGCTCATGGCCGTACACATCGCCCGCAGCGATGGCCTGGCCGGGTCGTCCATCGCGGCACTCGATTCCCAACGACTGTTGGTGGAATCGCTGGGCGGCAGCTATCACTCCATCATGGGCGAGAACATCCCGGGCGCCGTGCTGGATTTCGCTCGCGCCAGCAACGCCACCCAGATCGTGATCGGCGCGAGCCGGCGTAACCCGGTGGTCGCGGCGCTGACCGGGCCAGGCACCGGTATGACGATCACCCGGCGCTCGGGATCCATCGACGTGCACGTCGTCAGCCACGACTACATCGGCAAGGGACGGGTGCTGCCCCGGCTGACCGGCGGGTTGACGGTGCGGCGGCGCCTGGCAGGTTTGCTGGTCGGCGCGGTGCTGCTGGCCGGGCTGACCCCGTTCACCGCGGCGTACCGGGTCAGCCTCGGGCTGGCCAGCGATGTGCTGCTGTTCTTGCTGGTGATCGTGATCTGCAGCCTGGTCGGCGGGTTCTGGCCGGCGATCGCCACGGCGGTCATCGCCAGCCTGTTACTGAACTATTTCGTCGTTGCTCCCGTACACCGATTCGCCATAAGCGACCGGGAGAATGTGCTGGCGCTGGTCGTGTTCGTGCTGATCGCGGGGCTGGTGTCCCGGGTCGTGGATGAGGCCGCGCGGCGCAACGTCGAAGCGGCCCGGTCCAACGCCGAAGCCGAAACACTGTCCACCCTCGCGGGCAGCCTTTTGCGTGGCGAGCAGGCCCTGCCGGCACTGATGCAACGGATCCGCGAGACGTTCGCGGTCAGCAGCGCGTCCTTGCTGCGCCGGGACAGCGACTCGCCCGGCAGTGCTGGCGCCGCGAGCGCGCCGGGTTCGGCCAGCGGCCTTCGAGGTAGTTGGTCGGTGCTCGCCAGCGTCGGGGACAGTCCGTGTCTGCGGCCGGAAGAGGGCGACACCGAGGTCGCCGTGGGCACCGACCTGGTGCTTGTGCTCTGTGGGCGTCGCCTGGCATCGGAGGATCAACGGATGCTCGTCGCGTTCGCCACCGAGGTCGCCGTGGCTTACCAGCAGCGGCAACTGTCCGCGGCGGCCCGGTTTGCGACCGAGCTGGCCGAGACCGACCGGGCTCGGCGTGCATTGCTGAACGCGGTCAGCCACGACCTGCGCACTCCGATCGCGTCGGCGAAGGCGGCGGTGACCAGTCTGCGCAATACCGAGGTGGCGTGGAACGACGCCGACCGGCACGAGTTGCTGGCCAGCGCCGACAGGGCGCTGGATCGGCTGACGAATCTGGTCATCAACCTGCTGGACTTGTCCCGGCTGCAGGCCGACGCCCTCTCGGTGGCCGCGCGCCCGATCGGCCTGGAAGATGTCGTGAGCCTTGCCCTCGGCTCGATCCAGCCGGGGGCGCTGGTGCGGGTGGATGTGCCGCCGGAACTTCCCGAAGTACTGGCCGACGCGGGGCTGCTGGATCGGGTGATCGCGAACCTGCTCGAGAACGCGATTCGTTACAGCCCGCCCGGCGAACCCGTCCGACTCGCGGCCAGCAGCCACGGCGACGAGGTCGAATTGCGCATCGTCGACCGCGGGCCGGGCATTCCCGTGGCCGCCCGGGGCCAGGTCTTCGAACCGTTCCAGCGTCGGGACGACCAGGCGGTCAGCACCGGTGCCGGTGTTGGGCTGGGACTGGCCATCGCGCGCGGATTCGTCGAGGCGATGCACGGCACCGTCGCCCTGGAGGACACCCCGGGCGGCGGGCTCACGGTGGCAATCTCGCTGCCCCGGGCCACGCCCGCGACGCCAGCCTCATTGACCACACCAGCCTCACTCGCCACACCAGCCTCACTTGCCACACCAGCCTCACCTGCCATACCAGCCATACCTGTCTCACCTGCCACACCGGCGTCCTCAACAGCGGCTGCGGGTACGCCGTGACCCGGGTTCTGATCGTCGACGACGAGCCCTCCCTGCTGCGGTCGCTGGTGCTGAGTTTGACCAACAGCGGGTTCGAGGTGGGTACGGCCGGTGACGCCGCGACCGCGTTGGCGCTGGCGGCGGAACGGACGCCTGACCTGCTGCTGCTCGACCTCGGGCTGCCCGACCGGGACGGCTTGGAGGTGATCCAGAAGCTGCGGGAGGACGATCCGACCCTTCCGATCGTCGTGCTGTCGGCCCGCAGCGGCAGCCATGACAAGGTGCTCGCGCTTGACCTCGGCGCCATCGACTACGTGACGAAACCCTTCGACATGAGCGAGCTGATCGCGCGCTTGCGGGCCGCCGCGCGCCGGGCCAAGTTGGTGCCGAGACCGACCAGCATAACGATGGGCAACGTGCGGGTCGACCTGTCCGCGCACCTGATTCAGCGCATTGACGATGACGGGGTCGAGGCAGCGTCGCCAACGAAGACGATTCACCTGACCCCGACCGAATGGCGGATGCTGGAAATGTTGCTCAACAATCCAGGTGCGCTGGTGGCCTCGGATGAGTTGTTGTCGGCCCTGCGGGGCGATCCCGATCACACCGAGAGCAGTTACCTGCGCATCTACATGGCGCAGTTACGGCGCAAGCTGGAGGCCGAACCGAGCCGGCCGCGCTATCTGCTGACCGAGCCGGGGATGGGGTACCGGTTCCAGCCGTGACCCGTCCGGTCGCCCCTTCGGGCATTCCTCGACTACCGTCGAGGAATGCCCGACATCACCGAGCTGATCCTCAACGATCACACCTGGTTCCGGCAGCAGTTCGCTCGGCTGGATGACCTGCAGGCCCAGGACGCACCGCCGCCGGACGCGCTGTCCGAGGTGTGGGATCCGCTGGCGGCCCGGCTGGACGTGCACGCCATCGCCGAAGAAGAGATCTTCTACCCGCAACTGCTCATCAAGGGCGCCGATCCGGAGGACGAGACGCTGGACGCCATCGGCGATCACAACGAGATTCGGGACGGGGTGCACGCCGCCGCGCGGCACGCCGTCGGTACCGAACCATGGTGGTCCGCGGTCGGCGAGGCGCGCAAAGCGAACGACGAACACATGGCCGAGGAAGAGCGGGAGGGCCTGTCGGACTTCCGGCGGCACGCCGCGATGGAGCTGCGGGAATCGCTGGGTGCTCAGTTTGCGGACTTCCTCGATCGCCATCCCGGTACCGCCGGGCTCGACACGTCCGACAAGGATCCGCAGGCGTACGTCGAGCAGACCGAGGCCAGACTCGGCGTGCATCGCGGCGGATCCGGCGATGGCTCGCTCGGCATCGGAAGCCTGAAGACCAATGGCTGACGGCGCGCTGACCCTGATGGCAGTGCACGCCCATCCGGACGACGAGGCGACCGGCACCGGTGGCCTGCTGGCCCGGTGCGCGGCCGAGGGAATCCAGACCGTGCTCGTTACCTGCACCGACGGCGGTTGCGGCGATGGCCCGCGCGGGGTGAAACCGGGCGAACCAGGTCACGACCGGGCCGCCGTGGTGGCCATGCGCCGGGCCGAACTGGAGGCGAGTTGCGCGATCCTCAAGGTCAGCGATCTGGAGCTGCTCGACTACCCCGACTCCGGGATGATGGGCTGGCCGACCAACGAAGCGCCCGGCTCGTTCTGGACAACGCCGGTGCCGGAAGCGGCGGGGCGGCTGGCCGACCTGATCCGGCAATATCAGCCCGATGTCATCGTCACCTACGACGAGAACGGGTTCTACGGACATCCCGATCACATTCAGGCGCACCGGGTGACAATGGCGGCCGTGGCGATGACCGGGACGCCGGCCAAGGTCTACTGGACGACCACACCCCGCTCGCGGATGGCCGAATTCGGCCGGATCATGCGCGAATTGGGCGCCGACTGGGACGAGCCGGACCCGTCGGCTCCGCCGCGACCTGAGATCGGGCTCCCCGACGACGAGATCACTTCGTGGATCGACGTGACCGAGTTCGGCCCGCAAAAGTTCGATGCGCTCGCTGCGCACGCCAGCCAGAGCGAGAACATCTTCTTCCTCCGGATGGGTAAGGACAAATTCTCCGAGGTCATGGGTCTGGAGACGTTTGTCCGGGTGCGGGACACCACCGGAGCGCCGTTGCCCGAGGACGATCTGTTCGCCGGTTTGCGGTAACTATGCGCGCGACGATCACGGCCTACGCGGTGCTTACTACGTCGCGCTGATCGCGAGATCGCGACAGCCCAGCGACCCGGCAATGCCGGTAGCCGGCCCAACGTTCGGGACGACCACGCAGACCCGGTGCGGGCTGCCCACCGTCCACGCCGCCGTGGTCGAGGGCGGCAGCGTGACCGCGAAGCCGTGGTTGCCGGTCACCTTTCGCAGTCGGTTGACGTCCGCACGCACCCCGTTGGCCGGCACCGAGACGGCGACCACACCATCGACGGTCACCCGGACCGCGATGCTCGTGCTCGGGACGTCCGGGTCGAGGGCCCAGCCCGCCACCGAGATCCGGGCCGAGGCCGGATCGGTCCCGCTCAGGCTTGCTGCGTCGAGGTGCCCGGTCGGGTTGCCGGCCACATTCACGCGCCGGCACAGCTTGGCGTTGCCGGTACCGGCGCCGGTGTTCACGAACACCGCGCAATAGACATGGGCGCCGTCCCGGGCGCCGAAGGTGAACGAGAAGCCGTGCGTGCCGGTGAGCCCGTAAACCCGGTTCACGTCGGCGCGCTTCACTCGGGCTGGGGCTGTCGAGATCAACCGGGCCCCGTCGTAGAGCTTGACCGCAACCGTGGCCGCGTGATTGTCGGGTTCGTACGTCCAGCCCGCGAACCTGACGGTGCTGCCGCGGGCGTTGGCCCGGTCGATGTGGGCGTGCGGGTTTCGGCTGCTCAAACTGGCCAATCGACCGCGAACCGCGCTGAGGATGCCCAGCCGCACCTGCCCGGTCAGGTACGCATTCGACGGTGCGGACCCGAATTCGATCGTGATGCCGGAACCCTTTTGGTACCGGGTCATCCAGCCCGTCATGGAACCCAGGCATTCGCTGTTGCAGTTGAACGCCTTTTGCGGCAAGCCCAAACTGCGCGCCAGCGTTCGGGACAAGGCGGGCTCCCGGGCGCCACCGTCCGTCGTGTCGACCCCGTCGAGCGGCTGGTGCAGGGACACCAGGTAGCGCGGCTTGATAAGCCTCAGAAACGCGTACATGGCTCGAGTCTCGGGCTCGGACAGTGGAGCCGGGCCGGAGTAGAACTCGCCGGTCAGCCGCGCCCAGCGGTCGGGCCAGTTGCGGTTGAGGTCGACGCCGTGGACGTTCTGCCGGGTATGCCGGGCTGCACCGTCCGGATTCATCGTCGGGATGACCCAGAGATCGATCCCGGTCACGGCCTGGCGCTGGGCGATGATCGAGTTGGCGACCGTCACCCCGGCCGGCTCGTCGCCGTGCATCTGGCCCAGGATGATGACCTTCACCGGGCTGGACGGCTCGCCCATCCGGTAGGCGATGATCGGCCGGTTCAGCACGCTCCGTCCGATCACGCGGGACTGGATGACGGCCGTCGCGGCGCCGGCGGTGGGCCGACTCGGTGCCGGCAACAGGGCCGCGATCACGCCGGCAGCCAACGCCAGGACCAGCAGCCCGACCGGCAACACCCTGGCCCGGCGCGGAGCACGCCGACGCCGAGGTGCCTGGTGGCGGACAGCCATGGTGTTCCCCTCAGAACTGGCCGGTGCGCTTTATGCTGCCGACCGGCCTGTGTTCTACCACGTGCGTCACCGTCCCGCTGACCGAAACGGGTCAGGCCGCGAGCCCAACGACCAGCCACATGAAGCCGACCCCCGCCACGGTGCACGCCAAGGTGAGCTGCGTCGGGTGCTCGGCGTGGGCCTCGGGCAGGATGTCCGCGGTGGCCAGGTAGAGCAGGAAACCGGCGAAAAAACCGAGATACAGCCCCAGGACGTGGTGCGGGATGGTGAACGCGAGCGTGATCGCGGCACCCACGACCGGGGCGACGGCGTCGGCTCCGAGCAGGGTCAGCGCGCGCCGCCGGTTGTTCCCGTACAGCGAGGTGATCGTGTACGTGTTGAACCCGTCGGCAAAATCGTGGGCGATGACGGCCACGGCGACCGCGCCGCCAACCGTGTTGCCGGCCTGGAACGCCGCGCCGATCGCGAAGCCGTCCATCATGCTGTGACCGACCAGGGCAAGTGCGGCGAAAATGCCGACGCCTTGCTCATGACTGTGTATATGGCTGTGCGCGGCGTATTCGTGCTCGTGGCCGCGATGGATGGTCACCGACCGCTCGACCAGGTGCAACACCAGAAAGCCGAGGACGAACGTGAGGAAGACGGCCGGGACGTTGAACACCTGCTGGGCTTGCTGATCCAACGCCTCGGGTAGCAGGTCGAATCCGACGACCCCGAGCATCAGCCCCGCGGCCAGCCCGAGGATCAGGTGCCGGTAGTCGCGGAACCGCATGGCCACGAACCCGCCGAGCAGCGTGGTTAGCAGTGACCCCAGCGCGATAAAAACCGGCATCGGCTGGAGGATCCTTCCGTATGACCGGCGCGGCGCCGAGGCGGTGGGTGCCGGCCCAGTGTGCCATGTCAGGTTGCGCGAAATCATGCGCGGCTGAGTTCGTAACAGGAATCTCCTTTCAGCAGCAGTCGATACCGCGCCAGGCCCGGCTGCCTTCATAGCAGGCCCACGCCGCCAGCAGTAGCGCGACGATGGGGTCGATGATGGTCACCCCGAGCGCGGCGGACACGATCAGGCTGATCAGCACGGCTGCCGCCTGGCTGGCGCACATCAGGTTCTGCCGGCCTTCCCCGCTGGTTGCGGCGGAGCCGAGTTGGCCGCCGAGTCGTTGCTTGGCGACCCCGAGCACGGGCATGACCAGCAGGCTGGCCGAAGTGACCGCGATACCGAGCGGCGACAGTCGCGATTCGTGACCGTCGATCAGATCGATGATCGCCTGGATGGCGAGGTAGGGCGCCAGCAGGAAGAACGAGATCGCGACCGCCCGTTGCGCGCGACCTTCGGCGGTCTCCGACAGTTCCCGCACGCCGCTGAACCGCCAGATCACCACGACCGATGCGAGCCCCTCGATCACCGAACCCAATGCCCACCCAACCAGGGACAGTGAACTCGACCGGAAACCGCCGATCAGGCCGAGGACGCCCTCGGCCGTCATCCAGGCGAGCGAGAACCAGGCCAGCGCGCGCGCTCGTCCGGCGGCGTTGCGCCAGGTCTGGTCGCCGGGGACGGGAGAGGTCGCCGAGCAGCACGAGTCGGTGCAGCTGCAGCTGTCCGCCGCCGGCAGGAGTGGCAGCGTTCGCATCGGTTCGGTCATGCCGTCACCGGCGGGCGTAGCCGGCTGGCCCTGCGGTCATCCTCGCCGCGTCGATCAGGCTCGGGACGAATGATGGGCTGGTCCTCGGGGCGCTCGTCCTGATTCGAGCTACCCCCGTAGTTCGGACAGAGATCGACGGCGTAGCCGGTTGCCTCGAGAAGTTGCTCGGCTTCGGAGAGCAGGTCGAGCAGAGCGGGTTGAATGAGCCGATACAGCGACGATCGGCCAACCGGGCGGGCCGCGACCAGCCCGCAATCAGCCAAGCAGGACAGGTGCGCCGACACGGTCGATTGGGCCAGACCCAGCGTGCGGGTGAGGTCGACGACCCGCTGCTCCTGACCGGCCAGCTGGGCAACGATGGCTAGTCGGGTCGGGTCACCGAGGCTGCGGAAAAGGGCTACGGCCGGGCCGAGCGTCGCTTGATTCATCGCCATTGGACGATGATAGCGGCCGTCGTCGACATCGGTCTAGGCATGGCCAGCTCATCGTGTTCATTCCATTGCCCACTGCTACATGTCTGGGTAAGGTCCGCCACAGGTCCCAGCCACTCGACGAATCGGCGGAAATCAATGACAACATCGTCTCGCGTAGCCGTGGTAATCCCCGGAACGAACAAGCTCGAAGTCATGGATGTGACGCTGCCCGACCCCGGCCCGTACCAGGTGGTCGTCGAGCAGCAGGCGTCCGGCGTCTGCCACAGCCAGCTCCATCAGATTCACAGTCCTCGCAAGCACCCCGTGATCCTCGGCCACGAAGCCACTGGTGTGGTGCTCGCGATCGGCTCCGAGGTCAAGCACGTAGCGGTCGGCGACGACGTCCTGGTCACCTGGGTGCCGCGCTCGCCGCAGCCGGAGTACCGTCCTGCGGCGGCCGTCACCCTGGATCTTCCGGACGGCACCCGTGCCACGTCACAGAATGTCTTCACCTGGGCGACAACCACGATTGCCGACGAGCAGTACATCGTGAAGGCACCGCCCGGTACGCCCAAGGATCTCGGCTCGATCATCGGCTGCGCGGTCATGACCGGTGCCGGTGCCGTCCTCAACTCCGCCCAGGTGAAGCCGGGCGAGAGCGTCGCTGTCTGGGGTGTCGGTGGCGTGGGCCTGTCCGCGATCGCCGCGGCGCGCCAGTCCGGTGCCAACCCGATCATCGCGGTCGACCTGGACGACGCCAAGCTCGAATTTGCCAAGCGATTCGGTGCCACCCTGACCGTCAATGCCTCCAAGGGGGACGCGGTCGAGGGCGTCCGCGCGCTCACTCCGGGTGAGCGCTCCACCGATGTCGGCGGCGTCGATCACTCCTTCGACTGCATCGGCAAGTCGATCACGATCAAGCAGACCATCGGCGGCGCCCGCAGTGGTTGGTGGGCCGAGCGTCGCGGTGGCAGCGCCTACCTGGTCGGGGTGCCGACCGAGGAAGTGACCCTCGACGTGATGCCGCTCCTGATCGGCGAGAAGCGATTCATCGGCAGCCTCGGTGGATCCAGCATCCCGGAAGAAGACTTCCCCAAGTTCATCGAGTGGTACCAGAAGGGCGAGTTCGACCTGGACGCGCTGATCACCGAGCGTGTAAAGCTGGACGACATCAACGAGATCGTGCACGAACTCGAAGCCGGCAAGGTGGCTGGCCGGGCGATCCTGGATCTGTCCTAGCTCGTTAGCTCGAACGCACTAAGCACGCCCGAAGGGGCGGGACCCGCAGCCATTGCGGGTCCCGCCCCTTCGGCGTTTTTGCGCTCGGTAAGCCCGATTGCGGAAGGCTCCGTCCCTGCTGGGCGCCGTTGCGTTCCCCGATCGCCGTCGGCGCCTAACAACCGGGCGTGATCTGCCTCATACGACGTGACTTTAACACCAACCATAGCTACGCTCTGTAATCACGGGGAAGCGATGGCTTCCAATCAGCTCGTTTCTCGATCGGAAGCTGCTAATGCGCTTGTCACGCCTTGTCGCGCCATTTGTCGCCATACTGTTGACCGTGTCAGCCGTTTCGCTGACCTCGGCCCAGCAGGCCGGCGCGGCCACGGCTCGTCCCTCTGCTGCTGCCCAGGCGGCCTCCGCACACGCCAAAGCGGTCGCGGCCGCAAAAGCCAGAGCGCACGCGGCGGCAGTGGCCAAGGCCCGCGCCGTAGCCGCAGCCAAGGCCAAAGCCGCGGCGGCAGCGAAAGCGAAGGCGGCGGCAGCAGCCAAGGCCAAGGCATCGGCGGCAGCGAAAGCGAAGGCGGCGGCAGCTGCCAAGGTCAAAACCGCGGCAGCAGCCAAGGCCAAGGCGACGGCCGACGCGAAGGCGAAGGCCGCAGCGGCAGCCAAGGCCAAGGCGGCAGCGGATGCTGCGGCCGCGGCCAAGGCCAAGGCGGCAGCAACCGCGGCGGCGGCAGCGAAGGCCAAGGCGGCAGCGGATGCTGCGGCCGCGGCGAAGGCGAAGGCGGCAGCGGCGGCGGCAGCAGCCACAGCGGCAGCGGATGCGAAGGCGGCGGCCGACGCGGCGGCGGCCAAGGCCAAGGCCGATGCGGCGGCAGCGGCAGCAGCCGCGGCCGCACAGTCAGCGGCGGCGCGCGCAGTGGCTCAGGCGGCAGCGGCGGCGGAAGCGGTCCAGGCCGCTACGGCAGCGACCGCGGCAGCCCAGACTGCAACCAACGCGGCCACGACGCAGGCCGAGTCGGCAACCGCAGTGGGGGCGTACCCGTCGATCACTCCGGGTTCCGCCCTGTTGTCGGTACTGAACACCACGGCCAACGGCCTGATCGGGCAATCCAGTGCCACCGATCCTTACTACTTCGCCTCACCTGAGTGGTACACCGGTACCGACGTCTGCTTCCGCTGTACGACCGGCCCGGCACTCACCGCGGCGGTGACGGCAGCACTCTCCGGTGATGCCGGCCAACTTGCCGTCGTCGAGGCGTACTTCGACAACGTCGTGGCGAATCACCAGGCAGCCAACGGTTCGTTCGGGCCGTACCCCGTTGCCGAAGGTGGACCGGACATCGCGACCACCACGATCGCGAACGCGCTGGGCGAGGCCTGGTTCGTACTGGGCGACCGCTTGGACGCCACCCGCAAGGCGGCGTGGGCGACCGGCATCACCCGGGCGGCCGACTTCCTGGTCGCCAACAAGAACCTGGCTTGGTACACGAACGGCAACATCGTGCTGGCCAACATGCTCACCATGGCGTTGGCCTACAAGGTCAGCGGCGATCCGAAGTACCAGACCCTCACCCAACAGGCGCTCGACTTCGCCCTCAGCCCGCCGCAGGCACGCTGGCCCGGTTACGGCCTTGTCTACACGACGGTGCCGACGCAGGCCGATGGTTCGGACGGGGCCGGATTCCTCACCGAATCGGGGGCGGGCGGCCTCGGCTACGATGCCGACTACACCCAAGCGCAGGTGGACGTCACGAGCTGGTGGTATCTGGTGACCGGAGACCCGACGGCCTTGCGACTCACCAACTTGCTGGTCAACACCTTGCTACCACGGGTAAACAAGACCACCTGGGCCCTGAACACCAGCGGCGGTAGCCGGCACACGACGGAAAACCGGTACATCGGCTTCACCACGTCGGCCCTGATGGTGCTGGCCACGAAAGGCGGCCGTACCGATCTGGTGCCCTACGTGGCGTCGCAGTCGGCGACCCAGCAGTCGTTCTTCCGCTCCGGCCTCACGTTTGCCAACCCGACGTTGTCGTTCTATTACGGATCGCAGTACGCCCCGTCGCTGTGGGCGATGGGCACCAGCTGACTGATCCGGCGCGAGCGCGTTCAGCCTTTGTGGCGCGGCTTCTTGTGGCTCTTCGGGCCGTCTTTGTGACTGTCTTTGTGAGCGTCCTTGTGGCCACCTTTGTGAGCGTCCTTGCTGTCTTTGTAGCCGTCTTTCGGCCGGCCCGCCGGTGCCGAGTCACGGCTCAACTCGATCAGCTGGCCGGAGACCCGAGTTCGCTCGAGCCGGCGGAACACCTCGTCGGACAGGTCGGCAGGTAGCTCGACCAGGGTGTGGTCGCCGTGGATGTCGATGTGCCCGAAGTCGGCCCGGCTCAGGCCACCTTCGTTGGCCAGGGCGCCGACGATCGAACCGGGATTCACCTTGTGGCGGCGGCCGACCCGTATCCGGTACTTGGCCATCGGAACCTCTTGGGTGCGTCTGCGGGGCCGATCGCCGGGGCTCTTGGCGGCCCGTGCGTCGCCGTCCACTCGACGCGATCGGGAATCCGGATCGCGTTCGCGCTTGGCTCGCGGTGGCTCGGGCGGCATCAGTAACGCTTGATCGTCCTGGGCGAGGACAGCCAGCGCCGCCGCGATATCGACGAGTGGCACGTCGTGTTCCTGCTCGTAACTCTCGATCAGTCCCCGGTAGAACGCGATGTCGTCGGCACCGAGGCGAGCCGTGATGGAGTCGGCGAACTTGGCCACCCGGCGGGAATTCACGTCGTCGATCGACGGCAACGCCATCTCAGTTATCGGTTGCCGGGTCGCCCGCTCGATCGAGGCCAGCAGGTGCCGCTCGCGCGGGGTCACGAACAGTACGGCCTCGCCGGAGCGCCCGGCTCGGCCGGTGCGTCCGATGCGGTGGACGTAGGACTCGGCGTCCTGCGGTATGTCGAAGTTGAGTACGTGGCTGATCCGCTCGACGTCCAGACCACGGGCCGCGACGTCGGTGGCGACCAGGATGTCCAGATCACCGTTGCGCAGTTGGCCAATCGTGCGTTCTCGCTGCGCTTGCACGAGGTCGCCGTTGATGGCGGCCGCGGAGAAGCCATGGGCGCGCAAGGTCTCCGCCAGCGTCTCGGTGGCCTGCTTGGTACGGACAAAGACGATCATGGCTTCGAACGGCTCGATCTCGAGGATTCGGGTGAGCGCATCAGGCTTTTGTGGATTGGTCACCTGGACATAGCGCTGCCGCGTATTGGCCGCGGTGACGGTCTTGTTCTTGACCGTGATCTCGACGGCGTCCCGCAGGTATTTCTTCGCCATCCGTCGGATCTGCGAGGGCATGGTGGCCGAGAACAGCGCCACCTGCTTGCTGTCGGGGGTGTCAGCGAGGATCGTTTCGACATCCTCGGCGAAGCCCATCTGCAGCATCTCGTCGGCCTCGTCCAGCACCAGGAAACGCAGTTCGGTCAGGTCGAGCGTGCGCTTCTCGAGGTGATCGATGACCCGGCCGGGCGTACCGACCACGATCTGGGCTCCGCGTTTGAGGCCGGCCAGCTGCACTCCGTAACTCTGGCCGCCGTAGATCGGCAGGACGTGCAGGCCGGGCAGGTAGCGGGCGTATTTGCCGATCGCCTCGGATACCTGCAGGGCCAGTTCACGGGTCGGGGCCAGGATCAACGCCTGGGGCAAGCGCTGATCCATGTCGATGCGGGACAGGATCGGTAGGGCGAACGCCGCGGTCTTGCCGGTGCCGGTCTGAGCCAAGCCGACCAGATGGTGGCCGGCCATCAGCGGCGGGATGGTCGCGGCTTGAATTGCCGACGGGCGCTCATAGCCGACGTCGGCCAGCGCCCGTAGCACCCGCTCGTCCAGCCCGAGGTCGGCGAAGGACGGCGGTATTTCCTCGGGCGAAGTCACTGTCCAAGTCTGACAGGCTCATGTTTCGCCCTACGCTTCGCCCACGACTTGATGGTCAGCCGGCAACTCCGCTACCCAGGCATTTAGCGAAACGCCGCTCGCGCTCACCTGAGCTCGGCTGCGTTGCGTTGGACGGGGCCCCAGTTTCCTTTCACTGATGGGGAAAGTCGATCGTGGCCATCGGAAAATGGTTGCCGCCTCTGCGCCGAATCTCACCCCCCGAGCGTTTGCTTCATGTAAAGTGCGGCCGTCTGGGCTTGCAGAAACCACGTCGTCATCGTGGGCCGCCCGTCGTGATCTGGGGGATTGTGTGTTCGTCCGTCGTGTCCTCAGCTTGCTGACGCTCGCGGCACTCGCGGTCGCCTTGGGGGCCGAGCCATCGGCGAACCCGGCCCTGGCGACCCCGGCGACCGCGAAGTTGGCGACACCGACGGCGAATGCGGCGACGGTTGGTATGACGGCGGCGACTGCGGCCATACCGGTCGGCACTGGCGGCATGTATCGGTCCCTGCGGCCCACCCGGATTCTGGATACCCGAATCGGGCTCGGCGCCGGGCGCGCGGCGGTTCGACCGCGGGCGGTGCTACCGGTTCGCGTGCTCGGCCGCGGTGGGCTGCCCCGCTCGGGAGCGTCCGCGGTGCTGCTCACCGTGCACGTCACCGCCGCCAGCGCTGGTGGTTGGCTGACCGCGTACGGCGCCGGGTTCGCTCGTCCGGCCGCAGCCATGCTCGACTTCACCCGCGGCGTGCCGGTCTCGAACTCGATGACGGTCATGATCGGCAAGGGCGGGATCGTCAACCTGTACAACGGCTCGGCGGGTAGCACGCACATTGCGGTCGACGTGTCGGGCTACTACGTGTCCGGGGCGGCGTTGGATGCCGGCAGTTACTCGCCGCTGGCTCCGTCGCGAGTGCTGGACACCCGCTCCGGACTCGGCGCGGCCCGCCGCCTGGTCCGGCCCCGCGAGGTGGTCGCGATACGAGTCGCCGGCGCGGTTCACGTCCCGATCGCGAATGTGGCCTCGGTGGTGCTGAGCCTGCACGTAACCTCGGCGACCGCGGCCGGTTCGGTCATCGCCTACGCGTCGGGGATGCCGCGACCGGCAGTGTCGTCCCTGGACTTCTACCGCGGCCGGACCGTGTCGAACACGCTCGTGGTGCCGGTCGGCGCGGACGGGCGGGTCGATCTGTACAACGGCTCGGCGGGCCGCTCGCACCTCATCGCGGATCTCATCGGTTTCTACCAGTCCGGTTCGCCTACCGCGGCCGGTTCCTATCGGGCGGTCCCGGCCGCGCGACTGCTGGACACCAGGATCGGACTCGGCGCCGTCCGACGTCCGGTGCCGACCCGCGGTGTGCTGGGCGTGCAACTGGCCGGTCGGGGCGGATTGCCGCCCGCACCAGGGACATCGGGCGTGGTGCGGACCGCGGGGATGTCGGCCGTACTGAACGTGCGCGCGAGTTCGGTCACCGCCGGTGGTGGCGTGACGGCATACCCGGCTGGAACGTCGCGTCCGGGCACTGCTGTCCTCGATTTCGCGCGCGGCGTCACCGCGACGAATCTCGTGACGGTGCCCATCGGCGCCAACGGGATGATCAGCCTGTACAACGCGTCCAGTGGCAACACCGAGTTGGTCGTCGACGTGGTGGGTTACCTTCGTGGGCCGGTGGCGAGTTGGCGGACCTTCGCCCGGATCGACCCGAGCAGCGGGCAGCCCACCTCGGTGTCGTGCAGCAGCCCTAGTTTCTGCGCGCTGGTCGATTTCACCGGTCACGCCCGGCTGTTCAGCGGGGCCGGCTGGTCCGCGCCGGCCAGTGTCACTCAATCGGCCGCCTTGCTGTCGGTCTCCTGCGTGTCGGCGAGTTTCTGCGCCGCGACCGACGATGCGGCCGGCACGGCGCTCTTCAACGGAAACAGCTGGCTCCGTTACCCGTCGGTGCTCGGTTCGACCGGTCCGAGCGCAGTCTCCTGCGCGGCGTCGAACTTCTGCGTTGCCATTTCGGGTAACTCCGTCGCCCGCTGGGGCGGTTCGTCCTGGTCGAGCCCGCAGCAGATCGACCCACCGACGGCCGGCGGCGGCCTGACCGACATCTCTTGTCCGGTAGCCGGTTTCTGCGTTGCCGTGGATGCCGTCGGTCGTGCGCTCAGCTACGACGGCACCAGCTGGAGTGCCACGTCGGACGTGTTTTCCTCGGCGGCCAGCGGGATTCCGGCCGCCGTCGCGGTCTCGTGCGTGTCTGCGTCGTACTGCGTCGCGGTTCAGGGTGCCGAGACGCAGGTCTTCGACGGGGCTTCCTGGCAAGCGACGGCGTTGTTGACCCCGGGCTGGAGCGACTGGGGCGACCTTGCCTGCGCGGCCGTGAACGGTTGTGTCGGCGTGGATGTCGACGGCCGGCAACGGTCATTCGACGGCGTCAATTGGAGCGCCCCTGCGCTGATCGACGGCAATCAGCACCTGGTGTCGGTCAGCTGCCCGTCGACGACGTTCTGCCTGACCGCAGACCGGTTCGGCTACGCCAGCACCCTCGTGGGCCAGGCCTGGTCCACTCCCGTGCTGGCCGATCAGAACTCGGGGCTGCTGAGTGCGGTGTCCTGCCCGTCCGCGACCTTCTGCGCGACGGTCGATCGGCTCGGGGCCGCCGTGACCTACAGCGCCGGTCGCTGGAATCGCCCGGTCAGCATCAATCCGCACTATGCCCTAAGCATGGTGTCCTGTACGTCGGCCGCGTTCTGCGTGGCTGCGGGTTCCGGCGATCAGACCGATGCGGGCGACACGGTCGTGCTGATGTACAACGGCCGGACGTGGACCAGGAGCACCGCCTTCCATCCCGACGTCGCCGTCACCGGACTGTCGTGCCTGCAGTCATGGTTCTGCGTCGCGGTCCGGCACGACGGCAGTGCGCTGATGTTCAACGGATCCAGCTGGAGCACACCCACACTGCTCAGCGGCGCCTTCGCGCTCTCCTCGGTGTCCTGCGTAGCCAGGACGTTCTGCGAGGCGAGCAACGGTTACACCTTCTGGACGTACAACGGCAGCGGTTGGGCGATCGCCGGAACCGTCGGCAACCACCGTCCGGCCGGGGCAGTTTCCTGCGCTACGGCAACGCATTGCGCGGCCACCACGGACGACGGTTACTGGTGGCGTTTCGACGGCCGGGCCTGGTCCATCGACGCCCACCATGCCCGGCTGCCCGGCCCGGCGCCGGCGCAGTCGCTGTCCTGCCCGTCCACCGATCTTTGCGTGGTGCCCGGCGCGGTGTTCAACGGGCGAAGCTGGACGAGCAGTGCCCTGCCCGAGCCGCCCGAGACGTTCAATCAGGGCACCGATCAGGCCGTGTCCTGCGCCTCGGATACCTTCTGCGTCTCGGTCCGCGCCGGGTACGCCTTCCTCTGGTCCTGACCTCGGCCGGGCGGAGTTCGCCCGTCCTACCTTGGGCCGACGTCAGCCACCCGGCGTCGTCGAGTCGCCCGATCCGGTGAGCCCGGTGAGCACGGTGTCGACGAGTTGCATGATGTAGCGCCCGGTCGATGCGGTGGCGCGAGCCCGCAGGTGCGGCGGCGTGGTCCGGGCGTGGTTCAGCATGGCGCCGGCAATGAGATCGGCGATGACGGTGACCGACACGTCAGGGCGCAACTCGCCCCGGGTGATGCCGCGCCGGATCATCGCGCGGGTCGCGCGGATGTGCTCCGGGTAGGGCGTGCCGGCCAGCGCATCGCGGAGCTCCGGTGAGAAACGCGCATCGACGGTGAGCCGCTGGGCCAGGGCGCCGTCGTCGCTGTTCATGTAGGCCAGCCAGCCGCGGGCGAATTCGATCAGGTCCGAACGCAGCGCGCCGGTGTCGATTTCGGCGATGAACTGGGTCCGGGACCGGACCGCCTCGATCAGCAGCTCAGCCTTGTTAGGCCAGCGTAGATACAGCGACCCCTTGCCGATACCGGATTGCTTGGCCACGCCGTCCATGGTGAAGCCGCTCCAGCCGCGCTCGGCGTACACCGCGCGGGCCGCCGTCAGGGCCCGCTCGTCCAGGGCCGGGTCACGCGGCCGGCCGGCGGGTCGAGTGCTCACACCGGCATCTTGCCCGAACACCGCGCCGCCGGTGACCACCGCCCAGCGCTATTGACGACGAATATCGTCAGTAATAGCGTCAGGACGAGAAGGCGATGGTGACATGGACGAATCGACGTTGCTGGCGAGCTGGCAACCAGTGGTAGCCGCGGTGGGCACCGTACTGAGCGAGGACGGACCGCCCGGCGCGGATCCCGTCGAGCCCGGCGCGATCCGGCGCTGGTGCGAGCCGCTGGAACTCGGCGACCCGGTGCACTACGACCGGACGGTCGCGCAGGCCCATCGTTGGTCCGACGTCGTCGCCCCGTACACCGCGACCGTGAGTTTCGCCCTGCCGCGCATGTGGGCACCGGGCGATCCGCCGTTGTTCGACGAGGCCGGCCCGGATGCCCAGCCACGATTCAGCCCGGTCGCCGGTATCGCGCTTCCCGGCGCTCCGTCCTACCGCGGCTACCTGGCCACCGAGGTGTCCACCGAATTCAACCGTCCAGCCGTTGCCGGGGACGTGGTGCGCAAGTCCCGGGTGCGGCTGGTCGGCTGCGTACCCAAGCGCACCAAACTCGGCACCGGGGCGTTCGTCACCATCGAAACCGAGCTGCGCAATCAGCAGGACACGTTGCTCGCGACCATGACCACCACCTTTTTCTGCTACGAACCAGGGGAGCACGACGATGCTTGAGCGCCGCCCGCAACGGCTCTTCGAGCAGGTCCAGGTCGGTGATGAGCTGGCCGACGTCCGGTTTCCGTTGAGCGCCTACCGGCTGGTGATGGCGGCCGGCTCGAACCGCGATTTCAACTCGATCCACACCAACGACGGGTATGCCCGCCGGATGGGCGCGCCCGGCATGTTCGCGAACAACGTCCTGCTGCAGGGAATGTGGGAGCGTACGGTGCGAGATTTCATTGGTTCCGCCGGGACGATCCGGGCCTTGCGTGGCTTCCGGATGCGCGCGATGAACCTGGCCACGGACACCGTGACGGTGAGCGGCCGAGTGACCGCCCGCGAGCTGGACGGGCCGGTCGGGGTGCTGAGTATCGAGATGACGTCGCGGAACGAGCAAGGCGTCACCGTCGGACCGGGGCTGGTGCTGGCCACGCTGCCCGTCGAGGCCGCCTGTGCCGGGCCTGCGACATGACCGCGCCGGACGTAGCAACCGCCGGTTTGGCCATGACGGAGCTGGGCAAAGTCTATGACCGGACGGCCGCCGAATTCGCAGTGCAGAGTTGGGGCGTGGTGCATTCCAAAGCCACCGCCACCGTGATTGCGATCGCTGTGCTGGCCGAAGGCCCTTCGTTGCGCGCTGAGCTGGTCGGAGCCGATTCGGTCCGGTCCGTAGCCGGCGAACGCTGATGCCGACCCGGCCGATGGACGGCTATCGCGTCCTCGACTTCACGCAGAACATTGCCGGGCCGCTGGCCGCTCAGGTGTTCGCCGACCTCGGCGCCCAGGTGATCAAGGTCGAGCCGCCGTCTGGCGAGGCGGCCCGGCACATCACGTCGAGCTACCCCGGCGAGCACGACCTAGCGCCCTACTTCGTGTCCAACAATCGCGGCAAGGAGTCGGTGGTCGCCGATCTGCACGATCCGGCCGGTGTCGAGCTGGTGCTGCGGCTGGCCGAGCAGACCGACGTGTTCATCGACGCCTTTCGCCCCGGGACGATGGCCGCCTGGGGCTGCGGCCCGGACGAGGTCTTGGCCCGGAACCCACGCTGCATCTACACCACCATCACCGGCTTCGGCGACAACGGGCCGGCTGGCGGCCGACCGGCGATCGACATGATGCTGCAGGCCGAAGCCGGCGTACTCACCGGTCTGGTGCCGGCGGGGGAGCGGCCCCGCTCGATCGGTTTTCAGCTCATCGATGGGGCCACCGCGCACGTCGTCGCCCAGGCCGTGTTGGCAGCCCTGCTGCAACGGGAACGTCACGGCATCGTCGAACAGGTACGGGTCGCCATGTTCGACGTGGCCGCGAGCCTGCAGGCGAACCGGCTGACCACCGAGTTGCATCGCCGGACCGCGCCGCCGTCCGACGAGCCCGTCACGGCCGGCGCGATGCCGTTCGCCACCTCGCCGGCCGGCGCTTACCGCGCCGCTGACGGGTACTTCATGCTGGCCGCCTACGTACCGAAGCACTGGGCTCAGCTGGTGGTCCTGATCGAACACCCGGAGCTGGCCACCGACCCGCGCTTCCTCGACCAGCCGTCCCGGGCGCGACACAACGCCGCGTTGACCCATGAGCTCGACGAGGTGTTCCGTACTCGCCCCGCGGCCGACTGGATCACCCGACTGCGCGGCGCCGGACTGATGTGCAGCCACCTCGCATCGTGGGCCGACGTGGTCGCGTCAGAGGTCTTTGCCGAGAACGAGCTGGCCATCACGGTGCGAGATGCCACGACGGGACGCCGCCAGTCGACGGTCCGCACGCCCGCCCGCTTCAGTACCTTCGACGCGCTGGCCGCGCCCCGGTTGCCCGCCTTGGGCGAGCACAATGTGCGCTACGAGCAGTGACTGCGTGCTCGACGACGGCGGTCCGTCGGCATCGCGTCGGCATGGCGTCGGCATGGCGTCGGCATGGCGTGGCGCTGTCTAGGCATGACGTCGGCGTGGGCGATTCAGTGGTGAGGTCATCGGCCAGCCGCTAGGCTCGGGCCCACGGCGTTGAAGTGACAGCGACCTGGCCTGGAGTAATCGCCCATGAAGTGGCTTTGGAATGCGCGGAACGCCAGCGTCGCCAACAAATCGCACCAGCCATCAGCGGCGCACCCGGGTACGAGCGAGCGTTCGACCGGCCTGGGGGGCGCCCAGATGCAGACCAACACCTCAGACCTCCGCCTCCAGTTCAGGGCGGCCTGGTCTGCTGCCAGTCCGGACGTCGCCGAACCGGAACTGCTGCCGACGAAATTGGCCCGCGCGGCCGCGCAGGTGCTGCCCATTTCGGCGGCCGGGCTGAGCATGCTCGATTCCGGATTCCGGGTACCGCTCGGCGCCAGTGATGAATTGGCGACTGTTGCCGAGCGTCTGCAATTCACCCAGGGCGAAGGTCCATGCCTGGATGCGGCGAACTCCGGTCGAATATTCGTGACCGGACCGAGCGAGATGGCCGCCCGCTGGCCGATGTTCACCCACGAGTTGGTCGAGCGAACTCCGTACCGCGCCATCATTTGCCTGCCGCTGCCGCTCACGTCCGGCCTCGCCGGGGCGCTTGACCTCTACCTCGAAGAACCCGATCAGCTACGGGCCGTCCCTATTGCCGACGCATCGATGGTCGCGGATCAAATGACCGAGGCGCTGCTGGCCGGGCTGACCATGACCGGCTCGGTGACCCCTTGGTCGGGTGACCGCGAGCCGGCCTGGATGCATAGTCCGGCGGCCCGGGAGCGGGTTCAGGCCTGGGTGGCCATGGGAATGCTGATGACGAGGATGTCATTGTCGGCCCGGGACGCGCTGACGTTGCTGCGCGCCTACGCATATTCCCATGGCACCGTGTTGGACGACGTGGCCGAGCAATTGGTCACCGGATCGCTGGACGTCGAACAGCTTGCGAGCTGACCGCTCAGCGAAGCTCGGAAGGCACGTTCTTGCGCAGGGCCCGGCGCAGCTGCAGGATCCGGATGGAGCCCGGAATCGCCACCAGCAGAATTCCGATGACGGCCGACAACAGAATGGTCAGCGCGAGTGAGAATTGCCCGCTCCAACCGAAGAAATGCAGCGTGGCATTCCTCGAATTCTGGGCAATGAATATGACCAGCAGAATGACGAAAACCGCGGTGCCGATGAGGCCGATCCACAATCCGCTGGAGCGGGTGCTTCGAACATGGCCCTTGTGGTCGAACCCGGGGGCCGGGCGGGTCGGTGGCACCTTGGTACCGATCGACTCGCCGGTCGACTCGTCCGACGCCACAGTGGTATCGGCGGTGCCGTCAGCCCACCCTGTTGCCGACGGTTCGCTGACGGGGCCCGTGCCGCTGACATTGCGCGGTTCGTCGTATTGATTGTCGGTCATTGCTAGTGCCTTCCTTCGCGCGTGACGGCCACGCGTAGCTGGCTGCTGGCTCGAGCCAAATGATCCGGGTCCTTCTGGGCCAAGAACTACTCTACGACCTCCGGCCGTGTCACAGCGTCACAGCGCACCAGAGCCACCGCGTCACAATGCCTGCCGCGCGATGGCCAAGTCGGCGATCAAGGCCTCCATCGCCGTCGCGCGTTCCAGGCTGGGTGTCCGCAACACGGCCGAGGGGTGGATGGTGGCAAACAGTGCGCTGGCGGACAGCGATTCGTAGTCCGCCGGCCAATCGAGTTGCTGGCCCCGCGAATGCGTCAACGTGAATTTGCTGCCCAGGATCGACTGCGCCGCCACCGCGCCGAGGGCCACCACGACTTTCGGACGGATTGCGTTCAGTTCGTGCGTCAGCCATGGCCGGCAAGCCGTGACGTGACCTTGGCTGGGTTTCTCGTGCAGACGTCGGGGGCCACTGGCCGCGGGCCGCCACCGAAAGTGCTTTACCGCATTGGTCAAATAGACCCGGCCCACGTCGATCTCGGCCGACTTCAGGGCCGATCGCAGCAGTTTTCCCGCCGGGCCGACGAACGGGACACCCTGCTTGTCCTCGGCATCACCGGGCTGCTCGCCGATCAACACCAGCTCGGCGTCGGACGGCCCGGCCCCGAAGACGGTCTGCGTCGCGTCCCTGAACAGCTCACAACCCCGACAGTCCGCAGCGGCCCTGGCCAGCAGTTCGAGGCTGTCCGTGGCCGGCAGGAAGTTTTGCGCGCCGGGGCGCGACGGTCGGACGGGGTGCGTAGTCATTGGCGGGTCACGGTCGTCCAGTCCAGTGAGTCCAGTGCTTCCAAGGAGCCGGTAGCGCAGTTGCTTTGCGACGGACCCTGCAATTGAGGATAGGCAGTCTGGCCGGCTTTTGGCCGCTCGGCCGCCGTGGCGCCGCGCCAGATTGTGGTCCCAGCCAACGGGCGCGGAGCCCGTGTGTGGGTTGCGCCTCAGCTCGCTATCCGGATGCAATGTGCGTAATTTCATCACGTAGCTTGCAGGCATGGATGAAACAGTCATCTCGGCCAAATTACAAGAGCGTCGCGAACAAGAACGCGCTGAGCGCGAGGCTGCGATCCGCCGTCAACTCCAGCGCGATGAGCGCCTGGTCGCCGCCATGAAACGCTCGGCCACCTAACGCGCCCGCGCCCGGCCTGAATCCGCCGGTGGCCGCGCCGGTCGCAGCTCAACCCGGGCCGTGGTCGCAAGGCCGCGACAAGTTCGGCGTGGGTAGCTTCAGAACCGCTCGGTACGGCCGATGGGAACGTCGGCCCGACACCGAGAGGCAACGCCGACATGACCACATCCGCACGATCCATCCGGTTCGCGACGTACATCGTGGTGGCGGTTGGTGCTGCCTGCATCTCGATTCCGGCCACCCTCGCGGCCACGCCGGACGCTTCGCTGCCGTGGGTTTTTCACCACCATCCGGACACTTCCGTGACGGCCTACGACCGTCCGAATCACCAGCTGACCGATCAGCATCACCTGCGCTCCGGGGATGTGGTCACGCTGCAGGCTCACGGCTTTCACTCGGGTGAACTGGTCGATGTGACCGCCGATGGCCATCCGCTGGGCTCGGTCGTCGCCGATTCCGGTGGCGCCGCCGCATTTCGCTTCCGTACGCCTCGCCAACTCGGCCGCGGCCGGCACAACGTGGCCTTCACCGGACGCGGCACGATCACCACCCCGCCGCCGGCTCCGGGGGCAGCGGGTATCGCAGGGAAGGCCGGTGCTCCGGCCAGCGTCGAGGGAACCCTGCTCGCCCTAGCTCCACGTACGGCGATCTTTTTGTTCACCGCCGCCGCGTAACTCGCAGTTCGGCGGAGTTGCGCGGTTGAAGCCTGCGAGTAACGTTAGTTGCGCTAAGCATTCATAACGTTGCGAGGGGCCGATGACGAGTACAAACAGCGCTGCGGGATTCGGACCGGCCGCGGATGACGCCGAGTCGGGCCCGCTGGACGACATCGCCGGCGGCGTGGTGCAGCTGTCCCACTCGTTCAACCGGGTGCGCGCCCAGGTCGTGGCGCAAGCCGAGCACGACATCGAATGGTCGGCGAACATGCTGATCCTGCATCTCGTCCAGGGTGCGCCGATGCGCTCCAGCGCCTTGGCCGAACTTGTGCACCTCGATCCGTCCAGCGTCAGCCGAACCGTCGCGGCGCTCGTCGCCGACGGGATGATCGAGCGCGTCCCGGATCCCTCCGACGGTCGGGCCACACTGTTGGTACCGACGGACAAGACGTTCGCCGTGATCTACGAGCATCGCGATATTCGCCGCAACCACTTCGCCCGCATCCTGGAGCACTGGAGCGCGGCCGAAATCCGCGCGTTCAGCCGGTTGCTCGGGCGCTTCGTGACCGACTTCGACGATTACCGAGACGGCCTTGACGATGCCGACTGGCTGCGGGCCGGCGGCAAACCGGAAGTAGCACACCCGCACGATCGAGAAGGAGCCGCCTGATGTCCACCGTTGCCGGACCGAGTTCGAGCTCGGATTCGTCCCAGCAGACGCGCGAGGATCAACGCGCGGCCAAGGCGGCGCAGACCAACTCCGCCGGCTACACCCACCGCCAGATCATGACCATCTTGTCCGGCCTGTTGCTGGGCATGTTCCTGGCGGCCCTGGACCAGACGGTGGTCTCGACGGCCATCTACAAGATCGGTGAGAGCCTGAATGGTCTTACCGCGCAAGCCTGGGTGACGACCTCGTTCCTGATCACCTCGACCATCGCCACGCCGCTGTACGGCAAACTCTCCGACATCTACGGCCGAAAGCCGTTCTTCCTCTTTGCCATCGGGGTATTCGTCCTCGGCTCGGCGCTGTGCACGTTGTCGACCTCGATGTACATGCTGGCCGCGTTCCGCGCGTTTCAGGGCATCGGCGCCGGCGGTCTGTTCTCATTGGCGCTGGCCATTGTCGGTGACATCCTCGCTCCCCGGGAACGGGCGAAATATCAGGGCTACTTCATGGCGGTGTTCGGAACCTCGAGCGTGCTCGGCCCGGTCGTCGGCGGTGCGCTGGCCGGCCAGAACTCGATCTTCGGGGTCGACGGCTGGCGCTGGATCTTCCTGATCAACGTCCCCATCGGCCTGCTCGCGCTGACCGTGGTCAGCAAGGTGCTGCACGTTTCACACACGCCGCGCCAGCACCGGATCGACTACTGGGGCGCGGTCAGCCTCGCCGTCGGGTTGGTGCCGTTGCTGATCATTGCCGAGCAGGGACGGACCTGGGGCTGGGCGTCGGCGTCGGCCTTCGTCTGCTACGTAGTCGGCGTGCTCGGACTGGTCTCGTTCGTGGCTGTCGAACGGTCCATGGGCGAATCGGCGTTGCTACCCCTGCGCCTGTTCCGTAACGGCGTGTTCGCCGTTGGGTCCGCGCAATCGACCATCATCGGTATCGGCATGTTCGGTGGCATCACCTTGCTGCCGCTGTACCTGCAGCTGGTGAAGGGATATTCGCCGACCCAATCCGGTTTGGCCATGTTGCCGTTGGTGCTCGGCATCATGTCGGCATCCGTGGTGGCCGGCCAGCTCACGTCCCGGACGGGGCGTTACAAAATCTTCCCGATCATCGGCTGCGCGATGCTGGTGGTGGGCATGGTGCTGCTGACGCGACTTACCGCGGACACCCCGCTGGTCGTCGTCGATGTCTTCATGCTGGTCGTCGGCGCTGGGCTGGGTCTCAACATGCAGACCATCGTGCTGGCCATGCAGAACGCGGTGTCGCCGCGGGACATCGGGGTGGCCACATCGTCCACCACCTTCTTCCGCCAGCTGGGCGGCACGCTCGGCGTGGCGGTGTTCCTGAGCATCGTTTACTCCACCGTCAGCGGCAAGATCGCTGGTGCCTACGCTCACGCTGCCACCGATCCGGCGTTCGCAGCGGCGGCCAAGGCAGACCCTTCCGCGTTGCAACGGCTGCAGTCGGTCGGATCCAGTCAGCTGAACGACACGTCGTTTCTCAAGGGCATCAGCTCGGTATTGACCGAGCCGTTCCGGGCCGGGTTCACCTCGGCCGTGGCGGCCGCGTTCTGGCTCGGTGCGGCGGCGATGGTGGTGGCGCTGGCCCTCACGTTCTGCTTGCGCGAGGTGCCGTTACGTACCTATGCAGGTGAGCAGCGGCCGGCCGGGGCTGACGACGATTCGGCGCCGAGCGACTCGCAGCAGGAAAACTCGCAGCGGGGCGACTCGGTGCCCGGCGATGCGTTGCCGGGCGGCTCGGCGCCGGCCGGCACGATGCCGCAACGCGCGACGCGGAAAGCCTGACCGCGGCAAGCCTGACAAGCGGCAAGCCTGACCGCGGTCAGCTGCTCGATTCGACGTCCCGGCTCGGGGGGACGTCCGGGTCGATGGCGAAGCTGATGATCCGCCGCGGCATGATCCGGATGATCGCCCCGTCGCCCACCGAGATCGCGGGATCTCTCGGGTGGGTCAGCGCCTCAGCGACGCCCCGTATTTCGAGGCAGCGGACCTGCCAAGGATCTACCGAGACGATGTCGTCGACGACGAACGCGACGTGCTCGTTGTTGGCCAGGTTGCGGAACTTCTGAGTCTTGGCCATCCGGAAGCCGCTAATGTCGATGGTGCCGGTCGCCGCGTTCCAGGCGAAGGCCACCGGGCTGGCCTGCGGTTGGCCGTGGCGCTGGACCGTGGCCAGCCGACCAAGTGGTTGGTCCTTGAGATAGGCGATTTCGAGTTCGGTGAACGTCGTCATCCTCGTGAGATTACGCCGGGCTGGACCCATCCTTGGCTCAACGAGACTGCACGGTGATGGTGTGCAGTCCGGTTGCCCCGGCCGGGAACGGGTCGGCTTGATCGGCGGTCTGCAGGTCGCCCTTCGCGTCGAAGGCGCGGACGGTCAAGGTGTGCACGCCGGCGTCGGGAACCGTCCAGGGCCAAAGCCATTGACGCCAGGTGTCGGTTGACGGCACGCCGGCCAGTTTCGCGTCCTGCCAGCCGCCCTGATCGACGCGCACCTGGACGGCCGAGACGCCCACGTGCTGATCCCAGGCGACGCCGGCAACCGGCACGGTCGAACCGGCTTTGACGGTGGTCGAGCCGAGCGGGGTGTCGATGCGGGACGCCAGCCGTACCGGTCCCTTCGCCGCCCAGCCACCTTGCACCCAGTACGCGCGCTCGCGGGCGAACGTGGTGGCCTCGATATCGACAATCCACTTGCACGCTGACACATAGCCGTACAGGCCCGGTACCACCATGCGGACCGGGAAGCCGTGCTCGATCGGCAGCGGCGCACCGTTCATGCCGATGGCGAGCATGGCGTCGCGGCCGTCCATCACTACCGCGGTCGGCGAGCCGATCGTCATCCCGTCACTCGAACTGGCGATCAGCTGGTCGGCACCCGGGCCGATGCCGACCTCGCGCAGCAGGTCGGCCAGCAGCACGCCTTGGAATTTGGCGTTGCTGACCAGGTAACCACCCACATAATTCGACACGCAGGCCAGCGTTATCCACCGTTCGACCTGTGGCCGGGCCAGCAACTGGTCGTAGGTCAACACCAATTCCCGATCCACCATGCCGTGGATGCGCAGCTTCCAGGTCTTGGGATTGAGCTGCGGCACGGACAGTGCGGTGTCGATCCGGTAGAAACTCGCCTCCGGAGTCTGGAACGGGATGGGTGACTTGCCGAAGTCGTACGCGCTGGCGGTGCTCGCTTCCGGTGCGCTGCTCGGTGCCGGCAACCGCACGGCCGCCCGCGCGGCGCTGGCGTCATATCGGTTGTGCTGCAGCGCTCGGCCGCCGAATCCGCCGACCACGGTCACTCCGGTCGCGACCGCCGTACCTTGCAGGAACTTCCGGCGGTCGGCCAACAGCGCCGGTCGGCCGACCGTTACGGCAGCGGCCTCGGCGCCCGCGGGATTCAGCGAGCCGAACAGCTGGTACAGCGTGACCAAGCCGGCGACCGTCCCGAGCAGCGTGGGCACTACGTCCGAGCCGCGGTGCGCGTTGGCCGTCACCGCGCAGTAACCGCCGAAGGCTCCGAACAGCGCGATACCGACCAGGCCGAAGGTGCGGCGCCGCAACGCGAGCAAGCCGACCAGCACGGCCAGTAGCGCGATGACTAGGTAGATCCCGGTCAACAACACCGACTTGTCGTGCGTCCCGAACTCGTGAATGGCCCAGCGCTTGACCGGTTCGGGGGTCAGCACGATCATCCGGTTTCCGACCACGATGATGGGCGAGGCGGCCGGTCGGACGAACGCCGCAATGACCTCGCCGACGCCGATGGCCACCCCGGCGCTGAGCAGACCGAGCAGGGCACCAAGAGCGAACCGGCGAGGGGCAGACGTCACCGTCTCATCATCCGTGCGCAGCTCGCACAGAGTCCTTAAGATCCTGGAACATCTGGCTTGAGCCAGGCCGGCAAGGACCAATGTCGAGCGCTGTCGGAGCATGATCGAGGCGTGGTGCTCCCAGCAGATCCCCAGGGCCCGCCACCCGACGGCGCACCGGTCGGGCGGCGAGCTGTCCTCGGTCTGCTCGCGCTCGGTGTGGCGGGCATCGTCGGCGGCCGGGTGGTGGAGTCCGCGCTCGATCGGGTCGTCGCACCGGTCGAGCTACGCGATCCCACTGGGCTGGTCTCGCTGTTGCCGGCCGGCGCAACCTTTCGCTACTACACAGTCACCGGGCCGGTGCCTAAAGCCGACCCGGTGACCTATCGGCTCGGCGTTACCGGGCTGGTCGGCCACCCGCTCAGCCTGTCCCTGGACGATTTGCGCGCGCTGCCCCAGACCTCGCTGACCAAGGACTTCCGCTGTGTCACCGGCTGGCAGGTGCTGCAGGTTCCGTGGAGCGGGGTCCTGCTGAAGGACCTGATCGACGCCGCCGGTCCCACGTCCGCGGCCACGGCCGTCCGGTTCAGTTCCTTCGACGGTCTGTACAGCGAGAGCCTGACGCTCGAACAGGCGCGCCGGTCCGACGTGCTGGTAGCCCTGCAGATGCAGGGCAAACCGGTCACTCATGATCACGGCGGCCCGGTGCGGATGTATGTCGCTCCGATGTTCGGCTACAAGAGCACGAAGTGGCTGTCGGGCATAGAGCTGACCGCCGGCGTGCAGACCGGCTATTGGGAACAGCGCGGCTACGCCGTCGACGGCTGGATCGACGGATGACCACGGTGACGGCATGACCACGGTGACGGCATGACCACGGTGACCACATGACTCCGGTGACCACATGACTCCGGTCGGGCGGGCGGGTTCCGCGATCAGACCGCGCCCGCAATTCACGCGCTTCTCGCGGGCTGAGCGATGGGTGCACCGGCTCACCGCGGTGCTGATGCTGGTGTGCATCGGCACCGCGGCCATCCTGTACAACGGCAGCCTGTCGCTGGCGGTGGGCCACCGCCGTCAGGTTGAACTAATCCACGTCTACTGCGGGTTTGCCCTTCCGGTACCGATGATTCTGGGCCTGGTCTCGTTGGCGTACCGGCTTGACCTTCGCCGGCTGAACCGGTTCACCGAGGCGGACTGGCGTTGGTTGCGCCCCGGTCGGCGCCGCCCGGAGGATCGGGTGGGCAAGTTCAACGCCGGGCAGAAGATCAACTCCTGGTTGTCCAGCGGCTCGATTCTGGTGTTGCTGATCAGCGGAGTCGTCATGTACTTCGTCGGGCTCACCCCGCTGGCCTGGCGAACCGGAGCGACCTTCGTCCACGACTGGTTCGCCTTGGCGCTCGGCCTGCTGGTGATCGGCCACATCGTCCGCGCCGTCAAGGACCCGGACGCGCGCGAGGGTATGCGAACCGGCTCGGTTTCGGCCTACTGGGCGCGCACGGAACATCCGGGTTGGGCGTCGGAGTTCGAGGATCACCCGCCGGACGCCGGCCTCCAGGAGTAGCCGGCCCGCTCCCGGCCCGGCCGGAGCTTCAGCCCGGCCAGCAGCACGCTCGATCGTTCTCCCACGGTCAGCCCTACGGTGCCGATCGCCAGGCCCCGGATCGCGGCCGCCTCCGGCAGTTGCAGCCGCGAGGTCAGGTCCCGGGTGAAGCTCGGCAGGTCGCTGAGCGAATCGTCCTCGTGTGCGCGCGATGGTCCTGATCGAGGAACCACAGATCGGCGAACGCCTCGTGCAGGTCGGCCACCCGGGACGCGATGCACGCCGACTCGAACGCATCCCGCTCGTCCACGTGTGAGCCGTAGCTGAGGGAGAGTCCTAGTTGGGCGACGCGTCCGTTGATGATCGACCGATGATCATGCTCGAGCACCAGGGCTCGACTTCGGGACGGGGCGATCACCCGAACCTGGTCGCCTCGGGTCAGCTTGGGCGCGAATATCGGCGTGGGTGCTCGGCTCACACCTGGACTCTTGGTGTGAGTTGCGCCCCACCCAAGCGGTTTCCGGGCCATTTTACGGGGATGTGTACGAAACCGTTTCGTATAGTGGCGGCTATGTCCGCTGACTTAGCGTCCCGTTCGCGACTCTCGCCTGAGCGACAGAGCGAGCTGTACACCGTGGTCATCGACCTGATCCGCGAAGTCGGATACGAAAGCCTCACCCTGGACGCAGTCGCGGCCCGCGGCCGAACCAGCAAGGCAACTTTGTACCGGCAATGGCAGGGCAAACCGGGCCTGGTGGTCGCGGCCCTGCAGAATTTCCGCCCCAAGAAAGCGCCCCCGGCGCCGACCGGCACCCTGGACGGCGACCTCGACCAGTTTGCCCGGCACGCCAACGGTTGGGACAAACGCGATGCCGCCATCACGTACGGCCTGATGCATGCGGCGGCCACCGACCGCGAATTCGGCGACACGGTTCGGACGCTACTGATCGAGCCGGCCATCGTCGGCTTGAGTGCCATCTTCGAGCGGGCCGTCGAGCGCGGCGAGATCGCCGATCAGCCGGCCGTCTTCCGGCAACTGGCCATCTCACTGGTCTCCCATCATCTGTTCGGCGGTTTGCTCGCGGGCCCGCTCGCGCTGCCGACCTCGACGCGTGAACACATCAACCTGGTGATCAAGCCCGCCCTCACCTATCTGCCTTCCACAGCTCACCAACCTGCTCACTGATCTGACGGAGACTGCCATGGCCCGCTACCTGTACCGGCTTGCCCGGGGCTCATTTCGGCATCGTCGGCTGGTCCTCGCGGTGTGGCTGCTCGCGCTGATCCTGCTCGGGCTCGGTGCGTCCACGCTCAGCAAACCCTCCAGCGACAAGTTCAGCATCCCGGGCATCGAGGCGCAGAAGGCGATCGACTTGCTGGGCCAGAAGTTTCCGACCGTGTCCGCCGACGGCGCCCAGGCCCTGGTGGTCTTCCAGGCGCCGAGCGGGCAGATCCTCGACACGCCGGCCGACCGGACCGCCATTGCCGCGGCGGTCACCAAGCTGGGCACCCTGCCGTCCGTGAGCTCGGTCAGCGATCCGTTCGCGGCCAAGGCGGTATCGGACGACAAGACCATCGCGCTGGCAACGGTCACGTACACGGTGCAGGCCAGTGAACTGAAACCGGCCGAACTCGATGCGCTCAACGCAGCCCCAGACGCCGCCCGCAGTGCCGGCCTGAGCGTGACCGTCGGCGGCGACGCGATCGCGGCGGGCGGCGCGGGTGGTGCCTCCGGTGAAGTGATCGGGGTCGCGGTCGGCGCGATCGTGCTGGCCATCACCTTCGGGTCCCTGGTTGCCGCCGGGCTGCCGTTGCTCACCGCCCTCATCGGCGTCGGAGTCGGCTTGGCCGGGCTGTTCACGCTCAGCCACTGGGTACAACTCTCGTCCACGGCACCGGTACTTGCCTTGATGCTGGGCTTGGCCGTCGGCATCGACTACGCGCTGTTCATCATTTCCCGATATCGGCATGAGCTGATTGCCGGCCGCGATCCGGAAGACGCCATCGGGCGGGCCGCCGGTACCGCCGGGTCGGCCGTGGTCTTCGCCGGACTCACCGTCCTCATTGCGTTGGCCGGCCTGTCCGTGGTCGGCATCCCGTTCCTGACCGTCATGGGGCTGGCCGCGGCCGGCACCGTCGCGATGGCCGTGCTGATCGCGCTCACCCTGTTGCCGGCCCTGCTCGGCTTCTCCGGCCGCAAGGTGATCGGCGCCCGGGTCCCGCTGGTTCGGCGCCCGGATTACGACGACGAGTCGCCTGCCGCCCGTCCGTCCGTCGGACGCCGCTGGGTCGGTCTGGTGCTGCGGCACCGCTGGCCGGCCGTCATCGCCGGCGTGGTGGTGCTGGCCGTGATCGCGATCCCGCTGACCGCATTGCGGACCGCCCTGCCGGACAACGGGACGGCGGCTCCCGGTTCGCCCGCGCGCGTCGCCTACGACCTGATCGCGAAGGGCTTCGGCCCGGGTGTGAACGGGCCGCTCACGGTGGTCCTTACCGGGACGCCCGAGCAACTCAAGGCCACCTCGCCGGACGTGTCCAAGCGGATTGCCGCGCTACCCGACGTGCTCGCGGTCAGCCCGGCTACACCCAACAAGGCCGGGGATACCATGATCCTGCCGGTCATTCCGAAGAGCGGGCCGAGCAGCGAAGCAACCAAGACGCTGGTGGGCAGCATCCGCAAGTTGCAGGATCCGCTGGCCGCCGACGACAAGGTGCAGTTGTACGTCACCGGGCAGACGGCCGTTCAGATCGACGTCTCCAGCAAGCTCTCCTCGGCGCTGCCCGTCTATCTTGTGGTCGTGATCGGGCTGGCGTTCGTCCTGTTGCTGCTGGTGTTCCGCTCGATCCTGGTGCCCATCAAGGCGGCGCTCGGCTTCCTGCTGACCATTGGGTCCACCTTCGGTGCGCTGGTCGCGGTGTACCAGTGGGGCTGGCTGTCCTTCATCTTCGGGGTGAGCCAACCGGCCCCGATCGTGGCCTTCCTGCCGATCATCGTCATTGCCATCCTGTTCGGCCTGGCCATGGACTACCAGGTCTTCCTGGTGTCGCGGATGCGTGAGGAGTACAGCCACGGCGCCGATGCCGAGCAAGCGGTAGCCACCGGTTTCCGGCATGGTGCCCGAGTGGTGACGGCCGCGGCGATCATCATGACGGCAGTGTTCTCGGGCTTCATCCTGAGCAGCGACGACATCATTTCCTCGATCGGGTTCGCGCTCGGGTTCGGGGTCCTGGTGGATGCCTTCGTGGTCCGGATGACCATCGTGCCGGCCGTCCTCGGGCTGGTCGGCGACGCCGCCTGGTGGTTGCCGCGCTGGCTAGACCGGGTGCTGCCCAACGTCGACGTCGAAGGCAGCAAGTTGCTGTCGGAGCTGTCCGACCCGGAGCCGCAGGATGAACTGATGCCGGTGCACTAAGGCATCGACCGATCGTGCAACATCTGGCATCTGTGCGATGCCAGATGTTGCACGATCTTGGGCGTGGCGGAGTTAGTCTGCCCAGATGATCGGACGGATTGACGAAGTGGTGTTCGACTGCGCCGACCCGGCCGCGCTGGCCGGGTTCTGGGCGCAGGTGCTGGGCGGTGCGGTGACCGTGCGCAGCGACAACTGGGCCTTCATCGATCCACCCGGCTGGACCAGAGTCGCGTTTCAGAAGGTCCCGGAAGCCAAACAGGGCAAGAATCGGCTGCACATCGACATCGAAGTGTCAGAGCTGACCGAGGCGACCATGCGGGCCCTGGACCTGGGTGCGACCAAAGTCGGCAACATCCAGCACGACTCGGCCGGATCGTTTCAGGTGCTGCTGGATCCCGAAGGCAACGAGTGGTGCGTGGTGCACGCGGCTTAGCGCCGGAGTCTGCACGCGGCCCAGCGCCAGAGTCAGCCGGCGGCCAGCAGCAGCCGGTAGGCCTCGACAATGAGTTCGGCGCAGGCCGGCAGCGACAGCACGGTGCTGTCCAGCTGCAGGTGGAACAGCGCCGGGTCGTCCATGTCGACGCCGTACAGCCGCCGCACGTAATGCGCGCGGGCTCGATCCACCTCGTGCAGGCGTTTGCCGGAAGTCTCGAGATCGATGTCCTCGATCCGGGCGGCCTGCGCGGCGCGGGCTTGGGCCGGGCCGAACAGCCGAACCCGCAACACGTTCGGCTCGTCGCGGAGTGCGGCGGCGCCTGCTCGGCCCAGGATGACCGCGCCTTCCGGCAGGGCCTTGCGCATGATCAGCTCGGCCTGTTGGCGGAACACGTCCGCGTCACCCTGCGCGGGGAAGGCGTCTGGTGGCGCGGCGTCGGTGCCGGCCCCGAGCACACCGCCGGCCAGCGGCGCGAGCAGTTCCAGAAAGCGCCCGCCCAGCGAACGCTTGAGCTCACCGTCCTGTACCTCGTCCACCGATACCTGTAGCTGAGCGGCCACCTGTGAATTGATCGCACGGTCCAGCAGTGGCAGTCCAAGTCGACTGGCCACCTCCGGCGCGACCACGCTGCCACCGGCGCCGTAGCCGGCCGAGATCGTCACGGCGGGCATCAGTGCATCCCTCCCGGAGCGAGCGGGGCCGATTCGGTGGCGCCCGCCGCCGGGGCCGAGCCGGACGACGGATCGCCCGCTCCGCGCAGCCGAACCTGCTTGATGAACAGCGACGCGATGATCGACAGCACGCCTACCGGTACGGCCACGATGAACATCCGATCTATGGCGTGCGAATAGGCCTGGATGATGCCCTCGTGCAGGGCGGGGTTGCTGATCTTCAACGCCCGCAGCGAGTCGGGACTCTGCACCAGCTGGGCGACCTTGTCCTTGCCGCCGGCCAGCGCGGACGCAGGCAGGAACCGCGGGAATTCGTAGGCGATACGCGCCGTCAGGACCGCGCCGAGCGCGGAGGCCCCGATGGCGCCGCCCATCGACCGGAAGAAGGTCACCGCGGACGTGGCCACGCCCATCTCGCGCATCGGTACCGAGTTCTGCACCACGAGGGTGAGCACCTGCATGAACAGGCCGAGGCCGGCGCCGAAGACCAACACGTAGAGGCCCACCACCACAAGGGAGGTGTGTGCCCCCAGCCGGGTCAACAAGATCAGCCCGAGTGTGACGAGCACGGTCCCGGCGAGCGGGAACCAGCGGTAGTTGCCGGTCCGGGAGATGTAACGGCCCGACCCGATACTCATCACGAGCAGCCCGACCAGCAACGGCAGCAGCAACAGCCCGGACGCCGTGGCCGAGACGCCGTGCACCAGCTGCAGGTACTGCGGCAGGAAGGCCAGCGCACCGAACATGGCGATACCGGATACGAACGACACGATGTTCGCGACGGTGAAGATCTGCATCCGGAACAGGCCCAGCGGCAGGATCGGCTCGGGTGCCATCCGCTCGCGGACCGCGAAGCTGACCAGCAGCAGGCCGCCGAGCAGGAACAGGCCGATGATCTGCCAGGACGACCAGGGGTAGTCGGTCCCGCCGGACTGGGTGGCGAGCAGGATCGAGGAGACGCCGGCGACGAGCAGCAGGGCACCCCACCAGTCGATCTTCACCTCGCGCTTGCGGATCGGCAGTTGCAGCACGCGGTTGGTGACGATCAGCGCGATGATGCCGAGCGGCAGGTTGATGTAGAAGATGTAGCGCCAGGACAGGCTGTCTACCGCGAACCCGCCGGCCAGCGGTCCGATCACGCTGGACAGGCCGAAGGTGGCGCCGAAGTAGCCCTGGTAACGGCCTCGTTCCCGGGGCGGGATGACGTCGCCGACGATCGCGAAGACCAGCGAGATCAGGCCACCGCCGCCGATGCCCTGCATGCCCCGGAATGCGATCAGCTCGTACATGTTCTGCGACGCCCCGCACAGCGCGCTGCCGATCAGGAACACCACGATGGCGAGCTGGAAGACCCGCTTGCGGCCGTACAGATCACCGGCCTTGCCCCAGAGTGGGGTCGAGGCGGTGCTGGCCAACAGGTACGCGGTGATCACCCAGGACAGCAGGTCGCTGCGGTGAAAGTCGCCGACGATGGTCGGCAGCGCGGTCGAGACGATGGTCTGGTCAAGCGAGGCCAGGAACATGCCGAGCATCAAGCCCGACATGATGACCAGGATCTGCCGGTGGGTGAACGCTGGTTCGTCGGCGACCACTCCGGCTCGGGTGGCTGTTGGGTCGGCCGTCACGACAGCGGCTCACATATTGCGGCGGCGCGGCCGCTCACTTGTTTGATCTTCTGCCCTGATCGGCCTTTTCGGCCCCGGCCTCGAGCGAGTCGCCGGCCGGCAGCTCGTTGTGCCCACCGAACTGCTGGCGCATGGCCGACAGCAGCTGGTTGGCGAAGTGGTCCTCGTCGCGGGAGCTGAACCGTTCGAACAGGGCCGCCGACAGCACCGGGACCGGAACCCCGGTGTCGATCGCCGCCTTCACCGTCCAACGACCTTCGCCGGAGTCCGACACCCGTCCGGCCAGGCCGTCCAGATTCGGATTCTGGGCCAGTGCGGCGGCGGTGAGGTCGAGCAGCCAGGACGAGATGACGCTGCCCCGACGCCACACCTCGGCTACCTTCGCCGTGTCGATGTCGAATTGGTAGTACTCCGGCTCTTCCAGAGGAGCGATCTCGGCCGAATGCTCCGCCTGGCGAATCCCCGCGTCAGCGTTGTGCAGGATGTTCAGACCCTCGGCGTAGGCGGCCATGATGCCGTACTCGATGCCGTTGTGGACCATCTTCACGTAATGGCCGGCGCCGGACGGGCCGCAGTGCAGGTAACCCTGTTCCTCATCGCCCAGCTCACCCTCGCGGCTGGCCGTCCGGGCGATCTCACCGGGGCCGGGCGCGATGGTCTTGAGCAGTGGATCGATATGGCCGACGGCCTCGTCATCGCCACCGATCATGAGGCAGTACCCGCGTTCGAGCCCGAACACCCCGCCACTGGTGCCGATGTCGATGTAATGCAGGCCACGGTCCTTGAGCCACTTGGCCCGCCGCACGTCGTCGCGGTAGTTGGAGTTGCCGCCGTCGATGATGATGTCGCCGGGTTCCATCAGGTCGGCCAGTTGCTCGACGGTCTTGCCGGTCAGCCCGGCCGGGATCATCACCCACACCACTCGGGGGGAGCTGAGCTTGCTGATGAACTCCTCGAGTGTGGTCGCACCGCTGGCGCCCTCACCCTGCAGGGCGTGCACGCTGTCGGCGCTCACGTCGAACACGACGCAGTCGTGTCCACCTCGCATCAGGCGGCGAACGATGTTGGCCCCCATTCGTCCGAGGCCGATCATCCCAAGCTGCATAGCGCGCTCCTACTCGTACGGTCACCAAGGCGGCGAAGACCCATAAACTGTCTTCGCCGCCCACTCTGCACCCTCGGAGCCGCGGGCGCGAAGGCAGGTCCGGCCGTCAGCCGGTGACCGTGATGATGGGGCCCGCATCCGAGCTGGACCGGACGTCCTCAAGGAACTGCACAACCTGAGCGGCTGCGGATCGATGCGTGATGTCGTTGAGCGAATCGTGCTTGCCGTCGCGGACGGTGGCCAGCACCGCGTGCGGTAACTGGCGCGCCAGTTCGGCCACGGCGGCGGGATCGGCGATCGAGTCCGCGGCCCCGTGCACGAACAGCACCGGAACCGCTGGGCGGGCCCGGCTGGCCTCTTCGGCCAGTCCCGGCATGATCGGTTCGGTGAACAGCTGACCGCGGCCGAGCTTGTCGTCGGCATCCAGCTTGGCCCGGTGGGTCGGGCAGGCGCTGCGGGCGTCGAGTTCGTGATCCCAGTCGTCCTCGCCGGGACCGGCGGCGGACACCGCCAGCGGCGTGCCGACGGCGATGACCGCGTCCGGCCCGGTCTCGAGATCGGACGGGTCGGCGGCCAGCAACAACGCGTTCAACGCGCCCACGTCGGAGCCGACGAGAACCAGTGGATGTACGAGTTCGGCGGTGACGGTTTCGGAGACCTGCTTGGCGGCTGCTTGAGGTGACATGGCCGCCGCGTCCAGGGCCACGACGATATAGCCGTCATTGGCCAGCCGCAGCCCGAAACGCTCGTAGACGCCGGCATGCTCACCCCGTCCGGGGAGCACCACCAGCGTGCCGCGTGGGTTGAGCGGCGCGGGCGGATCCCAGCGTCGCGTCGTCACGACGAGGCCTCGGTCGACGCGACGGTGGCGATCTCGACATTGAGCGACGGCAGGTTGACCACGATTGCCTCCTGAGTGCTGCGAGCGATGACTACGACTGCTTCAACGTCGGGATCGTTGTTCTCTTCCCGATGGGGCGTGTACGGCGGGACGAATATGTAGTCGCCCGGGGCGGCCGCGATCCGAATCTCGGCGCCCGTCTCGTTGTCGGCGAACACGAATTCGGGGGTGCCGGAGACGACGAAGATCGCGGTTTCGGCCTCGCCATGGTGGTGGTCGGCTGACTTCATGCTCGGTTTGACGTGCGTCTCACCCATCCACAACCGTTCCGATCCAACCTTGCCGGCACTGATCGCCGCGTAGCGCTGCATGCCGGAAGTCTGTGCGGTCTCGCTATCGATCTCGGCCGCGCGGATATGGCGCAGCGGTTGGTGAAAGTCGTCGTGGGCGGGCTGGGCGGTCACTGGGTTCTCCGGAAACGATGGTGGTGGCTGGGCATACCTGCTTGGCGGCTTCGTCCACCGGCCTGTCGCCAACGCTGCCCGCAGACAAATCAGGTTGTCAAACATCTTCCGGCGCGCGGAGATGCCGTCAGTGTGGCCTCTGTGAGCCATTCCATATCAACCCTATAGGAAATTGACGGATGCGCTCGGGGTGTGCCAGAGTTTCGCCTATGCAACCGCCGGTGCCGTCTTCAGCCAGCCAGGCCGCGCGCTTCGTCGCGTGCCGTTGGGTTGACTACGTGCGCACCTCCAGCGCGGTCTGTTAAAGGCCCCGCACCAGCCCGACCCTGCTCCGGCCCGTTTTCATCGGCCGTAGAGCGAGCCCGTCCCACCTGCCGCACCGCCCGATGCCTCGCTTGCTGATGCATTTGTGCGGCCTCACAACGTGTGGCTGGTCCCGCCCGCGCACATTTTCAGGCCACCTTATGCCTTCCCTGCTGATGCCCAACGAAGGAAAAGACCACATCATGATCCGCCGCCCGCGCCATAAACGCGTCCTGACCGCCGCTGCCGTAACCGTGCTTGCCACGGTGCTGTCCGCCTGCAACTCCGGAGGCGGGGCCGAGAAGGCCAGCGGCCCGGCCGGTGACAACGGCACGCTGAACTGGGAATGGGACCTGCCCACCTCGTTCGACCCGGTGACGTCCAGCGCCGGTTGGGACGCCCACGTGCTCGGTCTCGCTTACAGTGCGATCACCGCGCTGGACAAGAACGGTAACGCGGTCGGCGGCCTGGCCAAGTCCTGGAAGTACGCCCCGGACGGCAAGAGCATCGCCTTCACGCTGCAGCCGAATCTCAAGTTCAGCGACGGGACGGCGCTCGACGCCGATGCCGTGAAGACCAATATCCTGCGTGGCCGCGACACGCCGGATTCCCGGATCGCCTCGCAGCTGGCCGAGGTCACGGACGTGACGGTGACCAGCCCGACCGAGTTCACCATCAAGCTGTCCAAGGTCGACTACCAGGTCCCGAACCTGCTGGCCGGCAAGACCGGCATGATCGTCAGCCCGACCGCCATCAAGGCCAACGCGGCCGGCCTGGCCACCAAGCCGGTCGGCGACGGGCCGTTCACCCTGACCAACTACGTGCCGGGATCGCACGCCGACTTCGTCCGCAACCCGAACTGGTTCGACGCCAGCGATATCCACTTGGCCAAGCTGTCAGTCAAGGCCATCACCGACCAGCAGCAGATCTTGGCTGCCCTGCAGTCCGGGGACGTCAACGTCGCCTACATCGCCGGCAGTTCGGTAAGCGCCGCCAAGGCCGCCGGCTTCACGATCAACGAGGTGCCGTCCCAGGTGGTCACCACCCTGGACGTGAACACCAGCAAGGCCCCGTTCAGCAACCCGCTGGTCGTGCAGGCGATCAACTACGCCATCGACCGGCAGGCGCTGGTCGACACCCAGCAGTTCGGGCACGGGTCGCCGTCCTTCCAGCCCTTCCCGAAGAACTACACGGTCGGCTACGACCCGTCGCTGGCCAACTTGTACCCGCATGACGTGAACAAGGCCAAGCAGCTGCTGGCCCAGGCCGGTTACCCGAACGGGCTGACCATCCCGCTGACCACCAGCATCGCCACCGGCGCGGTCGAGCAGCTCCAGAGCCAGCTCAAGGAAGCCGGTATCACGGCCAAGATCAACGTCATCCCGGCCGCGCAATTCACCAATATCGTCTACATCCAGAAGCAGCCGGGGCTCGCCCTCGACGGGACGGCCGGTCGTGAATCGCCGCTGCAGATGCTCGAGGTGCTCTACGACAGCAAGGGTCTGATGAACCTGTCGGCCAAGATCCCCAGCAACGTGCAGACCGTGTTCGACAAGCTGCGCACCGTCCCGCTGGACTCGCCCGACTACGCCAGCACCTTGCAGGCCACGGTCAAGGCCGCCGTCACCTCGCCGGGCTCGCAGCACATCTGGCTGTACACGACGCCCCGGATCCTGGCCACCAGCCCGAAGGTGACCGGCCTGCCCTTCACCCTGATCACGCAACGGTTCGAAGGCGTCCGGGTCGCGTCGTGAGCGAGCATCGCAACGAGCGCCAGCGAGTGAGGAGCGGAGCGAATGCCAGCGATGAGCGCTCGCGCGAAGAGCCGGTGACCTCCATGAGTGACCGGAACACCGACGGCGCCGGCAGGCGGAGCCGGGGATGAGCGCGATCACCACCACGCGGATCGGCGCGCCGAGTATCGGACGGTCGCCGTCCGGTCTCGGTCGCGCCACCCGCGGGGCCGGCCGGCGGGCCGGGCGCTGGCTCGGCATCTTCGTGCCGGTGATCCTGGTCAGCACCTTCCTGGTCTACGGCCTGGGGGCGCTCTCCAACGCCAATCCGGCCGCGTCGGTACTCGGGGACACCGCCACCCCGGCCGACATCGCGCGGATCAATCACCAGTTCGGGCTGGACCGGCCGTTCTTCAGCCAGTACGTGCACTGGTTGGGCAACGCGCTGCAGGGCAATCTCGGCTCGTCCTACTTCACCCAGATCCCGGTCAGCCAGAGCATCAGCCAGCGGCTGCCGGTCGATCTCTCGCTCGCGATCGTGGCGGCACTGTTCGCGGTGATCTTCGGTGGGCTGGCCGGTACGTTGGCCGCCGTCAAGCAGGGGTCCTGGATCGACCGCGGTATCACGCTGGCCAGCACGCTGCTGGCTACACTGCCCGCCTTCGTAGTCGGCATCGGTCTGGTGGTGATTTTCTCCACCACGCTGAAGGTGTTGCCCTCGGCCGGATACACCGGCTTCACGGTGAACACCGGGCAATGGTTCGAGCGGATCCTGTTGCCGAGTCTGGCGTTGAGTCTGGAACTGGGCGTGGGCATCGCTCGCCAGCTGCGCACCTCGCTGGTCGAGGAGCTACGCAAGAACTACGTCACCGGCGCGGTCGTACGAGGCCTACGGCCCAGCCGGATCTTGATCGTGCACGCCCTGCGTAACGCCGCCGGGCCGGCCCTCACCGTCCTCGGTGCCGGCGTCCCCTTGCTGATCGGCGGCGCGGTCGTGACCGAGACGGTGTTCGCCCTCCCGGGTCTGGGCCAGCTGGCGTTGTCCAGCGCCGCCCAGCGGGATGTGCCGGTCGTACAAGGGGTTCTGCTGGTCACCAGCGCGCTGGTCATCGTGTCGAACCTCGTCGTCAAGGCAGCGCTCGGCTGGCTGCGCCCGTCGGGTGGGCGGTAGCCATGCTGAAGAAGACCCTGCGTTTCCGTTCGGCACAGATCTCGGTCGCGATCCTGCTGGCCGTGCTGCTGCTGGCCATCTTCGGCTCGGCGCTGGCCCCGCAGGACCCGCTGCACCAGAGCGTCAAGGACTTCCTGCAAGGGCCGAGCAGCCGGCACTGGCTCGGCACCGACTATCTGGGCCGCGACGTGCTGAGCCGCCTGCTGGCCGGCACCCGCACCTCGGTCACCACCGCAGCCGAGGCCACCTTGGTGGGACTGGTGTTCGGCGCGATTCCCGGGCTGCTGTCGGCGTTTCTCGGAACCTGGTTCGACTTCATCGCCAACCGGATCACCGATGCGATCATGACCCTGCCGACGATCGTGTTCGCGATCGGCTGCACCGCGGTGCTCGGTAACAGCCTCACCCCGGCCATGCTGGCGATCGGGTTCCTGTCCTCACCGCTGTTCTTCCGGGTGACCCGCGCCGCCGCGCTGGAGTTCGTCCGCGCCCAGTACGTCGAATCGGCCGAGTTGTTCGGAGCATCCCGGTTCCGCATCGTGCGGGTGCACGTCCTCAACAAGGTGATCCCGACCATCGCCGTCGCGGCGGCGATGTCGGCCTCGGCCGCCCTGCTGATCGTCTCGTCCTTGACCTTCCTCGGCATCGGTGTGGTCCCGCCGGCGCCGACCTGGGGTGGTGTATTGGCCAGCGATCTCAGCTACCTGAACCAGGCACCGTGGGCACCTATCGTGCCGGCGGTGCTGATCATGCTCACGGCCGGCGCACTGAACGCGTTGGCCGACGCCATCCGCGATGCCTCTGGCGTGCACGTCAGCCTGCTCTCGGCCGCGAGCAGCAAAGCCGCCACCGAAGAGGCCGCGGCAACGGAATTGACTCAACCGGGGGATGACGCCGACCCGGCTTTCCTCGGCGCCAACAGTGCAAACCCGGTGATCGACAAGATCGATGAGGAGGCCGCCGATGTCAACCGACACTCAGCTGCGTGAGCCTGAGACCAGCGACGCGCTGCGAACCGGGGTCGCCGGTCAGCGCAGCCCGGGCCAGGACGTCCTGGTCATCGACGACCTGACGGTGACCGTGCACAACGGCGCGCTGGAGGCGGTGCGCGGCGTCTCGCTGGCGGTCCGCCGCGGTGAGGTCGTCGGCCTGGTCGGTGAGTCGGGTAGCGGTAAGACGCTGACCTGCCGGGCGGCGCTCGGCATCCTCGCCCCGGGCTGCCACGTCGCCGAGGGCTCGGTGTCCTTCGGTGGCCAGGACACCGCCGAGTTCAGCAACAAGGCCTGGCGGGCTGTCCGCGGCAGCCGGGTCGGCGCGGTCTTCCAGGATCCCGGCTCGTACCTGAACCCGTCCGTCCCGGTGGGCCGGCAGCTGGCCGAAGCGCTGCGCTCGGTACAGGGTTGTTCGCGCAAACAAGCTAAGCAGCGGGCGCTCGAACTGTTGCGGCTGGTCGGTCTCCGCGACGCCGAGTCGGTGTACCGCCAGATTCCGGGCGAGCTGTCGGGCGGGATGTTGCAGCGCGTGATGATCGCCATCGCTGTCTCGGGTGATCCGGAACTCCTGGTGGCCGATGAGGCGACGACCGCCCTCGACGTCACAATCCAGGCCGAGATCATCGAGCTGATCCTGCGGTTGCGGGACGAACGAGGTCTGGGCGTGCTGTTCGTCTCGCACGATCTGGCCGTCATCTCCGAGCTGTGTGACCGAGTGGTTGTCTTTTACGCCGGCGAGATCGTCGAGGCCGGCCCGACGGAGGAGATCCTGCTCCGGCCGCGGCATCCGTACACCCAGGCCATGCTGCGGGTGGCCTCGTTGGGCGACTACACCCGCCGGACCCTGGACGTGATCGAAGGTCAGCCGCCCTCGGTCGGGGCCCAACTGCCGGGCTGCCGGTTCGCCGACCGGTGTGGCTTCGCGACCGAGCAGTGCCGGACGACGCCGGTGGCGATCTCGTCGGGGGGCGGCCACGAGGTGCGCTGCCTGCGGTCCGACGAGCTGAGCCTGACGCGGCTGGCGTCATGACGGCAACGGTCGAGTCAGGTCGTTCGGTCGACCTGCCGCTGCTGTCGGTGGAGTCGGTCGACGTCCACCTGGGTCGGGGACGCCGGGCCGCGCACATCTTGTCGCAGGTTGATCTGACCGTGCGCCCGGGGGAGATCCTCGGCGTCATCGGCGAGACGGGGTCCGGCAAGACGACCTTGGCCCGCACCGTGATGGGACTCGCCGATCCGTCACAGGGTGAGATTCGCCTGCAGGACAAGGTGATCTCGTCGCTGCGGGGCTCGGCCCGACGGGATCTCCGGCGCGGTGGGTCGGTGCAGTTCGTGTTCCAGGACCCGCTGCGGTCCCTCGACCCGGATCTCACCGTCGAGCAGCTGGTGGCCGAGGGACTGGTCACCCAGGGGCAGGCGAGCTCGCACGAGATCGCCACTCGGGTGCGTGAAGCGCTCGGCTGGGTCGGCCTGGACGAATCGCTGCTGAGCAAGCATCCGGCCCAGATCTCCGGCGGCCAACGCCAGCGGGTGTCAATCGCCCGGGCTCTGGTGCTGCGCCCTCAGCTGCTGATCTGCGACGAGCCGGTGAGCGCCCTGGACTCCTCCAACCGCAATAACATCCTGCGGCTGCTGGACGAACTGCGCACCAGCCGCGGGCTCTCCGTGATCATCATCTCGCACGATCTCAGCTCGCTGGCCGGCATCGCGGACCGGGTGCTGGTGCTCTACCGCGGGCGGGTGGTCGAGGACGGCCCGATCTCCGAGGTCTTCGCCCGGCCCCGGCATCCGTATACGGCGCTGCTCATCGCCTCCGCTCCCGCGCTGTCGGATCAACTGGCCGACCAGCGTCCGGAGCCGTCATCGGAGCAACATCGCCCGTTGCACGTCCGCCAACTCCGATTGGTGGATGCGGACACAGCAACGGTGTCGAACGACCTCGAAGCCGGTTGTGTCTTCCGGGCCCGTTGCCGGTTCGCCACCGACGTCTGCGGCACCGTCCCGGCCGCACAGGACGTACCCACCGCCCACGGCGGCGGCTGGCGGGTCAGCTGCCATCACCACAGCACCTGGCGAGCCGAACTAGAAGACGCCGACCGACCCCGCGTACCCGCACGCCCCGAACCACTGCCTCACTGAAGAAAGGTAACGCCTCAATGCCTATCGAATTCGTAGGAATGATCGGAACCCGCGAGGAGTCCGAGTCCCGCCCCGGCTCCGGACCCGCCCTCAACGCCGACTACACGCGCCGGTTCGCCCAGGCCCACGAGGACGCCGGCTTCGACCGCATCCTGGTCGCCCTCGGTTCGTCCAGCGCAGACCCGAACCAGGTCGCGGCCTACGCCGCCAGCAAGACCAGCACGTTGAAACTGCTGATCGCGCACCGGCCTGGCTTCCTGTTTCCGACGGTCGCGGCTCGGACGTTCGCCACCCTGGATCAGTTCTCCGAAGGCCGCGTCGCGATCCACATCATCACCGGTGGCAATGACGCCGAGCAGCGCCGCGACGGTGACTACCTGACCAAGGACGAGCGCTATGCCCGTACCGACGAGTACCTCGACATCGTCAAGCAGGCGTGGACGTCGAACGAGCCGTTCGACTACGAGGGGACCTACTACAAGCTCGAGGATTTCTTCTCCGCCGTCAAGCCGGCCCAGGACCCGCGTATCCCGATCTACTTCGGTGGATCGTCGGCCGCGGCGTATCGGGTGGGCGGCAAGCACGCCGACACCTACGCCCTGTGGGGTGAGCCGCTAGCCGAGACCGCGGAGCAGATCGCGTCCGTGTACGCGTCGGCGCGGGCCGCCGGCCGGACTCAGATGCCCGGCATCAGCGTGTCCTTCCGTCCCATTCTCGGCGCGACCGAGGAATTGGCCTGGGAGCGGGCGCACCGCATCCTCGACGACATCAACACCAGCAAGGCCAGTGGCGCCTGGGCGTCCAACCGCAAGCGGGCCGCGGTGCTCGGCGGGGCTGAGCCACAGAACGTCGGGTCGCAGCGGCTGTTGGCGGCCGCGGCCAAGGGCGAACTGCACGATCGCGCGCTGTGGACGCCGGTCAGCCAGGCGGTCGGTGGCGGCGGCAACTCAACTGCCCTGGTCGGGACTCCGGAGACCGTCGCGCAGGCGATGCTCGACTACATCGACCTGGGCGTGACGACCCTGCTCATCCGTGGCTACGACCCACTGGAGGACGCCACCGATTACGGCCGGGAGCTGCTGCCGCTGGTCCGGGCCGAGGTCGCCCGTCGTGAGGCCGAGAACGGCTCGGCCGCACGTCCGAGCACCGCGGCGAACGAGTCCGTCGCGGCGCTGGTGTAGCGATGTCTGTCGAACTCATCGGACTGATCAGCACCCACGAGCAGTCCGAAATCCGGCCGTCCCACGGACCGATCATCGACCCGGTCTACGTGTCGAAGTTCGCCCGGGCGCACGAGAACTCCGACTTCGACCGGGTGCTCATCGGTTACTCGTCCGGATCGCCGGACGGGACGCAGGTCGCGGCGTACGCGGCTTCGGTGACCGAGCGGCTGAAGTTTCTCATCGCGCACCGTCCCGGCTTCGTATTCCCGACGGTAGCGGCCCGGACGTTCGCGACCCTCGACCAGTTCACGCAGGGCCGGATCGCGCTGCACACGATCAGCGGTGCCGCCGACGCCGAGCAGCACCGGGACGGGGACTACCTGTCCAAGAGCGAGCGGTATGAGCGCAGCGGTGAATTCCTGCGGGTGCTGAAGCAGGCCTGGACGTCGGAGGTCCCGTTCGATTTCGACGGCAAATTCTACAAGTTCGAGGACTTCATCAGCGGCGTCCGGCCCTACCAGAAGCCACGCATCCCGTTGTACTTCGGTGGGTCGTCCCCCGAGGCCTACCGGATCGGCGCCGCCGAGGCGGACGTGTACGCGCTCTTCGCCAATCCGCTGGCCCAGACGGCGGAAGAGATCGCGCTGGTGCACGCCGCCGCCGCGGCCGCCGGCCGGGCCGAGCCGCCGCGGATCAGCGTGTCCTTCCGTCCGATCTTGGGAGCGACCGAGGATCTGGCCTGGCAGCGCGCGCACGACATCCTGGAACAGACCAAGGCCCGGATCGCCTCGGCGACACCGTCGAAGGAATGGCGGCCGGCGCCGAACGCGCTGCGGTCGGTGGGATCGCAACGGCAATTGGAAGCGGCCGAGCGCGGCGAGCGACACGATCGCGCGCTGTGGACCCCGCTGGCCGCGGCCACCGGAGCGGCCGGAAATTCCACCGCATTGGTCGGGACAGCCGAAACCGTCGCCGAAGCCTTGCTCGACTACGTCGATCTGGGCGTCAGCACGATCCTGATCCGCGGGTATGACCCGTACGAAGACGCAATCGACTACGGTCGGGAGCTGATTCCTCGCCTCCGGGAGGGCGTAGCGTCGCGGGAACGTTCGACCGGACGGGCGATCGACTCGGCCCGTGAGGTTTCGCTCGCCGTCTGATCGCACGAAGGCACGCTCGAGGTACCCACCCGCAGGAAGAGGTTCGTTCATGACCGTCGGCATCGTGGTCGGCAACCCGAAGCCCAACTCGCGGACGTTCGCGGCGGCCCGGCACGTCGCCGTCGAACTAACCGGCTCCGAGCCGGACCTGGCCATCGACGTGGTGGAGCTGGGACCGGGACTGCTCGGCTGGGGTGACGCCGCGGTCGCTGCCGCGGTCGAGGCGGTCAAGGGACTGGACTTGCTCATTGTGGCCAGCCCGACGTACAAGGCCACCTACACCGGGCTGCTGAAGTTGTTCCTGGATCAATTCGGCGGCGGCAGCCTGGATGGGGTCGTCGCGGTCCCGCTGATGCTGGGTGCCGGGCCGGGGCACGCGTTGGCCCCGGAGCTGTCGCTCAAGCCGGTGCTGGTCGAGATCGGCTGCTCGACGCCGACCCGGGCGTTGTATCTCGTCGACACCGAATGGGAGACGTCGCCTACGCTGGCCGAATGGCTGCCGACCGCACGCCGGATCCTCAAGCAAAGCGGAGCGTTTTGAGCGCGCTTTCCGCCAGCCCCGGACCATTGGTGGGGGATGGAGCGACCGCTTCGAACGAGGCCGCCGAGGCCGCCCCGCTGGAGCCGGTCGAGGCCGTCCGGCTGGACCCGGTCGAGGCCGTCATCGCCGACGTCGCGGCCGGTCGCGCCGTGATCGTGCTGGACGACGATTCGGCCACCAGCGCGGGAGAGTTGATCTTCGCCGCGGCGCTGGCCGACGCCGACCTGGTGTCGTTCGCGGTGCGTCACACGTCGGGCTATCTCTGTGTGGCCGTGCCCGGGGCGGTGGCCGACCGGCTGGCGCTGCCGGCCATGCCCTCGCACGGTGCTCGGGCCGAAGCGGCCGCTTTCACGGTGACCGTGGATGCCGCGCACGGCATCAGTACCGGCATCTCGGCCGCGGACCGGGCTTACACGATCCGGTTGCTCGCTGATCCCGCCACCCAACGTGATGATCTGTCGCGGCCTGGGCACGTGCTGCCGGTCCGGGCCCAGAGCAATGGCCTGCTCGACCGGTTCGGCCATACCGAGGCCGCGATGGACCTGGCGATACTGGCCGGCCTCTCGCCGGCCGGTGTGCTGGCCGAACTGGTCAGCCGCGAGCAGCCGCTGGCCATGGCCCAGGGGGCCGAGCTGCGAGATTTCGCCGACGAGTTCGGCCTCTCGTTGACGACCATCACCGAACTGGTCCGTCATCGCCGGGCCGCGGCGGGCGTCGTCGAGCCGCTGGTTCGCGCGCGGGTGCCGTTGCCCTACGGGCCGTTTGAAGCGGTCGGGTACGCCGCGCCGCGCGATGGTCGTGAGCATGTGGCCTTCACGATGGGTGAACTCGACGGTGCCGAGAAGGTGCTCGTGCGCGTACATACCGAGTGCCTGCTCGGAGATGTCTTCGGCTCACAACGATGCCGGTGCGCGCAGCGCCTGACCGATTCGCTTGCTGCCGTCGCCGCTGCCGGACGAGGGGTCGTGGTGTACCTACGAGGTCGCGAGCGTCGCGACGCGGCCGGCGCCGGCTTGCTGGCAAAGTTGATGGCCTACGAGCAGCAGGATGCCGGTCGGCTGGCCGAGCGTCCGGAATGGGTGCACGCCGACGGCGACTTCGACACGGCCGCCCAGGTCCTGGACAGTCTCGGGATCAGGTCGGTGCGCTTGCTGGCCGACGAGCCGGCCGACGCGGTGGGCCTGCGGCGCTTCGGGGTTCGCGTAGTTGACATCCTGCCGGAAAGTCCTACCGTCACGGCGTCATAGCGACGTGCCGGTAGGACTGTCGGCGGGATCAGGCGGGATCAGGCGGGATCAGGCGCGGCGGGCCATCTGCTCGAGGCGGGCGATGCGCTCCGCCATCGGCGGGTGGGTGGCGAACAACTTGCCCATACCCTGGCCGCGGAACGGGTTGGCGATCATCATGTGGCTGGTGTTGGCCAGGGCCGGCGTCTGGGGCAACGGTGCGGCGGCAGTGCCCAACTGCAGCTTGCGCAGCGCACTGGCCAGTGCCAGCGGGTCATGGGACAACTCGGCCCCGGACTGATCGGCCTGGAATTCACGTGACCGGCTGATGGCCAGCCGGATGACCGTGGCCGCGAGCGGGCCGAGGAAGATCATCAGCAAGGCCCCGAACGGGTTGCGGTCCCGGTCGTTGCCGCCGCCGAAGAACAGCGCGAACTGCGCAATCGCGGTCACCGCCGACGCCAGTGTGCCGGCCACCGAAGAGATCAGGATGTCGCGGTTGTAGACGTGGCTTAGTTCGTGCCCGAGGACCGCGCGCAGCTCGCGACGGTCCAGGATCTGCAGGATGCCCTCAGTGCAGCAGACCGCGGCGTGCTGCGGGTTTCGTCCGGTGGCAAAGGCGTTCGGCGAACCGGTCGGCGAGATGTACAAGCGCGGCATGGGCTGCTGCGCGGCCGTCGAGAGTTCGCGTACGATCGCGTAAATTTCCGGAGCTTGGGCTTCGCTCACCGGTTGCGCCTGCATCGAGCGCAAGGCGAGCTTGTCGGAGAAGAAATAGCTGTAGCCGTTCATGCCCAGCGCCAGCAGGAAGCCGATGATGACGCCGCGGCTGCCGAAGAACGCGCCGCCGCCCACGATCAGAACCGCGGACAACAAGCCAAGAAGGGCGGCCGTCTTGAGGCCGTTAGAAGTACCGTGCATGTCAAGAGAACGTCGCGAGGGTGCCTTAAAGTTCCGCCGACCAGCCCGACCAGCGGTGCACGTCGACGGCCAGCACCGGGCCGGCCGGAGGTTGCAGCCGGTGCTGCGGATACCGGTTGACCAACAGTTGCACGGCTTGGCGCGCCTCGTCCTCGCCGGGCTCCAACACCCGCCCGATGCCATCGGCCCGCACCCACCACAGGGCATCCCAGTCGGCGTCGACGTAGTAGTCGGCCAGCAGGCTCACCTGCGGGTTGGCGCGGACATTGGCCAGCCGGCGCAGGGCATTCGTCCGTTTCGGCTTGGCGTCCACCGCGCTGTAGATGGTGTCGCCGTGCGCACCGGTACCTAACGCGAACACGATCGGTACCAGGTGTGGCCGGGCGTCGGCGTCCACGGTGGCCAGCCGAGCGACCCGTGCGGTGGCGAAGACAGCCCGCGCACCGGCGGTGGTCCTGATATCCATCGGCCGTGGATCCGGGTCGGAAATGGCGTTACTGGCCGGTGAACTCGGCGATTGCCGATTCGTAGCTGTCCAGAGCCTTCTCGATCGGTCCGCGCTGAGTGGATTCAATCCACGGAATCACCCGGGTGAAGCCGGCCTGGGCGTAACTCTCGAACAGCTTCGGATCGGGCGGCACGCTCATCACCATCTTGCTGATCGGCCGGTCGGCCCGAGCCGTGAGCTCGTCCCCGCGGGCCAGCACGTCCGCGCCGTGGTTAGGAATCCAGCCGTCCCCATAGGCCAGCACCCGATCCAGCACGCCCGGCCCGGTGCCGCCGACCAGGACGGGCGGGTGCGGCCGTTGCGCCGGCTTGGGCCACGACCAGATCCGGTCGAAGGACACGTGCTCACCGGCGTAGGAGGCCTCGTCCTGGGTCCAGATCTGCTTCATTGCCTCGACCCGCTCGCGCATCACAGCCATCCGGACGCGCGGGTCGGTGCCGTGGTTTTCCATCTCTTCGCGGTTCCAGCCCGCGCCGACGCCGAACTCGAGCCGCCCACCGCTGAGGACGTCGATGCTGGCGACCTCTTGGCGGTGATGATGGGATCGCGCTCGATGACCAGGCAGATACCGCTGCCCACCCGCAGCCGGGTGGTGGCCAGCGCGGCGGCGGTGAGGGCGACGAACAGGTCGTAGGTGTGCAGGTATTTGGTCGGCAATTCCTTGCTGCCGTCACCGTACGGGGATAGCCGGCTGGCCGGAATGTGCGTGTGCTCGGCGAAGAACAGGGAGTCGAATCCGCGGTCCTCTACCAGTCGAGCCACCGCGTCCGGCGCCATCGCGTTGTGAGTCGGAAAATACGCCACACCGAAGTCCATGATTGCCACCCTAACGGGCTTACAATTCCGGCCATGGCCGGCAGTGAGATCAGTGACGAGAAGATTGTTCTGACGACGACCTTTCGCCGCAACGGCGAGCCGCTGTCGTCGCCCACCTGGATCGTGCCGCTGGACGGTGGCCGCGTCGGATTCTGGACGTCCTCACGCAGTGGCAAGGTGAAACGGCTTCGCAAGAACCCGGCCCTGACCATGCAGCCGAGCAACTCCCGGGGCAAGGTGCAACCCGGCGCGCACGTCGTGTCGGGTTCGGCGGTGCTGGTCAGCAGCGGGACGGACTTCGACGCCGTCCAGTCCAAGGTGCGGGCCAAGTACGGGGCGATGGTGCCGATTTCCCGCTTCTTCAACAAGGTCGGTCATCTCAAGCAGGGGTTGTTCCCCTACGGCGACCTGGTCGTGGTCGTCACGCTGGACGACTGACCGCGGTCCTGCAGCTCACACGGCCGCCAGGCCACCGTCCACCGACAGCAACGCACCGTGGATGTTGCGGGCGTCGTCCGAGGCCAGGAACACGACCGCGGCGGCGACTTCCGCCGGGGTGCCGGCCCGACGCGACGGAATGGTCGCGATCATCGGGGCCAGCCGATCGAGCATCGTGGCGCTTACCCGCTCGGTGGTGGTCGGGCCGGGCGCAACGGTGTTGACGCGCACGCCGGACGGGCCGAACTCGGCGGCCCAGGAACGGGTCAGCGAATGGATGGTGGCTTTGGTTGCGCTGTACAACGCCGAACCGGACATGCCGATCAGGCCGTTGATCGAGCCGATGTTGATGACCGATCCGCTGCCTCGGGTCGCCATGGCCGGAGCGATCAATCCGGTCAGCAGGAAGGCGGCCTTCACGTTCACGGCGAGCGCTTCGTCGATGAGGTCCTCGCTCACCTCGGCCGACGGGGACGGGTTGATCAGCAGTGCGGCGTTGTTCACCAGGACGTCAAGCGGGCCACCGGCGATGTCGGTAGCAGCCTCGGCGAGCGGGCGGATTGCGGACGAGCCGCTCGTGAGGTCGGCGGCGACGAATACGGCCTGCCCGCCGGCAGCGTGAATATCGGCGACCACGCGCTGGCCTCGATCCGTTGATCGGCCGCTGACGATGACGCGCGCTCCCTCGTCGGCGAGCGCGTGCGCGATTGCTTCGCCGATCCCACCGGTCGATCCGGTGACGAGCGCGTTGTGATGGCTGAGTCGGTTCCCCATTGTGTGGCCTCCAGCTAGGATATGGACTGACAAGTCCATAAACTGCCAGCAAAAAAATGGACCCACAAGTCCAGAAACCGGCCGGGGGAACCATGGCGATAACCACCAAGGGACTGGCGACCCGGCACCGCATCGTCGCTGGCGCCGCGGCGGAGATTCGCGAGCACGGCGTGGCCGAAACCACCTTGGATGACGTCCGGCGGCGCAGCGGAACCAGTAAGAGTCAGCTGTTTCATTACTTTCCCGACGGTAAGGAGCAATTGCTACTGGCGGTCGCTCAGCACGAAGCCGAACGGGTGCTGTCCGATCAGCAGCCCTACCTGGGCAGCCTGAAGTCCTGGCGTGCCTGGCGATCGTGGCGCGACGCCGTCGTCGAGCGATACCGCAGTCAGGGCCAGCAATGCCCGTTGAACGTGCTGGTATCGCAGTTGGGTCGCAATACGCCCGGCGCCCAGGCCGTGACGTCGGAGCTGCTTGCGCGCTGGCAAGCGGAATTGGCCAGCGGCATCCTCAATATGCAACGGCAGGGCAAGGTGGCCGCTACCGTCGACGTCGAGCAGACCTCCGCGGCCATGCTCGCCGGGATCCAGGGTGGTGTGCTGGTGATGCTGTCGACTGGACGACTCACCCATCTGGAGGCCGCACTGGACGTCGGCATCGCGCACCTGCGGGCTAGCGTTCGCTGACGCGTGTACCCAGGACGGCAGGAAGGTCTGTCAGGCCGCCGTGGCGGGCAACGCGTGAGCCATCAGTGCTTCGGGCCGGTCGAGGCCGCCGGTGGCACTGGCCGCCAGCAACAGTGGCTCCGCGACTTCGGCGGCTGTCTCGGGCGGTACGACAAGCAGATCGATCCGCTCGCGACCCCAGAGGTCAACCAAGCCCAGCAGCAGCGGACTTTGCTGGCGATAGCCGCCGAGGCGAACCAGTCGGCCTTCGACCATTAGCTGCCGAGGTGCTGGCACCCAGAAGTCGAGGTTGTACGAGACCCGGCTGATTTCGCGCGAAGCCGTCCACAGCACGTCGAGCAGGCTGGGTAGCTCGGCGGTCAGGTCGCGACTTCGCGGCCACCAGCCCCCGTCGACGAAGCCGCTGACGGATACCGGTTGCCGAAAACTGACCCGGGCGGTCGACGCCGGCAAGAGCGGTCTCGCGGAATCCGCGACCACCTGGGAATTGCCTGGCCCGGGCACGTCAGTTGGCCCGGTCGCTATTTCGCCTTCTTGGGGCTGTCCATCTTGGTCACGATGGACGTCGAATCATCTTTGGCCTTCTTGGCCACCTTGGGTTTGCGGACCTCGCGGCCGCCCTTGTTCTTGCCTGCCATGTGCTCTCCAAAGTTGTTTTGTCCCCGCCCGGGCCGAGCGGCCGGCGGGATGCAGCCTGCAGAGCAGATATTCAGCCTGCAGAGCAGACATTGAGGAGCAAACCCGCGCGGCGGGCAGTCATGCCCTGAGCGGTACGCCTTGAAGCTGGAACGCCTGAAGGCGACTGGCTGCGCGCGAACTCGCCGCCGGTTACGTAGTGACCTTGACCGCTGCCTGTGGGAGCAAGCCGTGAATACGCTGCGTTCCCTGCGCCATGATCATCGATGGCTCGGCCAACCCGCGACCGACCATCTCGGTGGCGCAGGAGGACACGATCTTCGAACTGACGCCGAACAGCCGGGAGAGATGAGCCAAGCTCACCGGTCCACGGTCAGACGGCGTTGCTTTCAGTACGCTCAGAATTTCGTCGGAGAGTTCCCGTGGCATGATCTCGGCCTGTCCGCTACACCGGCTCGACGTAAGTTCGACGACCGGTGCGCTGGTGGTGATCACCGGAATTGGTGCACGGACAACCCGTGCAGAACAGCAGTCCCGACATGGCCAGTGTGACACGTCGGCGCCCCCAGGGACAGCAACGTCCAGGTCACGACTGGATCTGCCGGCGGTCATAGCGTGTTACCTTGGTAGTGGTTGTTAGCAAATCTTCCTTCGGCGCAACGCAGCGTGGGATCTTTGCCGTGTGTACGTAGTTGTCTCTCCCTTCCTGGGTGCGAGTCATCGCCAAGCACCGACCCGGGGCACCGAATGGTTCGCTGTCTCGAATCAGCATTGCAGTAGGGAGCACGACATGACGCAAGGCACCGTGAAATGGTTCAACGGCGAAAAGGGCTTCGGATTCATTGCCCCTGATGGTGGCGGCGACGACGTTTTCGTCCACTTCTCAGCTATCGCCAGCGACGGCTACAAGAGCCTCGATGACAACCAGCGCGTGGAGTTCGACATCACGCAGGGTCAAAAAGGCAAGCAGGCGGAAAACGTCCGCGCAGTCTGACCTCGCTAGTACGTCCTAGCTTGCACGACGCGTCCGCTCCTTAACCGGCGCCAAGACGCACGATGCGGTTCGTACCGCCCTCAGTTTTGATAATGAGGGCCGTACGGGCCGCATTTTACGTTCACCGGCCCGGCCGCTTCAGGTTGGTTCGGCCGTGCTCCGGGCCGGTTCAAATAATGTCCAGATCTCGGATGATGACGCGCATTTGAAAATCGAAGTATTCGGCGTAATCGCTGATCACATTGTTGAGATGACCGAAGAGCTCGAAACTGATGCTGCCGATCAACTGAGTCCACGCCATCACCGCTCGGCCCAGTCGCTGGTCGTCCGCGCCATCTTCGTTCGAATCGGTCGATCCCGTTCCTGGTCCGAACATCGCCGCGCGCAGTGTGTGTAGATCCGCCTGTACCGAACGGGGCATCGAAACCGCGGGTGCTGCTCGGGCGGCGGATCGCGACTGTGCGGCCGGCGGGGCCTCAGCGAGAATCGCCAGCATCAGCAGGGGAATCTTGGCGGCCGGGTCGATGGTGTCGGTCGGTGCCCGATAGCCCGGCACCGGGCTGCCGAAGATCAACGCGTATTCGTGGGGATGGTCGAGCGCCCAAGCGCGGGTGGCCCGGCACACGGCCAACCAGCGTCCGGCGAGGTCCGCCCGGGGGATGGCCGCTTCGGCGGCCGTGGCCGCGTCACCGACCGCCGTATAGGCGTCGATGATCAGCGCGGTCAGCAGTTCGTCACGACTCGGGAAGTATCGATAGACCGCGGACGAGGCCATTCCCAGCTCGCGGGCGACGGCACGCAGCGACAGCCCGTCGGAACCGGTGTCGGCCAGCTGCCGGCGGGCCGCATCAGAGATCTCGCGAGTGAGCTCGGCCCGGACTCGCGCGCGCGCGTTCCTGGGTGCGGGACGGTCGGTCATACCGTGAGTCTGCCACGAATTGAGATCACTGACCATAAATGAGAGCACTGCTCTTGACAGGCTGCAGAGTGTCCGCGCATCATTGATCTGCAACGAGAGCAGTGATCACACTAGCTAGGACTTAAGGAGTGCATCATGACCGATGAGTCACGATCCCCGCGTTACCTCGCTCCCGGGTGGATCACCCGCCGGCTGCTCAATCCGACCATCGCCGGCCTGGCCCGCGCCGGCATCAGCGTGTGGGGTTCGCGGGAGCTGCGGGTCAAGGGCCGAAAGAGCGGGCAATGGCGGGCTACGCCGGTGAACCTGCTGACGGTGGGTGCGGACCGTTACCTGGTCGCGCCGCGCGGCACCGCCCAGTGGGTCCGGAACCTGCGGGTCGCCGGTTCGGGCGAGCTCCGGGTCGGTCGCCGCGTAGAGACGTTCCGGTTCGAGGAACTGGCCGACGAGGACAAGGCCGGCATCCTGCGCGACTACCTGCGCCGCTGGAAGTTCGAGATCGGTGCATTCTTCGAGGGTGTCGGGCCCGATGCTTCGGACGAGCAACTGACCCAGATCGCGCCCGGGTACCCGGTGTTCCGGATCATCGCCGCCTGAGGCCGTCGTCCACGAGCCTGGTCAACCGCCCGGATCAGCGATGCAGGACCAACGATTCGTGGGTGCGATTGACCTCGAGGATGAGCTGGCGCATCAGGGAAGCGGCGTACATCATGACCGCCGCGAGAATCACGAAGAGTACTGAACTCAGCACTGTGGACGCGAACGCCAGCACGAATGCGACGGTGGCCAGCAGGGTGCCGCACAGATAGCACGTCCACCAGTGGGCGGCGAGCTTGCGGCCCGGGTGGCCGGGCGGGAACAGGTCGCGAGCGACCTGGTACGGAAACCAGAAGTTGACGATCGGCACGATGAAGCCCAGCACGGCCCAGATCGGGCTGCGCGCGGCGGGCAGCCCGGCCCGTCGGCCGACCGTGGCCGCACGGAAGAACCAGATCATGAACAGGATGCCCACGATCAGCACCGCGAGCTCGGCCGCGTTGGACAGCGCCCGCAATCCGGTATCGAAGTCATAAGCCGCAGGATCGATGGTCTCGCCCCGGTCGGCGGCTCGAAAAACTTCGCGGAACACGTCGATGGCGTCAGGCACGATCAGCGCTGCGACGACATATTGAACGAGGTAAGCCGCTGCCCCGACGTACATCGCGACTCGAGCGATGCGGCCGCTGCGTGCTTCCGCGGCCACGTCTTCAACCGGGCTCGGACCGGCCGGTGGATAGACCGCGGGCTGACCCGGCTGACCCGGCTGACCCGGCTGTCCCGGCTGTCCTTGCTGGTGAGGCTGACCGGGCTGTCCTTGACCCCCGAACTGGCCGAATTGGCCGAACTGACCCGGATCGCCGAACTGGCCGGGCGCCGTGAACGGGTCCCCGAGTTGATTGGGCGTGCCGAACGGAGCGGCTGGTTGCGCCGGCTGGGTGTGCTCCGTCCAAGCCTGCCCGTCCCACCAGCGCAACAGCCCGGGAACCGCGGGATCCGGGTACCAAGCGGGGGGCATCAACGAGAACTCCTCAGGTCGACCTGGCGAGCGGTCAGCGCGCGTGGGCCGAGCCTATCGTCGGCAGGCCGCTCGCTGCCGGACACCGCATACGATTCGGCCATGGCGCAGCCCGTGACATTGGCTTTGTCCGCGCTGCCGGACCGGTTGGGGTTGCTGGCCGGGGCTGCCGCGGACCGGGTCATCGTCGGCATCGCCGGGCCGCCGGGCGTCGGCAAGTCCACCGTCGCGGCGTCCTTGGCTGAGCAGTACGAAGGCGCGATGGTTGTACCGTTCGACGGTTTCCACCTGTCGAACCAGGTGTTGCGAGACCTCGGGCGAGGCAGCCGCAAAGGCGCGCCTGACACCTTTGACCTGGCCGGTTACCGAGATCTGGTGCAACGGTTGCGCGCCAACGAGGACGACGTTGTGTACGCGCCGGTCTTCCGTCGTGAGATCGAGGAACCGGTCGCGGCCGGAATCGCCGTCGACCGATCCGTGCGCGTGATCATCGTGGAAGGCAATTACCTGTTGCTCGAGCAGCCGGACCTGCGCACGGCGCGAGATCTGCTGGACGAGGCGTGGTATTTGGAGCTGGACGACGAGACCCGCCGGCAACGGCTCATCGCGCGTCACATCCGATTCGGGCGGTCGGCTCAGGCAGCGCACGACTGGGCCGTCGGAACCGACGAGGCGAACGCGCGCGTCATCCGCGCGGCCCGCTCGGCGGCCGACGTGATCGTCCGCGTCGCAAGTCCGTGACCGTCCCGTCCCGTCTGCACGCGCCTCGACGCGGCTCGGCAGATCGGGCCGCGGAGCTCCGGCGGTAAGCGCGAACTCCGACTGTGAACGAGTTGCCGGGCTCGCTGCAGACCGCACCAAACTCCGTGTAGACGGGCCGCAGAGCCCTGTGCAGACGGGCCGTAGGACTCTGTGCAGAAAGGATGAAGACTTCATAGAGAACGCCCCCGCAGACTCCTCCCATCAAGCTCAAATTTGGGGGTGTTCAACATTTCTCGGGTACGAGTAGTCGTCGAAGCGTCCGACCCGTTGACCGCGGCCGGCCTCGCTGACCACCTGCGCTTCAGCCCGGAGCTGCAGATTCTGCCGCAGTCGGAACTGTCCGTGGCCGACGTTCTGGTGATGTGCGTCGATATCGTTGATCCAGCCACGCTGATCAAGCTCCGCGACGCGGCCGCGAGCCGCCGGTTACGCACCATTCTGGTCACCGATCACATGGCTGAGGAACACATTTCGGCCGCTGCGGCCTGCCGGGTCGTGACCGTGCTGGGTCGGCACGAGGTGACCCCACAGCGACTGCCGGACGAGGTCGTGCACGCCTACCGGGATCGCGCCACCAACGCCGAATCCTCACCCGGCAGCGAGCGCGCCCGGGCCTCACTCGACGCCCGGCTGCGAGACCTGCTCGCACAGAACGGAGCCCGGTCGGAGGCAATCTTCGATTCGCGCGAGTTGGACGTGCTCCGGCTGCTGGCCGAAGGCCACGGCACGAGCGAGATCGCCGAGCGCATCGCGTACTCCGAGCGCACGGTCAAGAACCTGCTGTACGCGATCTTGACCAGGCTGCAGGCCCGTAACCGTTCCCACGCTGTGGCTTGCGCTCTCCGCGCCGGCCTGATCTGAGGAGACATCATGACGGCACTTCGAGCGGCACTGGCAGCAGACCTGCTGCCGGCGGCAGCGCGGCCAAGAGTAGTGGTCGCGGCCACGAACACCTTTCTGAGGCACGGCATTCGCTCCGTTCTCGCCGAGCAATTCGGCGCGAGCATGGTCGGCATGGTCGACACCGGCGTCGGGCTGCTCGACCTGATGACGAGTTCGGACGCGGACCTGCTGGTGGTGGACTTCTCTACGCTGGCATCCGCCTCGGCCGCCTCGGATGTGACGTCCGAGGATTCCATCGACGACACCGATTCGATCCACTCCGCGGAATCGGCGAAAGCCCGGTCCTGGCTGCGGCATCGGTTCGATTGCGTGTTCGGGCCGGACCGAACGATTCCAGTCGTATTGATGGCCGATGAGGCCGGCATCACCGAGCTCGGGCTGGGCGATTTGATCGGTGCGCCGACGGTTCTGGTGCACGGTCAGTTCTCGAGTGACGACTTCATTCAGGCCGTTCGCGATGCGTGCGGCATCGTCGGCGCCGTGCCACCACCGGCGGATCCCCCTACGCCGCGATCGGTGGTCCCCCTTCGACCCTCGACTTCGGTGCGTGCGCCGCTGGCCACTGTTCCAAGAGCACAGGTTCGGACGCCGACGCCCGCCCCGGCCAGCCGGGCGGCGACGAACAGCCCGCCGCCCGCTTCACTGGACGTGATCGACAATCGGCGACGGTGGGCCGGCGCCACCAGCAACGACGCCGCGGTGTCGCAGGCCGCGCTGTCCTCGCTGTCAGCGCGGGAACGCGACGTGATGAGCTTCATGGCGCGCGGCTATCGCAACGCGGACATCGCACAAGCGCTCTGGTTGAGTGAGAAGACGGTCAAGAACCACATCAACCGGATCTTCGCCAAACTACAGGTGGATACGCGTGCCCAAGCCATCGTGTTGTGGCTGTCAGCCGTGTGAAGCCAGGCGCGCCGCTTACGGTAAGAACGCCGCCAGCCGTAGCACTCGGGTCGTTTGGGTCGCGCTGAAGTTGTCGTCGCTGATCAAGCTGACGTCGTACGCGGCGGGCTTGCGGTGGGACTTGCTGTGCCGCCCGGTCGCTGGTTGCACGATCAGCCCCTCGTAATTGTCCATGAGGGGATTGCTCTGAAATTCCTTGGCGACCGCGCCCAGGGAAGGGCACTTGGTCACGTCGGCAACCAGCCGCTTCTTCAGCACCAGGCTCGCGTGGGTGGACAGATTGCCGACCTTGCTCACGTCACGTCCCCCGTCCAAACTGGGCACGGCGTAGAGCTGGATGGTGTTGCCCAGCGTTGTGCTGAACGCGGCCTCCATGACGAGCAGGTGATCGTTGCCGTAGAGCTGAACCTCCGAGATTCGGTTACCGGCATCAACCCGGTAGCCGACCTGCTTGACGAGTGACCAGTGACCGCGGCGGTCCGGTCGGTAGATGAGGAAGCGGCGAAGCGTTGCCGTGGCCGCGGTGTCGATGCTGGCCTCGTCGCCGGAAAGCACGCCTTCCATCGCGGCCACGATTTCGCGTCCGTCGGGGGACACGGTCAGACCTTCCAGGGTGGCGTTCGCGGTGGCCTGACCAGCTTGACCCGCGGCGGCGACGGCAAAGCGCGCCGGGACCGTCAGCTGCGATTTCTGTACCCCGTCACGCCCGAATATCCGGATCGAGGGTTCGGTTTCCGAGCTGACCAGGAAGTCGCCGTTCGGCAATACGGCCAGGCCTTCGTTGTCGGAGGTGGTGCCGTCATAGGGCACGCCGTTGGGTGCGCGGAGCACCAGCGGGGCGCCGACGACCCGCGGCGACGCCAGACTTCGATAGAACCAGAGGCGCGCCGGATCGGTGCCGTGATTGTCGACGCTGGATACGTACGCGCCGCTACGACGATCCCAGGCCACGTCGGACAGCCCGCCCAGCGTGACGCCGTCGACGTCGAGCTTGTCCAGCGCGTCGCTGAAGCCCAGGGCGGTGACCGTCGGCGAACAGGCATCGGCACCGCTCGACGACTGATGCGGCGCGAGGGTTGGTGAGGCGGCGGCGGTGCCGGTGAAGCCGGCGATGGTCGCGGCGGCCAGCCCGAGGGTGAGCAGACCGGCGGCGCGGCGGGCAACGTTGATGTTCTTGGAAGGCATTGCGCAGTCCCAATCAGGTCGTCGAGAGCGGGCGGACTCCTCGAAGCGGTGGTGGTCGTTCCTTCCTAGCGCACCGGCCATTAAGGCCCGGTAGCATCTATGTGACCAAGAAACGCAGAACGGGTGATGTTTTGGGATCCCGCGCGGAGTAACTTCGCAGTCGAGCCGGCGGCGTGTCGGGTTCGGTGGGGCTCAACGGTCGATGCGTCGGATCGGTGGTCAAAGGTGCAAGCGCGTGCGTCCGCAGCATTCGGGCGCACCTTTCGTTCCGTCCGGGTGCCGAACTACCGTCGTTACTTCATCGGCACCACGGTTTCGGTCATCGGTAGCTGGATGCAACGAGTCGGCCAGGATTGGCTGGTCCTGAAGCTCACCCACAGCGCGGTAGCGCTCAGCCTGACGCAGACCCTGCAGTTCCTGCCGATTCTGGTCCTCGGGGTGTGGGGCGGCGTGATCATCGATCGAGTCGACACCCGCAAGCTGCTGATCATTACCCAGTCTCTGCAAGCCGTCCTAGCCGGCCTGCTTGCGCTCGTCAGCGTCATCGGGTTCCACCCCTTGGCGGCCGTCTACATCTTGTGCGTTGCACTTGGACTGGTCACGGTGTTCGACACCCCGGCGCGCCAGACGTTCGTCAACGAACTGGTTGGACCGGACGACATCGTCAATGCGCTGACCCTGAACAGCACGGTGAACAACGTTGGTCGGCTGGTCGGGCCGGCCATCGCTGGGGTGGCAATCTCCGCGCTGGGCGTATCGATCACCTTCGGGGTGAACGCGCTGTCCTTCATTGCGGTGCTGGTGCAACTGGCGCTGATCAATCAGTCCGAGCTACACAGACGAATCCCGATTCCGAAGGCACGCGGTCAGGCCGTGGAGGGGCTGCGCTACGTCTGGCACAACCGGCAGTTGCGAGCCGTGATGCTCGTCGTCATCTGCGTGAGCATCTTCGGGCAGAACTTTCGAGTCTTGCTGCCGTTACTGGCGACCGACACCTTTCACGGCAACGCCCAGACGTACGGTTGGCTGACGGCCATGCTCGGCTTGGGCGCCATCATCGGAGCCATGCTCACCGCGGGCTTTCCTCATGCGACCGCGCGTGCTCTGGCGCTGGCCTGCCTGCTGTTTGCCGTCGCCAATCTCTGCGCCGCCGGGTCGCCGACCCTGTTGTTGGCCTTCGGCTCGCTGGTTCTCATGGGCTCGGCGAACGTCGTCATCAATACGTTTTCCCGGACGCTGCTGCAAGTTGGCAGTGACGCGCAGATGATCGGCCGCGTGATGGCGATCTACAGCGTGGTGTTCCTCGGCAGCACACCGATCGGCGCACCGATCGCCGGCGCAATTTGCGAGTTCGCCGGCGTCCGTGTTGCCTTCGTCGCGGCCGGGCTGCTCTCGGTACTGCCGATCGTGTGGGTGCTGCCGCGCTTGCTCCGGCGTGACGCGGTCGTGCTGCCCGCTACGCCGTAACCGCTCGGCCGTGAACCGCTCGGCCGTGAACCGCTCGGCGGTGACGGCTGTCCCGTGGGGCTTGCGCGGCGGCCGTACGGCGGCCAAGGCCGTGACCGGCTATGCCTTGACCGCTGCCGGCTTGCGCTTGACGGCGGGTTTCGCCTTCGCGGCCGAGACCTTGGTGCCGGTGACTCCGTTCGCGATGACTCCGTTCGCCGGAACCGTGCTCGCCGGGGCTTTCTTCGCCGGCACCTTGTTCGCTGGCACCTTGTTCGCTGGCACCTTGCTCACGGGGACTTTGCTCGCCGCAACCTTGCCGGCGCTGATCTTCGTGCCGCTCGCCTTCGTGCCGCTCGCCTTCGTGCCCGTCACCTTGCTGCCGCTGACCTTGCCGTTGGTCGGCGTTCGCTGGGCGTCGCGTCCATCGGCGCGGGCCGGACCGCGCTCCGTGATCGTCGTTTTCGGAGTGGCGGCGCCGGACAACTGCGGTCGCTGCACCGTCCGCGGTGGCTCCGCATCGTCGGGATCTTCGGCCGTGAGCCCGGCGATGGCCTCCCGGATCTCTTCGAGGTGATCAACCAGCCAGGACTCGGCGGCGTCCAGGTCGCCGCGACTGATCTTCTCGACCAGATCGGTGTGCTGGTGGTGGTGATTGCGCTCGAACTTCAGGCTCAGCAGGTACCGGCCGACGTGGCTGCGCAGGTCATCGATCATCTGCACGAGCAGCGCGTTGCTCTCGGCGTCGTAGAGCTGTTGGTAGAACCGCACGCGCACGTCGAGGAATTCGCTTCCCTCGGGTTGGCGGTCCAGTTGCCGGGCCAGCGTCTCCAGCGCGCTGAGTCGCTCCGGCGTCATCGTTTCGGCCGATAGTCGCAGCGCGTGCGTCTCGAGCAGGGTCCGCAGCCGGTAGATCTCGTTGACCTGAGTGGGGGTCAGCGTCCGGACCCGCGCGCCGCGATGGGGATGGAAGTTGATCAGGCCTTCGGATTCGAGTCGCAACAATGCAGTGCGGACCGGGATCCGGGATACCCCGATGGCGTCGGCCAGGGACTCCTGACGTAGCCACTCGCCTGGTGCAAAGGCGCCGCTGAGGATGGCTTCGCGCAGAACGGCATAGACCATTTCGCCAATGGTCTTGTACCCGCCCGCGAGCTGATCGACCACGACGGAAAACTGCTGGTCGGTACTGAGATTACGACCCTTTTTGGGGGGCATGGCTACCAATCTACCTCTCGCGGGGCGTGCTCTGACGGCGTTTCGGACGGTCCTCGCGAGTGGGCGCGCCTGACCGTCGGATGAGATTACTGCCTCTTGGCAGCGTTTCAAAGCTGCCACCCGGCAGGGCGCCGGAGCGGTAACCGGGGCGATGACGGCCGCCGCCGGCATGATCATCCTGAAGTCCGACCTGCATATTGAATTCAATCGGCAGGCAAGGGCTCGTGGACCTCAGATTGCGGGTAAAGCTCCATCCGGTTCCGGTGTCCGGCAGTCGTTGCGGAACACGTACTGGGGGATCGTCTTGCGCTGTCGGCTGGACCAATCGATGGTCGGACGCTTGGTACTTTCGGGCAAGTAGCCGAGCCGGTAGATGGCCATCAGCTCGAACTCCTCGGGCACGTGCAGCAAGGAGTGGATCTTCTGCCAGTTGGCCGGAATCTCCATCGGCGTCGAGACGAACTGGATCCCCATGCCGAGGGCGACCGTGGCCAGCCAGATGTTCTCGACGGCTGCTCCGAGCCCGAACACCGAATAGAAGCCGGACAGCTCACCCGGTCGGTATTCCTTCTTGTCGAGCATGACCGCGAGCAGCAACGGGGACTCCGCTACCAGCTTGCGGTTGTCCTCGGCCAGCGTGCGGGGGACGTTGAACCGATTCATGATGGCTTGGCCGGTGCCGGTGAAAATATGTTTGGTGAAGGGCTTGAGCAGCGCCGGTAACTGGTCGAAATAGATGCCGTCTCGGCGCGTTTCCATCTCTTCGGCCGAGAAGCGGAAGTACGGACGGTACCGCTGCCAGAACGTCCCCTCTTCGAGCAACGTCCGCATGCTGTCGCGGCTGATGTCGGCCACCGCCGAGATCGTCTCCGGTGCGTCGATGAGGACGAACCGCCACGGCTGACTGTTGAAATGCGACGGGGCCATGCCTGCCACCGTGACCAGCAGCCGCTGATGTTCGGCCGTCACCGGATCGGGCCGGAACGGGCCGTTGGTGGTCCGTCGGTTTCGGATCACGTCGAAGAAGTCCACGTCACGTCCTCCAGATGAATAGCGCGCTGATCAGATAGAACGGTGCGGCCGACAGCGCCAGCTGTACGTGTCGCGCGGATGGTGCTCGGACGAAGGGTAGGACTGCGTACGGAATGAATACGACCGCCAGCCACCATCCGGTTCGATGCCCGGTCACAATGGCCGCGATCGCGGCAGCCGCCGCACTGGCCGCGACCACGAAGAACAAGGCGTGGTGGATCCAGTGGATCGCGCTGGTGTCCACCAGCCGGAACGTGACGCCGAGGCCGAGCGCACAGTTCACCAGATAGGTGACGATCGCCACGAGCATCAAGCTGCTCAGCACGGACACGCTGCTCCCTCCCGTCCGGTTGTTGCTGTGGCTTCGAGCGTTTCTGCCCGCGGCGGATTCTCCGCGAGGCTCCTAAGCTAAGACGATGACCACCATCGCCGCGGTGCACGGGGTGCTGCCGGATCACCGGTATCCCCAAGATGAGATAACCGAGGCGTTTGCGCAGTGGTGTGTCAGCGATGAACGGCAGCGGGCGTTGTTGCGCCGACTGCACGCCAGCGCGAAGGTCGACAACCGACACCTCGTCCTGCGGCTGGCGGACTATCAGGCTGTGCAGGGCTTCGGTGCGGCCAACGACATCTTCATCGAAGCCGGCGTCCGGCTCGGGTCCGCGGCGCTGAAGGCGGCGCTCGACGATGCCGGTCTGCAGCCGAGTGACGTCGACCTGATCATCTTCACGTCGGTCACCGGTATGGCCGCGCCGTCCATCGACGCCAGGATTGCCACCGAACTCGGCTTGCGAACCGACGTCAAGCGGGTTCCCGTGTTCGGCCTGGGCTGCGTTGCCGGAGCCTCGGGCATAGCGCGGCTACACGACTACCTGATCGGTCATCCCGCCGACGTCGCCGTACTGGTCTCGGTGGAACTCTGTTCACTCACGCTGCAGCGTGATGATTCATCGGTGGCGAACCTGGTCGCGAGCGGTCTCTTCGGTGACGGTGCCGCGGCGGTGGTGGCGGTCGGCACGGAGCGCGCGGCCGATCTCCGGGTGGCCGGGCCCACCCCGACGGTGCTCGACTCGCGCTCGCACCTTTACCCCGACACGGTGCGAACGATGGGCTGGGATATCGGCGCATCCGGGCTGCGGATCGTGCTCGACGCGAACGTCCCAGCGCTCGCCCGGCATTACCTGCCCGGCGATGTGCAGGCGCTGCTGGGCGCCCACGACCTCGCGATCTCCGACGTTGCGGGCTGGGTGTCGCATCCCGGTGGGCCGAAGGTGATCGAAGCCATCGAAAGCAGCCTCGACCTGCCACCGGAGGCCCTGGAGATCACCTGGCGCTCACTGGCCGAGGTGGGCAACCTATCGTCGTCCTCGGTGTTGCACGTGCTGCAGGACACGCTACAGAAACGGACATTCGAGCCCGGTTCGCCCGGCGTGCTGCTGGCCATGGGCCCGGGGTTCTGCTCGGAGCTCGTACTGCTGCAATGGTGACGTTTGCGCCGCTACGGTGAGTGCCATGCACTACTGGTTCACCCTGCTCATTCTCGCGGTGGGCGTGGAGCGGTTGGCCGAGCTGCGGGTGTCCAAACGCAACCTGGCGTGGAGTCGCGAACGTGGCGGCATCGAGTACGGCTCGGGGCATTACCCGGTGATGGTGTTGCTGCACAGCGGGTTGCTGGCCGGCTGCCTGCTCGAGGTCTGGTTGGCCGATCGCAGTTTCGTGCCGGTTCTGGGTTGGCCGATGCTGGTGATCGTATTTCTCGCGCAGGCCTTGCGCTGGTGGTGCATCGCCACTTTGGGTAATCGGTGGAACACCAAGATCGTCGTGCTGCCCGACGTTGCGCTGGTGAGTGGCGGCCCCTACCGCGGGCTTCGGCACCCGAACTACGTGGCCGTGGTCGCCGAAGGGCTGGCGCTCCCGCTGGTCGGGACGGCCTGGATCACCGCAATCGTGTTCACGGTGGCGAACGCGGCGCTGTTGACGGTGCGCATCCGGGCCGAGAACGCGGCCCTGGCCACGGCACCTGTGACCACCTGAGCGACCGTCGTCACAGCACCAACCCGCGGATGACGGCCGCTACAGCACCAACCCGCGGATGAAGGCGGCCTGGCCGGCGTGCTGCAGGTCGTCGGACAGCACCGATATCAGCCGGACGCCTAGGGTCACCGGCGGATCCCACGCCGTGTCGATGACGACGGCCAGGTCGTCATCGGTGAGCGTGCGCAGATACTCGACGCTGGAGTCGTGGGTGGCGTCGTAATAGCCGAGCAGTAAGTCCGCGCTGACCCGCACCGCCGCGACCTCGGCCGAGGTCTGGCCGTAGCCGGTGGCCGAGTCAAAGAACGGTAACTGGAACCGATCGGCCCAATCGGCCGCAGTCCAGACCTGTTCGATCCCGCGGGCCTCGGCCAGATGATCGTCCTGCACCCGCGTGAGGTGCCAGGTCAACCAGGCGATGGTGTTGGCGTCCGGCCCGAGCTGGGCGGTGAGCTGGTCGATGGTCAGTCCTTGCACCGCCTTGTGGACGACCTGCTGGACGCGGTCATAACCGTCGAGGAGTACTTGAGCGGAGGTCATGGATGCTCCTTCGATCAATCGGTGTGGCCATGGCCGGTGTGATCCTGCAGGTGGCGGTAGCTCCGACAGTAGTGGTCACAGTCACCCGGCTGAGCAGCGCCTGGGCGGGGGTCCAGCTGATTGAATATTGCCATGACGATCCTGGCGATAGTCCGGTCGTGACGTCTTGACCAAGGCCGTCGGCCGCGCGCAACCATCGGGATCCGCCGGTGCGGTTCGCACCTACAAAGGAATCGGGCTGCGCTCCGAACGCGGCCCGATCCTGCTCGCCATCATGCTTTCGGTGGGTTTGGTCGCGTTGGATTCCACCATCATCGCCACGGCGGTGCCCTCGGTGGTGTCGGACCTCGGCGGCTTCTCGCAGTTCCCCTGGCTCTTCTCGATCTATCTGCTGACCCAGGCGGTCAGCGTCCCGCTGTACGGAAAGTTCTCCGACATGATCGGCCGCAAGCCGGTGATGCTGTTCGGCATCGGGCTGTTCCTGCTCGGCTCGGTGCTCTGCGGGGTGGCCTGGAACATGCTCAGCCTGATCCTGTTCCGGGGTCTGCAGGGGCTGGGCGCCGGCGCGGTGCAGCCGATCAGCCTGACCATGGTCGGCGATCTCTACACCGTCGAGGAACGGGCCAAGGTACAGGGCTACATCGCGGGTGTCTGGGCAGCCGCATCGGTGCTCGGGCCGGCGCTGGGCGGCTTGTTCTCCCAGTACGTCAGCTGGCGCTGGATCTTCTTCATCAACCTGCCGCTGGGCGCCTTCGCGGCGTGGACGTTGATCCGCAAGTTCCGTGAGCAGGTGAGCCATCGGCCGCATCGCATCGACTACCTCGGCGCGGTCACGCTCACCACCGGCTGTTCGCTGCTCATCGTCGGGTTGTTGCAGGGCGGGGTGACCTGGGGTTGGGGGTCGCCCACCAGCGTGCTCATCTTCGCCGTCGGCGCGGTCGCGATCGTGGCCTTCGTGCTCGCCGAACGCAAAGCCGTCGAGCCGATCCTGCCGTTGTGGGTCTTCCAGCGCCGCGTCCTGATCGGCGGCAGCCTGGTGTCGCTGGGCGTCGGCGCGATCACGATCGGATTGAGTTCCTACGTCCCTACCCTGGCGCAGGGAGTGCTCGGCACCGGCCCCCTGGTGGCCGGCTTCTCGCTCGCGTCATTGACGATCGCGTGGCCCTTGACGGCAAGTTTCGCCGGCCGCGTGTACACCCGTATCGGGTTCCGTAACACTGCCTTGATCGGTACCGCGGTGGCTGTTCTCGGTGCTTGGCTATGGGTGATGGTGCCGGAACGCAGTCACCTCTATCAGGTCGCCGGGTGCTGTTTCGTCATCGGCCTGGGCATGGGGTTCGTGGCCAGCCCGACGCTCATCGCGGTTCAGTCGGTGGTCGGCTGGGAGCGCCGCGGCGTGGTAACCGGGGCCAATATGTTCTTCCGTGCCGGTGGCAGTGCGCTTGGTGCGGCACTCTTCGGGGCGATCGCCAACGCGGAGCTGGGCCGTCGGTTCGCCCATCCGCCGAGCAACCTGCGTAGCCAGCTTCCGGCGTCCGCGGATGGCACGACCTTGGTGCTGCGGCGAAGCAGTGACCGACATTCGGAAGTATCCGAATACATCAGGCACAGTCTGTACCTGGCCACGCACGAGGTTTTCTGGGGCCTGTTGCTGCTCACCATCGCAATGTTCGTCGCGGTCTGGCTGATTCCGAGACGGACGGCGACGCTGACGTTCGACTAACTATTCGACGGCCGAATTGGCCGGCCCGGACTCAGGCGTCGAGCCAGCCGCGAGGACGAGCGAGGCGAGTGAGTCGGGTCCGGACTTCGACGATTTGCGCCGCGGTGCATTCCGGAATTACCGACAACAGCACGTCGGTGATTTCGCGCGAGTACTCCTCTTCGGTGAGGACTTCGCACAGTTCGCCGTCGTCCGGACTGACCGCACGGTCTTCTGGGCTGCGCGGGCGGGTCACTTCGGCGGGACGGCTGGGACTGCTGAGACTGCGCAGCGGACCCCCGAGAACCTCGACCGAGAATGCCTTCGGGCCCTTGGCCCCGTCCGTAGACGTAAAGCTGACGCGAGTGCCGCACGTGATGTCCTTGCGTTCACCCAGTTCGCGCGCGTGCACGAACACGTCGTCGCCGCCATCGTCAGGCGCGATGAAGCCGTAGCCTCGTTCGACATCGAAACGCAACACTGTTCCGGTAGACATGCCCTCAAAACGTCCTTCCGCCCACACCGCCGTTGCCGACCATGGCAACTGACATCAATATAGCGACCAGGGCGCGTGCTGGTGAGGGATAAAAAGGCAACATTCGGGGGGCAAATTGTCCCTCGCGCGAGCCGCCGCGACGATAAACGTGGGGCGCTTTCGACTTCTTGACCGGGTTTGGTACCGAGGGACTAGCGTCAGGCTCGACAATGCACGCGGACACGCGGAGGTGGCCTCAGATGGGAATGTCGAAGAAACTGCGCCGAGCACCAGGGCGGATCGCGTCCGGCGCCTACATCCTCAATTCCGGAATCGCAAAGTTGTCCGGTGACGAGGCGACGGCGAAAGGCGTACACGGCCTCGCGGCCGGGGCGTACCCGGTCCTGGATCGGATCGGGCCCAAGACCTTCCTCAAGGCGGTCGCTATCAGTGAAGTCGGCCTGGGCGGCGCGTTGCTGGCTCCCGTGGTGGGGCCGAAGGTCGCCGCCGCCGGTCTACTCGGATTCTCGGGCTCGCTGCTTGGGATGTACTGGCGGACGCCGGCCATGCACAAGCCGGGCGACCCGCGCCCGACGCAGGCCGGTATCGCCATTTCGAAGGACGTCTGGATGTTCGCGATCGGCGCCGGACTGCTCATCGACGGCGTGCTCAGCCCGGACGGCCACCGCAAGCACAAGAAGGCGGCCAGGAAGGCTAAGAAAGCACGCGCCAAGAAGGTCTAACGGGCGATGCACTCCGCACAACGCCCCATAAGCTCGACCGTGTGGTCGACGTCGGTGAAGCCGTGCAACGCGGCCATCTGTTCGGCCCAGCGCTCGACGCCGCGTCCTTCGATCTCTTCGGTCCGGCCGCACTGGCGGCAGACCAGATGGTGGTGGTGGCGTGCCGTCTGGCCGCAGAGCCGGTACAGCGCCTCGCCATCGACGGTCTGCAACGTGTCCGCCTCGCCGGCGTCGACCAGGGACTGCAGGTGTCGGTACACCGTGGAAAGTCCGATCACCTCGCCTTGCGCGCGTAACTCGGAAAATACCGTCTGGGCACTGCGAAACGCCTCGCCCAGCGCCAGTTGATCCCGGACCAGGCCGCCCTGCCGGGTGCTTCGCAGCCGCTTCTTGCCGTTCCGGACCGCGTCCATCGGGGTTGCTTCCCTTCGCTGTCGTTGCCCGTCCCCGCCGACCGGCGTGACTGATAATGATTACCAGTATAGATCCCCGGCGCGGTCACTCCCAGGTACGCATCGGCGCGTTCGGACGCATGTTCGAGACAACACCTCAACTGCTGCGCCACCGGTCGGTCGCCAGCCCGTACCGTGGAGCCGATGACCGCCACCGCATCCGAGGACGCGCAGCCGGACCGCTCACCAGGCGCGGCGGAATCCGGCGCGGACGAAAGCACCACGACGGTCCTGGTCGCGCTCGCGGCCAACGTGGGGATCGGCGTTCTCAAGCTGGCCGCCGGCCTGATAACCGGCTCCGCCGCGCTGCTGTCCGAAGCCGCGCACTCGGTCGGTGACGCCTCGACCGAGCTGCTGTTGCTGACCGCGCTGCGGCGATCGGATCGGCCCGCCGACCGCATCCACCCGTTCGGCTACGGCAAGGAGCGGTACTTCTGGTCGCTGCTGGCCGCGGTCACGATTCTCGTTTCCGGCGCGGCCTTTTCGATCTATCAGGGCGTGCACACGATCGTCTCCGGTCATGAGTCCAGCCGCCTGATCTGGATCAATTACCCGGTGCTGGCCATTGGCCTGGTGTTGGAAGGCGCTTCGTTCCGGCAGGCGACGAAACAGGCCACCCGAGCAGCCCGCCGGGGTCGGCGTTCGGTGCGTTCCTACTTGCGCGATCCGGACGATCCCACCGTCAAGAGCGTGTTCCTCGAGGACTCGGCCGCACTCATTGGCTTGGTCATCGCCGCTCTCGGGGTCGGTTTGCATCAGCTGACGGGTTCCTCGGTATGGGACGGCGGGGCGTCACTGTGTATCGGCCTGCTGTTGGTCGTGGCGGCGTTCCTGCTGGCTCAAACCTGCAAGTCGCTGTTAATCGGCAAGCAGGCTGACCCGCGCTTTCTGCGAACCTTGTCCAGTTGGCTGGAAACACAGCCGGAAGTAACCGATGTGGTCGACGTGCTGACCATGATGGTCGGCACCGATCAGGTGCTGCTCTGCGCGCGGGTGGACTTCGTCGATTCGTACACGGCGGCCGAATTGGAAAAAGCCTGCGCACGAATGGACATCGAACTGTCCGAACAATTCCCGCTGCTGTCCGAGATCTTCATCCAGCCTGTGCCACGATCGGATCCGGCAATGCGCGACCGGGTCCTTCGCCGCTACGGACGGGTATTGGCCGACGAACCGGAGGACGGGTCGCGTACCCGAACCAGCGCGTCCCCGAAAGGCGACGTGCCGTCGTGACCGATCGCCAGCCGGCAGCTTGCTGGTTGACCGACATGGACGGGGTCCTGGTGCACGAGGACGAGGCTCTGCCGGGCGCCGCGGAATTTCTGCAACGCCTCGTCGATCGAGAACGCCGGTTCCTGGTACTGACCAACAATTCGATCTACACGCCGCGAGATCTGGCCGCGCGGTTGGCCCAATCAGGATTGATTGTGCCGGAAGAGGCGATCTGGACGTCGGCCTTGGCGACGGCAGACTTCCTCAAGAGCCAATTACCCAACGGGTCGGCCTACGTCATCGGCGAAGCCGGCCTGACGACCGCCCTGCACGAGGTGGGTTATATCCTCACGGATCGCAATCCGGATTACGTGGTGTTGGGGGAGACCCGCACCTATTCCTTCGAGGCCATCACGGCTGCTATCCGGCTGATCGAGGCCGGCGCCCGGTTCATCGCCACCAATCCCGACGCCACCGGTCCATCGGCCGACGGCCCGCTGCCGGCCACCGGATCGGTCGCCGCGCTGATCACCCGGGCGACCGGCCGGGTGCCCTACTTCGTCGGCAAGCCCAACCCGATGATGTTCCGCAGCGCGCTCAATCGCATCGAGGCACACTCCGAATCCACCATGATGATCGGCGATCGGATGGACACCGACGTCGTCGCCGGCATCGAGGCCGGACTCGAGACGATCCTGGTGCTCACCGGCTCCACCCGTCGAGCTGACATAGAAAAGTACCCGTACCGGCCGAATCGGGTGCTCGATTCCATCGCTGATGCCATCGAGCTGGTCTGATCGGCTGGTACGGGTACTCGGTTCGAGCAAGGTCATGACGCTTCAGCGCGGCTTTTGACCCAGTCGCCGAACCATCTGCGGACTCAGTGCTTGAAGGCGTCCTTCACCTTCTCGCCGGCCTGCTTCACGTCCGACTTGATCTGGTCGGCCTTGCCTTCGTTTTCCAGCTTCTCATCGCCGGTCGCCTTGCCGGCGTGTTCCTTGAGCTTGCCGGCCACGTCGTCCGCCTTGTTGTCGATCTTGTCGTCGAGTCCCATGACTTTCTCCTTCGAAATAAGGTTGTGCATTGACAAAGGCTGATCCGGTTGGTCAGCCCGCGGGATACGGCTGGTTCTTCAGCACGCCGGCCATGGACGCCGCATTCGTGGCGACCGTCCGGCTAGTGCCGGCAACCTGGTGGCGCCGGCAATGCAGGTAGGGGTCTGGCACAGCACGCCGCTGATGTGATGGGCGCCGTCCGCATTGTCGGTAGCAGCCGAGTTCATCGAGGATCTGCTGGGCCAGGACCGCGGTGCGCGAGTCATCGGACGCGGCCTTGAGTGTGCGTTCAACGCCAATGCCGAAACCATGAAGCCTCCGATCACATCGATCGTTGGCTACTGGTCTGAGCCTGTTGCGGTGCTTCGCTTTCGAACGTACGCGTTGTCGCTGCCAATGGGCAACAACCTCAGCTCACGCCCAACTTGGCGGGATCGCGAACCACCACGACCGGGCAATGCCCGAATCGCACGCAGTATTCAGCCACCGATCCGATCAGCATTCCCGGATACGCGGCTCGGCCCTGGGCGCCGACGACCAGCAGGCTGGCGTCGCCGGCATGCGCGAGCAGCGCCGGGCCGGCTGGTCCGTCGATGACGACCTGGCTGACCGGCACCGTCGGGTAGCCGGTCAACTCGGACGTCACCACCTCGCCCAGCATGCGTTCGGTCTCGGCTTGCAGGTCGACGCCGGGCGGTATCCGGGTGATGTAGTTCGGCCAACGCCAGCTGGCCACCGCGCGCAACTGTGAGCCGGTCAATTTCGCCTGATGGGCGGCCCAGCGCATGGCACCTCGGCTGGAATCCGAACCGTCGACCCCGACCACGATGACCGGCGGATCGGCTGCGGACATCAGTGGCCCCCCGGGTTCGGCGGCCTGGCGTCGTCGGCGCTCGGCTCGATGCGGAGCGGATTCAGTCGCTGCCACAACAGGAAAAGCAATCCCAGGATCAACATGCCGATGCCCAGCCACAGGTTGATATTGATGTTGCTGGCCTTGGCTCGTTGCGCGTCGCTGGTGAAGAAGCCGGCCACCGTGAGCATTACCCCGTACAAGGTGAACAGGGCCCCGATGAGTAGCCGGATGTCGAACAGCCTGGCCGCGGCCGATTTCGGCTCGTCCGCTGGGTTCGGGGAAACGTTGGTCACGAGTACCTCCCGTGCAAATGGAATCAGTTGAAGATGAGCGAGAGCACGATGACGATGCCAAGCGAGGTACCACCCAGCAGCTTGGGGGAGTTCCACCAGGCCGGCTTGGCGACGGTGTGCGGATCGGGGGCCTTGGGATCCGGAATGCCCCAGACGAGGCCGCCCAACTCCGATACCGGTTTGGGCTTGGTCACCAGACTGACCACTACGGTGACCACGACATCGGCCACGAAGGCGGTTATCGCACCGTAGAAATTGAGCATCTGCGCATTGATCTTGCCGTGGGTCGGGTCGAACACCCCGCCGGGATAGAAGTATGCGATGTGATAGCCGGCAAAGTGCATCACACCCGCGCCGAGGGTCCCGGCGATCAAGCCGTACAGGCCGGCCCAAGGCGTGGAGCGGCGCCAGAACATCGCGATGATGAAGGTCGCGAACAATGGTGCGTTGAAGAATGAGAACAGCAGTTGGATGTAATTCATGATGTTGCTGTAACCCGACGCGATGAACGCCGTGCCGATGCCGATGACGATTCCCACTACCGTGACGACCCGCCCGACCTTCAGGTAGTAACCGTCGCGTCGTCCCTTGACGATGTATGTCTGCCAGATGTCATAGGTGAACACGGTGTTGAACGAACTGACGTTGGCGGCCATGCCGGCCATGAAGGCGGCCAGCAGTCCGGCCAGCGCAATGCCTAGTGCGCCGTTGGGCAGGAACCGATTCATGAGCAGCGGGATGGCGTCGTTGTACGTGACGTTCTTGTCCTTGCCCAGGTTCGGGATCAGGACCAACGCGATGAGCCCGGGAATGATCGTCAGGACCGGGATGAAGATCTTCGGGAACGAACCGATCAGCGGAGTTCGCTGAGCTGCGGAAAGGTCTTTGGCCGACAATGCACGCTGCACCTCGGCGAAGTTGGTCGTCCAGTAACCGAAGGACAGCACGAACCCGAGCCCCATGACGATCCCGATCCAGTCACCCAGCGGGTTCGTCCAATGCCCGACGTTCGTACCACCCCAGGTGTCGAACGAGTTGGGGCCGAGGGCCGTATGCGACACCTTCTCTTTCAGTCCGCTGTAACCGCCGACTTCGTGAAGTCCGATGATCACCAACGGAATCAGTCCCGCGATGATGACGAAAAATTGCAGAACCTCGTTGTAGATCGCGCCCGACAGGCCGCCGAGCAGAATGTAGGCGAGCACGAATAGGGCGGACAAGAGCACCGAAACCCAGATGGGCCAGCCGATGAGGGCGTTGATGACCAGGGCCAGCGCGTAGAGATTCACGCCCGCGGTCAGGACGGCGGCCAGCGCGAACGATAAAGCGTTGAACAAATGCGTTTCGCGATTGAATCGGCGGAGCAGGAACTCCGGCACACTGCGTACCCGTGAACCGTAGTAGAACGGCATCATCACGACGCCGAGGAAGATCATGGCCGGCACGGCGCCGATCCAATAGAAGTGCACCGTGGACAAACCGTATTGGGCGCCGTTGGCTGCCATCCCCAGGATCTCGATCGCACCGAGATTCGCCGAGATGAAGGCCAAGCCGGTAACCCAGGCCGGCAGGGAACGCCCGGAGAGCAGGAAATCCTCGCTGGTGGCGATCGCGCGTCGAGCCATCACCCCGATGCCGACGACCAGGATGAAGTAGATGGCCAGGATGACGTAGTCGAACACATTGACATCGAGCCGAAGCACGAGTGCACCTCCGCGGTCGCCAAGCCGCACGTGACGACGCAGTTCTTGGGCGCCGAAAGTACTGCCGAGCAACGTAGCGCAGGAGACGGACGAGCGATATACCGAGAATGGCCCGAGCGTCCCACAATCGGCTGGCCGGTGCTGGCTGCCGGCCGGTCGTCGTGGGATCGTGTGGGCATGAGTACCGAGAAATCAACCCAGGCGGCCACCGGCGCCGGCCAGCCCGATGCAGCGGCCGACGAAGCGGCGACCGCGCAGAGCGCGCCGTCCACCGCGGCGCCGTCCGAGGCGGCGGACGTCAAAGCCCAGTTCCGGGCCGCTCTGGAACGTAAACGCGGCCAGCAGGGCGACACCCACGCGGGTGCCGGTCCGGACGCGACCAAAATCCACGGCGAGCATTCCCGGGCGGCAGCCAAGCGTCAGTTCCGGCGCAAGAGCGGGGGCTGACGGCCGCTGGATGCGGGCCGTCGCTGGCGCAATCGGGGTCACATAGGTAACAATGTTCACGTGGGCATCACAGCGCCCACAGGTATCACGCAAAACACGTACCGCGCACGCACACGGCAGGGCTTGGGGAAGACGTTGCCGTCGAGTTGCGGAGGTGCGCGATGTCTGGTGCTCAGAATGCACTTGCTCCTCGGAACACCCGGGGTGTGGTGTTCATTCATTGCTGCCCAGCCGCCATCGCTCCCCATGTGGAGTGGGCGCTGGCCGGCGTATTAGCGCACCCTTGCAAGCTCAGCTGGACGGCTCAGCCGGCATCGCCCGGGCAGTTGCGGGCCGAAGCGAGTTGGGTCGGCCCCACCGGGATGGCCGCCAAGATGTCCGCCGCGCTGCGCGCCTGGCCGATGCTGCGGTTCGAAATCACCGAGGACGGCACGGCCGGCACCGATGGCGAACGGCTTGCCTATGTACCCGGGCGGGGCTTTCACCGCAGCATGGTCTCGGCCAACGGCGACCTGGTCGTCGGCGAGGAACGGCTACGCGCCCTGTTGGAGCGGGCCCGGTCGGCCGACGAGTTCGCGCATGGGCTGCACGAACTCCTTGGCTCATCGTGGGACGCGGAACTGGAGCCCTATCGCAACGCCGGCGACGGATCGCCGGTCACCATGCTGCACAAAGTCGTTTAGCCGCCGGCCAGCGACTCGCGGCCGACCAGGCGACAAGCGGTCGGGTAGCGGCCGACCAGCGACTACAGCGGGATGTTGCCGTGCGCGCCCCGGGCTTGCGGCAGATCGGCCAGCGCCGTTGCGATCCGCGAGCGGGTCTCTTCCGGCCCGACCACATCGTCCACCACACCGATTTCGCGGGCGCGAGCCACGCCGCCGGCAATCCGTTCGTGCTCCGCGGCCAGTTGAGCGTGCAAGGCCTCGCGCTCACCGTCCGGGGCTGCGGCCAGCTTCTTGCGGTGCAGGATCCCGACCGCGGCGGTCGCGCCCATGACGGCAACCTCTGCTCCGGGCCAGGCCCAGACCACGTTGGACCCGAGTGAGCGGGCGTTCATCGCGATGTACGCGCCGCCGTAGGCCTTGCGGGTCACCAGCGTCAGCCGCGGGACGACCGCCTCACCGAAGGCGTGCAGCAGCTTCGCGCCGCGGCGCACGACGCCGTCCCATTCCTGGCCGACACCGGGCAGGTAACCCGGCACGTCCACCAGCACGACCAGCGGCACACCGAATGCATCGCACATCCGGACGAACCGTGCGGCCTTTTCTGCGGACGGTGAATCCAGGCAACCGCCGAGTCGCAGCGGATTGTTGGCGATCACGCCGACCGTACGACCGGCCAGCCGGCCCAGCCCGGTCACGATGTTGGGCGCCCACTTCGCGTGCAGCTCGAAGAAGCTGTCCGCGTCGAGCAACCCGTTCACCAGCGGGTGCACGTCATAGGCCCGCTTCCGGTTCTCCGGAAGGAGCGCCCCGAGGTCCGGGTCCGGCCCGAGCGTGCTCAGATCGAAACGGCCTTGGACGGCGAGCAGATCGGTCAGCCGCCGCGCCTCGCTCAGCGCGCTGGCGTCGTCCTCGGTGATCACGTGCACCACGCCGCTACGGCGGCCGTGCGTGTCCGGCCCGCCCAGGGATTCCATGTCGACGTTCTCGCCGGTGACGCTGCGCACGACGTCCGGCCCGGTGACGAAAACGCGTCCCGCCGCGGACATGATGACCAGGTCGGTGAGCGCGGGTCCGTACGCAGCGCCGCCGGCGGCCGGCCCGAGCACCACTGAGATCTGCGGCACCCGACCCGACGCACGGATCATCGCCTGGAACACCAGGCCGACAGCGTCCAGCGCCTCGACCCCGTCTGCCAACCGGGCGCCACCGCAATGCCACAGGCCGATGACCGGGATGCGCTCGCGCAGGGCGGTGTCGATCGCATCGACGATGTGCCGGCAGCCGGCCGCGCCCATGGCGCCACCCATGATCATGGCGTCGGTGCAGAATGCGGTGACCGGAGAGCCGTGAATGGTGCCGCGCACCGCGTAGACACCGGAATCGTCGCGGGGCGCAATCGCCTCCATGCTGCCGGCGTCGAGCAATTGCCCGAGTCGGAATTCGACGTCACGCGGGTCAACGTCGGCGACGCCCGTGCCGGGCTTGTCGGTTACTGCCGTCACGCCAACCTCCTACAGTTTGTGGAACAGCAGTGCGGCATTGTGGCCGCCGAAACCGAACGAGTTGTTCAGTGCTGCCGTAACGGTCATCGACCGGGCCTCGCGGGGCACGTCGACCGTGAGCGCGTCGTCGGGATCATCAAGGTTGATGGTCGGCGGCACGATGTCGTTCTTGATGGCCAGCACGGTGGCGATCGCCTCGATCGCGCCGGCCGCTCCGAGCAGATGTCCGGTCATCGACTTTGTGGCCGAGACCACGGTGTCCTCGCCGAGCAGCTTGGCCAGCCAGATCGCCTCAGCCATATCGCCGACCGGCGTCGAGGTGGCGTGCGCGTTGACGTGCACCACGTCGTCGAAGGCGATCCCGGAACGTTCGATGGCGATCCGGGCGGCCCGGGCCTGGCCGCTGCCGGCCGGATCGGGCTGCACGATGTCGTAGGAATCGGCGGTGACGCCGGCGCCGCCGAGCACCGCATACGGTTCGCGGCCACGCGCACGGGCCGAGGAAAGCCGTTCCAGCACCAGGATTCCGGAGCCCTCACCGAGTACGAAACCGTCACGTCCCTTGTCGTACGGTCGGGACGCGCGGGTCGGCTCGTCGTTACGAGTCGACATCGCCCGCATCTGGGCGAAGCCGGAAATGGTGAGCGGGTGGATGCAGGATTCGGTGCCGCCCACCACGACGACGTCCGCGCGGCCGAGCTCGATCAGATCCAGACCGTAGGAGATTGCCTCGGCCCCTGATGCACAGGCGCTGACCGGGGTGTGTACGCCGGCCCGGGCACCGACCTTCAGCCCGATGTAGGCGGCCGGCCCGTTCGGCATGTCCATCGGGATCAGCAGTGGCGACACCCGGCTGGCGCCCTTGGCGTGCATTATGTCGTGCTGGTCCATCAGGCTGGTGACGCCACCGATTCCGGTGCCGACAACGACCGCGACCCGTTGTGGATCAAGGCCGTTCTCTTCGCTGGTGCCTTTGAAGCCGGCATCCTCCCAGGCTTCGTCAGCCGCGACCAGGGCCGCTTGCTGGGCCCGGTCGAGGCGCCGAGCCTGCACCCGGGGGATCGTCTCGGTGGGATCGACCGCCATCCGACCGGCGATGCGGACGGCAATGTCGGGTGCCCACGATTCGGTGAGCGCGGAGATCCCGGACTTGCCGGCCAGCAGGTTGCGCCAGAAAGTGGCGACGTCGCCCCCGAGCGGAGTGGTCGCGCCGAGCCCGGTCACCACCACAGGGTCGTGGGTGTTTACGTGCTGCTCGGTCATGATGCTGCTTCCTTCTCGTTTCGGGGGCGTCGACGGCTGGTCTTCAGGCGGAGCGGTCAGGCGGCCGGGTGGGATTCGATGTAGGACACCGCGTCGCCGACGGTCTTGAGCTTGGGCAGTTCCTCGTCCGGGATCTTGACGCCGAACTTGTCCTCGGCGGCCATCGCAACCTCGACCATCGACAGCGAGTCGACGTCGAGGTCATCGGTGAACGACTTGTCGACGGTGACGTCCTCGGGGGCGACGTCGGCGACCTCATTGAGGATCTCCGCCATGCCGGCCAGGATCTCTTCGGTTGTTGCCACGGAATCTCTACCTCTCTGCATCGGACGGTCTCGTCCGGTGGGTGGGCCGTCCCGGTCGGAACGGATCTAACGATGGGGCCGGAATGTCGCCGCCACGGCGTGGACCGCGGTCGGCGGCGCTGAGCCGGACGCCGATCAGGGCGCCAGGATTACCTGTCCGGCGTAGGTCAGACCGGCGCCGAAACCGATCATCAGCACGGGTTCACCGCTCGGGATCTCGCCTCGTTCCAGCATCTTCGACAGGGCCAACGGAATGGAGGCCGACGACGTGTTGCCAGCGGTGACGATGTCGCGAGCGATGGCCGTCTTGCTGCCCTCGCCGGTGATGCCAAGCTTCTTCGCCACCAGCTCGATGATCCGCAGGTTGGCCTGGTGCGGCACGAACGCGGCTAAGTCGGTGGGCTTGACCCCGGCAGCCTCGCAGGCTTGCCGTCCGACGTCGGCGATGGTCGAGGTCGCCCACCGGTAGACCGCCTGGCCGTCTTGGATCAGCGCGTGCGTGTCGGGGTTGGTGGTGATGGCGCCGTAATTCTCGCCGCTGGACCCCCACACCACCGGACCGATCGCCATCTCGTCGCTGGCGGTGATGACGGCCGCGCCCGCCCCGTCGGCGAAGATGATGCAGGCGGTCCGGTCGTTGTAGTCGATCCAGTCCGACAGCTTCTCGGCACCGACCACCAACACCGTGTGGGCCTGCCCGGTGAGGATGGCGTTCGAGGCCGCGTTGACGGCGTAGGCGAAGCCGGCGCAGGCCGCGTTCAGGTCGTACGCGCCGGGGGCGTTGATGCCGAGTCGACTGGCCAGCTCGGCGGCGCCACCGGGCACCGGATAGAGCATCGTGCAGGTCGCCAGGATGACCAGGTCGAACTCACCGACCGAGATGCCGGAATTGGCGATCGCCTTGCTGGCGGCGCCCTCGGCCATGTCGACCACCGACTCCGTCGTCGCGAACCGACGCTCGGCGATACCGACGCGACTCTGGATCCATTCGTCGTTGGAGTCCACGCCGCGAGCCACCAGGTCGTCGTTGGTGACGACCTGGTCGGGCTGGTAGTGCCCCATCGCCACTATTCGTGCGCCGGTCGGCCGCGCGGGCATCTGCAGGCTGGGGGATGGCATCTGGTTAGCCTTCCGTTCCGGTGGACAACCGAGCGACGGGCAGGCCGGCCCCGACGATGTCGCCGTCCCACTTCAACCACTCGGCGAGTACGCCAGAAGCGGGTGCGACCACGGCGAACTCGTCGCGGTTGGTGCGGATGGTGCCGATCCGGGCCCCGCCGACGATCGCTTCGCCTTCGTCCAGGCCCTGCGCGCGGGTGAAGATCCCTTTGGTCGGCGTGATCACGACCCGCATGTCCGGCGTGTGCTCACCCTGCCCGTGCTGCGGCCGGCTGTCGATCATGGTCTGGGCGGCGGCCAGGTCGTCCGGGCCCTTGATTGCCAACAACTGCACGCCGGGCAGTTCGCGCTTGGCGATGCCGGTCAGGGTGCCGGCCGGCGGTAGTTCGATGACGGCGTTCACCTGCAGCGATCGGAGCGTGCTGAGACAGAGGTCCCAGCGCACCGGCCGCGTCACCTGGGCGACGAGGCGGGCCAGCACGGTACGGCCGTCGGAGACTGCGGTTCCGTCGGCGTTGGACAGCAGGATGTGCTTGGGATCGATGGGGGTGAGCTCGGCGGCAATGGCACGAAGGTGCTGTTCGGCCGGGGCCATATAGCTGGTGTGGAATGCACCCGCGACCTGCAGCGGGCGGACCCGCGCCCCCGCCGGCGGGTTGGCGATGAGGTCGGCGATGAGGTCGGCCGAACCGGCCGCGACGATCTGGCCGGCGCCGTTCCGGTTGGCCGGCGTCAGGCCGAGCCGGACGATGGCGGCGACGATCTCATCCGGGTCACCGCCCAGCACGGCCGCCATCGAGGTCGGGGTGGCCGCACAGGCGGCGGCCATCTCGGCTCCACGGCGCGCGGCGAAACCGACCGCCTCGGTGGGGCTCAGCGCGCCGGCGACCGCGGCGGCGGTCACCTCGCCGATGCTGTGCCCGGCGGTCACCACCTCGCCGAGTTCGAGCTGCGCGGCGACGATCAGGCCGACGGCGACGATGAGGGGTTGTGTGACGGCGGTGTCCCGAATCTCGTCGGCATCCGCCGTCGTACCCAGCCGGAGCAGGTCCAGGCCGGTGATGTCGGAGAACGCCGCCACGGTCTCAGCGGTGCCGGCGAGTTCGAGCCAGGGGGACAGCATCCCCGGAGTCTGGGATCCCTGTCCGGGAGCGAGGAGAGCGATCACAGCTACTGACGGTGCCTTGTCGGTGAGGTATTGGGCGAGCACGGCACGCACAGTGTTCTGCGCGTTTGCTTGTAGGTTACCTACAAGCGTATCCGAACAATACGGAATTGTAAGCGATTTTTGTATGAGAGATTCCATATTGGCGGCAAGTTATCTACCCGGGTCGACGGTCACCGGTTCAGGCCCGGCGTCGGCCAGCCGGCCCAGTGCGATGGCGATCTGGATGGTGAACGCGCCGCGCGGTTCGGTGGGGGCCTGGCCGCACACCTCCGCGACCCGGCGCAGTCGATAGCGCACGGTGTTGGTGTGTACGAACAGCTGGCGCGCGGCCGATTCCAGGGCGCGACCGCTGTCCAGATAGCTGACCACGGTTTCGAGCAACACCGCGCCGCTGGCCACCAACGGCCGGTAGACGGACTTGATGAGCTGGGCCCGCGCCGTCGCGTCCCCGACCAGGCTTCGCTCGGGCAACAGGTCGTCGGCCGACACCGGACGGGGCGCGCCCGGCCAGGCCGCGGCCGCGCGCAGCCCGCTGAGCGCGACCGCGGTGACGGCTACCGCGCCGGCGGCGGTCGGTTCGGCCCCGCCGAAGACGACCGGGCCGGCGCCGAACTCGTCGATGATCGCGGTGGCCGCGGCCAGCGCGTTGTCGACGCCGCCGAGCACGACGAGCAGCCGCCCACCGTGTACGCCGGCGAGCACGTCGTACCCGCGTCGGCGGGCGGCCCGGTGCACGCCGTCCAGCACGTCGGCCGGATCCCGGTCGAGGCGGGTGCTGCCGGTGACGGCGGTTACCGCGCCCTCGTTGCGCCACCCCAGCGCAGCGAGCTGGCTGGCCGGCGACCGCTGGGACGTCAGCGTGCTTTCGCCCCGCACGAGGCCATCGATGACCAGCGCCTCCAACCGGGCGTCCCAGGCTCCGCGGGTTTCGGCGGCGGTGGCGTACACGAGCGCGGCGGCGAACGCGATCTCGCGGGAGAACCGCAGCACGGCGTCGACCACGGCTTGCCCGTCGCCGGACACGGCGAGAGCCGGCACTTGTTCCTCGACGACCGCGATCGTCTGCCGGACGAGCTCGACGGTCTGCCGAAGTGACACGCGACGGGTCAGCTCACGCGGCGCCGTGCCGAAAACGTCGCCGGTGAGCCGGGTGGCGTCCTCGGGCGCACGCAGCCAGGCCACGAACGAGGCGATACCGGCCTGCGCCACCAGCGTCACCCACGATCGCTGGTCGGCCGGCAGCCGTCGGAACCAGATCAATTCCTCATCCATCCGAGCCACGCTGCGGGTGGCCAGTGCACCGGAGGACTGCTCGATGCGCCGGATCGTTGCTTCTGTCGGCATCGTTTCCACGCGCTGCTCCGCACCGTCGCCGGCCGCGTGGGCCGACGCGGGCGGAATCGCCGAGGTGGTTGCCACAACTGAACGATAACCAGGCTCACTGATACTGGGGGAGTGTTGATCTCTCAGCGGCCGGCCGCGTCGCGCGGCATGACGCAGAACGACTGGCTGGAATCGCGGCATAGCTTTTCCTTCGGTCAGTACTACGACCCGTCCCAGACCCACTTCGGGCCGCTGCTCGCCCATAACGATGACGTGCTGGCGCCGGGCAGCGGGTTCGACCTGCATCCACACGCCGAGATCGAGATCGTCACCTGGGTGCTGGCGGGCTCGCTGGAGCATCGAGATTCGGCCGGACATCGCGAGGTGTCGCGGCCGGGGGATGTACAGCGGCTGAGTGCCGGCTCCGGCGTGCGGCATTCGGAACGCAACGTCGGCGACGATCCGGTGCGGTACCTGCAGATGTGGCTGGCCCCCGAGACTCGGGGCGCCCCGGCGGACTATGCGCAGGCGGATTGCCGGGCCAGATTGGCCGCGGGGGGCTTGGTCTCGGTGGCATCGGGCGTACCGGACGAGATCGCGAATGGTGCGTTGACCCTGCGCCAGCCATCGGCCACGCTCTGGGTTGGACGGCTGGCCGCCGGTGAGTCGGTGATGCTGCCGACCGCGGAGTTCGTGCACAGCTACCTTGCCGTCGGTCGAGGGTTGGCGAGCGCTGGTCCGGACGATCAACCGCGCGATGAATACGGGCTGGTCGCTGGGGACGCCCTGCGGGTGACCGGCCGATCCGGCTCACCGATCGAGTTCACGGCCGCGGAGCCGTCGGAGATCCTGGTCTGGCAGCTGGCGTCGGATCTGGGTTAGCGGCGGACGGCTCGAGCGTTCGAGCCTGCGTCGTACTCTCGAATGGTGACCGAAGTGATCGACGACCTCGACGACGGAGTCAACCGACTCGTCGAGGCGATGACCGCAGCCGGTCCCGGCCGCACCGTCGCGCTGGGCGGCGCGGGGATGTCGACCGAATCCGGAATCCCGGATTATCGCGGCCCGACCGGTCGGGCCAACCCGGCGACACCGATGACGGTGCAGGACTTTCTCGGCAGCGACCAGGCCCGGCAGCGTTATTGGGCTCGAAGCTTCATCGGATGGCGACGCATCGCCAGCGCGCGACCCAACCGCGGTCACTTTGCCGTCGCCCAGCTGGAACGGGGCGGTTGGCTCGATCACGTCATCACCCAGAACGTCGACGGACTGCATCAGCAGGCCGGCGCCGAACGCGTCGAGGAATTGCACGGCGGCCTGAACCGGGTGATCTGCATGTCGTGCCGCACGGTCTCACCACGGGACGCACTGGACCGCAGGCTGCAGGCGGCGAACCTGCACATCAGCCCGGGCAGCGTGGCCGATGACGTGATCAAGCCGGACGGCGATGTCGATATCGATGATGGCGTCATCGATTCGTTTCAGGTTGTGGACTGCGCCGCCTGCGGCTCCGGCCCGCTCAAGCCCGACGTGATCTTCTTCGGCGAGAATGTGCCTCCCGAGCGGGTGTCGTTCTGCTACTCACTGGTCGAACGGTCGAAGCTGCTGGTCGTTCTCGGTTCCTCGTTGACGGTGGCCTCCGGCTTCAGGTTCGTACGTCGGGCGGCAGACCGGGGTATCCCGATCGTGATCGCCAACCAAGGTCCCACTCGCGGGGACCCGTACGCGACGACCAAGATCGAGCTGCCGCTCGGTCAGCTGCTCGAGGCGGCCGGGGCCGAGCTTGCCGATGCGGGCGACGCCGAGCGCTTAGGCTCAGGACGTGGCGGTCTGGAATGCTCCCTCGGAACCGTCGGACGCGCTTGATCTGAGGCTAGCGCTGCGCGGGTTCGTGACGTTGTTCCACCGGATGCAGATCCTCGACGAGGCGACCGGGTGGCTGCGGGCGCATGGCTACCGGGTGCTGGTCGCCGACGCCGGGTCCTGGTCGGATTCCGCGGCCATGCACGCGGATCTGGCCACCTTGCTGGAACTCCCGGACTACTACGGTGCCAATCTCGACGCGTTGAACGACGGCCTCGGCTCGCTGGTCACGCCGCCGGTCGGCGCCGACTCAACAGCTGGCCCAGCCGCCAGCGGCCGCCGCGAGACGGCGTCTGAGATCGGCATCGTGCTTGTCCTGCTGCGCTTTGATGCCTTCGTCCGCCGCGAACCGTCGACCGCCCACGCCCTCACCGACATCATCGCCCAGCAGGCTCGGATCGCGGCGATATTCGGCGTCCGGCTGCTCGGCCTGCTGCAGAGCGACGACCCCGCGCTCGAGTTACCCGACGTCGGCGCGACACCGGTGTCGTGGACGGACCTCGGCCCGCCCGGAACCGAGCCGGCCCACCCGACCAGGACGCAGCAGGGACACTAGATAGTCGGTTTGTGAGCGTTGGCATCGTCCGCGAGGATCGTGGGGCGGTAGTGCGATCACCCTTCTGCGCCAAGGCGGTGGAAGGAGCAGAGGAGGCCGCGGTCTGGTGGACCCGGTATGAGCGGACGAGCTCTATGTCCGTTACTGGCTATATGTTGTGCCATCGTAAGATTCTCCCTGATGTATCGTTCGCACGACTTGAGATCAGGAGTGACCGATGGACGGCAGACCAAATGTAGCGGTCAACCGCTTGCTTGACGTGGCGAAGTCGGCTGAGCTGTCCTCCGTGGAAGCGCTGGCTCCAGCGGTGGCGCGGTTGCGCGGTCGGCCCCTGACCATCCAGCATTTCGATTTGCCTATCGGCACGTTTGGGCAGTGGATTGAAACCGAAGATACCGACGTGTTGGTGGTGCCGCGTTCAGCCTTGAACCGTGAGGTGACGCTCGGGCATGAGTACGGCCATATGCTGCTCGGGCATGTAGGGGTGCTGTTTTCGCAGTTTGCGGGCGAGCTGGTGACAGCGGCGGAGCCGGAGAGTTAGTAACGCTGCTGCTCAGCCGCATCAACGACGGCCCGTCGGAGCCTTGCAGTCCAAGCCACGGGTATCACTGGGTTTGATTGGCCTGATCCTGGTTGCTGCCCTTGTGTTGGTGTCGTCACTTGCGATGCCGCTAGTGACACCAGTGCTCGCTGTCGCTGGGGCGGGGCTGTCATATGCCCTGCTTCGTAAGACTGGCATGGGTTGGTACCAGGCTCCGCTGATTATTTTTGTACTGGCCCTGGTGGTGTCAGTCATTATTGACTTCAGCTTATTTTCGGTCACGACGACGATGGATCCGGCGAGGCCAGCGAGCTAAGCCTCGATCCATCGCTCGTCATGGTCTGTGAGCGGCTCTCCGATGGGGCCTAGCCTCATCGGAGAGCCGTCGGACGTTGCGATATAACCGCCGGGCTAGGAGTGGGCTAGGAATCGCCCGCCGCGGATCCCGCCTCGGCCGCGGCAACATCGAGTAGCCGGTACCGGTCGAATGCTTCCTTGGGTGCGCCCGGGTTGACCTCGCCGCGCTTGGCCAATTGCGCCAGTACGTTCACCACGATCGACTCGGCGTCGATGTGGAAGAAACGCCGGGCCGCCCCCCGGGTGTCGGCGAAGCCGAAGCCGTCGGCCCCCAGCGAGCTCCAGTCGCCCGGGATCCACTGCGAGATCTGGTCCGGTACGGCCCGCATGTAGTCCGATACCCCGATGAACGGACCGTTCGCATCGGCCAGCTTGCTGGTCACGAACGGCGTGACCGGCTCTGACCCGGGGTCGAGGAAGTTGTGCTCGTCCGCGGCCAGGGCGTCGCGCCGCAGCTCGTTCCAGGACGTCACCGACCACACGTCGGCATCCACGCCCCAGTCGGAACCGAGCAGTTGCTGGGCCTTGAGCGCCCACGGAACGGCAACGCCCGAGGCCAGCACTTGAGCCCGCGGCCGGCCCGGCTCGCCGAGCGCCGTGGATATCCGATGCATACCCCGGAGGATGCCCTCCACATCGACGTCGGCCGGTTGCGCCGGCTGCGGGATCGGCTCGTTGTAGATGGTCAGGTAGAAGAACACGTCCTCGCCCTGCGGATGCTGCTGCGACGAGCCGTACATGCGACTCAGGCCGGATTCAACGATGTGCGTCAGCTCGTAGGCGTAGGCGGGGTCGTAGGCCACGCAGGCCGGGTTGGTAGAGGCCAGCAGCAGCGAATGGCCGTCGGCATGCTGCAAGCCTTCGCCGGTGAGGGTCGTTCGCCCAGCTGTGGCACCGAGCACGAAACCGCGCCCCAGCTGGTCGGCAAACTGCCAGAACTGGTCGCCGGTCCGCTGGAATCCGAACATCGAATAGAAGATGTAGAACGGAATCATCGGCTCGCCGTGCGTGGAGTACGCCGTGCCCGCGGCGATCAGCGACGCGGTCGAACCGGCCTCGCTGATTCCTTCGTGCAGGATCTGACCCTGTTGAGATTCCTTGTAGGACAACAGCATGTCGCGGTCGACGGCGTCGTATTCCTGACCGTGCGGAGAGTAGATCTTGGCGGTCGGGAAGATCGCGTCCAGCCCGAAGGTGCGAGCCTCGTCCGGAATGATCGGCACGAAACGGTGCCCGATCTGCTTGTCCCGCATGAGGTCCTTGAACAGCCGGACCACGACCTGGGTGGTCGCCACGACCTGCTTACCCGATCCCTTGCGCAGGTCCTCATAGGGCGAGGAGTCCGACGCGGGCAGCACCAGCTGCTTGGCCCGATTGACCCGTTTCGGCAGCGAGCCGCCCAGGGCTTCGCGTCGTTCCTTCATGTAAGAGATTTCGTCCGACTTCTCACCCGGGTGGAAGTACGGCGGCAGATCCGCCTCCAGTGCCTCGTCGGTGATCGGCAGGTACAGGCGGTCCCGGAAGGCCTTGAGGTCGTTCTTGTTCAGCTTCTTCATCTGGTGGGTCGCGTTGCGGCCCTCGAAGCTCTCCAGCGTCCAGCCCTTGATCGTGTGAGCCAGGATCACCGTGGGCTGCCCGACGTGTGCTCGGGCCGACGCGAACGCGGCGTACACCTTGCGGTAATCGTGCCCGCCCCGGGAGAGCTTGCGCAGGTCGTCGTCGGTGAGGTCCTCGACGATCTTGCGCAGTCGCGGGTCACCGCCGAAGAAGTTCTCGCGGATGTAGGCCCCCTCCTCGACGCTGTAGGTCTGGAACTGCCCGTCCGGCGTGGTGTTCATCTTGTTGACGAGGACCCCGTCGCGGTCCTGGGCCAGTAGCGGATCCCAGTCCCGTCCCCAGATGACTTTGATGACGTTCCAGCCGGCCCCGCGGAAGTTGGATTCGAGTTCCTGGATGATCTTGCCGTTGCCACGCACCGGCCCGTCCAGCCGCTGCAGGTTGCAGTTGATGACGAAGGTGAGGTTGTCCAGCTCTTCGCGGGCCGCCACCCCTATGGCGCCGAGCGACTCGACCTCGTCCATCTCGCCGTCGCCGAGAAACGCCCAGACGTGCGACTGCGAGGTGTCGGTGATGCCGCGGGCGTTCAGGTAGCGGTTGAACCGCGCCTGATAGATGGCACCGATCGGGCCCAAGCCCATCGACACGGTCGGGAACTCCCAGAACTCGGGCATCAACCGTGGGTGCGGGTAAGACGACAGGCCGTACGGGGCTCGCGACTGTTCCTGCCGGAAACCGTCCAGGTGCCGCTCGGTGAGCCGGCCTTCGAGGAAGGCGCGGGCGTAGATACCGGGCGCGGCGTGGCCCTGGAAATACACCTGGTCACCCATGCCGGAGGCGAGATCCTTGCCCCGGAAGAAGTGGTTGAAGCCGACCTCGTACAGCGATGCCGCCGAAGCGTAAGTGGCAATGTGGCCGCCGACGCCGAGGTGCTTGTTGGCGCGGCTCACCATGATGGCGGCGTTCCAGCGGATGTAGGCACGGATCCGGCGTTCGATGTCTTCATCGCCGGGGAACCACGGTTCACGTTCGGGCGGGATCGAGTTTATGTAGTCCGTGCTGCGCAGCGCAGGCACGCCGACCTGTCGTTCGCGCGCGCGTTCCAACAGTCTCAACATCAGGTAGCGGGCTCGCTGCCGCCCGTCGTGGTCGATTGCTGCGTCCAGAGATTCGATCCATTCGCGGGTTTCGCCGGGATCAATATCGGGCAGCTGGCTGGGTAGTCCATCAGTGATGATGCTGTAGCGATCACTAGTCACGCGTTCATTGTCCTCCTCCCTCGCAAGGCATGTGTCACAGGATGTTTACCGGCCGGTAGCCAACTTCTGGCCCCATACGGTTGCATCGTGGGAGCAGTGTGGTTATCTACGCGGAAGACCCTCGACCACTACCGGTTAGCGGTCGTCACGACTCGACGCAACATTAGGAGGCTGGCAGTGAGCACCACCCCCGGCACCGGGGATAACTTGGCCGCGCTGGTTGAGCGGCTGGGTATCGAGCAAGGAATGGTCGTGCAAGAAATCGGGTACGACGACGACGTCGACGCCGAGCTGCGCGATGCAATCGAGGACCGTCTCAACGACGAGATGGTCGATGAGGATTCAGACGAGGTCGTCGACGTCGTGGTGCTCTGGTACCGCTCTGACGATGACGATCTGGTCGACGTACTGGTCGACGCGATCGCGCCGCTGGCTGACAACGGGGTGATCTGGCTGCTGACCCCGAAACGGGGACGTGCGGGCTACGTCGAACCGTCCGACATTTCCGAGGCGGCCCCGACGGCTGGCCTGTCGCAAACCTCGCTGCTGCCGCTAGGAGCAGACTGGACCGGCGCACGGCTGGCCCAGCGTCGATCCAAAGGATCGTCCGACAAGTCCGATAAAGCGGATAAGGGACGCAACCGGTGACGGCGGCGACCGGGCTGGCGCCGCTTGCGGTCGGTGAGATCGCCCCCGACTTCGAGCTTCACGATCAGAACAACGAGGTCGTGCGGCTTTCAGACTTCAAGGGTGATCGTGCGGTGCTCATCGTGTTCTACCCGTTTGCGTTCACCAACATCTGTACCGGCGAGCTGGGCCGGCTGCGAGAGAACCTCGACGAGTTCAGCAACGATCGGGTCCAAGTCGTCGCGATCAGCGTCGATTCAATTTATTCGCACAAGATCTTCGCCCAGCGCGACGATCTCGAATTTCCGTTACTGGCCGATTTCTGGCCGCACGGCGCGGTGGCGCAGGCTTACGGCGTGTTCAACCCGGCCACCGGCGCTGCCAACCGGGGCACGTTTCTCGTCGACGCGGACGGCGTGATCCGGTTCAGCGAGGCCAACGAGATCGGCGTGGGCCGCGATCCGCAAATGTGGCTGGACGCGATAGCCGCGCTGGACCCGCACTAGCGGCTTGCCCGCGTCAGCAGGCGCAATGCCTGCTGTCGCCCGCGTCAGCAGGCATTGCGGCCTGCATCGGCTGGCCTTGTGAGGATTGCGCGCGTCAGCCCAACCCGGCCAGGCGGTCGTCCAGCGAAGGCTTGCGATCCGGGTCCTCGTCGGGCTCGGCGTCCCGGCGGCGTTCGGCACCGGCGAGCACGAAGGGCACCGCCAGGGCGAGGCCGGCAAACAGGTACCACTGCAAGATGTAGGCCAGGTGCTGGGGCTCGACGGCGCCACCGGCGGGGTTGGACAAGTCCGGCGACGGGATCGCGGTCAGCCCGGCGCCGCCCGGCTGGTTAGGCAGCAGTTCGGCGTAGGACGTCCAGACCGGCGCGTGCAATCGGCTGGCCTGCAACGCCGGATTGATCGTGTCGACCTGATTCTTGGGCAGCTGACCGAACCGGTCGTTCTTGGTGGTCGTCGGTTCTACCCGGGCGATCACGGTGACCTGTCCGGCCGGCGCCGCCGGCACGGTCGGCGTATCGAGGGCCTGGGCCGTCTGGGTGACGAAGCCGCGCACGACCAACAGCACGCCCTCGGCCGTCTGCAGCGGAGTCAGCACGAGGTAGCCGACGTCTGAGTTCACGGTCTGGCCGCGCACCAGCGTCTCATCGCCGGCCAGGTAGGTGCCGGTCGCACGAACGTGCCGGAACTCAGCGGCCTCGCCCGCGATCACCGGCGCGGTGACCGGGCCGAGCGCTTGCGCGACGTCGACGGTCTGGTCCCGATTGTTGGCCCGCAGCTCGTGATTGGCGTCGTGCTTCTCTTTGAACCGAGCAATCTGCCATGTCCCAGCCAGACCGCAGATGATCGCGATCACGAGCACGATTGCGAACAGGCCGAGGTAACGGCGCTGGCGCAGGGTTTCGAGCACGCAACGACAGTACGTCGAACGACTAGGTGCGGCCCCGGGTACCCTGTCGCGGGCGGCAGAATGCACCTGCGGATGCCGCCCGACAGCCGAGCGGGGCGCTTAGCTCAGCGGAAGAGCACTCGGTTTACACCCGAGCGGTCACTGGTTCGAATCCAGTAGCGCCCACCACAACACGCTTACTCGAAACACTGACCGAAAAGGTGTCGGCGAGTACGGGTTGTCAACGGCAAGCGAAAGCTGACCAGTTTCCGGCAATCGAACTCTGACCATCTTCGGTTCTATTTGTCGTCGGACGCGGCGGTGGGGACGCGTCCGAGGTCTCGGTCTTTGAGTCGGTAGCTGT